>DAOLDD010000079.1:0-2484 GCA_035327585.1 Kiritimatiellia bacterium | reverse complement strand
CTGCGCCGAGACAAGCAAGCCCGCAGGGGGCAAGCGAAAACCGGGGAAAGTCCTGTAAACGCGCGGGACTTGTATCGCTCTAATATTACGTTATATTCGTCGGGATGAGAGCGCCCACGACATCCCGATGCGCGGTCCTCGCCATCCTGTGCGGCCTGTTCGCGCAGGGGGTCCCGGCATTTGAGAGTTATTACGAGTGGGCCGGCCCGATGTTCGATGGCGCACCGGCAGCGGTGGATCGTTCCGCGACGGGGCGTCCCGGGCGCGTCTCCAACTTGGAAGCCTATGCGCACGGGATCGACCCGCTGGACGAAACCACGCCAACGTTCCGGATGGAACGGCGCGGGAGCGGCGCCCACCTCGCGTTCCCCATCAACCCCGAGGCGGCGGACGTCGAATGGCGGGTGGAATTTGCCCCGAGTCTGCATCCCACGGGCGTCGCGTGGACGACCGTGACCAACGGGACCGGCGCGACCGATGTGAGCGGGGAGAATCCCGAGGCATCCGTGCCCCTCGCCGGGAATCCGGGCGATTCGGCCGGTTTCTCCCGGTTGCGCTGGAACCAGTCGGAGCCGCTGCGGCTGCGCGATCCGATGGATGCGGGGCAGGGCTGGATCCTCTTAAACAGCGGTCAATTCGCCACCTCGTCCGCCCTGCGCCTCCCAACCAAGGGAACCCATTTTTTCCGGCACTCCGTCAGTTTCACCTGGGGTCATTCGGCGGTCTACAAAGAGACCGGCCTCACCCTCCGCGAGGGTTCCTACCTGATCAGCTTCGATGTGGGCCACGATGGAAACAACAACCGTCCCTTCGCGACGAACAACCTCACGGTGGGCCTCTTTGATTCCTCTTCAAACATCGTGGCCGCCGGCGCGGTGCGTGACGCGCTCGTTCACTTCAGGAGCCTGCCCGGCGTTTCGCTTCTCATCATCAGCAATCCGCCGCCGCTGAACACGTGGACGACCTGGATGCTGGAGTTCCGGATCGCGCCGGGCAGCAGCGCAATCGGGCGGAAAATTTCATTTGGCATTCACGCCCAGAGCGTCGGCACCGGCGGGAACCAGGCCAATATCGACAATCTGCTGATCCGGGGGCCCTTCCTCTCCGACACCAATTTCGCGCGCATTCGCGTGGATACGATCCCCCGGCAGCAAATGCGATACGGCATGGATTTCGAGCGTCTCTGGCACCTGTCCGACGGGGGGGTGCGCATCAATTACGACGAGTTGGCGGACTGGGCGGTGAATAGCTGCCGGGTCGATTATGTCCGAATCGCGATCAATCCCGCGGCGGAACTCAATGAGGGCGTCACCAATTGGGCGGTCTACAATTCACAGTTGGACATGATGCGCGCGTTCCAACGTGCACGGCCGGATTTGAAATACTTCGCGAGCCCGCGCCCGCTGCAAAACGAACAGTCCGGCGCGCCCTTCACGCCCTATCCGCTCTGGATCAGCATCTGGAGCAATGCCTTCGATGAAGCCACGCGGTCGTTCGTCCGGCTCGAAGCGGAAAAGGGCGCGGCGTATTACGCGCGATTCCTGCGTTTTATGAAGGACCAGGGCTTTACGATGACCTACCTCGACGCCCTGAACGAGGCGACCCTGCACCTGCGCCCGGGCGATGTCGCGCGCATGATGGATGCGCTGCGCGCGGAAATGGGCGCGGAAATGCCCCTCGTCATCGCCGCGTCGGCGCACAACTGGGAACAAGCCACAAGCTGGATCCTGGAGGCGCAGGCCATCGGGCGCGCGGACTTCTGGGACATCACAGCGTCGCACAACACCGGCACACAGGGGTCCCTGCTCGATTTCGCCGAACAGGCCCGGAAGCTGGACCGGCCCATCTGGAACACGGAGATACACAACTGGACGGGCCCGGATGACGTGGCCGTCCGCAATACGGACTTCCTGTTCCGCCACATTCGAGCCGGCTACAGCGGCCTCAACGACTGGCTTTCACTCGGCAACGAGGTGAAGGAGCACAAGATGCTGCGCAATGTGCGCGGCCAACTGGTGCTCATGCGGATCTATTTCATCTTCATGCACCTGGTGAACACGTCAAATGGCGGTCGCTATTTACATACGGACCAGCCCCGGGACCTGACTTCGTCCGTGGCTTTTATCCAGGAGGATCTGGGCCTCATTACCGTCTGGGCGCTGAACGGCAACACGACCCCGGCGAACGTGCGGATCGAGATTCCGGGCTATGCGTGCCATCCCACCGGGGTCCGCTGGTGGAGCCCGGACAACGGGCGCGAAGGATCGGTTCTCACGACAGGCCTCGGCGTTGCTTCAACGCTGGACTACACGCTGGAGGGCGATTCCCTCTACTGCTTCACGTTCCAACTGGATCCGTGACGCCGGGCCGCGCGCCTATAGCGGTTCTCAAAAGTTTTGTCCTGAACCCCCGAGGGCGGCAAGGGCCTGCCTCCAGATGGCACGCCTTGGTCTTGGAGGGCGCCGCGCCGTCGGCGCCGAGGAA
>DAOLDD010000078.1:0-2549 GCA_035327585.1 Kiritimatiellia bacterium | reverse complement strand
ACGGCATGAAATGCCGTCGCTACAGCGGTTCATGACAAAACTTTTGAGAATTACTACGTGTAGCTGACAGAACTTTCGCTCCGTCCGGACAAGCCGGACGGGGGCGGTCACTCGTGCCGCGGTCGGCGTAGCTGACAGATCGCGGCCACGGCGACTTCAGCGGAGGCGCTGTTGCCGTCTATTCTTCGTCCTCATCCGCCGCCGCGGTGGCGACGTTGTGAGACTCGGCGACCTTGGCCTTGACGCGCTCGACGAGCTGCTTCTGCATTTCGAGGTCGTTCTTGAGATTGTCGCGCACCGCGTCGCGGCCCTGTCCGAGTTGCTGGCCGTCGAGGGAAAGCCACGAGCCACGTTTCTCCAGCAGTCCGTGCTGGATCGCCGCGTCGACGATCGAACCCGTCCACGAAATGCCCTCGGCGTACAGGATGTCGAATTCCGCCTCAGTGAACGGCGGCGCCACCTTGTTTTTGACCACTTTCACCTTGGTGCGGTTCCCGAATACCTTGCCGGTGGGATCCTTCAGCGCGCCGATGCGGCGCACATCGAGACGAACTGATGCGTAGAACTTCAGCGCACGTCCGCCGGGCGTCGTCTCGGGGCTGCCGAACATGACGCCGATCTTCTCGCGGATCTGGTTCGTGAAAATGCAGCAGGTCTTCGAGCGATTGATCGCGCCCGTCAGTTTGCGCAGCGCCTGCGACATCAGGCGGGCCTGCAGTCCGACGTGCGAGTCGCCCATCGCGCCCTCCAACTCCGCCTTCGGCGCGAGCGCGGCGACGGAGTCGATTACGACGACATCGAGCGAGTTGCTCTTCACCAGCGTCTCCGCAATTTGCAGCGCCTCCTCGCCGGAATCCGGCTGCGACACGAGCAACTCGTCGAGGTTGACGCCGATCTTCTTCGCATAGGCCGGGTCCAGCGCGTGCTCCGCGTCGATAAACGCCGCCAGCCCGCCCGCCTTCTGCGCGTTCGCGATGATGTGCGAAACGAGGGTTGTCTTGCCGGAGGACTCGGGGCCAAACACCTCAATCACGCGGCCACGCGGCACGCCGCCCACGCCGATCGCGAGGTCGAGCGTCAGCGCGCCCGTCGAAATCGCTGGCACCTTGACCGTATGATCCTCGTTGCCCAGGCGCATGATCGCGCCGTCGCCAAATTCCTTCTGGATCTGGGCCAGGACCGCGCTCAACGCGGCGGGCATCTTCTTGTCGTCTTTGACGATTTCCTTGGCGGCGGATTTCGGAGGCATGGGCGTACCCTTTCGGCTGTTGTGGAAGCGTGGAAATGAAGGTCGGATTGTTAGGTCAGAACGGGTCAAAAGTCAACGGAGCCGCCGCGCCCGCAGGTTGCGCCACGGGCGCGGCATTCCGCTGCACAAGCGCTAGTCGTCGTCCCCATCGCGGGAGCCGCGCGCCGGGCGGGCGCCGCCCTTTTCGGCGGGCTTGCCCATGAATTGGACGCGCTGCGCGTTGACCTTGATTTTGCTCCGGTTCTGGCCGTCCTTGTCCTTCCACTGGTCGAGCTGCAGCCGCCCCTCGACGAGCACGGAGGAACCTTTGTGCAGGTATTCCCCGCAATGCTCCGCCTGCTTGTCCCACGCGATCACGTCGACAAAGCAGGTGCTTTCCTCCGACTTGCCGTTGCTGCCGCGGTAACTTTCGTTCACCGCCAGACCGAGGTCGGCGACGGCCAGCCCCGCGGAGGTCTTCCGGACCACCGGGTCCCGCGTCAGGTTGCCCGCGAGCAGTACTTTGTTCATGCGCACCATGGTGTGTTCTCCTTTGTGTTGTTTTTTCATCCGGCATTCGCCGGAAAGGGTGATCCGCGTGGAGCGCGCTCAAAGTTCGCGCCCCACCCAAATCGTCAGTTCCGCGCGGCCCAGCTCGACGGATAGGCATCGAGCCGCTCGTAGGGAAAGCGATTGCGGATGTGCCGGCTGAAGTACTCGCCCTTGTTCACGATCCGCGTGAAATCGAGATAGATGTCGCGCGGCACGCCGCGATACGCGTAGGCCGCACCGCTGCTGAAAACGAGCGTGAGCGTCTGGTCCGCGGCGTCGTACCGAACCGCGTCGAAGACGCGCGAGCCGATGTGGATGAACTCCGCCCCCCGCGCCCGCGCCGCGTCCCGGGCCTCCGCCTGCATCGCCGCACCCGCCGCCAACAGAATCGCCACGCCAATCGCCCGTATCGTATTCATCGTCGTTCTCCCGTGAGTGATGTTGTTCACGGAAGTCCTATTTGCAGGGCGCGTGCCAACCCGGATACCGGCGGCAACTCCTCGTCGCTACTCGTTTATAACGAGTGGATTATGCTGCGCCCCGCATCAGGCTTGCGGCGGGATGGAGGGACGCGAAATTTCAATCTGGGTTGAAAAATTTTCAACCTGGATTGAAATCGAAGGGGGGGATAAGACCGGGCTTGGAGTGATTCTAAAAAGTTTTTTTCTGAACAGCCCCTCACCCCCGCCCGCTCCCAAGGGGAGAGGGTGTTGTCTTCTCCCTCTCCCCGCCCGTCTTCGCTGCGCTTCGCCGAGGCAAGAGGGAGAGG
>DAOLDD010000077.1:0-3116 GCA_035327585.1 Kiritimatiellia bacterium | reverse complement strand
AACTTCGGCTCCGGCGGGGCAAGCCCGCCGGGGGCCAAAACGGTTTTGGGATAGCTTGTAATATCTTTCGCGGCGCGGCTCATGCGACGCCGGCCGCGGCGTTGAACTCCTCGATGAGCCGATCCCATTCGGCGACCTGTTCGGGGGCGAAAATCTCCCGCCAGAAGTCGTCGCTCCACAGCTCGTTCAGCTCCTCGGAGGTCTTGCCCTGCTGCTCGACCCAGGTGAAGTATTTGAACTGGTGCAGCGCCTTCCGGTCGAAATACGTCAGTTCGCGCAGGTGGTCCGTTTGCGCGCCGAGCAGGTAGCGGCCGTGGTGCACGGCGGCGGTTTCGCGCGTGTAGACGCCGTGCTGCTCCGCCATCTCGTGGAGGCGCGAGGCGTAGAGTTCCATCGAGTCGGTCATCGGGAAGAAGACGACGTCCTTCGCGGTCATGTCGTAGTACTTCGCGGCTTTGATGGCGGCGACGAGGTTGCAGATGCAGGAGATGCCGGCAAGGTCGAGCTGGTTGACGACGTCCGCGGCGACGCCCGCCGCGCGGAGGTAGTCGCGGCCGGCGGGTTCGTTGAACAGCCGCATGAGCTGCATCGTCTGTTCGTCGTCGATCGCGGCGACCATGTCGGTGTTCTTCACGTTGTGGATCCACGGGACATGCTTGTCGCCGATGCCCTCGATGCGGTGCGCGCCGAAACCGAATTGGTAGAGGGTCGGGCATTGAAGCGCCTCGGTGGCGACGACGCGGAGCGACGGGTGTTTCGTGCGCAGGAAGTCGCCCGCGGCGATGGTGCCGGCGGAGCCGGTGGCGCTGACATAGCCGGTGAGGCGCGCGCCGCCCGGGGCGAATTCGCGCTGGAAAATCTCGTCGATGATCCCGCCGGTCATGTTGTAGTGCCAGATCGCGTTGCCGAACTCCTCGAACTGGTTGAAGATGACGATCTTGTCGCCGCGCGTGCGGCGCAGTTCCCAGCACTTGTCGTAGATTTCCTTCACGTTCGATTCGGTGCCCGGCGTCGCGATGATTTCGTCGGTGCCGATTTCCTTGAGCCACTCGAAGCGCTCGCGGCTCATGCCTTCCGGCAGGATCGCGACGGCGGGGCAGCCGAGCAGCGCGCAGTCGTACGCGCCGCCGCGGCAATAGTTCCCGGTCGACGGCCAGACGGCCTTTTGCGCGGTGGGATCGAAATTGCCGGAGACGAGGCGCGGCACGAGGCAGCCATACGCCGCGCCGACCTTGTGTGCGCCGGTCGGGAACCACTTGCCCGCGATGCCGACGATCTTCGCGTCGACACCGGTGAGCGCGGAGGGGAATTCGAGCCAGTTGCCGCCGCCGAACCCGCCGCCCTTCGCCTTCGGTTCGTTTTTCCAGGTGATGCGGAACAGGTTCGCGGGATCGATGTCCCACAAGCCGAGCGTCTTCAGGCGCGCGAGGATTTTCGGCGGGACCGTGGACGGGTCCTTCTGCTGCGCGAAGGTCGGCAACACCACGCCGCGTTCGCGGGCGCGGGCGATGGCTTTCTTCAGGACGACGTCATTGCGATGTTCGATGATTTTCATGGCACGGGGTTCAGGCTCTCGCCGAACCCCTTCGCACTCAACGCGAAACGCGCCACGCCCGCCCTGATTGAGGTATCGGGGATTGCCCGATGGCCGGCCGGAATTGCCCGGGATCAGGAGGAACCCCCCCCGCCGTTCACGTTCACGTTCACGTTCACGAATTCCCGGATCGTGAACGTGAACGCTTACGTGCACGGGTACGAGGGAGGGGCCCGTTAAGCGTAGAGCAGGGCTTTCGCGCGGGCGCGGCGGAAGGCGACGAGACGGCGGTTCGCGTCGGCGATGATGCGGGCGGGGGGGCGGGCGGCTTGCAGGGCTTCGCGGACGGCGGGGCCGCCCATCAGTTTGTCGAACCATTCGAGGCGTGTGCCGGGCGCGGTCCAGAGCGGGTCGGCGCCGTACTGCTTTTGCAGGAGGGACAACAGATGAACCGCGGCGGCGAAGGGGCGCAGCCGGTCGGGGTGCGTCACGAGGAAGCGGAGGCCGGGACTGGGAATCCAGGACGGCGCGGCGCGCAGGCCGGGCAGACGCAGGAGGTTGAACGCGCGCGCGGTTTTCTCCGCGTCGATCCACGATGCGGCGATGTGCTGGAACGGCTCGACGCCGCCACGTCCGCATTCGAGCGCGGGCAGCGCCTCGGTGAAGACGGTGATGGGATAGGTCCACGCCGTCGCCCAATAACGAATGCCGGGCGACGGGGAGATCCACGGGGCGTCGCACTGCGCACGGCGGCGGTAGCCGCGCATCGGTACGACGACGAGGTCCAGGTCTAGGCCCAGCGCGCGGTGCAGGAAACGCGCTGCCTCGCCGGGCGTCATGCCGTACACGAGCGGCATCGGCACGCCGGCGACGAAGCTCTCCCCACCGGGCTCCGGCAACGGGCCATCCACGACATTCGGCAGCGGCACGGGCCGGTCGCACACGACGAGGCGTTTGCCGTTTTCAGCGCAGGCTTCCATCGCGTAGCGCAACGTGGTGACGAAGGTGTAGCAGCGGACGGCGATGTCCTGTAGGTCGAAGACCAGTGTGTCGATGCCGGCCAGCATGTCCGGCGACGGCTTCCGATGCGCGCCATACAGGGAGTGAATCGGGATGCCCCACGCGGGGTGCCGCGCGTCGGCGATTTCCTCCCCCGCCCCGCCGCGTCCATAAAAACCGTGTTCGGGCCCGTAGAGCGCAACGAGCCGACGGCCTACTGTTTCCCGCAGCAGGATGGAGGCGTGGCGGCCGGCGGTGTCGACGCTCGCCGGATGCGCGAGCAGGCCAATCCGCCCGCGCAGCGCGCTGTCCGCGCGGCGGACGAGCCGTTCCAGCCCGAGTTCCAGTTTCGCATCCATGCCGCACAGTCTTGCGACGCGCCGTCACAAGGGCGAGCGGATTTTATGCGGTTGCACCAAACCTTGAAGCCGCCCGCCGCGGCCCGGCGAAGGCGAACGATGAGGGAGCGAAAGCTTCATGGCGACGCGGCAGCACCGCAAACGTATCAACCGTTTCGTGCAGACCGCCTTGGGGTGGTCCGGGCGCTCCGCGCACGGAAAACGCCGCGCGGAGCGCGGCGTCC
>DAOLDD010000076.1:0-3159 GCA_035327585.1 Kiritimatiellia bacterium | reverse complement strand
CCTTCGACGCACGGCGTGTTTCTAACTATTCGTGCAATTCAAAGTTGAAGTCAGGGAATCCGTGATTTCCGAATTCCCGTATTACGCCTTTCGTCGGAGTGCTGAATAGAAGGTCACCGTCCGCAACATCTTTGTCTACAAGAATCATCATCGCGTTTGCCCAATACTTACCTTCTGGCGGTTGTGCCATCTCAATTTGTATGCCGGTGTCGTGCAACAGAATTGTATATTCGTCTTTACCTCTATTTCGGATGTGGATTATTCCCCTGAAACCCATTGCCGGCCCGACAAAAATGCCAAGTATTGCGTTTGTAGAGAAGATCGCATCGTTTGCGGGAAAGGTAATTCCATACTTGTCTTGAAAATCTTTTGCGCCCTCTGTGTCTCGCAATATTGCAATATCCAGGGTGTCGGTAACTGCGACCGAGGTCATACCCTTGTCCGCGCCAGCCCAAGACCATGATACTAACGCCATGTCACCAGCTCGTGCTGGCACCACCATCGCCAAGCCAAGGATCATCGCTATGTAAATCGGTTTCATTCAGCCTTCATTTCTCGAACGTTGATTAGGCCAACGCCTCCCTTTTCCTCGCTCCGGGGATTAGGACAACGTTGTTCTAATCCAGCGGAGGTCGCGGCCTGAACGGGCTTTAGCGTAGGGGATGAGGGGGTGGGAGGCAAGGAAGAGGTGACCGGTGTTCAGTTACCGGTGACCGGTGCGGGTCCCCTTTCGCGTGTTTTGCGTGTTTCGCGGGCTCCTCCTTGTCCGCGCTATCCGCAGAAGTCGCGGACCAGGTTGGACAGCGCGGGGAGCGAGTCCGGTGTTTGCGCGAGTGGGAGCGAGGTGGACCAGGCGATGGCGTCGTTCTCGCCTGCGCGGCCGTGGCTGCCTTTCACCTTCGCGGTGTTCAGGCTGACGGACAGCGGGGGCCAGCCGAAGAACAGTTCGCAGGGGTCGTAGCCGGGTTTGTTGTGGATGTCGATGTGCGTCGCGTAGTCGGGCGCTTCGCGACGATCGGTCCACCACGGATAGGCAAACCACGCGCCGCGTTTCGCGACCAGCACGAGATCGCCCGCACGGCGATGATCGACGCCCGCCGCGCGCCGCGCGTCGCCCTCCAGCACGGACTCGACGCCCGGCAGCGCCGCCAGCACCTCGCGCGCACGTTCCTTCGCCGCCGCGTCGCGCGTGAACACGTGGGCCACCTCGTGGTCCACCACGGCGAACGCGGGGCTGTTGAAGAAATCGGGATAGGCCATGCCTTTTAACGTGCGGGTCCAAAACAGGCCGGCGTCGCGCAGCGCGCGGTTTGGGAATACCGCCGGTTCCGTCACGGGACCGATGGTGTAGTCGCCAAAGATGAGCCAGTCATAGCCATTCGCCTCGGCCACCGACGTCAATTGGGCCAGCAGGTAGGCGAGCACTTCGCGCGCCCGCGCAGCCGGCGGACTGTCCGGGCCGTGGCGCTGCAGGTCATAGTCGAGGTGCGGCAAATACGTGAACAACAGGTCCGGCGCGAGCGCGGCGTCGCCCATCACGGCGCAGGTCGCGTCGGTGATCCATTCACTGGATTTCCGCGACGCGAGCGGGCCCCAGTAGTGCATCAGGTTGAACGCGCGCCCGGTCTTCGCGCACAGCCGCGCATAGAGATCGGCCGGCTGCGAATAGCAGTCCTGGATCATCCCGCCTTCGTGTTTGTGGATCGGGCGCGGCGAGAGCACGAGGTCCACGGACTCCCCGAGGCTTTGCTGCCAGAACAACATGCCCACTTTTTTGCCGCGCGCGCGGAAGCCTTCCCAGATGCGCGGCCCCTCAACCAGCGCAGCGGATTGCTCCCAGAACAAGACCTTCTTGAGTTCCGGAAACCAAAGCCCGTTGCCCACCAAGCCGTGCGACGACGGCAACGCGCCGGTACGCATCGTGGCCTGCGCCACGCAGGTGACGGCGGGAAATACCGGGGCGGCGGGTTTGAAGTCACATCCGGGCACAGCCAGTCGCTGCGCCTGGTTCCAGCCCAGCGCGGCAACGTCTACAACGAGCAGTTTGTTTTGGGGCATGGGGGGGAAATCGAATTATGAACCGTCATGTTTCATTGACGACAAGAATCAGGTGGTCCGGGCGCTCCGCGCACGGAATACGCCGCGCGGAGCGCGGCGTCCACCCATACTGATTTCCACGCTGTTTCGAGAGCGTTCATAAGGTGTCGGGGAAGTTTAGCTGGGCGCGAATGAGCGTGCGAGCCAGCGGTTCAGGGGCCACAAAACGATGAGGAGAAACGCGGCGGCCATGCCCCAGGCGCCGGAGCCCGACGCGAGGCATAGCGCGGCCTGTAGCGGAATCAGCGCGCTCACCAACAACCCAATCGCAGCAGGAGCCATCCCCCGCCCGCCCTCCATCAGCCGCCAGGCGGCGAGCCCCGCCAGCGCAAACGCGAAGAAAAAGGCGCCGGTCAACCGGAACTCCATATCCGGCGTCAACTCGACCTGGCGCACCACAAAACCGAAACCCACCAACACCACGGAGGCGGGCAGCCACGCGCGCCACCCCGGTTTCCGCGCCGACATTTCATGCCGGGCCAACGCGGTCAGCGCCACGACAAAGCAGGCCGTCAGCAACATACCCGCCCACGCCAGCGCGCCCGCCGCGCCGGCCAGCGCAACGCCGAGCGCCACATTCAGTCCGCGGCACGCCCCCATCAGCAGCGCAGCCAGCGGACCCGCACGATGCAGCAGGTTGTACGCCGCGATCGCACTCATTAGCAGAAGTCCCGCCGCCAACACCCACCCGCCCGCCGCGGCGCACAATGCGGCGCCGCCGACAAAGCACACCGCCAGTGCGACACGCGCCGCGGAAACCGGGATGCGTCCCGCCGCCAGCGGACGCTGCGGGCGCTCCCGCTGGTCCACCGCGCGATCCACGAGGTCGTTCATCACCAGCCCGCCTGCGTAAAACAAGACGGCGGCCACGGCCACCATCACGAGTCGCACGTCCGGAACAGCCGCTGCGCCTGCCGCGAGTAGACACCCCGCCACCGGATCACCCGGCACCGTCAACAGATTCGGCGCACGCAGCAGGCGGAGCCAGTCCATCGCGGGGGATGCTTTAGCGGTTCTCAAAAGTTTCGTCCTGTTGGTTGTAGCGACGGGATTTCATCCCGT
>DAOLDD010000075.1:0-4347 GCA_035327585.1 Kiritimatiellia bacterium | reverse complement strand
GACGCCGCGCTCCGCGCGGCGTTTTCCGTGCGCGGAGCGCCCGGACCACCCACAGCGTGTCTTCACTAAAACGAGACGGATAATAAATCATCAGGAATCCACTTAATCGCCGGATCGACATCCGCTAGTATCCACGCATGGCCAAAAAGGAACATCGGTTCACCGCGGCCGCCCGGCTTTGGTTCGCGGTCACGCCGCAGGAGCGCAAGCTGTTGTTCGGCATCCTCGCCATCACGTTGATCGGCCTCACCGCGCGCCATCTTCACCAACGCGCGCAGACGCCGGAGGAACTTGAGCCGCCGGATGGCGCGGCGGTCTACACCTACGAGGAGAGCGAACCATGAGCGACTGCATCTTCTGCCGGATCGTGCGCGGCGAACTGCCGTGCGAGAAACTCTACGAGGACGACGCGGTGCTCGCGTTCATGGACATCGGGCCGATCGTCAAGGGCCACGCGCTCGTCATTCCCAAGGCGCACCACGAATTGATCACCGACCTGCCGCCGCATCTGCTGGCCCCGGTGCTGGCCGTGGTCCAACGGGTGGCCCGCGGGCTCTACACCGGACTGAAGGCGGACGGCGTGAATGTGCACCAGACCAATGGCGCGGCATCGGGCCAGGTGGTGCCGCACGTCCACTTCCACGTCATCCCGCGATTCCACACCGATGGCCATTCCTGGAACTGGCGGGCGGGCAGCTACGCGGACCGCGGGGAAATGCAAGGGTTGGCGGACAAAATCCGCGCCGCCCTGCCGCCCGCGTCCTGACAAGAAATTAATCCTTCGAACCGCTTCCCCCTCTTTCCCTTTCGCGGCGGGCGTGGTACGTTAGAAATCGGTTACATGAAGAAGGTCAATTTTCAGGAAGCATTGGCGGCGATACTCGACCGCGATCCCCGCTATGCGGAGGATGCGTACCATTTCCTGCGCGAGGCGCTGGACTTCACCATCAAGCTGCTCGAAAAGCCGGTCGAGGGACCGGGCCGCCATGTGAGCGGCCAGGAGTTGCTCGAGGGCATCCGCCAGTTCACGCTGAAGGAATACGGCCCGCTTTCGCTCCGCGTCCTCAATCACTGGGGCATCCGCAAGTCCGACGACTTCGGGGAGATGGTGTTCAACATGGTCGGCGCGGGCATCCTCGGCAAGACGGACGAGGATCGCAAAGACGACTTCTCCGGGGGCTACGACTTCGACGAGGCTTTCGCGAAACCATTTCGCGCACGCCAGCCCCAGGCCCAACCCGCGCGGGCGGCGGGGCTCAACTGAGTCCGGAACGTCCGGCCATGCGTGCACGGTCCCGATCCAGTCTCTTCATCCGCCGGGCCCTTCCCGCCCTGCTGCCGCTTCTCCTTATGAACCAGACTCCCGCCGCCTCCCTTGATGTACTGCGTGAATCGAACGCCCGCCTGCGTCGGGTCGTGCTGGACAACGGCATGGTCTGCCTGATCAAGCCCGACGCGAGCGCGCCGGTGGTGGCGGTGCAAATCTGGGTCGGCTCCGGCGCGATCCACGAAGGCGAGTGGCTCGGCGCTGGCCTCTCGCACTACATGGAGCACATGATTTTCAAGGGCACGACCACGCGCGGCCCGTCGGAAATCACCAAGGCGATCGACGACGCGGGCGGCGAGATCAACGCCTACACCGCCCAGGACCGCACCGTATTCTTCGCCGATCTGCCCGCGCGCAATTGGAAAGTCGGGGTCGACGTGCTGGCCGACGCCGTGATGAACGCGACCCTTCCGGAGGACGAGTGGGAGCGCGAGAAGGAAGTCATCCTCCGCGAGTTCGCGATGGGCAAGGACAGCCCCGAGCGCGAACTGAGCAAACTCCTCTGGAGCACCGCCTATCGCGTGCATCCCTACCGCTTCCCCGTGATCGGCCACGAGGAAATCTTCCGCACGATGACGCGCGCCGAATTGGAGACCTACTACCGCCTCCACTACGTCCCGGACAACATGATCACGGTCGTCGTGGGCGATGTGGATGCCGACGAGGTGGAGGCGCATCTCCGCGCCATATTCGCCGGCTTCCAACGCCGCGCGCGCCCCGCGGATGCGCTGCCCGCGGAACCACCGCAAGTGGCCCCGCGCGAGGCGGTGCAACGCGCGCCCGTCGAACTCGCGCGCATGGTGATGGCGTGGCACACCGTTTCGCTGGACCACCCCGATGCGCCGGTGCTCGACCTGCTGGCCACCTTGTCCGGCCAGGGCCGCAGCTCCCGACTCGAGGCGCGCCTGAAGGAACGCGACCGGCTCGTGCACGACATTGGCGCATGGTCGTTCACGCCGCGCGATCGCGGTTTGTTCGCGATCAGCATGGCGTTCGACCCGGAACGCGAGGCGGAGGTCCGCGCCGCCATCGACCAGGAACTCGCGGCGTGGAGCGAAAACGGCTTTGCTGCCGCGGAGATCGAGAAGGCGCGCCGCAACCTGCTGGTCTCCGAACTCGACGAATTGCAGACGATGCACGGCCAGGCTTCCAGCTATGCGTCCGGTGAATACTACACCGGGAATCCCCGCTTTTCGGAAATCTACCTCGCCGGACTCGCACAGGTGACGCCGGAGCAGGTGCGCGACGTGGTGCGCCGACATCTCAACGCGAACCAGCGTACGACGGTGCTGCTGGCGCCGCCGGTGGAAAACGGCGCGGCAACGGCGGTCTCCGCGCCGCCCGCCCTCAGCATCCACCGCATCGAACTCGCGAACGGCATCCCGTTGATTGTGCGGGAAGACCACCGGTTGCCGTTCGTCTACATCACGGCGGCCTTCGGCGGCGGGCTGCTGGCGGAAACGGCGGAGAACAACGGCCTCACGGACCTGACGGCGAACCTGCTCACGCGCGGCACGGCGCGACGCAGCGCGGAATCGATCGCCGCCGAAATCGAACAACGCGGCGCCAGCCTCGACGCCTTCGCGGGGCGCAACAGTTTTGGCCTCTCCGCGCAGATGCTGACGGACGATGTGGAGGACGTGGCCGCGCTGTTCGCCGAATGCCTGCTGGAACCCGCCTTCGCGGAAGACGAGGTCGGGAAGCAGCGCAGCCTTCAACTGGCCGGCTTGCGCCGCCAGCGCGAGCAGCCGATGTTCGTCGCGCAGGAAGCGCTCCGCGAACTGCTTTTCCCGGACCATCCCTACCGCTTCACGGCATCGGGCCGGCCCGAAACGGTGGAACGCCTGACAGCGGATGACGCACGCGCACACTATGCCCGGCTCGCGAACCGCTCCAACGTCGTGCTCGCGATTTTTGGCGACATCACGCGCGACCGCGCCGTGGCGCTCGCGGAACGATATTTTGGCGCATTGCCCGCCGGCGAGCGACCCGAGTTGAAACACGCCGCCACCGCGCCGGTGCTGCCCGCGCGTACGGAGCGAATGGAACCGCGCCAGCAGGCCATCGTGCTGGCGGGATATCCGGCGGTCAGCCTGGATGACCCGCGCGTGGATGCGCTGAACGTTCTGCAAAAGGCATTGAGCGGACTCTCCTCCGACCTCGGCATCGAAATTCGCGAGAAGCGCGGGCTCGTCTATTTTGTCGGCGCCTTCAGCCTCGTCGCCCTCGACCCCGGCTTCTTCGCGCTCTATGCCGGGACACGCGAGGAAGCGGTGCCCGAAGTCGAGCGCCTGATGGCCGAACAGCTCGCGCGCATCAGGGCCGATGGCCTGCGCACCGAGGAGTTCGAACGGGCGCGCGCGCAACTTGCGGCCGCCGCCAGCATGAGCCTGCAAAACAACGGTGAACTCGCGACGGCCTGCGCCCTGCATGAGCTCTACGGGCTCGGCTACCGCTATCCGCTCGAACTCGAAAATCGTTTAACCGAACTGAAACCGGAATCCGTGCGCGACGCGGCCGCGGCGCTGCTGGTCGACGACCGGCGGGCGACGGCCGTGGTATTGCCTGCACGCAACACCCAAGGAGACCCCAACGATGAGTAACAACGATGCGAACGACATGAACCGCGCGCTCTTCGCGCACCTCGTCATTTCCCTCGCCCAGTCCGCGCTGATGGGCCTGGGCAAGGTGGTGCATCCCGCCGTCGGCAAGGCCGAGGTCAACCTGGAGGCCGCGCAGCAGACCATCGACATGATCGACATGCTGGAGGCGAAGACCCGGGGCAACCTCGACGCCGAAGAGGAAAAGATGCTCAAGCAGACCTTGAGCATGCTGAAACTAAATTACGTCGAGACGGCCAACGCCAAGCCCGCCGATACGCCGCCCGCGTCCGTCCCCGCCCCGGAAATCGCGCCGGGCGCCGACAAAACGGCGGAAGAAGAAAAGGTCCGCTTCCGCAAGAAGTACGACTAGAGCGGTTCTCGAAAATTCTGTCTTGGTCGCTATTCCTCGGCGCCGAC
>DAOLDD010000074.1:0-4665 GCA_035327585.1 Kiritimatiellia bacterium | reverse complement strand
GCCCGGAGGAACAGGACCGCGCCGTATTCGCCGATGCGATGGACAACATCGTCGAGGCGCACCGCTGGGTCGCCGAGCAATATTTCCGGGACGGCTCCGCGGAACTCGCGCTGCCGCCGCTGCGCGCGCTGCTCCACATCATGGCGTACGGCCACGTCGAGGGAAAGACGCTGCGGGACCCGGACGTACGCGCGCAATTCACGCGCACCGCCGTGCTCGCGGCGCCCTGGTACGCACGCCGGCTGGAGAAGCGGCGCGAACGCGAGCGCACGTTCCTGCGCGCCACCGAGACCCGGCTCGACGCCTTCCTCGGCCGCGCGGAATACGCGCAGGTCGCGGCGGAACTTGGCGTGGCGGCGCGCCGGGCCACGGTCCGCAAGCGCCTCGCGGCTCTCGACGCGCCCTCCTGCCTCGAATCGCTGCGCGGCACCATCGGCGCGGATCTCTTCGCGTCCGCGTGACGTCGTCGCGTTTCGACTTCGCCAAGCGGCGGGAATGCGCTAGGCTGCGCGAGAGGTGCAGCCATGCGCGGACGCGTTGAATCCATCTTTGAGACGTTCAAAACCGGGGCCGGGCCGTCGAGTTCGCACAGCATCGGCCCGGAACGTGCGGCGCGGCTTTTCCGCGCGCAGTTCGACGCATCGCCCGCGCGCATCCGCGTCACGCTGCGCGGCAGCCTCGCGGCGACGGGGCACGGCCACTGGACCGACCGCACCCTGATCGACGCGCTCGCGCCCATCCCGGTCGAGGTCGAATGGGACGGCAAAACCCCCACCCCCGTGCATCCCAATACGATGCTGTTCGAGGCGTTCGACGCCGCGGGCGCACGGCTGCGTGTGTGGACCGCGTACAGCATCGGCGGTGGGTCCCTGCAGGACGACGACGGGCTCACGCAGGCCGCGCCGCCCCGCCTCTACCCCATCGCCACACTCGCTGACGCGCTTGCGCTCTGCGCGGAACGGCGCTGGACGCTGTGGCAATTCGTCGAGGCGCACGAGCCGGACCTGTGGACGCGGCTCGCGGTGATCTGGGACACAATGCGCGAGAGCGTGGAACGCGGGCTCGCGTCGACCGAACCGCTCTTGCCCGGCCCGCTGGAGGTCGCGCGCCGCGCCGCCACCACGCACGCCCGCGCGCGGGCGCTCGCCAGTCCGCAGCGCGACATCGCACTGCTCGCCGCCTTCGCGCTCGCCGTCGCGGAGGAAAACGCGGCAGGCGGGCGCATCGTCACCGCGCCTTCCTGCGGGCCAGCGGGCGTCGTCCCCGGCCTGCTCTATTTTTTTGAAACCGTGCAGGGTCTGCCGCGCCCCGACATCCTGCGCGCACTCGCGACGGCGGGCCTCATCGGGTCCGTCATTCGCGCCAACGCTTCCGTCTCCGGCGCGGAGGTGGGTTGCCAGGGCGAGATTGGGTCGGCGTGCTCCATGGCGGCGGCCGCGGCGGCGCAACTGATGGGCGGCTCGCTGGCGCAAATTGAATACGCCGCCGAGATGGGCATGGAACATCACCTCGGCCTCACCTGCGATCCCGTTCAGGGCTACGTGCAAATTCCCTGCATCGAACGCAACCTCACCGCGTGCCTGCGCGCGTACGAATGCGGGACGTTCGCGCTGCTCACGGACGGGCATCACCGCGTCACGTTCGACGAGGTCGTCGAGGCGATGTACCGCACCGGTCGCGACATGTCGGCCCGCTATCGCGAGACGGCCGACGGCGGACTCGCCGAAATTTGGCGCAAGCGCCAGGCCGCCGCGCCCGCCGATGCGCGCCAGGCGTGCGACTGATTGCCCGGCGGGGTGATGGTGTTAGCGTGGTTCTCAAAAGTTTTGTCCTGAACCCCCGTGGGCGGCAAGGGCCTGCCGCCCTCCAGGTGGAAAGCCTTGGTCATGGAGGGCGCCGCGCCGTCGGCGCCGAGAGGTTGCGACAAAGACAGAATTTTCGAGAACCGCGCTACGGCGCGTAGCGGCGCGCGACGCTGCGCCTGGACGGCGAATTCCAGAACTCCCGGAACGCGGCGGCGAAGGCGGCGCGATCCACGCCCTGCAACGCGGCGGCGGTCGCCTGCGCCGGGTCGCGCGTCTCCATCAGCGCATCAAGATATCGGGTCGGGATCGCCGCGTATTCAGCGGGCCCGCCGCCGGAAGGCACGCCTTTGCGCAGGAAATACGTGAGGCCCCACGCGAGGGCGTAGTTATCTTTTCGCGCGCCATCATCGTGGCGGCCGCCGGCGTAGAATCCCTCGTAGGAGAGCCCGAAGATATCCCACACACGTTCGGGCGCTCGCTTGGCGATCGCCGTCACATCCGCCGCGTAGCGTTCCACCTCGTCCAATTCCAGTTTTCCGTCGCGGATGTCCGCGCCTTCGAACAGCGTCGCGTGGCCCTCGTTGAACCACGCGGAGGTCTCCTGGAAATCGAGCGCGTACGCGAGGTACTGGTGGAACGCCTCGTGATATACGGTGTTGAGCAGCCAGTCGCGCCGGTCGCGCGCGGTGCCGCCCTCCAGCGGGCGGATCACCAGCTCGCGTTTCGACGGCATCCATGCGCCGCCGCTCCACGCCATATCCGCGCCCACGTGCGCAACGTAGGCCTCGCCGCTGCCGAAGGCGCGAATCACGCTCACGGCGGTGATGGGGCGGCGGGGCGGAATGAGCCGCGCGAACGCGCCGCGCAGGAACTCCACGTCGGCCTGGATGCGCTTCACCGCGCCCGCCTGCGCGCCGGGCAGGTCCGACGCGATGACGTAGTTCGGCGTCTCCACGAACCACCAGCCGCGCCGCCCACGGATGCTGTTGATGACCGCTGCGCGGCTGGCGGCCAGCGCATCGGAGCGATTTGTCTGCGCGGCGGCCGCGGTCGCCGCATGCTGGAATTTCGTGGCGGCGGCGCCGCCGCTGGCCTCGCGTTTCGCCGCCAGTCCGATTTGCGGAAGAAACTCGCGTTCCAGCAGCGGACCCGCCTCCGCCGCATCCACCGCGCCCGCCCACTGCACGAGGATGAAAAACCACTGGTCCGGGTCCACGCCGAATACGTTCGGGCGAAATCGAATCCCGTAGGCATTTCGCGCGGGCTCACCGGCGAACGTAAAGGCGAGAATCTGCCGCAGGCGCGCCGACGGCGTGGTGATCATCCGCGGCGGCGCCGCCAGTTTCGCCCCGGCATATCCCTCCGCCCATGCGCCAAACGCCTCGGGATCCGCGGGTGGTGCGGCGATTTCCCGCATCCGTGTTTCGAACGTCCCGCGCTCCACGTGCGCGTCCATCAAGTCACGCGGATACGGCGCGAAGGGCGTGGCCACCAGGAACACGTGGCCCGCCGGGTCCCTCCACTGGCGCTTGAACTGCGCGGCGATCCAGAGTTCACGCGCGTCAAATCGCTCGAACAGGTCGCCCGCCGGATTACGATACGTGTAGATGCGCGGTGGATCCAGCCCCACCACCTCCGCGCCGGACGGCAGGCGCAGCGTCAACCCCTCCTCGGGAATTTCCACGGCCGTCCGAAACGCGACGCGCGGCGGCGCGGCCGACACGGCGGCTGTGCAGCACAATCCGACCACCAGCACGCAGGGGATCATCCGCATGGCGCAAGCGTAAGCGCAATCGCGTCGGCGTCACAAGCCTGCACGCGCGGGGGATGGACGCGCGGCGGCGGCATTGCTACAACGGACGGCATGCAGCAGTTTGAAAAGTTCTCTGCCTCCGAGTTGTTCTGTCCGAAGTGCCGCGCGGCGCAGCCGGTGTACGAGCGCCTTCTGCTCGTCCTGCCGCACGCCGAGTTGTACGACATTCGCTGCCGTGTGTGCGCCACGTCGGTCGGCCAGCGCGAGGCGAAAGCCGCTCCGCTTTCCGCGCAAATGGCGCGACCGGCGGCCAAGCCCCGCGCCAAACCCGCCGCGCGCGGGCCCGTTCCCGCGCAGCGCCGCCTCCGGGCTTGAAGTCCGCGCCGCATCCCGTACGTTTGCCTTATGAGCGCATCCATCAAGATCACCGGCGAATTGACCTCCGATCCCTCCATGTGCCTGTTCCACCTGGAGCAGCCGGTCGTGGAGGACTGGACCGTCATTTTCAACGCGCCGGAAGAGTCGCACGGCTCCGCACTGGCTGACCACCTTTTTGGCGTCGAGGGCGTGGTGCGCGTCATGGTGGCCGGCACGACCATCACCGTCACCAAAAACGTCATGACTCCGTGGCCGCACCTCGCCGGCGAGATCGGCGCCGCGATCCGCGCCGCCTTCGCCTCGGGCCAGCCGCTGGTTTCCGACGCCGTCATCGAAAACCTCCAGCAGCTTTCGCCGGACGACATGGAGGAGGCGATCGCCGAACTGTTTGAAGAACAAATCAACCCCGCCCTCGCCTCGCACGGCGGCTACGTACGCCTCGTGAAAGTGGAGGGACGTGACGTCCACGTCGAGATGGGCGGCGGCTGCCAGGGCTGCTCCGCGTCCAAGGCGACGATGAAGTTCGGCGTCGAGAACGCCATCCGCCGCGTCGCCCCCCAGGTCCGCCACGTCCTTGACGTCACCGACCACACCGCCGGCACGAACCCCTACTTCAAGTAGTCGCCCCCAGCCTTGACAACGCCCCGCATTCTTGACTGAATGCCGGTCTTTGACGGGCGATTAGCTCAGTTGGTCAGAGCGCGTGCCTCACATGCACGAGGTCACTGG
>DAOLDD010000073.1:0-6667 GCA_035327585.1 Kiritimatiellia bacterium | reverse complement strand
ATCCCGTCGGCCCAAAACCGACGGCATGAAATGCCGTCGCTACAGCGGTTCACGACAATATTTTTGAGAATTACTCTAACGACCGATTTTCAGCCCGCAAAATTGCCGCAAAAGACTGCGCTTGGCCGAGGTGTCCGCAGGGGTGCGCATCACATAACCGCGAGGGTCGGACCGCTTTACGATGCCCAGCGGAGGGCGGGTTTCTTTTGATTAAGTGCGCAATCGCGCAGGTAAAGGTTGATCAGGTTTTGGTAGGGCATGCCCAGATCAATCGCCAGGTTCTTGAAATAGGCAACGGTGGCCTTATCCAAGCGGATCGTGATCGGTTGCTTGAGTTCTTTGATGTAGGGGTTCTTTTCCCCCTTCATGTTGCGAAAGTCGTAATGCGCTTTCATGGTCTAGTCCCAGTAGTTCAGGTAATCGTGTTGCTCTTTCCGGTTGGCTTTTCTGGCCGATATCAGGCGAATCACCCGGTCTTCATCCCGATAGCAATGGCACACGACCAGCGTGCGTGACTTCAGGCTCATGCCCAGCATCAGAAATCGATCCTCTTCTCCGGAATGCTCGGGGTCGTGAAATCGGATGGCATTTTCATCCAGAAAGACCGTCTGTGCCTCCTCAAACGATACGCCATGCTTCCGGATGTTTCCCGATTCTTCCGCTCATCCCAGTCGAACGTCGTTCCTGACATATGTACAATGTACGTATTACTAAACCATCCGTCAAGAGTGCCAATTAGTGGACATTCCCCGTTTCGATTCTTTGCGTGTCGCGTGCGGGGGGCGCGTGCTAGGATTGGCGCGAGCTTGGCCGCGTATGGGAGTGCGCGGGATCGCGGGGAGGATCATCATGTCGTTGCCGTTCCGGAACAGGGGAGCCGTGCTTCTTTCCCTCGTCGCAGCCTTGGGCGTCGCGGCCTGCGGACGCATGCAGGATTGCGATGTCCTGCCGCACGGTCCCATTGAGGTCCTCAGCCTGAAGCGCGGGGAGTTGCCCGAGGGCTACCAGTTGTTGCGCGATCCAGCGTTGGAGGCGGCACTCCACCTGCTGCGCAATCCGGATTACGTCCGCAAGCCCGCGGATATGGAACTCGTGGCGCGCGCGGGCGGGCTGGCCAGCTTTCTGGCGCTGTACGGCACGCCGGCCAACGATGTGCGGCTGGTGATCAACGGGGTGTATTTTCGCGATCCCGTCCGCTGCAATGCCTTTGTCGCGCTCCAACGGGAGAAGCGGCGCCAGGTGATCGCCTTCCGCCGGACGGAACAGAACGGTATCTGGCTGCTGCTGGTGGCGCGCAATCCGGAGCAGGCGTATGACGCGGCTGAAATCGCCCGCCTGCGCGCCGCACTGGCACGCTATGCGGCCCGGCTCGACCTGGAACCGCTGTTCGACCGCCTGGAGAATGGAGATGCGCCGTAGCCGCCGCGCCCCCCTCGCGCGGATGGCGGTATGCGCCGTGCTGGGCGCTGACGTTGTCGTCGCGGATCCCACGAACCCGCCCTCCGCCACCACACCGGAAGCGCCCCCCGCAGCCCACCCCGTGGATCGCCTACATGGACGCCTGTCGGACTATGTCGTGGAGACGGTGGATCGCGCGGATCGTTTATTGCACGATTCCGTGGCCGGTGAGGACGACCGTCCGTCGCGGCTGCTGTATCAATTTTATGGCGACCGCTATATCCGTTCCCGTTCAGCGGCCCCGTCCTATGTCACCATCACGCCCGAGGTCACCTTTTCCGAGGACCCAAAAGTGAAGGCCGACGTGGATTTTAGCGCGCGCGTGCGCCTGCGCCGCCTGTCCGACCGGCTGGAGTTCTACGCCGACCGCTTTGACGATGAGGAGGATGTGTTGGACGGCATTCTGGGGCGGGTCTCCCAGCGGCAGCGCGAAAGCTCGAATGAGGGCGGAGCCGGGTTGCGCTATCGGTTACCCGATTATTTTTCGCTCCGCTCCAGCGTCTCCGCCAGCATGGCGTTCCGGCCGGAACCCGTGCCGCGCATCCGATTGCGCAGTCGGATCCGCGGCCAGTTCGGGGTGTGGCGGGTGGAACTTGGCGAGACGTTGTTTTGGGAGTCGGACGATGGATTTGGGGAGAAGACGCAGTTGGACATTGGCCGGCCGCTCGGATCCAACACGCTGATCCGGGCCAGTTCGGCCGCCGTTTGGTCGGAGACCAGCCGCGGGGTTAATTTGGGGCAAAGCCTCACCTGGTCGCACCGCCTGAGCCAGCGCCGCACGGTCTCGCTGCGCGCGGGCGCGCTGGGCCACACGGAACCCGAAACCATGGTGGACCTCTACACCGCGCGCGCCATCTGGCGGCAGCGCATCTATCGCGACTGGCTCTTTCTCGAATTCGAACCCGGTGTGGATTTCCCGGAGGAGCGGGATTTCAAGGCAACGCCCTTGGTGAGCCTTCGTGTTGATGTCATACTGGGAACCGTGGTGCCGGAAAAATAGGGGGAACCGCCATGAAAACCATGTCCTGCCTGTTGGTCGCGTTCGTCGGATTGCTGGCAGGCCCGGCGCATGCACAACGCAGCGGAACCGGGGTGGGAATAATCGTGGGTGAACCATCGGGCGTGACGCTGAAGCACTGGGTGGAATCCGCGCACGCCATCACCGCCGCCGCGGCCTGGTCCTTCTCGGACGGCGATTCGCTCCAACTGCACGCGGATTATCTGCTTCACCGTTTCGACGCCCTGGCGCCCGAGGTCCACGGCAGCACCGCCCTGTACTACGGGCTGGGGGCCGGCGTCCGCTTCCATGACGAGCGTTCCGGCCAGCGCCACGACGACGAAACCACGCTCGGAATTCGCGTGCCGGTTGGACTCGACTTCTACTGGGCCGAATCGCGACTCAGCCTGTTCGTCGAATTCGTGCCGGTGCTGGAGGTCGCGCCGTCGTCGGACGTGCGGCTGAACGCGGCCTTTGGCGTCCGCTACTTCTTCCGGTGAGTCCGCATGCCCCGGCCCGTCAGCGGAACGCCAGGCGGAAGCCCGCGCCAATTACCGTATCGTCATAGATATCGCCCAGCAATGCATCAATCCCGACGAACGCGGAGGCCTGGTCGTTGATCGTAAAGACGAAGCCGCCGCCAAGCGTCGGCACGATGTCATCGTCGTCATCGCCGGGCACCACGACGACCCCGCCAACACGGACCCGCGCGGGCCGGTCGACCTCCACATAGTGCATGCCGGCGTTCGCGTACCAGAGCACCTGCTCGTTGATCGCCTTGCTGACGATGCACAATCCGCTGAATTCGTAGAGGTCCACATCCCCGTCGAGGACCGCGTCGAAACCGGCCTTGATGGCGATGTCCACCGGCGTCCGGGTGACGAGTTGAAACATGGCGAAGCCGCCGATCGCGGTCTCGTTGTCGCCGAGATCAACCTGTCCGACCTGGACGCCGACCAGGACGCGATCCGCCACCAGAAAGTTTCCGCGGGCGCCAATATAGTCCGCGTCGCCGGCGACCACACCGCCCTCGACGGAGAACTTCGCCGCCCCGCTTAGGTCCGCCCCGCGCCCCGTCTGGAGATCCAGCACCTGCGCCTGCGCGGCCACCGCGCCGCCCAACACCGCCAACCCGCATGCCAGCATGTTGATTTTCATCGGACGCACTCCTTTCTGATTCCCCCTTGCGCTCGCGACACACCGGTACTATGGAGCTTAAATTGCACGGCGGTCAAACAAAAGAACCGGGCAGGAGGCGGAGCGAACATTCCGTCTGCAACAACCGTGGCGGGGCCGGAACACCGATTGCTTCAGCCACAAAAGGTACAGAATTCACACATTTTGTGTCTTTTGTGCCTTTTGTGGCAAAAGTCCGTTTCGTCCGGCTCAGGCCGACGCTCACCGTGGTTTGACCCGGCGCACGACCACCTTGAACTTGACCTGCCGACGGGGAGGAGGACGGGAGGAGCGATTGGCAGGCCTCCGGCGGCGGAGCGCCGGAGCTACAGTGCGATCCGCGGCCCGCCGACGGGGATGCCTGCGACGGCAGTAGCCGCACCGCTTGGCGCGGCTACTGCATTTGATCACGCCCAGCCGCGGAGGCGGACGGCTTCGGCGACGCGGGCGACGGACACGAGGTAGGCGGCGAGGCGCATGTGCACCTTCCGCTTGGCGTGCATCTCGTAGACGGCGTTGTAGGCCTGCGTCATGCGCGCGTCGAGCTGGCGGTGGACTTCCTCGAGCGTCCAGAAGTAGTTGTAGTGGCCCTGGACCTGCTCGAAATAACTCACCGTGACGCCGCCGGCGTTCGCGAGGAAATCGGGAATCACGTGGACGCCCTTCTCGTGCAGGATCACGTCCGCGTCCGGCGTGGTCGGCCCGTTCGCCAGCTCGCAAACAATCTTCGCGCGGACCCGGCCCGCGTTGTGCGCCGTCAGCACATTTTCCAGCGCGGACGGATACAGCACCTCGACCTCCAGCTCCAGCAACTGGTCGTTCACAATCGCCTGCGCGCCCGGGAAGCCGGACACCGCGCCGGTCTTGAGCTTGTGCTCGACGACGGCTTTCGGGTCCATGCCCTTCGGGTTGTAGATGCCGCCGCTCGTGTCGGACACCGCGACCAGCCGCCCGCCGCCCAGAATCTCCGGATGCAGCAACGCGGCATATTGCCCCGCGTTGCCGAAGCCTTGGATCGCGTAGGTCCCGTGCGGATTCACACCCGTCCGCTTGCACGCTTCGCGCACCGCGTACACGCCGCCGCGCGCCGTCGCGTCGTTGCGGCCCTTCGACCCGCCGAGCGGCAGCGGCTTGCCCGTGATGACCGCGGGTTCCGAGCGCCCGGTGATCGCTTCATATTCGTCCATCATCCACGCCATGATCTGCGGCGTGGTGTAGACATCGGGCGCGGGACAATCGCGATGTTCGCCCAACTGCCGCGCGGCGACACGCATCCAGCCGCGCGCGAGCCGCTCCTTCTCGCCTTCGGAAAGTTTCTTCGGATCGCACGTCACGCCGCCCTTGCCGCCGCCCAACGGCAGATCCACCACCGCCGTCTTCCACGTCATCCACGCCGAGAGCGCGCGCACGGTGTCCATCGTCTCTTCCGGATGCCAGCGAAGCCCGCCCTTGTTCGGCCCGCGCGCGTCGTTGTACTGGACGCGATAGCCGTGGAACACCTGCGTCGTGCCGTCGTCCATCCGCACCGGGATCGTGAATTTGAACTCGCGCATCGGCCAGCGCAGGAAGGCCCGCATGCCCTTGTCCAACTGCAGCATCTCCGCTGCTTCATCGAACTGCTTCTGCGCAATCAGAAACGGATTATTCAAGTCGCTCATCGTCCAATCCTCCGGCCCGTCCAGTTGACTTATCGCGAGTGCGAGGGGCCAAACCCGCAACTCGCTAACGGCATGCTATTGCCTTCTCATCGGCACAATAAGCTGTTTATCAAACATATGATGCGGCATTATTGCCTTATATGAATCGGGTAGACGAACGCGTATTGCCGGCGCTGTTGCGCATCCTGGGCTCAGCGGGCGGCGCGCTGGGCGCGACGCGGCTGGCGCATGAGCTGGCGATGGACGGCTTCTCGCTGCAGCCGCGCATGGTGCGCAACTATCTCGCGACGCTCGACGCTCGGGGGTGGACGGAGAACCTCGGGCGCGCCGGGCGCCGCATGACGCCGGCGGGCCAGGAGGAACTCAACCGCATCGGACTCGCGGAGCGGATGAGCATGGCCGCCGCGCGCCTCGACGAGCTCGCGTTCCGCATGGACCTCGATCCGCTGCGCAAAAGCGGGCGCATCATCCTGAATCTTTCGCGCGTGGCGGTGGACGCATTCCGCCCGGCGGCCGACCTCATCCGCGAGCTGGCCCGCACCGACTACGGCATCCCCGCGCGGCTCGCGCTGGGCATGGAGGGCGAGACGTTGTGCGGGCAAACTGCGCCGTACGGGCATTTCCTCGTCGGCACCGTATGCAACGTCACGCTCAACGGCGCGCTGCGCGCGGCGGGCATCCCCGTCACGTCGCGCTTCGCGGGCTTGCTCGAAATCACCGACCGCGCCCCGCGCCGCTTCACGCACATGATCCACTACGACGGCAGCACGCTCGACCCGGCGCTGCTCTTCATCAAAAGCCGGATGACGGGCATGTTGCCCGCGATGCGGAGCGGGAGCGGCGCGATCCTCGCGGGCTTCCGTGAAATCCCCGCGGTCGCGCTGCCGGAGGCGGAGCGCATCATCGCGCTGCTCGAACGGATGGGCCTCGGCCGCGCGCTCGCCGTCGGGCGCCCCGGCCGTCCCGTACTCGGCATCCCCGTCGCGCCCGGCCGCGCGGGCCTGGTCATCGCCGCCGGCCTGAACGTCGTCGCCGCATTGGAGGAATCCGGCATCAGCACCGAACACCACGCGATGTCCGGCCTCTACCCCGCGGAGGACCTGCTGCGCCCCGCCGAACTCGAACGCCGCCTGCTCACCACACGCCGCCTCCACCAGCGCCTCGCCGCGCTGATGGACAACCCGCCGCCCGACCGCGAATACACGCAGGCGGAATAAGAGGGGGAGGAAGGCGTCGGGTTTCGGGTGTCGGGGAGGAATTACAGCGTCAAAATATTCGAGGACATCCCAAAACCTGGTTGGCCCCGGCGGGCTTGCTGTCTCGGCGAAGCCGGATCCCGCCGGCCTGTCCGCCGAAGCGCAACGCGCGAAGGTGGAAG
>DAOLDD010000072.1:0-6996 GCA_035327585.1 Kiritimatiellia bacterium | reverse complement strand
AAGACCAAGGCGTGCCATCTGGAGGGCGGCAGGCCCTTGCCGCCCTCGGGGGTTCAGGACAAAATTTTTGAGAATTACTCTAATCCACCCATTCCGAGCGTCGAACGAGTTGTAGGGCCATGAAGGGGCGCGCTCTGTCGCGACCGCTTCAAATCGAAAACCAGGGGCGGATGGAGATGCCGGTGCGTTCGTCCCGGGCCGAACCGCCGTATATCAGGGTGCAGGTTGCGGGGGCTTGGCCGGAGGTCTGCTGCCATCAGCGGAAGCCGGTCAGCAGGTCGATGTTTAGGGTCGGGCTCGATTTGATTTCCACCGCGCAGTTTTCGATCGCCAGTCCCCGGAATGCGCCCTGTTCCAATTTAGCCGGGGAGGACAGGCCGAGCAGCCGGCAAACCAGGCCTGTGTCGTTCCACCGGGTCAAGGGTCCGCGTTAACGGGGGAGCAGAAGTAGAGTTTGTTGCCTTCGGGGTCGAGGAAGCTGCCGACCCAGAAAGCGTCGTATTGCTGGACTTCGTCGGCGATGGTGACGCCGTGGGTGCGCAGCCAGGCGGCGGTGGCGTGGGCGTCCGCGGAGGCCAGGGTGGCGCGGAAGTTGGGCTGCGCGGTGGGCTGCAACCAATCCGGTTTCAGCATCAGGATTACGTCGCCGAGAACGTAGCCGACGTGCTCCGTTCCTTCGTACGCCGGTTCCAGGCCGAGCAGTTCCCCGTAGAACCGATGTGCGCGCGCGGAATCCCGCACGGCCAGTGCGAGCACTTTCAAGCGCAGCAATCCATGTCCCGATTTCATGGCGCCCCTCCGTTCCGTCGCCGACATGGTACCGTAAGTCTTCACGGCGCTCAATCCGGTTGTCGGGAAGGAGGTCGATCCGCACAGCGACGCGGAACGTTGAGGCGTGGTATCGGGCAAAACCCGATGGCGGCCGACGGGGAAACCCCGATGGCTGGCGGATCATGAAATCTTTATCTTCCGCTAACACTTTTCGGGCCGGGGGAGTGCCGGGTGGTGCTTCCGGCGGGCCGGGGTGTCAAAGGAGGAGCAGATGAAGTTCAGCATGTGTGCGGCGGTATTGGGGGTTTCGGCGGCGGTGGCGGTAGGCGGGGAGTGGATCCGGCCGATTACGAGTCCGACGCTGGTGGATTCGCCGGAGGTGGGGACGTCGATCCATCCGATCGTCATCCATCAGGTGCACCCGGACAAATTGGATACGACGCTGGGCAGGGTCCCGGCGGGCGGCGACTTCCAGGTCTATGCGGTGCAGTTCGAATACGCGTTCAACGGGAACCTGTCGCTGATCGCGGTGAAAGACGGGTACATCGATTTCAATCCGGATGAAACGCTCTCCAAGGAGGAAGGCTTCGCGGATCTCGCGGCGGGGCTGAAATACGTCTTCAAGCGCACGGAAGACTGCGTGGCCAGTGCGAAGCTGGTGGTCGAATTGCCGACGGGCGACGACGAAGTGTGGCAGGGCAATGGCAAGGGCGCGATTGACCCCGCGGTTGCGTTCGCGAAAAAGAACGGCGCCTGGCAGTTCAACGGCACGCTGGGCGGCGTGATCGCGCTGGACGACGAGCGCAGCACGATGCTGTATGACAGCTGGCACCTGAGCTACGCGGCGACGCCGAAATTCTTCCCGCTGGTGGAGCTCAACCACATGTACGTCCTCGACGCCGGCGACGGCGGAAAGCGGTTCGATGTGCAGGCGGCCGGCGGCGTGCCGTCCATTGCGAAATTCGAAGGCGGCGACCTCGTCAATTTCGGCGCATCGAACGCGGATGAAAACGAACACTTCGTCTCCCTCGCGGTCGGCGCCCGCTACCGCCTGTCGGAAAGCATCGACCTTGGCGCGGCGTATGAAATCCCGCTGACCGAAAAGGAAGCCAGCCTGATGGAATACCGCGTGACGGTGGACCTGGTCTGGCGGCTGTAAGCGGAATCAACGAGTGGTGGAAAAAGGGCGTCCCCTGCGGGGACGCCCTTTTTGTCTGGCAGGACGGTGAAGTCCGTTTTACTTCTTCGCCACCTTGGCGGCCTTGAGGCGGCCGATTTTCGGGAGGGGGCCGACGATGGGGGCGGCGTAGGTGATGAAGGCCTTGGTGACGTCGTTGGCGGAGGGGGCGATCCACGCGTCGGGCATGTGGCGCGTTTCCTTGGCGACGTTCTTCAGCTCCGTGCGCTCGATCCACGTCATGTACTTTTTGCCGGGGGCGCGCTTGATGGCGGTGGAGCCGTTGGCGTACTGGCCGCCGCAGGCGAACTTGACCGCGGCCGCGCCGGCGGCGCGGGCTTCCTTCTGGTCGATGGCCGAGGCCACGCCGGCGAAGGAGCGCTGCAGGTAGCCGAAGGTGTCGGCGCGCACGCGGGAGATCTGCGCCTTCTCCTTGATCTCCTTGGCGAGCACGTCGCCCAGGGCGCCGCTGCCGGACAACTGCGCGTTGCCGTGGCTGTCGACTTCCTTGATGAACTTGCTGGCGATGGCGGTTCCGCTCTCGTCAGCGATGCCCTCGGAAACCGCGACCACGCAGCGGCCGAGCTTCTTGTAGACGCCCTGCACGTCGGCCACGAATTTCTCCATGGTGAACGGGCGCTCGGGCAGGTAGATCAGGTGCGGACCATCGTCGGGATACTGGCGCGCGAGCGCGGCGGCGGCGGTCAGGAAGCCGGCGTGCCGGCCCATGATGACGTTGATCTTCACGCCGGGCAGGGCGCGGTTGTCGAGGTTGTCGCCCATGAAGGCCTGAGCGACGAATTTCGCGGCGCTGCCGAAGCCGGGCGTGTGGTCGTTCTCGCGGAGATCGTTGTCGATCGTCTTGCAGATGTGGAAGCACTTCATCTCGTAGCCGGCCGCGATGGCGGCTTCGTTGACGATGTGCGTAGTCTCGGCGCTGTCGTTGCCGCCGATGTAGAAGAAGTAGCGGATGTTGTACTTCTTCAGGACCTCAAACACCTTCACGCAATCCTCCGGCGTGGGCTTCTTGCGGACCGAGCCGAGGGCGGAGGACGGCGTCGCGGCGACGAGTTCCAGGTTCGCCTTCGTCTCCTTGCCGAGGTCGCAGAGGTTCTCCTCGAGGATGCCCTTGAGGCCGTGGAGCGACCCGTAGATCTTTTTGATTTCCTTGTGCTTCTTCGCTTCGAGCACCGCGCCGACGAGGCTCTGGTTGATGACGACGGTGGGGCCGCCGCTCTGGGCGATGATCATGTTGCCGACGAGTTTTTTCGTTTTCGCTGCCATGTGCGTTCTCCGGGGAGGGTTAAAAGCGCCCCGAATGTAGCGAATCGCCGTCGGCATGCAAGCGCGAGGGAGAGGAGGTGATCAGTGACCGGTGACCGGTAATCAGTAAGCAGTGATCGGTAGCCAGTGACCGGTTACCGGTTACTGGTCACCGGTCACTTCCTCACTCCGCGTCTTCAGCGCGCTGGTTGGCGCGTTTGCGCTGGTTGGCGTTCAGGACTTTTTTGCGGAGGCGCAGGCTCTTGGGCGTGGCCTCGACGAACTCGTCCTGCGCGATGTATTCGATCGCGTGTTCCAGCGACAGGACGATGGGCGGCTCGAGCATGATGCCCTTGCCTTCGCCCTGACTGCGCATGTTGGTGAGGTGTTTTTCCTTGGTCGGATTGACCGGGATGTCCTCGGCGCGTGGGTTCTCGCCGACGATCATGCCTTCGTAGACCTCGTCGCCGGGCTTGATGAACAGCTTGCCGCGCTCCTGCAGCGTATCGAGCGCGAAGGCGGTGGCGATGCCCTTCTCCATGGAGACGAGCGTGCCGCTGGTGCGGCTGGTGATCGGGCCGCAGTGCGGTCCGTATTCCTTGAACATGTGGCTCATCACGGCGCGGCCGCTGGTGATGTTCACCATGTCGGTCTCGAGGCCGATGATGCCGCGGGTCGGGATGACGGCTTCCAGGTTCACGCGGTCGCCGTGGTGGTGCATGTTCGTGATCTGCGCCTTGCGGCCCGCCATGTTTTGCATCAGGTCGCCGAGTTTGTCCTGCGGCGTGTCGATCCACAGGGTCTCGAACGGCTCATGCTTCTGGCCGTCGACGCGCTTCATGATCACTTCCGGGCGCGAGACGAGCATCTCGAAGCCCTCGCGGCGCATCTGCTCGACGAGAATCGCGATCTGCAATTCGCCGCGCGCGCTGACGAGGAAAATATTCGGGACGTCGGTGTCCGCCACCTGCAGCGAAATGTTCGTGCGCGTCTCCTTGTAGAGGCGTTCGCGGAGCTGGCGCGAGGTGAGGTATTTGCCCTCGCGGCCGGCGAGCGGGCCGTCGTTGACGCAGAACTGCATTTGCAGCGTCGGCGGGTCGATGTCGATGAACGGGATCGGCTCGCGCGATTCGTTGTCGCACAGCGTTTCGCCGATATCGAGGTCCTCGAAGCCGGCGATGCCGATGATGTTGCCCGCCTCGCCCGCGGCCAGTTCGGACGTGCGCATGCCGCTGAACTCAATGACCTTGGACACCTTCGCACGCTCGCGTTTGCCGTTTTTGTGGATGCAGACGATCGAGTCGCCCGCCTTGACCGAGCCGGCGATCACGCGGCCGATGCCGATGCGGCCCACGAAATCGCTCCAGTCGAGATTGCTGACGAGCATCTGGAACGGCGCCGTCGCGTCGCCCGTCGGCGGCGGGATGCGTTCGATGATCGTGTCGAGCAGCGGGCCCATGCCGGCGCGCGGGTCGTCCACGTTTTTCACCGCGAAGCCGTCGCGCGCGCTGGCGTAAATGAAGGGGCAGTTGAACTGTTCCTCGTTCGCGTGCAGGTCGAGCAGGAGTTCGAGCACCTGGTCGTGCACGCGGTGAGGGTCGGCGTGTTCGCGGTCGATTTTGTTGATGACGACGATGGGTTTGAGGCCGTGGTGCAGCGCTTTCTGGAGCACGAAGCGGGTCTGCGCCTGCGGGCCGTCCACGGCGTCGACGAGCAGCAGCACGCCGTCCACCATCTTCATGATGCGTTCGACTTCGCCGCCGAAGTCCGCGTGGCCGGGGGTGTCGACGATGTTGACCGTGACGTCCTTCCAGTGGATGGACGCGTTCTTGGCCTTGATGGTGATGCCCTTTTCGCGCTCGAGATCCATCGAATCCATCGCGCGCTCCTCGACCTCCTCGCGAACCGTGAAGGCGCCGCCTTCGCGGAGCATTTTGTCGACCAGCGTGGTTTTCCCGTGGTCGACGTGGGCAATGATGGCAACGTTGCGATATTGAATGGTGCTCATGGAAGGGCGCGGAGTGTAGTGGCGCGTTTTGGGAAAGCAAGCGATAGTCCTGATTGTCTGCATTTCCGGCCCGGTGGCGGGGAAATGCAGGTGGCGGCAACTTTTTTTTGCTTGGCTGTTGACAGGGCAGGGGGTTTTACGGCATACATCGCCTGATACGCATTTCCACGGGACTGGTGTCGCGTGGGAATGGCAGCAAATCGATCATCGGACAGCGCGACTCCAACTCTTAAACGCAACCAGAGCGTGGAGGTATGGGTTGTATTGTCTTGGTGTCTTTTTGTCGTATTCGGGTGCCCACGTAGCTCAGTCGGTAGAGCACGTCCTTGGTAAGGACGAGGTCGGCCGTTCGATCCGGCTCGTGGGCTGTCCGCGGAATTTGTGCAACTGACAACGGTAACGGAAATACACGCGAGGAGAGAGCATCATGGCGAAGGATAAATTCGAGCGCAAAAAGCCGCACGTGAACGTCGGCACCATTGGTCACGTCGATCATGGCAAGACCACGTTGACGGCGTCGATCACGCATGTGCAGTCCCTGAAGGGTCTGGCCCAGCCGATCAGCTATGACCAGGTGGCGAAAGCCTCCGAGTCGCAGGGACGTCGCGATCCGACCAAGATCCTGACGATCGCGATCTCCCATGTCGAATACGAGTCGAACGCCCGTCACTACGCGCACGTCGACTGCCCCGGCCACGCGGATTATGTCAAGAACATGATCACCGGCGCGGCGCAGATGGACGGCGCGATCCTCGTGGTCAGCGCGGTGGATGGCCCGATGCCGCAGACGAAGGAGCACATCCTGCTCGCCCGCCAGGTCGGCGTGCCGGCGGTCGTGGTGTTCCTGAACAAGGTCGACCTCGTGGACGATCCGGAGCTGCTGGATCTCGTCGAGCTCGAAATTCGCGAATTGCTGAACAAATACGAGTTTCCTGGCGACGACACCCCGATCGTCCGCGGTTCCGCGCTCGGTGCGCTGAAGGCGGCGACGGCGGATGATCCGGGCACCAAGTGCATCCAGGATCTCATGGATGCGATTGACGGCCACGTTCCGGAGCCGGTCCGCGCGGTGGACCAGCCGTTCCTGATGCCGATCGAAGACGTGTTCTCCATCGAAGGCCGCGGCACGGTGGTGACCGGTCGCGTAGAGCGCGGCATCGTCAAGGTGGGCGAGGACATCGAGATCATCGGTCTCCGTCCGACGCAGAAGACGACGGTCACGGGCGTGGAAATGTTCCGCAAGCTGCTGGACGAGGGCCGCGCCGGCGACAACATCGGTGCGCTGCTCCGCGGTTTGAAGAAGGAAGACGTCGAGCGCGGCCAGGTGCTGGCCAAGCCCGGCTCCGTGACGCCCCACACCCAGTTCAAGGCGGAAGTGTACGTCTTGAGCAAGGACGAGGGTGGCCGCCACACGCCGTTCTTCAAGGGATACCGCCCGCAGTTCTACTTCCGCACGACGGACGTGACGGGCGACATCACCCTGCCGGAAGGCGTCGACATGGTGATGCCGGGCGATAACATCAGTTTCGAGGTGAATCTGATCACGCCGATCGCGATGGAGAAGACGATGCGCTTCGCCATCCGCGAGGGTGGGCGTACGGTGGGCGCGGGTCGCGTCACCGAGATTCTCAAGTAAGGGAGCTTGTGCATTGGATGCCGGTCCCGGGCGCGGGCAAATCCGCGCCGGGGGCGGTGTCAATTAACGCCGGATTTCCGGCAGGGCAGTAGCTCAATTGGCAGAGCACCGGTCTCCAAAACCGGGTGTTGGGGGTTCAAG
>DAOLDD010000071.1:0-7576 GCA_035327585.1 Kiritimatiellia bacterium | reverse complement strand
CTCGATCTGTGAACGACTTACGCAATATTCAAACCGAAAACCGGGGAATGTCGTGGCGGCTCCGGGGGTCCCGCTCAGGGCCTTTCCGGCAGCGGCTGCACGGGAACGGTGGCGGCTTCCTCGTAGAGCTTGGCCGGGTGGCCGCGCAGATCCCAGACGATGCGGAACCAGGACAGCGCCTTGAGAATGCCGTAGGTGATGTCGATTTCCCACCAGTACAGTCCCTGCCGCGTCGCGGGCGGGTAGCGGTGGTGGTTGTTGTGCCAGCCTTCGCCGAACGTGATCAGCGCGAGGATCAGGCTGTTGCGGCTGAAGTCGTTCGTATTGAACCGGCGGGTGCCGATCATGTGCGTGAGCGAGTTGATGCAGAACGTCGCGTGATAGACGAAGACGGAGCTGAGGAAGAAGCCCCAGAACACGAGCGACCAGCCGGTGACGCCGAGCGCCGGGTGCGCCGCACCGAGCCACGCGCCGAGGAAATAGAGGCCGACGGCGAGCAGGATCGGCGGCACGGAGTGGTAGCGGTCGAGCCAGCGCAGCTCGGGATACTTCGCGAAGTCCGGTATGCGCTCCAACTCGGTCTTCGCGTATTTGCGGCACATGATCCAGCCGATGTGCGAGCGGAACAGACCCTGCTTGATCGGCGAATGAATGTCCGCGTCCGTGTCCGAGTGCTGGTGATGGTAGCGGTGGTGCGCCGCCCACCACAACGCGCCCAACTGCGCCGAGGTCCCGCCAAGGAACGCGAGAACGAACTGGAACACGCGGCTCGTTTTGAACGAATTGTGCGAGAAGTAGCGGTGGTAGCCCGCGGTCAGCGCGAACACGCGGATCGCATAGGCGGCTGCGCAGAACGCCACGGCGGTCCAACTGAACGGCACGAAGAAAACGCCCAGCGCCATCAGGTGCATGAAGATCAGCGGCGAGCTGTGGATGAGCGTGACGTTATCCTCATCGCCAAACACATACTGGCGCCAGGCGCGGGCTACTCGAGCAGAGAGGGTTGCAGGTGCTGATGTCGACATAAGGAGCGAAAGTCTTCCTTATCCCAACAGGAAATCAAGCACATCCGCCGGGTGGGTCTCCGCCTTTTTGACCGTCGTCCAGTGTTTGACCACCTTGCCGTCCGGGCCGATCACGACCGTGGAGCGGATCGTGCCCTGCACCGGTTTGCCGTACATCAACTTCTCGCCGAACGCGCCGTAGGCCTTCATCACAGCCGCGTCCGGGTCGGAAAGCAGCGTGAAGGGCAGCTTGTATTTGCCGATGAACTTCTGGTGCGAGGCGATGCCATCCTTGCTGACGCCGAACAGGACGGCGTGTTTCGCGAGGGTCTTGAAGTGGTCGCGGAACCCGCAGGCCTCCTTCGTGCAACCGGGCGTGTCGTCCTTCGGATAGAAATACAGGATGACCGTGCGGCCCTTGTAATCCTTCAGCGCATGCGTTTTGCCGTCGCTGCCCGCGAGTGAAAAGTCGGGGGCTTTTCTGCCTTCGAGTGACATGGTGGAATCTCCTTTCACCGATATCGGTCGGCGCGGCGGCGGCTTACAAGGGATTTGCGTGCGCGCGGTGGAGGTGCTCGACCTGCCGCCAGCCGTCGCGCAGGTATTGCAGCCCCGCGAGCGCGGTCAGGAACCCGGCGGCGCCGACCAGCGCGAAAAAATACGTCTCAGGGCCCTGTGCAAGCACCCACGCGATCGTTGCCATTTGCAGCACCGTGGCCAGCTTGCCGGTCAGCCGCGGCTGCACGTGCACGGCGCCCGCGAGATGACGGATCAGAAAATAGCCGCCGACCAGCAGGATATCCCGGCTGAGGACCAACCCGGTGAACCAGACCGGGATGTGGGGCGTCAGCGCGGGGATGTCCGGCCGCGTGAGCAGCAGAAGCCCGGACAGCAGCAGCGCCTTGTCGGCCAGCGGATCAAGGATGCGACCGAGCGCCGACACCTCGTTGCGCGACCGCGCGAGGTATCCGTCGAGCGCGTCGGTCGCCGCGATGGCGACGAAGAGGCCCAGCGCCCACCAGCGATGCAGCGGCTCGGGCGCGCCCCGCTCAAGGCCGAGCAGGTAATACACCACCAGAACGATGAAGACCGGAATGCCGAGAATCCGCAGCAGGGTAACCCGCGTGGCGAGCGTCAACCGGGGCGGCTGCGGCGCCGGGGTCATGCGGCTTGCACCTTGACCTCGACCTTGACCGGGCACTTCACCGCGTTGGAGACGGGGCAATATTTCTCCGCCGTGTGCACGAGTTGCGCGGCCTTCGCTTCATCCGTACCCGCGGCGACGGTGAGCGACACGGTGACGATGATTTCCTGGAAGCGCAGGCCCTCCGGTGTTTTTGCCATGTGGCCAACCGCGCTGCTCGCGTAGCCGGAGAGCGCGATGTTCTGGCGTTTGGCGATGCTCAGGGTGGTCAGCAGCAGGCAGGACTCAATCGCCGCAACGAGCAGCAGTTCCGGGTTCCAGCGGGTTTCGTCGCCGCCGAACTCCGCTGGCGCGCTGATGGGGAGTTCCGGCCGGCCCGCCGCGAGCTCCGCGCCCGACATGGCGCCGGTCCAGTTCAACGAGGTTTCATAGGTGTACATTACGTGTTTTCCTTTTGGTGCATTAAAGCCCGGTTCCAGGCGGATTCGCGACTCTTCTTTCGCAAATTTCTTGTTTTAACCACCCGCTTCGCTGGAGTACACGGAGTTCACGGAGGAGTTTTAGAGAGGTAGACTGGCCGAAATATTGTTCACCTCCGTGTCTCCGTGCGCTCCGTGGTAAAATCCCTTGAGTGCTGCCGCGCTGGGTCTCCGTGGTGAACTTCCTACTCGTTCCGCAGCGCCTCGGCTGGCGAAATGCGCGCGGCGGCGCGGGCGGGCCAGAAGGAGAAGGCCGCGCCGAGCAGCGTGGCCACCAGCAGCGGGGCGAATAGGACGACGGCGTCGAGGCGCAGCGGCACGGGAAACGAATCGCGCGCAAATTGCAGCACCGCCGCGGTGCCGAGCGCGCCAACGAGCGCCGCCGCCCCGGTGAGCAGCACCGCCTCCAACACGAAGAGGCCGGCGATGTCGAGCGCCGTGGCGCCGAGCGCGCGCCGCAACCCGATCTCCGTCACGCGCTCGCGCACATTCGCGACCAGCAGGCTCATCAGCGTCGTGCCGCCCAGCACAAGGCAGAGCAAGGCAATGCTGCCCGCGGTGAAGCGAATCGTGTCCTGCAATTTTCGCAGGCGTTGCAGCAAAACATCCGGCGTGAGGAATGAGAGGTCCTCCAACCGCTGGTCGGGTTGGGTCAGCAGGCGGCGGGCGAGCGCGACGACGTCCTCCAGCGGGCGGTCGGCCGGCGCGCGCGCGTAGATGACGCTCAGGGCGTCGTCGGGCGCGCGCCGCGACGAGGTCCAATAGGGCGGCAGCGTGCGCGGCACGAAAACCGCGCGATCGCCCGGCAGCAGCGTGGACTCCGTCGTTTCCGTTTCCAGTGCGCCCGCGCTGATGCGCAGGAGGCCGATGAGACGGAATGGCGTGTCGCGCAGCGAAATGACGTCGCCGGTTTTCCAATTCCATTCGCGCGCGAGGGTTTCGCCCGCCACGGCCACGCGCTCGTGGTTGTGGAGATCGTGCGCGTCGAGGAAACGCCCCTCCGCGATCCGCCACGGGCGGATGTCGAGCATCCGCTCGTCCGTCGCAATCACGCGTACCTGCCGGTCGCCGCCGACCGGCACGCCATCGTGGATGGCCAGTCCCGAAGCGGCGCCGCCCGGGAGATGCGCGGCGAGCAGTTCCACGTGGATTCCGCGCAGGCGCGGGCGCTCCTGCATCGCGCCCTCGGCCGTCGGCTGCGAAATCGCGAACACCTGCGCGCCCAGTTCCTCGACGATCCGCCGCGAGCGCTCCTGCAGGCCGCCGAGCACCGCGAGGAGCACTGTCAGCGCCGTCATGCCTACGCCCAGCGCGAGGAACGAGAGACCAGCCCGGCCGGGCCGGGCGCGGATATCGTCCGCAATGTCGCGCAACGCGGCCTGGAGATGCCGGATCACGGCGCGTGATCCTCCAGGCGACCATCGCGGCAGACGAGGTGCCGGTCGGCATAGGCCAGCAGGGCCTCGTTGTGCGTGACCATCAGGATCGTGATGCCGTCGGCGTGCAGGCGTTGGAACGTGTGCATTACGCTTTCCGCGGACGCGCGATCCAGGTTGCCCGTCGGTTCGTCGGCCACGAGCAGGTCGGGCCGCCGCGCGACGGCGCGCGCGATCGCGACGCGCTGCATCTCGCCGCCCGACATCAAGCGCACCGGCTGGTCCGCCTGACCGGCCAGGCCCACGCGTTCCAATGCGGCGAGCGAAAGCGCGCGGACCTCCGGTGCGGGCGCGTCCAGGTAGCGGAAACGGAACATCACGTTTTCCAGCGCGCTGCGATGCGTCAGCAGGCAGAATTTTTGGAATACCATGCCGAGTCGTTCTTTGCGCACACCGCACAGCTCCCGCTCCGTCAGCGTGGAAACCACGCGCCCGCCGAAGTGAATCGTTCCCTTCGTCGGGGCGTCGAGCAGCGACGCGAGATTCAGGAAGGTCGACTTGCCCGAGCCGGACGGTCCCGTGATGACCACGAAGCGGCCCGGCTCGATTTCGAGATCCATCCCGCGCAACACATGTACCGGCCCGCGCGGCGTGGCGAAGCTCTTCCACACCCCGCGCATCGCGAGGACCGGTTCGTGGGCTGGGGGCGGGGCGTTCATGGTTTTAGAGGGTGACCGGTGTCCGGTAAGCAGTGACCGGTCACCGAACACTGGTCACCGGTCACTTCCCCCCGCGACGACCACATCGCCCGGCTTCAATCCATCGAGCACCTCGAAGTGGCGCAGATCGGCCCAGCCCAGCCGGACGGGATGCGGCTTCGCGGGCTGGCTCGCGAGGCGGACGGTCGGTTCATTGTTCTCCATCCGCACGAACGAGCGCGGGATGAGCACCGCATGTTCCGTTGCGTAGGACAGGATTTCGGCCTGCACCGACATCCCGGATCGCAGCCGCGCGTCCACCTCCTGCATGCCGATGACGCCGCGGAAATAGCGCTGCCAACCGGGCCGATCCATCATCGTTGTTGCCATCGATCCCACCGCCTCCACGCGCCCGCGCAGTTTCAGGTCGGGGTAGGACAGCGGCGTCACGCGGACCTCGCGCCCCGCTTCGACGCGCGAAAGTTCCGCTTCGGGAATCTGCACCTCGATCACGAGGTCCTTCATGTCGGGGATGATCATGAAGGGTTGGTTCCGATAGAGGCTGTCGCCGACCCGCGCCGTGCGAAATTCGCCGCCGACGTGCAGCGGGCGATAGACCACCACGCCGTCCGCGGGCGCGTGCACCGTGCAGTTTTCGAGCTGGCGCTGCGCGAGCACGAGTTCCTGTTCCGCGCTGGCGAGCGTCGCCCGCGCGCGTTCCAGTGCGGCCGGGTGCAGGAATTCGCGGGTCAGCGCAATCTTCTGGTCGAGTTTCTCCAGTTGCGCGTGCAACTGGTCCACCTTCAATTTCTGCTGTTCGATTTCCTGTTCGGAAACCAGCTCCTCCGCGAGCAGCGCGCGGGAATCCTCAAGGTACTGCCGCTCCGCCTCGTGGCTCATCTGCGCTTCCAGGCGCTGTGCCTCCAGGTCGCGCAGTTCCAGGGGCAGCTCGGCCCGTTCGAGGCGTTCGAGATCGGATCGCGCGAGTTGCGCGTCGCGCTGGAGTTTCAATAAATCGCGCTCCACCTGCGAGCTGTCGAACTTCACCAACAGGGCGCCCGCCGCGACGGGCAGCCCCTCGGGCGCGAGTTCGATGATCGTCGCGCTGCCGTTGAATTTCGACATGATGGTTTCCACGCGGCGCGCCTCCAGCTTGCCCGGATAGACGGTCCACACCGCGAGCGGCCCGGTTGCGATGATATGCGTTTCCCGCGCATCCGGCGCACGCGAGCAGCCGGCGAGCGCAATCAGCAGGATGGCGGCGAACGCCCTCACCCCAACCCTCTCCCGCCGGGCGGGCGAGGGAGCGGCTGCAAGGTTTGAGGAGAGCCACAAATCATCACCCTCTCCCCCTTGCCACGGCGAAGCGCAGCGAAGACGGGCTGGGAGAGGGCAGGGGTGAGGGTCGGAATATTTCACAACGGCACCTCGTTCGGGTTGGGGAGCAGATCCGCGGGCGCTTCGAGCAGCGTGCCCACGGTGTTGAGATAGCGATAGCCGGCGAGCGAGGCCTCGGCGCGGGCGCCGAGCAGGCGGTCCTCCGCCTGCGTCAGGGCCTCCTCCGCGTCGGTCACTGAAAAGTTGTCGCCGCGCCCGAGCTCGAACAGTCGGCGTGCGAGCCGGGCGCGCTGCGACGCGAGTTGGTGGTTGCGTTCCGCGATGGTAAGTTCGTCCAGCGCGCGGCGGTAGGCCGAGGACTGCTGCTGGACCTCGCGCGTGATCGAGAGCTCGCGGATGCGGATGGTTTCGCGCGCCGACTCGCGATTGATGACCGCCTGGCCGAGCCGCGAGCGCTCGCGCGTCTGGTTCAGGTCTGTTTCGCCGGCCAACCCCACGGCCCAGAGCGAATCGTTGCCGGTGACCGCCGCGTCGCCGGACGTGTCGAACGATTCGTAGCGCGCGACGAGCGAAATATCCGGCCACAGCCCGCGCCGCGCGATTTTCTCGCCGCGCAGCGTGTCGCCGTAGTCCTGGAGCGTCTGTGCATAATCGAGCCGGTGCGCGAGGGCGATCCGCACGGTGTCTTCGACCGGCGGCAGCTCGAGTTCGAGCAGCGGCGGCGGTTCGAGCGCGAACACCGTGTCCGGGTGCTGGCCCAGCAGTTCCGCGAAATCGCGGCGCTGCGAGGAGAGTCGTTCGCGGTTCGACTCCAGGCGCGATTGCGCCTCGCCTCGCCGCAGTTCGACACGCAGCGTATCCACCCGCGTGGCGCGCCCCTGCCGTTCCCGCGCGCGGGTCAGCCGGTACAGTTTGTCCGCGCGCTGCAGCGACGCTTCGTCGGCGGCAATCTGCCGCTCCAGCCGGATCAACGACTCAAAGGTGTCGACCACCTGCAGGACCAGGGCGGCCTTCTGCTGTTCGTAGTCCCGCCGCGCGCTGCGCACCCGCTGTTGCGCCTGCACGACGTTTTCCCCCTGCACCAGGGCCCCGAAATTCCGGAACAGCGGCTGGCGCAAGTCCACGCGCCAACTCGTGCGCTGGCTCGATCCGAAATCCGTCTCCGTCCGGTCGACGCGCGGCCCCGTTTGGATTTCGGTGCCGGGCAGGAACTTTTTGCCGAGCACGAGCCCGTAGCGATAGGCGTCCTGGTCCTGCGTGCGCTCCGCGCCGCCGTCCGGCCGCAAGCTGAACCCGAATTCCGCGCGCGCCGCGTCCAGTCCATACCCCGCGCTGCGCAACGAAAGCGACCGCTGCGCGAGCGTGCGATTCTGCGCCAACGCCCGGTTCAACGCCGCCGGCAGATCCAGCGGCTGATCCGCAAAGAGCGGATGCGCGGCCAGCAAGCAACCCAGCAGAAAATACGAACGGTCTCGAAATCGTGTGAACATCCGCATGGGTGGACGCCGCGCTCCGCGCGGCGTTTTCCGTGCGCGGA
>DAOLDD010000070.1:0-8772 GCA_035327585.1 Kiritimatiellia bacterium | reverse complement strand
GCGTGCCATCTGGAGGGCGGCAGGCCCTTGCCGCCCTCGGGGGTTCAGGACAAAACTTTTGAGAATTACTCTATCCTCCAAAACGGCAGGAGGGTCGGTTTCCAGCCATCATCCCGTCCGGCGGGTGATTGAGCCGAATGGTGGCAGGATGGCGGGGGGTTGGCAATTGGGGAGTTGGGGATTGGTTGAATGGGGGGCCTGGTCCATTCGTGGTTGAAGAGGTGGCCCGCGAAATACGCCAAATACGCGAAAGGGCGAGTTCCTCGCCCCATCCGTGAAATCTGGGATGTCTGCGCTTGGAGCAGTTCTCGAAAGTTCTGCCCGATTGATCCCGCCCTTTCGCGTTTTTCGCGTATTTCGCGGGCCCCTCCTGATCCGCCCTTCAGCCCATCCTGCGACGCCAGCACAGGTCCACCAGCCGTGCGAGCAGGGAACCGGCGAGGAAGAGGACGACGAGCAGGCGGAGCGCGATGAAGAGCGCGGCGGCGGCCAGCAAACGCCATTCAACGTGCGCGCCGCCGGCGAAGATCACGGACACGACGTTGCGATCCGCGCACCAACGCAACATGAATTCGTGCGCGACGACGAGCGCCAGCACCATCAGCGCCATGCGGATGAGACGCGCCTTCATTGCGCCGCCCTCCCCGGCCCCGCGGTGAACATGGCGAACAGGATCGCGTTGCCCAGCGGGCCGCCGGTGACGAACTCCAGACGGTCGCCGCGCCGCAGCGGAGCGCCAGCCAGATGCGCGGAGGCGTAGAGCCGCCGGAAGTAGGCGCGGTCGCCGTACATGCGCGCCCCCGCGATGGAGAACCCGGTCGCCGACAGGCCATAACCGAACAGGATCGGACCTGAATCGATGTCGCCCCGTCCGTGCACGCCCGCGGGGTATTCCCGCACGGCGCCGAAGCCGAGGAAGGTGCGGCCCAGCGAGCGGCGCAACGCGGCGTACCACTCGCGCGCGAGCGCGTCGTCGGCGAACGACATCAAATACAAGCCGAGGCTAGTGCCGGACCCGCGCGGATCGTCGATCGGCTCGCCCGCCACGGACAACGCCTGAACCAGCAGGCCGGTATCCGGGTCGATGTAGCGTGCGCGCACATTCGCGATCCACTCGCGCACGAGCGGCGGCGGCTCCGCTCCGTTCACACGCGCGTGCATCGCAATGGAGGCCACCGCGGCGCAGTTGTCGACGGGATACACCTCGCCGGGGTAGGTGACGAGCATGCGGATCGGACTCGCGGCGAGGCGCGTCGTCAGGTGTTCCGTGATCTTCTCGTTCAGCTCCGCGTAGGGCGAATCTGATTCGACCAGGCGATGGAAGCCCAGCAACAAATTCAAATAGCCGAGGTACGCGGCGTGGTCCTCGTCGGACCCGAGCGCATCGAGCGCGTCGCGATTCCAATTCAGCCGGTCAAACGCGCGCGCGTCGGGCTGCAGGAGCTGGTCAATGCACAGGCGCATCAGCGCGCGATGGCGCGCGGCCTGCGCGGGTTGCTCCAGCGCGAGTTGCCCGAACCCGAAGCCCGCCATGAGATAGCTGCCGAACAGCCACTCGCCGTTGAACACCGCATCACCGGTATGGAAGTCCGAGAGGCCCACGCCGTCACGGACAAAACGCTCCACGCCGCGCGCCAGCGCGTCCTGCACCGCGGGATCCCCGTCATACCAGAAGTCCGCGCCGCGCATGCACCAGCGATGCGGAACCGTCCACACCCCGACGACAAAGGCCGCCCAGACCAGCACCAGCCGCACGGTCGCGCGGCGGAGGGAATGAAGCACTTCACGGTTCACGTCCACACGTTATCCGTCCGAACCGCCGCTGTCGACGCGCGACCGGCGCCAAGCAATCCGGAGTGGCTTATGGCTTATGGGGTCAGTCCGTACATTCGTACACAACGCAGCGATGACTTCAACCTTCCGGCCTTCTTGGCCGACCCCGGTGATTTTTACTTCTTCCGAAGCAGACCGATGGCGAAGAGCAGCAACACGGCGCCGGCGGTTGCGGTCACGAGTGGACCCACCCATTTCCCCCCGATGGAAATGCCCAGAACGCCAAAGAGCCAGCCGCCCAGAATCGCGCCGATGACGCCCGCGATGACGTTGCCGGTGAGTCCAAAGCCGCCACCCTTCGTGATCAGGCCTGCCAGCCAGCCGGCGACGCCGCCGATCAACAAGAATACGACCAGTTGCTCCACGTTCATTTGTTTCTCCTTTTATTCGATCTGTTCACTGAACACCCCATCCCAATGACGCAAATTCTCGAAAATTTCCCCGGCAATTCGACCAGATACCCAGGAACAGAAAATCGGCGCGGACATTGGACGAAAGATTATGTTCCTTGCGGCAAAGGTTGTCATGGCCGGTCCACTGGAGCCTGGTTCAGCAGCGCTTCGACATCCAGGGGCCGCGTGAACATGGCCAGTTGGCCATCTGGCGTATACGGCCATTCCGTGCGGGGGCGATCCCAATATAGTTCCACGCCGTTCTGGTCGGGGTCGCGAAGATAAAGGGCTTCGCTCACCCCGTGGTCACTGGCGCCGTCGAGCACAAGGCCGGCTGCCAGAAGCCGACGCAACGCATCCGCGAGCGCGGCACGCGTGGGATAGAGAATGGCGAGATGAAAGAGTCCCGTGGCGCCCGCGGGCGGCGGCGAGCCGCCGAGGCTCTCCCACGTATTGAGGGCGATATGATGATGATAGCCACCGGCGGAGATAAATGCCGCCCCGGCGCCGTAGCGCTGGGTCAACGCAAAGCCCAACACGCCGCAATAGAAGCGGAGCGCGCGATCAAGGTTGGCGACCTTGAGATGCACATGGCCGATGGAAACCTTTGGATCAATGGCGACGTTGCTCATTGAACCCTTCGTTCGTGTGGACGGCGATCCATGTTCGTCAATTTCCGGCTGTCATCCATCCAGAGAATTATTGGATCGCATGGTGGCACGATGGCGGGGGGATGGCAATTGGGGAGTTGGGGCATGGTTGAATGGGGGGGCTTGGTCAATTCGTGGTTGAGGAGGTGGCCCGCGAAATACGCCAAATACGCGAAAGGGGGCACCCCTCCCCATCCGCGAAATCAGCGTAATCCGCGGTTCCTCCTTCTCCGCGCCCAGCGGACGCGGCTACAGGACTGTTGGCGTGTTTCGCGGGAATCTTCCTCATCCGCAAAATCGGCGCAAATCACCACTGGCAACAGGAGGGGGAACCGGGCAACATGGGCGCGTCATGCCGCCTGCCCAACACCAGTTCAAGCGCCTGCTGATCGCCGCGGAGGCCGAGGTGCAGCACACGCTCGCCGCGCTTCCGCGTCCGCTGCGCGAGAAGGCGCGCGCAGTGCCGGTGTCCTACGAACGCAAGCCGTCGCCGGAGGTGCAGGCGGAGGGCATCGAGGAGGACACACTGGGCCTGTTCGTCGGCGAGACGTTCAAGGATGCCTACGCCGGGGCGCACGACCTGCCCGCGCAGGTGATCCTCTACCTGGACAACCTTTGGGACTATGCGAACCACGACCCGGAGTTCTTCCGCGAGGAGGTACACCGCACCCTGCTCCACGAACTCGGCCATTACCTGGGGCTGGATGAAGAAGACCTGGCGGAGCGCGAACTGGACTGACCACTCATGACCACACCGATCCAACACGTGATGTTCGACCTCGGCGTGGTGCTGCTGCACCTGGACTATGAACCGGCGCGCGAGGCCTGCCTGGCGCGGTGCGATCCGGCGCGCGTGGCGGGTACCGGGGATTTCCTCCGGCTGCTCGGGCGGTCGCCGATCGTGGATGCGTATGAACGCGGCGAACTGTCGGCGCGCGCGTTCTATGAACATTTCGTCGCGCACACGGGCTTCTCCGGCAGCCTCGACGACTTCACGGACATCTGGCGCGGCATTTTCCGCGAAAACACGCCGATGCTCGACCTCGGCCACCGCATCGCGGCGCACTATCCGGTCTATTTTATGACCAACGCCAGTGACCTGCACGTGCCCTGGGTGTTCGAGCGCTATCCGCGCCTGCGCTTCTTCCGGGACGTGGCGTGCTCGTGCTACCTCGGCGCGGCGAAGCCACACCGGGATTTCTACTCGCGCGCGCTGTCGAAATTTGGCGTCTCCGCGGAAACGAGCCTCTTTATCGACGACCGCCCCGAGAACGTGGAAACCGCCCGCGCCATGGGGTTCCGCTGCGTCTGTTACGAGGACGCCGACCAAGCCATCGGGGAAACCATGAAATTTCTAGGGTGGTCTTGAGGTTCCGACCCGGATCGCGGATGTTCCACGGCAGCCAAACGCAGGAGCAGATCGCCATGACGACGAACAAAAAGCTGAATCACTGGGTAAACGAAATCGCCGCGCTGACGCGCCCCGCGGAGATCCACTGGTGCGACGGCTCCGAGGCGGAACACACCGCGATGTGCAACCTGCTGGTGAAGAACGGGACTTTTTCGCCGCTGCCCGCGCGGCCCGGCAGCTACCTCTGCCGCTCCAACCCGGGCGACGTCGCGCGCACGGAGGATCGCACGTTCATCTGCTCGAAGCGGCAGGTGGACGCCGGGCCGACGAACAACTGGAAGTATCCCGCCGAGATGCGCCACATCCTGCACGACCTCTTCGCGGGCTGCATGCGCGGCCGCACGATGTACGTGATCCCGTTCAGCATGGGCCCGATCGGCGGCCCGATTTCGCACATCGGCGTGGAGATCACGGACTCGCCGTACGTGGTGGTGAACATGCGGATCATGACGCGCATGGGCAGGGCGGTGTTGGACGCGCTGGGCGACGGCGAATTCGTGCCCTGCGTGCATTCGGTCGGCGCGCCGCTGCTGCCGGGCCAGAAGGACGTGCCGTGGCCGTGCAATTCCGAACAGAAATACATCGTGCATTTCCCCGAGACGCGCGAAATCTGGTCCTTCGGCAGCGGCTATGGCGGCAATGCGCTGCTTGGCAAGAAGTGCTTCGCGCTGCGCATCGCCTCCTGCATGGCGCGCGACGAGGGCTGGATGGCGGAACACATGCTGATCCTCGGCCTCACCAACCCGGCGGGCAAAAAAATCTACGTGGCCGCCGCGTTCCCCAGCGCCTGCGGCAAGACCAACCTCGCAATGCTGACCCCCACCCTGCCGGGCTGGAAGGCGGAGTGCGTCGGCGACGACATCGCGTGGATGAAGATCGGGGCCGACGGACGCCTCTGGGCGATCAACCCGGAGGCCGGGTTCTTCGGCGTCGCGCCGGGCACCTCGATGAAGTCGAACCCGAACGCGATGAGGGCGATCGAGAAGAACACGATTTTCACCAACGTCGCGGAGACCCCGAACGGCGACGTCTGGTGGGAAGACATGGGCGAACCGCCCTCCCGCCTCACGAGCTGGCTCGGCGAGCCGTGGACGCCGATGTCCGACAAGAAGGCGGCGCACCCCAACGCGCGCTACACCGCGCCGCTTTCACAGTGCCCCATCGTGGACCCGGCCTATGACGAGCCGAACGGAGTGCCGATTTCCGCCATCCTGTTCGGCGGTCGCCGACCGACGACGATCCCGCTGGTCTATGAATCGTTCAACTGGCGGCACGGCGTCTTCCTGGGCTCGGTCCAGGCCTCGGAAACCACCGCGGCGGCAACCGGCAAGGTCGGCTTCGTCCGCCGCGACCCGATGGCAATGCTGCCGTTCTGCGGCTACAACATCGGCGACTATCTCAACCACTGGCTGAAGATCGGCCGGATGACGGAGGAGTCGAAGCTGCCCAAAATTTTCTTCGTGAACTGGTTCCGGCGCGGTGAAAACGGCCGGTTTCTCTGGCCCGGTTTTGGCGAGAACGCCCGGGTGCTCAAATGGATTTTCGAGCGCTGCGAGGGCACCGGTCACGCCATTGAAACGCCGCTCGGCCCGATGCCGACTCCCGCCGACATCGACACGCGCGGCCTCCGCATCCATCCCGAGGATATGGAGGAACTGCTCAGCGTCGACGCCGCCGGCTGGCTCGAAAAAATGGACAGCATCCACCAGCACTTCGACAAAATGGGCGACCACGTCCCCGCCGAATTGCTTGAGGAACTCAAGGCGCTCGAAGCCCGTTTGAAAAACGCGCAGGTGTAAAGCAGCCCCTCACGCGACTCGTCGATGGCGGAGGCGGTCGAGGGCTACGGCGGCGATTATGATGGCGCCGATGACCATTTCCTGAACCCATTGCGGCCAGCCCATCATCTTGCCGCCGGTATAAAGGACCGTGATCAACAGCGAGCCGATCAGCGTGCCGAGCACGGACCCCTCGCCACCCAGGAAACTCGCGCCGCCGATGATCACCGCGGCGATCACGAACAACTCGTAGCTGATCGCCGTGGTCGGCTGGCCAATGCCGCCCGCGTACGAAAATTGCATCAACCCGGCAACGCCGCAGAAGAATCCGCACAACATGTAGACGATGAGCTTCGTGCGCCCTACGCGCACGCCGCACAACCGCGCAGTCTCCTCGTTCGACCCGACGGCGAAGATATGACGGCCCAGCCGCGTGTAGCGCAGCAGGAAGCCGGTCGCGCACAAGCCGATGAGCAGGATCCACACGCCGGGCGGCAGGAGCATCCACCCGCGCGTCGCGCTGGTCAACGTCGGGTCCATCAGCGAACCGATCCACGTCGTCTCCGGCGGATAAATGTCGCGCTCGTGCGACACGCCTTTCGCGAGCCCGCGGAATACGCCCATCGTTCCCAGCGTCACGATGAACGGCATCAACCGCAACCCAACGACCAACGCGCCATTCGCCAATCCCGCCAGCGCGCCCACCAGCGTGCCGGCCAGCACGGCGAGGATCGGAATCATCACCGGGTATTGGTAGACCAGATATTGCGCCTCGCTCGCGCCGATGGTTGCCGACTCACCGCCGCCGCCGAGGTTCAGCACCGACGCCACGGTGACAACGGACAACGCGATCATCGCGCCGATCGACAGGTCGATGCCCGCCGTGATGATCACCAGCGTCACGCCGAGCCCGGCTGTCGCATACACCGCGCTCTGCCGCAGGATCGTCTCCATGTTGCGCGGCGTGTAGAATCGCCCGTCCTCCACCATCACCGCGAAGAACGCGAAGACCAGCAACAGCGCGATGAATCGACCCAGCAGGTCGGCCCACGGCGCGTGCGCGAGTGTATTCCGCCATCCCGACCTGCTCATGCTTCCTCCTGACCCGTGGCCGCCTGCATCAGGCGGTGTTCATTCCATTCCGCGCGCGGCCGGGCCTCGCCGAGCTTCCCGCGGCACATCACCGCGATCCGGTCGCATGTGCCGAGCAGTTCCGGCAGATAGCTACTGATCATCAATACCGCTTTGCCCCGGCGCGCGAGCTCATCAATCAACTGGTAAATCTGCGCCTTGGACCCGACGTCGATGCCGCGCGTCGGCTCGTCCAGCAATAACACGTCCACCTCCGCGTGCAGCAACCGCGCCAGCGCGACCTTCTGCTGGTTCCCGCCCGACAACCCGTTCACCGGCTGCCGCGGGCCGGCGCACTTGATGGGAATTTTGTCGATCCATGGGCGACACGCGGCCCGCTGGCGGCGGGGCATCACCAGCCGCAACGGCCCGAGCCCATCCAGTCGCGGCAGCGTCACGTTGTCCGCGATGCTCAACCGCAGCGCGAGTCCCTCCTTTTTCCGGTCCTCGCTGACCATGCCCACGCGCTGGCCCCAGCGCGCATCCGGGACGGCCACGCCCTCCCGCGTACCGACGCGAATCCGGCCGCGCCGAACGGCATCCAACCCGAACACCGCGCGCATCAACTCGGTGCGCCCCGCGCCGACCAGCCCCGCGATACCCAGCACCTCGCCGCGCCGCAGGGCGAGCGACGCGGACTCCGGCTTGCCGCGCCCCGCCAGTGCGTCGAGTTCCAACACCACATCGCCGGGTTCGCGCACCGAGCGCGGATAGAGATCCTTCACGTCGCGCCCCACCATCAGGGCGATGATCCGGTCGGCGGGCGTCTCCTTCGTCACCCCGCCCCCGACCGTCTCCCCGTCGCGCAGCACGGTGAAGCGATCCGAAATTTCGCGAACCTCCTCCAGGAAGTGCGAAATGTAGACCACGGAAATTCCGCGCGCCCGGAGCCGGCGGATCAGCGCGAACAGGTTCTCAATGTCCTTGCGGGTGAGCGAGCTGGTCGGCTCGTCCAGCACGAGCACGCGGCACTCCAGCGCCACGGCGCGCGCGATTTCCACGAGCTGCTGGTGCGCGAGGGAGAGCCGACGCAGCGCAATGTCCGGCCGCACGTCCTCCAAACCGACCTGCCGCAGCGCCTCCGCGGCGCGCAGGCGCATCGCGCGCCAGTCCATCAGCGGGCCACGCGTGGACTCGATGCCGAGCAGGATGTTCTCCATGACGGAGAGGTGCGGCGCGACCGCAAGTTCCTGGTAGATCATCGCCACGCCCGCCGCGCGGGCCCGCAGCGGATTCGCGGGCGCATACGGCACGCCGTCGAGGTGCATCGTTCCGCCGTCCGGCGCGTGCGCGCCGGAGAGCACCTTCATCAACGTGCTTTTCCCCGCGCCATTTTCACCAACCAGCGCCATCACCTCGCCGGGCGAGATCGAAAGGTCAACCCCGCGCAGCGCGAGCGTCGCGCCAAAGGATTTATGGACCCCGCGCATCGTCAACCGCGCGGGACTGCCAGGGGCGGGAGCAGACCGATTCTCTTCACGTCCTGGCATATTGACCATTTCGTTCCAATACCGACATGACGTTGGTGGTCCGGGCGCTCCGCGCACGGAAAACGCCGCGCGGAGCGCGGCGTCCAC
>DAOLDD010000069.1:0-8805 GCA_035327585.1 Kiritimatiellia bacterium | reverse complement strand
GTGGACGCCGCGCTCCGCGCGGCGTTTTCCGTGCGCGGAGCGCCCGGACCACCAAAACATGCCGCCATTAAATCGAGTCGGTTAATATCCGCGGCGCGAAGGAACCTCGCGCATGGTCTTCTTCGCCGAAAAAACACGCCCGCCGGTTTCCCGGCGGGCGTGTCGTGAACAACTTTCGCGGCGAATTACTTCGCGGCGTAGCGGGCGGCCATGTCGACCAGCGTGATCTGCTTGATCTTGCCGGCGTTGCCCGCCTGGCCGAAGGCGACCATGCGGTCGACGCAGACCTTCTTCATCGCCTCGCGCGCGGGCTTCATGTAGTCGCGCGGATCGAACTTCTCCGGCGTCTCGGCGAAGACCTTGCGGATCGCGCCGGTGATGGCGAGGCGGTTGTCGGTGTCGACGTTGATCTTGCGGACGCCGTGCTTGATGCCGAGCTGGATTTCCTCGACCGGCACGCCCCACGTCGGCTTCAGCTTGCCGCCGTATTTGTTGATGATGTCCTGCAGGTACTGCTCAACCGAGGAGCTGCCGTGCATGACGATGTGCGTGTTGGGCAGCTTCTGGTGGATCTGCTTGATGGTATCCATCGAGAGGACCGCGCCGTCCGGCTTGCGGGTGAACTTGTACGCGCCGTGGCTGGTGCCGATCGCGACCGCGAGCGCGTCCACGCCGGTGGCGGCGACGAAGCGGACCGCCTCGTCCGGGTCCGTGACGAGCTGGGAGTGATCGAGCACGCCTTCCGCGCCGTGGCCGTCTTCCTTCTCGCCCATGCCGGACTCGAGGGAACCGAGCACGCCGAGTTCGCCTTCAACGGAGACGCCGGCCTTGTGGGCCATGTCGACGACGGCCTTGGTGACGCCGACGTTGTAGTCGTAGTCGCCGGGGGTCTTGCCGTCTTCCTTGAGGGAGCCGTCCATCATGACGGAGGTGAACCCGTTATCGATGGCGCTCTTGCAGGTGGCGACGCTGTTGCCGTGGTCAAGGTGCATCGCGACCGGGATATTTGGATAGAGCTCCGAGGCGGCGAGCATCAGGTGGCGCAGGTAGTTGTCCTGCGAGTAGGAGCGGGCGCCGCGCGAGGCCTGGATGATGACCGGGGAGTTCGTCTCCTTCGCGGCCTCCATGATGGCCTGGATCTGCTCCATGTTGTTGACGTTAAAGGCGGCGAGGCCGTAATTGTTTTCCGCCGCGTGGTCCAGCAGGGCGCGCATGGGTACGAGTGCCATTTCCGTTCTCCGTTTGGGGTGAATAAAACCCCGCTGGTATAGGCCCGCCCCGCCGCAGGGTCAAGGCCAACCCGCATCGGGAAATCCCCGGTATTTGGCCGCGGCCCCCGCCCACCAGGCGGCCCGCGCTTCGCCGCCGGACCCCGGAGCCAAATTCTCCCCTTTGTTATCAAGAAATGTCATGTGAATCGGTTCGCGGCGGCGGCACGGACGGCCTACGGTGGTACCCAGTGCCGGGCCCGTGCACGGCACGAGGGGGGCCACGAGATGAAGACGTACGGACAACGCCTGCCGGTTATCATGCTTCTGACGCTATTCCTCGCCGTCGGCGTGAGCCACGCGCAAAGCCTTTACACGTGGAACGGCGGCGGAACGACCGACAACATTTCTGACACGGGCAACTGGAACGGCAGCTCAAATGCCAACGCGCACGGCATCCAGCAATTCGCCGGCACGACGCGCCTGACGCCCTTCGCCGACGGTTCCGGCACCCTGAACACACACCGCCTCTATTTCCTTGAGGGCGCCGGGGCCTTCGTGTTGAGCGGCCGCACCATCGGCCTCAACGACCACGGCGGCGCCGATCCGACGATCCGCAATTTGAGCACCAATGTGCAGACGATCCACAACAACATTGTCGGGGACAACACCGCGAATGACGATCCGCTGCGTGTGCAGGCGAACAACGGCGACCTCGTGTTGATGGGCAACATTACAAATCGCGCCTCGCCCCTGATCATCTCGGGCGGGTCCTCCACCCGCTATGTCGCACTCGGGGGCCAGGTGACGGGCACGCCGAACATCGAGATCGACAGCGCCCAATTGCGCATCCTGGAAGGCGGTTCCATCAATGGCGCCGGCGGGGGCGTCTACATCGGGAACGGTTCATCCACCAACACGGCCGCGGCCCTGCTGATCGCGGATCTGGACGGCGGCACGGAGATTACCAAGGCGATCAACGTCAACCCGGGAAGCGGGGTGGCGATGAACCGCGCCATCGGCGCGCTGAATACAACCGGAATAAACACGTTTAGCGGCGACATCAATCGCAGCGCGAGCGGCAATCGCACGCTGACGCTGATGCAGAGCGGCGGTGGCACGGTGGATTTCGACGGCGTGATCGCGGGCAACCACGCGGTGGTGATCGAGGGGCCGGGCGTCGTGCGTTTTGGAGGCAACAACACGTATGCCGCGAACACGGAAATCAATTCCGGTGAATTGCATGTGAAGGAAGGCGGTTCCATTTCCGCTCCGGGCCAGACCGTGTACGTCGGTCACGGCCTGACGCCCTCGGTCTACGCGGGGTTGTTCATCGCGGACGCGGATGGCGGCACGGTCATGGCCCGGAACATCAGCGTGAACCCCGGTGAAAACGCGAACCGGACGATCGGCGGCCTCAATACCAGCGGGACCAATACCTTCAGCGGCGCCATCGCGATGACCGCAACGAGCCGGAGCTCGACGCTGCATGCGGAAGGGGGCGGCGTCACGACCTTCTCCGGCATCATTTCCGGCGCCGGGTCGGTTACAAAAACGGGAGGCGGCCAAGTCCGCTTTGAGGCGGCGAACACATATTCAGGCGCCACGACCATCGCGGCCGGCACGTTGAAGCTGGGGCTCGGCGCCTCAATCAGCCACAGCACCAGCATCGTGATTCACGCCGGGGCGACGTTCGACGTTTCGGATTCCGGCGGCTTTTCGCTGCAGGCCGGCCAGACGCTTTCCGGCTCAGGCCAGGTTCAGGGCGGCCTCATCGTAAAACTCGACGCAACGCTCGCGCCGGGCGCAAGTCCGGGCCAGTTGACGTTTATGGACGACGTGACGATGGAGAGCGGATCGATTTTCGAGGTCGAAATCGCCGGCTACACCCCGGGAACGGAATATGACCAGTTGCTGATGCTCAACAGCGCGACCCTCACCATTCAATCCGCCGCCCTGTCGGTCACCCTGCTGGACGGATTCGAATCCACCGTGCTGGATGGCTCGGTCTTCACGGTCGTGAACGGCGGGAACAGCGGCTCGTTCGCCGGCCTGGGCGAAGGGGCGGTGATCGAATCGGCGGGCAAGGAATTCCGGATTTCGTACAATGACGGCGCCGCCATCACCCTGACGGTCGTGCCCGAACCCACCGCCCTCTTCACGCTGGGCCTGCTTGTCGCGGCCGCGCGAATTTTCGCCCGGCGTCGTTGAGCCCATGCCGGCATCGCCGTGCGACGCTTCGCGTCAAACCGCTTTCCTTCGCCGCCGGGTGCATTATGCTGTCCGCTGGCTTGCACATCCCACTGGAACCGTCGCCGGTGAACAACGAGCAATACTACAAACGAGTCCCCATCCCCGGGGGTCGCATCGTCGATCGCGTCCCGGTCAACGGCGTGGAGCAGCCCTGGCCCTCCAACACCGTTCGCTATGTCAGCCGCCGCTGGATCGGGCCCGTCCACATCCGCGCGCAGGGCATTGAGTTCACCATCCGCTATGTCGGCGTGCACGAACACACGGGCAGCGGGCGCTATCCGCTCCACACGCATCCACACTCGGAATTTATTTTCACGCTCGCCGGGAAAGGCGAAATCGTCCTGCCGGATCGCCGTGCGGTCGAGGCCTGCGCGCCGGGCCACCTGCTGGCGCTGCCGCCGGGCCGGGTCCACCACTCGCGCTGGGCGCTGCGCGACGGGGAGCCGCCGTGGCGCATCCTGATCGTGAACTTCGACATCATCGTCGACCCGTCGCAGATCCCGCTGGAAACGGGCGAACAGGTGGACCTGGCGTTCTCCCCGTTCTACGAGTGGTTTTTCATCCGGGAGGGAGCGGGCATCGCCTTGCGCGGCCCGGAACGCCCCGCGGCGCTCAACCTCCTGAACGAGGTCGGCCGCTCGCTGTCGGCGCGCCCGTATGGCATCTGCTCGGAAATCGTCGCCGGCCTGATCCGCGCAATCGCCCTCTTCTCCCGCCACATTCGCCGCACCGGCCGGGCCGACGGCGCCCACGTCGCGCCGCCCATGATCAGCAAGGAAGCGGCGCTGCTCAAGGCGCGGTCGTTGATGGAGCACGGCGGCGTGCTCGACGCGGGGTGCGTGGCGCGCGTCGCGCGTACGGTCGGCATGAGCGAGTCGCACTTCATCCGCGAATTCAAACGCACCTACGGGACCACGCCCAAGCAATACAGCATCGGCGTCCTCATGCGCCGCGCGGCCGCGCTCATCGCCCGGACCGACATTTCCGTAAAAGACGCCGCCTCCCACCTCGGCTTCGACGACCCCTCCTCCTTCTCGCGCGCCTTCAGCCGCTACCACCAAATGTCCCCCGCGCGCTACCGGCAAACTCCGCCCGCACCCGCGCAATCCGGCCCCTGAGCCCACGCGCCGGGGAATGAATCAGCCCGCCAGGAACAACAATTGCGCGGAGGCGGAACCGCGTGCTGGAAACAGACGCCGGTGTAGGATAGATTCGTGCTTGCGGGAGGAACCGCCACATGCCTGAACTTTCCGATATCGCGCGCGATATGCGGCTGTCGTCGATCCGGCGGCACATCTTCCTGTGCGCGGACCAGACGGAGCCGAAGTGCTGCGCGAAGGCGGATGGGCTGGCGGCGTGGGCCTTCCTGAAGCGGCGGCTGGACGAATTAAATCTCTCGGGCGCCGGCGGCGTCTATCGCACGAAGGCGAACTGCCTGCGCATCTGCGAAAAAGGCCCCATCGCGGTGGTGTATCCCGACGGCGTGTGGTATCACTCCTGTACGCCGCCGGTGCTGGAGCGTATCATTCAAGAGCATCTGGTGGGCGGGCGCGTGGTGTGCGACTTTGTGTTTCACGACGCGGCGGCGGATGGCGCGAATTGAACGCCGGCCCGCCCCGCGCGTCAGAATGGAAAACCCATGAAAGCTAAATTCCTGATCCTGTTGCTATTGCTGGGCATGGCCGCCGCCCCGGCTCCGGGCGCTGAAACCGTCGAACGGCCGGAACTGGCCCCCACCCCGCACCACGGCCGGGCCGCGAAGCTGCTCGCGCTCAACATGCCGCTGCGCCACCTGAACCGGGAGCCGCTGAGCCAGCAGGTTTCCAGCAACGCGTTCTCCATCTTCATGGAGCAGCTCGATTTCGACCGGGTGTACTTCCTGCAGCCGGACATCGACGAATTCACGGCGGCGAGCGGCGACCTCGACAAACAACTGCAGTTGGGCGACCTCTCCTTCGCCTTCCGCGTCTACAACCGCTACAAGACCCGCGTCGCGAACCGCGTCGCCTACGTGCATGAGCTGCTCGACCAGGGCTTCGACCTTGATGTCGAGGAAACCTATGCTTGGAAGCGCAAACAGCAAACGTGGGTCGCGGACGAGGAGGCGTGGAACGACCTCTGGCGGCGGCGCATCAAGAACGAGTTCGTTGCGCACACCGTATCGCGCCAGCTCGGCAACACCGAGACCCCGGAGCTGGAGTCCGGCGAAACGGTGACCAACGCCTCGCTGCTCGCGCAATTGAAGATGACGCCGGAGGAGCGCATCCGGAAGAACTACGACCGGTTCCTGACCATCATTCAGGACAACGACGCCAACTGGGTGACCGAACGCTACCTGACCGCCTTCACACGCGCGTACGACCCGCATTCGGATTATCTGTCGCCCTGGGGTCTCGAGGACTTTGAAATCGGGATGAAACTCTCCCTGCAGGGCATCGGCGCCCTGCTGAGCAGCGAGGATGGCGCAGCGAAGGTGGAACGCCTGATTCCCGGCGGCCCCGCCGAGCGGGACGGACGGCTGAAGCCGGGCGACAAGATCATCGCGGTTGCCCAGGGGGACGCCGAGCCCGTGGATGTCCTGCACTGGCCATTGAGCCGCACGGTGCGCCTGATCCGCGGCGAGAAGGGCAGCAAGGTGGTGCTCACGGTCATCCCCGCCGCGGACGCGAGCGGCAGCACCCTCGCGGCCATCGACATTGTCCGCGACGAGGTCAAGCTGGAGGAACAGGCCGCCAAGAGCGAAATGCAGACGGTGGTCGGCGAGGACGGCGTGGCGCGGAAAATCGGCGTGATCACGCTGCCCGACTTCTATGCGGACATGAAGGGCCTCGGCAGCGGCAAGGACGCACGCAGCTCCTCCAGGGACGTCGCGCGGCTGCTCACGCAACTGCGGGACGACGGCGCGGAGGCGATCGTGCTGGATCTGCGCAACAACGGTGGCGGGTCACTGTCCGACGCGATCCAGATGACCGGACTGTTCTTCGAGCGCGGACCCGTCGTGCAGGTCCGCGACCAGCGCCGCGTGCACACGCTCAACGACCCGGACCCCGGCGTGGTGTTCCGGGGCCCCGTCGCCGTGCTGGTCAACCGGCTCAGCGCCTCGGCCTCGGAAATTCTCGCCGGCGCGCTGCAGGACTACTCGCGCGCCATCATCATCGGCGACTCCAAGACGCACGGCAAGGGCACCGTCCAGACGCTGCTGCCCCTGAGTTCGGTCAATACCAACGTCGGCCAGATCAAGGTGACCACGGCGAGCTTCTACCGGATCGCGGGCGGCTCGACCCAATTGCGCGGCATCGAGGCGGATATCGTCATCCCCTCGCCCCTGGAAACGATGGAGATCGGCGAGGAACATTTGGCGCACGCACTGCCGTGGTCCCAGGTCGCCTCCGCCTATTACGACCCGATCGGCGACCTGCCGGCCCTGAAGGGTGAATTGCGCCTTCGCTCGCGCGCGCGTCTGGAGCGTTCGGAGAAATTCACCACCTACACCAACCTGCTCGCCCAGATTGAGGAGCGGCAGCGCGCCCCGGAAATCTCCCTCAAACTCGACACCCGCCTCGCCCTCGCGGAAAGCGAGCGCGCGATGCGCAAGGCGCTCGAGGAGAAAATCGCCGACCCCGAGGACGGAACGGAAGAAACGAAGCGTCCCGATTTCGCGCTGGAGGAATCCTACCAGGTTCTGGCCGACTGGCTCTCGCTCCGCGAAAACGTCCGCGCCGTCGGAAACCGCAGCCCGGACGCGTGAGCACCACGGGGCCGCCGCATATTTTCGGATTGCTCACCGCGAATTGACGCGGATTTGCGCTAATTTTGTCCGTGACTGCTGCGCCATCCGCGATTGCAGCATTCTTGTGGCAGCGCTCTGCGAGCGCCTCCCGTTCGTGTCATTCGCGTGTTTCGCGGACGTCCTGCTCCGCGGGATGCTTCACGGCATGGACAACGCCGGGGGGCGGGGTTAAAGTCTGGATATGCCTGCGACCACCACCTTTCACCCGCCGCGCGTGCCGTTTCATGTAATGACGAAGCCGATCGGGCCGATCTGTAATCTCGACTGCAAATACTGCTTCTACCTGGAGAAGGAAAAACTGTTTCCGCCCACGGAAAAATTCCGCATGGCGGACGATGTGCTCGAATCGTACATCCGGCAATACATCGAGCAACAGGCCGCTCCTGAAATCAGTTTCGCCTGGCAGGGCGGCGAGCCGACGATGCTGGGCGTGGACTACTTCCGGAAAGTCGTCGCGCTCCAGGCGAAATACGCCAGGCATAAGCGCATCACCAATGCCTTCCAGACGAACGGCACCCTGCTGAACGACGAATGGTGCTCGTTCTTCAAGCAGCACGATTTCCTCGTCGGCCTCAGCGTCGACGGCCCGCGCGCGTTGCACGACGCCTACCGCGTCGACAAACGCCAGAAACCGACCTTCGACCTGGTCATGCGCGGATTGAAGGTGCTCAAGAAACACGCGGTCACCTTCAACACGCTCACCGTGGTGAACCGGAAGAACTCGAAGCAACCGCTGGAACTCTACAATTTCCTCAAGGATATCGGCTCCGGCTTTATCCAGTTCATCCCGCTGGTCGAGCGGCGGCCCGACGATCCCGCGAAGGCGCTCGGGCTCGATCTCGCGTTCCCGCCGGAACCCGGCGAGCAGGCACCCGACTCGCCCGTCACCCACTGGAGCCTGGAGCCGGAAACCTACGGGGAATTCCTCTGCACGATTTTCGACGAATGGGTGAAAAAGGATGTCGGCACCGTCTTCGTGCAATTGTTCGACGTCGCGCTCGGCAACTGGATGGACATGGGCGGCGGCCTCTGCTTGTTCAGCGAGACATGCGGGCGCGCCATGGCGCTGGAACACAATGGCGACTTGTATTCCTGCGACCACTACGTCTATCCGCAGTACAAGCTCGGCAACCTGATGAACCAGTCGCTGGGCGACATGGTGGAGAGCGCGCAACAGAAGAAATTCGGGCAGGACAAAAAGGATTCACTGCCCCGCTACTGCCGCGAGTGCCCCGTCCGATTCGCCTGCCACGGCGAGTGCCCCAAACACCGGTTCATGAACACGCCCGACGGTGAGCCCGGCCTGAACTACCTCTGCGCCGCCTACAAGCGATTCTTCAACCACATCGACGCCCCGATGAAGCTGATGGCCAACCTCCTCCGCGCCGGACAGCCCGCCGCCGACGTCATGCAGTGGGTCGACGCGCGCGGCCGGATCAAGACGTGACGGAATCAGGCGCGGTGGGCGCGACTTCGCCATGCGTATTTCCCTACGTAAACAGGACTATCCCCGGTTTTCGGTTTGGAAAATGCATAAGTCGTTCGCAGATCGAG
>DAOLDD010000068.1:0-9984 GCA_035327585.1 Kiritimatiellia bacterium | reverse complement strand
GCATGAAATGCCGTCGCTACAGAGGTTCAAGACAAAACTTTCGAGAATTACTCTAGCCTCCGCGCATCGATTCGAGCTCTTCCCAGCGGGCCATCGCGGCCTCGATTTCGCCCTGCAACAATTCGTGGCGGTCCGTCGCCGCGCGCACCTCGGCGCCGGGCTTTTTGAAGAACGCGAGATCGGCGAGGATGCGCTCCAGCTCCTTCAATTCCTCTTCCATCGCCTCGATCCGGCCGGGCAGGATCTCCAATTCGCGCAACAGTTTGTTGGATAGCTTGGGCGCGGGTTTCTTCGCCGCAGCCGGGGCCGGTTCAGCCGTTACCGCGGGCGCTGGCGCAGCCACCGCCGGGCGCTGTCGAAGCCAGTCGTCGTAGCCGCCCGCGTATTCCGCGACACGCCCGTTGCCCTCGAAGACCAGCGTGCTGGACACCACGTTGTTGAGGAACGCGCGGTCGTGGCTCACGAGCAGCAGCGTGCCCGGATGCTCAACCAGCAGGTCCTCCAGCAACTCCAGCGTCTCCGCGTCGAGGTCGTTTGTCGGCTCGTCCATCACCAGCACGTTGAACGGACGCGTGAAGAGCCGCGCGAGCAGCAGACGGTTCCGCTCGCCGCCGGACAGCACCTTCGCGGACGACCGCGCGCGCTCGGGCGGGAACAGGAAATCCTCCAAATAGCTGATCACGTGGCGTCGCTTGCCGTTGAACACGAGGTAGTCGTTGTCCCCGCACACGTTCTCCGCCACGGTCTTCGATTCGCTGATCGCCTCGCGGTGCTGGTCGAAATACGCGATCTCCAATTTCGTACCATGCTCCACCGTGCCCGCCTGCGGCGCGAGCTGGCCGAGGAGCAGCCGCAGCAGCGTCGTTTTTCCGCAGCCGTTCGGCCCGATGATGCCAACCTTGTCGCCGCGCATGATCTGCGTCGAAAAATCCGTGACCACCGGCACGCCGTCCCACGCATACGAAACGCCCGCCGCCGTGATCACCTTCCGCCCGCTCTGGTCCGCCTGCTGGACCTGCAGGTTTACCGTGCCGGCCTGTTCGCGGCGGCGGCTGCGCTCCAGCCGCAACTTTTCCAGCGCGTGGACACGGCCGATGCTGCGCGTACGCCGCGCCTTTACGCCCTGGCGAATCCACGTCTCCTCCTGCGCGAGCTTCTTGTCGAACAGCGCGTTCGCCTTCTCCTCGGCCTCCAGCTCCTGCTGGCGCAATTCGAGATAGCGGTCGTACGGATGCGCCCAGCTCTTCAGGTTGCCGCGGTCCAGCTCGACGATGCGCGTCGCGAGCCGGCGCAGGAACGCGCGGTCGTGCGTTACGAACAGCAGCGCCCCGCGATAGCGCAGCAGGAAATTCTCCAGCCACTGGATCGACTCGATGTCGAGGTGGTTCGTCGGTTCGTCCAGCAGCAACACGTCGGGCTGCTGCACCAGCGCCCGCGCCAGCAGGACGCGCCGCTTCTGTCCGCCGGACAGCGCGCCGAACGCCGCCGCCTCATCCAGCCCCATGCGCGCGATCACCGTCGCCGCGCGCTGCGCCGCATCCCAATCCTCGACGTGCGCGTCGACGCCCTCCAGCACCACGTCGTGCACCGTACCGGGCATGTCGCGCGGAACCGACTGCGGCAGGAACCCCACGCGGACGCCGTTCTGCACCGCGATCTCGCCCGTGTCCGGTTTCTCCTCGCCGCAGAGCAGGCGCATCAGCGTCGACTTGCCCGTGCCGTTGCGCCCGACCAGGCAGATGCGCTCCCCGTTGTCGATCTGGAGCGACGCTCCGTCAAGCAACAGCGGCCCGCCGTACTGGATGCTGATGTTGGAAACGCTGATGAGTGGCATGGTGGGGGGGGCGGCGCAAAAATTACAGGGTCGACGTTCTCAATCAGAAGCTCTGGCGGCCCGATTTCCATGCATCTGGATGTCGGTGAAGGTGCATGACGGCTACGATCAGAATTTCGGATTTCCGTATTTGATAAATCACGCCGTAGGGAAATCGCCTGGTCAGCGCTCTGCGTGCTCTGCGTGAAAGCGCTTGCCAGGCTTCGGGATTGCGCTGTATCCGACCCGTCGTATTTAGGAACTCATCCAGAAATTCGTAACCCAACCCGGGTGATTCCTCGTTGTAACGGTCGGATATGCGCCGGATTTCCCGTTCCGCGGTTTCGAGGATTCGGATGATCACTTCCGATTAACCTGCGCGACAAAACTTTTGAGCGGTCGCGATTTGAGCGTGCCTTTATCGTGCGCATCAATCCGGGCTTCCGCTTCCCTGGCCCATGCGAGATCAATCGCTTCGCGAGCGTGCGGGTCAAAGCTGGAGATCAGGCCTTCGATCATCGAGGCCCGCTCAACCGGTGGCAGCGCAAGCGCCTCCTCCATAAGAAGCTGTGCGGCTTTTGTCATGCGGCAATAATACTCATTTATTTGAACAATTCACGACTTTTATGGCGCGGTTTATTCCTTCGGGGTAAGCACCAGCAGCAGATCGCGGCTTTGCACGGGGGAGCCGGGCTTGACGCGGACCTCTTTGACGACGCCGCTGACGGGCGCGTAGACGGCCGTTTCCATTTTCATCGCTTCGATGCTCAGCAGCTTGTCGCCCTTCTTGACGGCCTGGCCCGCCTGGACGACGAGCGCGGAGACCTTGCCGGGCATCGGCGACGCGACGTGGCCGGGTTCGTTCGGGTCCGCCTTCACATGCGTGACCGCCGTGCTCTTGAGCGAGCGGTCGAGGACGCGGGCGCTGCGGGGCTGGCCGTTCAATTCGAAGAAGACCTCGCGCGTGCCCTCCTCGTCGGGCTCGCCGACGGTGAGGAATTTGATGATGAGCGACTTGCCGGGTTCGAGGTCCACCGTGATTTCGGCGCCGGGCTTCATGCCGTGGAAGAAGACCTCCGTGGGCAGCGAAGCCGTGTCGCCGTACTGTCTGCGGTGATTGTCGAGGTCGATGAAAATCTGCGGATACATCAGGTGGCAGAGCAGGTCGGTTTCCGACGGCGCGCGGTGGAGTTTGCCCTCCAGCTCCTTCGCCAGCGCGGTGAAGTCGGTTTGGGGCAGGACCTCGCCGGGCCGCTTGGTGGATGCGGGGCGGCCGCGCAGCACGATCTGCTGTAGTTTCTTCGGGAACCCGCCGGCCGGCTGGCCGAGTTTGCCCTCGAAGAGTTCGACGACGGAGGCGGGGAAGGAGACGTTGCGGTTTTCGTCGAACAAGTCGTCGGGTTTCAGGTTGTTCGCGACCATGAAGAGCGCCATGTCGCCGACGACCTTGCTGGTCGGCGTGACTTTGATGATGTCGCCGAAGAGCTGGTTGACCTCCGCGTAGGCGCGGGCGACCTCGGGCCAGCGCGGGCCGAGGCCCATGCTCTTGGCCTGCTCCTGCAGGTTCGTGACCTGGCCGCCGGGCATTTCGTGGCCGTACACCTCGGCGGTGCTGGCGAGCATGCCGGATTCGAAGGGGTAGTAGAGTTTGCGCACGTCCGCCCAGTAGGCCGCGTAGGTGTTCAATGCGCCGATGTCCAGCTTCGTGTCGCGCGGCGTGTGGCGCAGCGCCTCGACGATGGAGTTCAGGTTCACCTGGCTCGTGAGCCCGCTCATGGAGGATGCCGCGACGTCGACGATGTGGGCGCCGGCCTCCGCGGCCTTGAGGATGGACGCCGCCTGCACGCCCGCGGTGTCGTGCGTGTGGAAGTGGATCGGTATGCCGATCTCCTCGCGCAGCGTCTTCACGAGTTTGTGCGCGGCGTACGGTTTGCACAGGCCGGCCATGTCCTTGATGGCAAGAATGTGCGCGCCGGCTTTTTCCAGGGCCTTCGCGAGTTTGACGTAGTAGTCGAGCGTGTACTTGTCGCGCTTCGGGTCGAGCAGGTCGCCGCTGTAGCAGATGGCCGGTTCGCAGATCGCGCCGCTTTCGAGGACGGCGTCCATCGCGGGGCGCAGGTTGGGCAGCCAGTTGAGGCAGTCGAACACACGGAAGACGTCGATGCCGTGTTCCGCCGCGCCTTTTACGAAACGCTTCACGATGTCGTCAGCGTAATTCGTGTAGCCGACGGCGTTGCCCGCGCGGAGCAGCATCTGGAAGAGCAGATTGGGAACGGCGGTGCGGAGTTCGTCGAGCCGGTCGAACGGATCCTCGCGAAGGAAGCGCATCGCGGTGTCGAACGTGGCGCCGCCCCACATCTCGAGACTGAACAAGCCGGGGGCCTGGTGGGCGATGTAGGGCGCGATGCGCAGCATGTCGTACGTCCGCACGCGCGTCGCGAGCAGGGATTGGTGCGCGTCGCGGAAGGTGGTGTCCGTCAGCATCAGGCGTTTCTGCGCGAGCAGCCAGGCCGCGAATTTTTCCGGGCCGAGTTCCTTGAGTTTCTGACGCGTGCCCGCCGGCGGTTCTCCCAAGGGGGCGGGGGGCGGCTTCGGTGTTTCCAGCGCGCGGCCATCGGCGCGGCCCTTCACCTCGGGGTTGCCGTTGACGATGACTTCGCCGATGTACTTCAACAACTTGGTTGCGCGGTCGCGGCGGTGCGGCCAGCGGAACAATTCGGGCGTGTCGTCGATGAACGTGGTGACGGCCTGCCCGCTTTGGAAGGTCGGGTGCAGGATCAGGTTGTTGATGAAGGGGATGTTCGTCTGCACGCCGCGAATGCGGAATTCGCTCAGCGTGCGGTCCATGCGCTGGATCGCCTGTTCGAACGACGCGGCCCACGTCGTCACCTTGACGAGGAGCGAATCATAGTAGGGCGTGATGACCGCGCCGGAGTAGGCCGTGCCGCCGTCGAGGCGGACGCCGAACCCGGCGGCGGAGCGGTAGTTCGTGATGCGCCCATAGTCGGGGATGAAGCGGTTCTCGGGATCCTCCGTGGTTACGCGGCTCTGGATGGCGAAGCCGCGCGTCTGGATGTCGGACTGCGGCGGGATCGCGAGCGCGGGATCATCGAAGCCGACGCCCTGCGCGAGCAGGATTTGCGAGCGGACGATGTCGATGCCTGTGACCATTTCGGTGACGGTGTGTTCCACCTGCACGCGCGGGTTCACCTCGATGAAATAAAATTCGCCGGTGTCCGCGTTGACGAGGAATTCGACGGTGCCCGCGCAGAGGTAGTTCACCTCGCGGACGAGTTTCACAGCGGATTCGCAGAGCGCGTTGCGCACGGCGGGATCGAGCGAGGGGGCGGGGGCGATCTCGACGACCTTCTGGTGGCGGCGCTGCACCGAGCAGTCGCGCTCCCAGAGATGTCGGACGCCGCCCCGGCCGTCGCCGAGAACCTGGACCTCGATGTGGCGCGCGCGGCGGATGTAGCGTTCGAGGAAAACGGCGGGGTTGCCGAAGGCGCCGCCGGCCTCGCGCATCGCCTCTTCGAGTTTCGGCTCCAGGTCGGCCTGTTTCTCGACGACGCGCATGCCGCGTCCGCCGCCGCCGAAGCTGGCTTTGAGGATGAGCGGGAAACCGATGTCCGCCGCGATCTTCTTGAGCGCCGCACCGGGCTTCACCGGCTTGTCCGTGCCGGGGATCGTCGCGACCTTCGCCTGCAGCGCGATTCGTTTCGCGGCGAGCTTGTCGCCGAACGTGCGCAGCATTTCGGCGGTGGGTCCGATGAAGAGGATGCCCGCGTCCTGGCAGGCTTGTGCGAAGCTCGCGTTTTCGGAGAGGAATCCGTAGCCGGGGTGGATCGCGTCAACGCCGACCTTCTTCGCCAGTGCGATGATGCCCTCAATGTCGAGGTAGGCTGCGACGGGGCCCTTGCCTTCGCCGATGAGGTACGCTTCGTCGGCTTTGAAGCGATGCAGGGCGAAGCGGTCCTCGTTGCTGTAGATGGCGACGGTGCGGATGCCGAGTTCCGCGGCGGCGCGGAATACGCGGATGGCAATTTCGCTGCGGTTCGCGACGAGCAGTTTTTGGATGGGTTTCACGGGGGCACTCCTGAAAAGGACGCTATCATCGCGAAAATTTCGGCGCTGAAAAGAAGAAGCAGTGGAAATTGCGCGATTTCTCTGCTTTTCTGTCGCGCCATGACCTCGGTTTACGAACTGGATGCCCTTGAGGCCGCATGCCGCCGGCTCAGGCTATCCGAAGCGGCGGCGAAGCGGTTCCGCATCGGCTGGTTCAAGAAGGGCCGTTCCCCGGACGATTGCCTTGCAGCGTTTGATCCGGAGTCGCGCAAGCGTTTCACCGTGCAGGTACGGCTCCACGCGCTGGAGGTCGCGCAGCGGCACGATTCGAGTCGCGACGGCGCGACCAAACTGTTGTTCCGCGCGGAGGACGGGGCGCGCGTGGAGGCGGTGATCCTGCGCGTGGCGTCGGGCCGGACGAGCCTCTGCATCTCGTCGCAGGTTGGCTGCGGCGCGGATTGCGCCTTTTGCGCGACGGGCAAACTGGGGCTCGCCCGCAATTTGACGGCGCATGAGATCCTCGACCAGGTCGTACTCGCATCGCGCGTGGCCGCCGCCGAGGGTCGCTCCATCCGCAACGTGGTATTCATGGGCATGGGCGAGCCGTTCCACAACGAGGCGGCGGTGTGCGAGGCGCTGGAGGTGTTGCGCGCCGGGCGCGGGTTCGCGCTCTCGGAGCGGCATTTGCTCGTGTCGACCGTGGGCGAGCATCGCGCCATGCGGCGGTTCGTCCAGCGGTTCCCGCGCATGCGCATCGCCTTGAGCCTGCACAGCGCGCGGCAGGAGGTGCGCGAGCGCATCATGCCGACGGCGGGATTCCACTCGCTCGAGAAAATCCGCGCCGTTCTGCCGGAAGTCGCGCAGCACGGCAACCTGATGATTGAGGTGTTGTTGTTGGAGGGGATCAATGATGGGCCGGAGGACGTGCAGGCGTTGATCGACTACCTCGACGGCCTGTCCGTGCACGTCAACCTGATCCAGTTTAACCCATTCCCCGGTGCCGGCTTTCGCCCGGTGACCAAAGAAGCCCGCGAGTCCTTTGGCGCCGCATTGCGCCGCGCCGGTTTTACGTGCACGCTCCGTTATTCCCTCGGCGACGACATCGCCGCGGCATGCGGCCAGTTGGCGGGGTAGCATAAACATCGGCGCCCCCGAGAAATGGGTGGATTATGAAAAAATACCTGCGCGGCTGTTTGGTGGCGGTTGTCCTCATGGCGGGCGGCTGCGTCCCGACGTTGAACACGATCTTCACAAGCGGGGATATTGCCTACGACCCGGCGCTCGAAGGCGTTTGGCGGCAGGCGGAGACCACCTGGACCCTCAGCCCGTATGACGCCGGGGTCGGTCGGTACAAATTGCGCACGGAGATGAAGAACCAGCCCCCCGCGGAATGGTACGCCACCCTGGGAAGCATCGGCACGAACCGCTTTCTTGAGCTGCTGCCGCTGCGACCAAACGAAATTCACCCGAATACCTTTTACGGCGGCCATTTCGTCCCGTTGCGCAGTTTCTGGAAAGTCTTGCTTCAGGGGGATTCCCTCACCCTGACGCCCTTGTCGACGCAATGGCTGGACGCCCTGATTAAACAAGACAAGGTGAACATCCAGCACGCGTGGACGGAAGGGGGACTGCTTTTCCTGACCGCATCCACGCAGGAACTCCAGGACTTCATCGCGCGGTACGCCAACGATCCTGGCGCCTTCCCATCCACGGGCGATGCGAAGGGGATTACGTTTGTTCGCGGCGGGGAGACGGCCCAACCGCACGCAGAGCCGGTCACCGATGAACTTCCGTGGAGTCCCCCAAAGGATTGGGAAAACACCGGGACCCCGGACAAGAAATGAAATGCGACCGCAATGGCCGGGACGGGCTTCCCGCATTGCAAATCTGACGCTGATTGACTATCACGGGCCGAATGAATAACGCGATGGGGGTGTTGATTGTCGAGGCCTTGGTGGTCTATGGCCTCGTGCTGTGGGCGCATGCGTTGCGGCACCGTTTCGGGCCGGTCCATTTTTATGCGCTGATCGGCGGCATCACGGCGGTGATGTCGTGGGTCACGGACGCGGGGCTGCGCGTCCATATTGGCGGCCTGACTTTTAATGTCGGTTCGACCGTGTTCTACACGTCGCTGCTGCTCGGCGTCTTCGTCATCTATGTGTTCGACGGGCCGCGACCGACGCGCATCCTGATCTCAACCATCGTCGGTGTATCCATCCTGGTGCCCATCATAGCGCTGGTGTTGAACATCCAGAACGCGCTGATCCAAGGGGTCGCCCTGCACGAAGTGCCGATGCCGAGTTTGCGCATCAATGCCGCTTCCGTCGTGGCCACGTTGATCGACCTCGTGTTTCTCGCCATCGTCTGGGAGGTCCTCGGGCAGCCCGGCATGCGGATGAAGCTCTGGGGGCGCACATTCCTGACTCTGCTGGGCGTGATGTGGCTCGACGTGGTCCTGTTCAGCACGCTTGCCTTCGCCGGCACGGACGCCTACTGGGGCATCCTGAAGGGTACGCTCGTGAGCCGTCTCTTCGTCTCCATCGTCGCCTTCCCGCTGCTCTACATGTATATCCGCCTCGAAAGCCGGCGCGACAATGTGACGATGGAGAATCGTCCCGTGCTCGCCATCCTGCGCCAGATCGCGCACATCCGGGAGGAGCTCACCTCCGCGCGCGACGAGATCCAGCGTCGCATCGAGGCGGAGGCCGCGTTGCAGAAAGCGCTGTCCGAAGTGAAGACCCTGCGCGGCCTGATCCCCATTTGCGCCAGTTGCAAACGCATCCGCGACGATGGCGGCTTCTGGAAGCAGCTCGAATCCTACCTGCAGGAACATTCCGACGCCGAATTCAGCCACGGCATCTGCCCCGAGTGCATGAAGGACTACGTCGACGAAGAGCCCGTGTCCGTCCGCGAATAAAGCTCTCCGTGTAGTTCCGACTCCTTCCGCCGACAGAGCGGCGGAACTACAGATGCTGTAGCTCCGGCGCTCCGCCGCCGGAGATCAGGGCCCGCAATATTCCCGTTTTCCGCCCCGGCGCAAGCCTACCACGGGCTGAATAATATTAATGTGTACTTCAATATAATTAATGTCATGGTGGGGCGAGATGAATGAGTTGCCGGCATGGATGGCGGTGTTGAACGAGGAGGATATCGCCTTTCTCAAGCGGTTCCTGCTCGCCTCGGGATCGCTGAAGGATGTGGCGGCCGGGTACGGCATCAGTTACCCGACGGTGCGCCTCCGGCTCGATCGCTTGATCGCAAAAATCCAGGCGGTCGAAGAGGCATCCGACGCGAGCGAGTTTGAATATCGCCTGCGCGCGCTGTTTGCCGAGGGGCGGATGGACAAGGACACCTTCCGCGAGTTGATGGGGGTCTACCGAAAGGAAAAGGGGAAAAAACGATGAAACAGGTTGTGGTGGGAGGACTTTGTCTTGCGGCGCTGGCGTTGCCGGTCCATGCCGAGCGCGTGGTGCGGGAGATCACCTGGGAGGAGGGCGCCCAACAGCGAACTGTGGTGCGCTGGGAGGATGGCACGCCGGCCGCTCGCGTATTGAATGCCGAAACCACCCCGCGCACCGAATCGCTCGCGGTGATGGAGAAGCCCGACATCCAATCCGCGCGCTATGCGGTGGTGGGCGAGGTGGCCTATCAGGATGTCGACGGCGTGGCCTACCTGGAAATGTGGAACCACTTTGCGAACGGCGGCGCGTATTTCTCCCGCACGCTGGCCGACAGTGGGCCGATGGGCAAGCTAAGCGGGACTTCGCCCAAGCGCGCGTTCCTGCTCCCGTTCCAGAATGAGGAGGGCGCGCCAGCTCCGGTGCGACTTGAAATCAACGTGGTCCTGCCCGGCCGTGGCAGCGTCGATGTGGGCCCGCTTCGGCTGATCGAGTACTCCGGTCGGACCGCGGGCGTTGTGTCCGGTTGGCGTTGGCAACGTGAGCTGTTCGTCGTGGCCGTCATGATCCCGGTCATCGTCGTATACCTGTTCCTGCGCAAACGGACCTGCCGCGAGGAACTCCGCCGCATGCAAGCCATTGACAGCGGCGGGTAGAGTAATTCTCAAAAGTTTTGTCATGAACCGCTGTAGCGACGGCATTTCATGC
>DAOLDD010000067.1:0-10852 GCA_035327585.1 Kiritimatiellia bacterium | reverse complement strand
CGGGATGCAATCCCGTCGCTACAACCAACAGGACAAAACTTTCGAGAACCACTCTGGTTGGACCAAAGGATTCGATGATATGATTTTCAATTGCCCACAATGCCAGCAATCGCTTGATATTGACGATGTTCATGCCGGGCGTGACATACAATGCCCTGCATGCGGGCGATATATTACAGTGCCTGGAGCTGCTCCATCCGCTCCCCCCATCGTCCCGGATGGATTAATTGAACAGTCGCGATCAAATATCCCGAATTTTAATCGTAATACACCTCAGGACGTCCGCGTAGTAGATGTAAAGATGCCATTCGGTTCAATGGTCATATTTATGATCAAGTGGGCCTTGGCGGCCATTCCAGCAATGATCATTCTGGTGCTGTTATACTTTCTGGTCATGGGAATGATTCTCGGCGGCTGTATGTCGGCAATGATGAGCATGAAATAAATGGTCCGGCAATGTGCTGGTGTGGTATGCCTCACCCGCGGCGCCTCGGTTGCTGGACGACTGCCGCGCCGGGCTTCGGCGCCCCACACCGCAGGCGTTTAACAAAGAAGGAAGGCCGATGAAATGCGCACTGACGATGTTGTTGCTCATATTGGTCACACACCCGACTTTTGCGCAGAACGCTCCGGCATCCGCTGGCCATAGCACGCCAATTCCTGCCAACGAAACATTTAGGCAGCCGTCATTCCGGCTGTCGTTGCCCCTTCCAGCAGGCTGGCACATCGCATCTCAGGAGGTGAGCGACTTTAGAAAACAGAAAGCCATGGACTTGGCGCAAGTGGACGCCGCCGGGCATCAACAGGCTCGGGAACGAGTGCGTCGCCTCATCGTGGTCCAAAGGCATCCCAGCGGCACGGCTCGCGGAACAAATACCTCGTTTAGCATCAACTCTACTTTTGCGGGGAGTGCCCTGGTCGGCATGACGGCTCGCCAATATCAGGAAGCTGTTGTTGAGCAGCTAATGGCGTCCGGGATGAAGGCGGAAATACGTTCAATGCCAACCGAAACCAAACTGGGTGGGCGGGTCTTTTCGAAAGTCGAAACGAAGATTACCTTCAAAGGATTCGACGTATATCAGCTTCAATACGACTGTTTCGACGGCGAGTATATTCTCAACATCCAAATTGCTGCACCTTCTGTGCAGGAGCTGGCGGATACAGACAGGCTCATTGCAAACATAGCATTTGAATAGGCACAAAACCGGTCAACCAACAACACGCCGGAGGGGATTCTCGCTCCGCTCGAAACCCTGCGCGTGAGCGTTCGGCCATCAGGACGTAGAGTTCATTCACAACTGCATGACCATTCAAGCAGCCATGAGCACCCCTGATCCCGCGCGAATTCAGTGTCCGTATTGTGGGGAAGTGATCGACATCCCGGACGAAACGGATGGGGCGCGGGGAAGCTATGTTGTGGATTGCAGCGTGTGTTGCCGCCCGATTGTCGTTCATGTCGAGAGGGCGGAGGACGGGATGATCAGCGTGTCGGCGGAGCGGGAGTCGGAGTAGGTGGACTGATTCCGGGTCAATGGTTGGTGAAGGAGCGACGTTGGGGCTTGAACTGTATCCCGAATGAGATACGCCTCCCCGCCGCCGGGTGAAGCGCAGCGTTCGCCGGAGAGAACATGAAGAAACGTTTCATCCTATCAGCGACGCGCGTTCTGCTCGCGGTCCTGCTGGTCGTGACGGTTGCTGGTTGCCTGATGGCCCAGCCTACATTCCGACGGAATGAGCCTTCGGTGGTGTCGGTTGACGCGGAACGGCTGCGCGCGCATGTGGTCATGCTGAGCGAGACCTTTCATCCACGGGACTGGCTACACGAGTCCAATCTTGGCAGCTGCGCCGACTACATCGCCGGCCATTTCACGAATGCGGGCGCTATAGTTCAAAGCCAGGCGGTCGCCGCGCACGGACGCGAGTACCGGAATGTGGTCGCCCGATTTGGCGTTGGCCGGGGCTCCAAGTTGGTGATCGGCGCGCACTACGACTCGTGCGGGGACACGCCGGGCGCGGACGACAATGCAAGCGGCGTGGCCGCGCTTATTGAACTGGGGTACCTGCTGGGGCGCCATCCGCCGGATCGGGAGATCGAGCTGGTCGCGTATGTGCTTGAGGAGCCCCCCTTCTTCCGAACGCCGCTCATGGGAAGTGCCGTCCATGCCGCAAGCCTATCCGCGGAGAAGGACGAGATCGTGGGCGTGATCGTACTGGAGATGGTCGGGTACTTTAGCGACGAGAGGGGATCGCAGTCCTATCCGTCGCCCTTGCTGAAGTGGATCTACCCAAGCCGGGGGAACTTCATCGCCGTCGTCGGGCGCTGGGACCAGGGCTGGTGGGTTAAGCGGGTGAAGGTGGGGATGAAGGGCACAACGGACCTGCCCGTGTACTCGATTCGCGCGCCGGTCTTCGTGCCGGGCATTGATTTCTCCGATCATGTCAACTACCGGCCGCTCGGCATCCATGCGCTCATGGTCACGGATACGGCGTTTTACCGAAACAAGGCCTATCACGGGCCGGACGACACCGCCGATCGGCTGGACTACGAGCGGATGTCCAGCGTCGTGATCGCCGTATTCGAGGCGACGAAATCACTGTGAGCGGGAATCCGCCCGCGTCGGATTCCTTGCTTTTGCTTTCCGGGGGCTTCCGGCATAGTGTGCGGCTGATTCATGGCGGAAGATTCCATAACGGCGCTCATGCTCTACCCGGACCGGGTGGAGTGGACGGTCCTGCGCAGGCGCAAGGGGCAGGTCGAGGTGGCGGAGCAGAAGGCGCAGGCGCTCGAAGCGGCCGATGCCCCGGCGCGCACGGCGGCGCTTAAACCCATTCTCGCCCGCCTCAAGGGCCGCGTGGCGATTGCGATGCCGTCGGACCAGGTTCTGATGCGCGTGGTGCGGCTGCCGACGACGGATGTAGCCGAAATCGCGGAGATGGCCTCCCTCCAGGTCGACAAGTTTTCCCCGTTCCCGGTCGAGCAAATGGCGGTGGGGCACGAGGTGCTCGCCCAGCACGAGGGCAGCGCGCAGGCGTTGATCGCGGCGACGCGCTCGGAGCATGTTGAAGAACTGGGCGACACGCTCCGCGCGGCGGGCATACAGCCGCGCGAGGTGGATGTGGCGGTGCTGGGCTGGTGGCGTGTGCTGAAACAGTCGGACCGGATTCCGGAGCGCGGCCGGCACCTGCTGCTCGTGGTGGAGGACCGCGGCATTGAGCTGCTGGTGATCCAGGACGGCGCGCCGGTGATGATTCGTTCGCTGGGCGCGCTGGCGACGGACGATCCCGCGGCGGCGGCGGCGGAGCTGGCGGACGAGGTCAATTATACGCTGACCACGCTGGAGGCGGAGTGGGGCCGGCAGGTGCCGGGCTCGCTCGAGGTCTGGCATCGCCGCGCGACGCCGCCCGGGTTCCTCGACAGCCTGCGCGAACGGTGCGATGCCGCGCTCGTTCCGCGCATCCTGGACGACCTGCCGCCGTTGAGCGAGGGCCTGGCCCGCCGCGCACTGGAGCGCGGCCCGCACATGCTGGACCTGGCGCCCGCGGAGTGGAAAGCCACGCTGGCGTCGAAGAAGCTCCAGCACAACCTCGTCATGGCGGGCGGCATTTTTATCCTGCTCTGGCTGCTGGCCGTGGGCGGTCTGGTGGCGGGGTTGAGCGTGCAGAAAAAGCAACTGGCCGCCGCCCGCGCGGAGTTGCTGGCGCTGCGCGACCCGGCCCGCTCGGTCGAACAGCTCAAGGAGCAGGTCCGCTCGCTGGAGCGCTATCTCGACCCGACGTTCTCCGCGCTGGAGTGCCTGCGCGAAATCAGCGTCCGGCTGCCCGACGGCGTGGACATCACGGCGCTGTCCTACAAGAAGTACGGGCAGGTGGCGCTGCGCGGCGAGGCGGACGCGAGCGACCCCATATACGATTTCTTCCAGGCGCTGGAACAAACGGAGCTGTTCCCGGCGGTGAAACCGGAGGGCGTCACGCAGCAGCAGCGCGGCAACCGCCCCAAGTCGCAATTTAAACTCACCATCGAACTGCCCGCGGAGGCGAAATGAAACTCTCCGCGCGCGAGTTGATCCTGGCGGCGGCGACCGGCGCGGTGGTGCTGATCGGCGGCGCGTGGTATTTCGGCGCCCCCGCGATGGATGCCTGGACCGCAGCTCGCGGAGACGTGCGCAAAACGCGCGATGACCAGCGCCTCGCCGAGCGACTGATCCAGCAGCGGCCGGAGTGGGAGGCGCGCTACGCCGAACTGCGGGCGCGCATTCCCCAGTACGGCGCGAACGACCCGGTCACGGCGGACATGCTGCGCACGGTGAAGCGGCTCGCCGACGAACACGGCGTATCCATCACCCGCATCGAGCCGGACAAGGAAAAGGTGACCGGCGACCTGTCGGAAGTGGCAATCGATTGCGCGTGGGATGGCGAGCTGGACGCGCTGGTCCGTTTTCTCTATGCGGTCCAGTCGCACCCTGCTATTTTGGATGTCCGACAGCTTACGGTGGCGCCTGCGCAGGGCGCCGCCGGTCGCTTAAGGGGCAATTTTACGGTATTTTTTGCCTTCAGCCGGGGCGTGGCCGCGCGGCCCGCGGGAACGGCGGGAACGGCGAGCCCCGGTGGATAAACCATGACGAGACCATTGCAACATCGCAGCGCGCGCATCGCCTACAAAATCCTGGTGGGGCTGATCGCCTCCGGCATGCTGCCGCCGGCCATCCACCCGCCGCTCTGGGCGCAGGGCCTCCCCCCGCCGCCGGGTGCGCCGCCCGCGCCGTCCATCCCCGCGCCCGCTGCGTCGTCCGCGGATCGCCTGATCCTGCTGAACTTCCGCGATTCGCCGCTTGATCAGGTTCTTGAATTCGTCGCCGACCTGCTCGGCCGTACGTTAATCAAGTCGCCGGGTCTCAACGCCACGATCACGCTGAAAAGCCAGACGCGGCTCACGGTGCCCGAGGCGTTGCAGGCGATTGAGGCCGTGCTCGCGATGAACAACGTCACGCTCGTGCCGATGGGCGAGAAATTTGTGAAAGTGGTGCAGACCACCGCCGCCCGGCAGGAGGGCATGCCGCTGAGCCTGCTGTTGCCGGAATCCCCGTTCCCCGAGACCGACCAGCTTATCAGCCAGGTCATCACGCTGAAGTTCACGGAGATCGCCGAAATCACGCCGATCATCCAAAGCCTCCTGCACGGCTACGGAAAGATCCAGCCGCTTGAGCGCGCGAACAGCCTGCTGGTCACGGATACCGCGATCAACATCCGGCGGATCATGGAGGTGTTGGAACTGATCGACCAGCCCGCGGAATCCAAGGTCGAGACGCGCATCTACGAAATCCGCTTCGCGAAGGCCTCCGAAATCGCCAGCCGGTTGAACGAACTCATCGCCGACTCACAGGCGAAGGAGGACAAGCCGCGCGTGGATCCCGCCGCCGCTGCCGCGGCCGCCGCCGCGGTCCCGCCCGCGATCGCCGCCCTGCGTCCGCGCACCGCGGGTGAGTCGGACCCCGCCGCCGCGGCCGCCGCCGCCGAGCGCGGCATCATCGTCGGCAAGGTGAAGATCATTTCGGACGAGCGCACGAACATCCTCTTCGTCATCTCGCGCGCGGAAAACTACCTGTTCTTCGATCGCATCATCGACGTGCTGGACCGGCCGGTCGATCCCGCGATCGCAGTGCGCGTGGTCGCGCTGGAATACGCGAAATCCGAGGAAATCGCCGGCATCCTGAATGAGTTCATCGGCGCCGCCTCGCAGGAGAAGGGTACTGGCGCCCCCGCCGGCGCCGCGGCGCCGACGGGCGAGGCCACCGACAGCCGCAGCCAGGCCCTGCGCGACTTCATCCAGCGCCGCGTCGAACAGCGCGCGCCGGCGGCGGACGAGGAGGAGGGCACGGGTTCCTTCGGGCGCCTATCGGCCAACACCAAGATCCTCGCGGACAAGCGGACCAACTCGCTGCTGCTCATGGGTCGCAAGAGCGATCTCGACGCGCTGCTGGAGGTCATCGACAGCCTCGACATCATGCTGGCGCAGGTGTTGATCGAAACCGTGATTCTCGAAATCAACCTGGGCAAGGGCATCGAGTCCGGCGTCGACTGGCTCCAGCGCTCCGTGACCGCTTACCAGACGCAGAAAAAGGGGCCGTTCGGCGGCGTCGATGTGAAGACGCCGGTCTACGCGTTCGGCGGCGGTTCCGCGATGACCGGCGAGAGCGGGTTCCGCGCGGGGAACAGCATCCTCACCCAGGCCGACGGCAACGCGGCGGTCGGCGCGGGCGCGCTGACGTACTACCTGACGTTCTTCGACCTGAACCTGGACGCGATCATCCGGCTCGCCGCGAGTTCGCGCGACGCGCGCATCCTGTCGACGCCGGTCGTGCTGACGACGGACAATACCGAGGCGAAGATCAACATCGGCGAGGAGCGCCCCGTCGTCACCTCGACCAGCACGACGGACACCGGCACGCAGACGCAAAACTTCCAATACCGCAGCATTGGCATCGACCTCGCCGTCACGCCGCGCATCAACCCGCAGCGGTACGTCGTCATGGAAATCGCGCAGAAGGCGGACAATGTCGGCGGCTTCGAGTTGATCAACGGCAACCGCGTGCCGATCATCACCAAGCGCGAAATCAACGCGCAGATCGCGGTGCAGAGCCGGAACACCATCGTGCTCGGTGGACTCGTCAGCACGGACAAATCCCGCACGCGCACGAAAATTCCGCTGCTCGGCGACATCCCGCTGCTCGGCGCGCTGTTCCGCTCCGATTCCCGCGAAGAGGCGCGCACGGAGCTGCTCGTGTTGATCACGCCGTACGTATTGCTGACGCCGGAGGAGGCCCGCCAGGAAACCGTCCGCCTGCACGCGAGCTCGCAGTCGTCGAAGACGCGCTGGCCCACCGGATGGTCGGACAGCGAATTGCCGCAGCTTACGGCGGAGCAGACGGACCAGATCCTGCGCGCGCGCCAGGCGGTGGAAACGCCGGGGTTGGTTCGCGAACTCTTCACCGGCGGACGTGAGGATGAGCGCTCACCGTCCGGACGCCGCGTGGTTGAATTGACGCCGGAACCCGAGGAAGACGAGACGCAGGTCATCGAGCCGCCCGCGGAGTCGCCCGTCGAACCGGTGGTGGAGTCGCCCGCGCCGCAATCGTCGCCCACCGGCGCGGCCTCGCGTCCGGTTCCGCGTTAGTCGCCACAGCCAGTTCCGGGGTGCATCATGTCCAGTCTTGCCCGTTGCCTCTTGCTCGGAGTCCTCCTGCTTGCAGGCTGCAAGCCGCGCCCGGAGTCCGAGCCCGTCAGTCCCGCGCCTGCGCCGGACCCGGCCCTGGCGCGCACCGCCGTTTTGTTTGTCGAGGACCACGGCGATCGCGCAGCGGGTGGATTGTCGCTGCACGCCAGCCAGATCGAGGGCCTCGCCGTCGCCCTGCGCGCGCGCGGCCTGCCGTTGGAAACGCTGTTGCTCGCCGCCGACGATGAAGCGCCCGTCGCGCCCGCGCATGTTGACGTCGCCGTGCTCGTGGATACGCCGGTGTTGCGCGCGGCGGAGGCGCGGATGCTGGAAGCGTTCGTTCGCGAGGGCGGCGTACTGCTCGTGATCGGCCCGACGCCGACATCGCTCTCGGGTGTGCTCGGGATTGAGCGACTCGGCGATGAGCCGATTCCGCGCGAAGGCGTTTCCCGCGTCCGGCGGAACAAGGCCGCGTCCGGCCTGGCGCTCAAGGGGGAGCTCGACTGGGGCCCGCTCGCCGCGCTCCGCTGGCCCGTGCGCGAGCGCGACGCGTCCGTGGTGGCGGGAGATGATGAGTCGGCGCCGGTGTTCACGGTCAATGCCCGCGAAAAGGGCCTCGCCTATGCTCTGTCGCTGCTGCCGCCGGGCCGCATGTACCAGGGCTGGGAAGCCGCGCCCGGCGGCGTGGCCGTCATTGAGTCGATTATTCGCGCGACGTCCCCGCGCGGTCTGCTGCCGGCGCCGGTTCCGGTGCGGGTGGACGTGGCGGCCAATCAAGTGGCGTTTGGCGAAGGCGCCTGGCCCGCGCGGGTCATCGCGCGCGTACGCGGCGGTGAAACCAATCGTCCCTCCGGCACATTCACCGTGCGCGATGCCGCCGGGGCGCTCGTATCGTCAGATGCGCTGCGCGCGGCGCCGGATCGCTGGCGCGCGCGTTTCCTCACCGCCGATTTGGGCGCGCTGCCCGCCGGCGCGTACACCGTCGAGGTGGCCGTGCCCGGCGCGGAGCCGGTTGCGCGCGAGGTCCGGCGCGATTCCGCGGAACTCGCGTTGCGGCTCGCGAGCGGACTGGCCTATTGGCTGGACGCTCTTACGCTGCCTGAACTCGCGGCGGGCGAGCCGCTGCCCGCGGAGTTGATGGAGGACCGCGCGCTGCTCGCGTGGGCGCTCGCCCGCGCGTTGCAGGAACCGGGCGCCCCGGAGCGCTACCGGTACGAACTGGAGCGCCTCCTGTTCTGGATGCGCGCGGCCGGACCGCGGGTGCTGTCGGACGCCGATGTCCCGGCTTCCGCCTTGTCGGCCTGGTCCGCCGCGCTCGCGCGCGCCGTTGAACCGGCGCGTCTCCAGATCAGCCGCAACCTTGCGACGGAAATTCAGGTGCTCGCGGAACAAGCGTTCCAGCGGCTCGCGGCCTCGGACGGCGATGATACCGCGGCGCTGGGCGCGCGCTTGTGGCCGGCGGCGGAATTATTCAAGGCCACGATGATCGACGACTATCGGATCGCGGCGGAGGCGGCGGCCCGCGCCGCATTTGGCCGCCAGCTCGATCGTGGGCGTGTGCCCGGGGGCGATGTTCGCGGTGATTTTTACGCCGACGCGCAGCGCACCACCTTCGCACCGCTGCAATGGCAGCGCGGTCGCCGCATCGGGCTCCCGCTCGGCCTGGTACTGCTCGAATCGCTGACTGAACCGGGCGCGTTGAAGGCGGATCTCAATACCGTGCTCGACCGCTACACCCGGGGCGCCCTGCTTGCGACCGCGGAGCAGAATCCCTACGGGCTCATCGCCGTGGGCCTCGAACCCGCCACGCCGCCGCGGCCACGGCCGGATGGCCGCGCGCTGGCCGCACCCGAATCATTCCGCGCACTCTATTATGGCAACGCCGCAAACGGCGCGAACGGCGTGGAGGATATTCGTCTCGCGCTCGCCGTCGTTGCGCTCGAACGCGGTTACGTCACCGGTGAATCCGCCTTGCGCGCGCTGGCGGCCGCGCAGGTCAACGGGTTCCTTGGCCTCAATCCCGCTGGCCGTGTCCTGTTGAGCGCAGAAGCGATGGGCGTGGGTCCGGTTGGCCGGGGTTCGGACAATGTGCCCGTCTGGCCGGAAGACCGGACCGACTCCGGCGACGGATATCCCGCGTACATCTGGCTGCTGGCCCTGCATGCGATGCTGTTCAGCGCGCCCCCCTGACCATGCTTCGCCGCACCCTTTTCTGGAAGCTGCTCGTGTCCCTGGTGGGACTGACCCTCGCGCTCTCATGGATACAGGCGAATGCCGGCCTGGGTCCGATCACGGGATTCCTGGTGCTGGTCGCGATGGCCACCGTGACCAGCGTCCTGCTCGCGCGCTACCTCGCGCGGCCCCTCGATCGGATGCGCCGGGCCGCGCTCGCGCAGGCAGCCGGCGAGCAGCATGTCGAATGGCCGATCCCGACGACCCGGGAAATGCGCGCGCTGTCGAACGCCGTGCAGACCATGGCCCTCAACCTGCAGGACAAGGTCCGGACCATTGAAGACCTGCTCGCCGAACAGCGGGCGATCTTTGACGGCATGGCCGAGGGCGTGATCGTTGTTGATCCGCGCGAGCGCCTGTTGGACGCCAACCGGGCCGCCATGCAGATGCTCGCCATTGACCTGGATACCGCGCGCGGGCGCGATGTCCTGGAGCTCATCCGTAACGCGCGCCTCGGCGAACTCATCCGAGAAACCTTGCGCGGTGAACGCGCGGTGGTCGAGGGCGACATGCAACTGCTCGCGGGCCGGGAACGGAACCTGCAGGTGCACGGCAGCGCGTTGCGCACGGCGGCGGGCGTCAAGGGCGCGCTGATCGTGCTGACCGACGTCACGCGCCTGCGCCAATTGGAGCGGTTGCAGCGCGAGTTCGTCGCCAACGCCTCGCACGAACTGAAGACGCCGGTCACCTCCATCAAGGGTTTCGCGGAGACGCTCGCCGGCGAGGACATGGACCCCGAGCAGGCCCGGCGCTTCACCCGCATCATTCTCCGTCAGGCGGACCAACTGGGTACGTTGATCGATGACCTGCTTGAGTTGACGCGCCTGGAACACGAATCCGGCCTCACCGCCATCGAGCGTTCGGAGTTGGTTGCCGCGGAGCTGCTCGCCGGCGTCATCGAAAGTTGTTCCGCCGAGGCGAATCAGAAAAACATCCAGATGCACGCCCGGCCCGCGGAGGGCCTGCGCCTGCGCGCACACCCGGTCCTCATCCAACGTGCGCTGGTGAACCTGCTCGACAACGCCATCAAGTACAGCCCGCCGCATACCGCGGTGGAGGTGCGGGCCGAATCGGTCCCCGGCGCCGTGTGCCTGTCGGTGACCGACCAGGGACCCGGCATCGCGCCCGAGCATCAGGGCCGCATTTTCGAGCGCTTCTATCGCGTCGACAAATCGCGCAGCCGGAAACTGGGCGGCACCGGCCTTGGCCTCTCCATCGTGAAGCATGTCATGGAGGCGCACGGCGGTTCGGTCTCTGTCCAAAGCGCCATCGGGCAGGGCAGCACCTTCACCCTGCGCCTGCCCGCCTAGGGTGGTCCTCAACAGTTTTTCCTGTTTGTTGTAGCGACGGGATTACATCCCGTCGGCCCAAATCCGACGGCATGAAATGCCGTCGCTACAGCGGTTCATG
>DAOLDD010000066.1:0-10854 GCA_035327585.1 Kiritimatiellia bacterium | reverse complement strand
GCCGCGCTCCGCGCGGCGTTTTCCGTGCGCGGAGCGCCCGGACCACCAAAACATGTCGTTATTATATCGAGACGGTTAATAACATAATCTTTACATGGGACTCGCAAACATGGTCTCGGGGCGCTAGGGTTTTCACACGGTTCGCCGTGAGCGGCCATGGGTGGCGCGGGCGCTCAACAGGGGAGGTGGAGCATGAAGTCGATTCGAGTCCGGGTTGTTGCGGCGTTGTGCTTCGGGCTGGCGGCGGCGTGCGGGGCGGCGGAGGCGCCGGCGTTCCAGAACCTGCGGTATGAGGAAAACGGCGCGGCGTGGCGCGAGGTGGAACCCGCGGCGGCGCTGGATCGGCTCAAATATATCCCGCTCGGGGACTCGGACACGCTCTCCCTCAGCCTCGGTGGCCAGTTGCGCGTGCGCTGGGAGCAGTGGGACAATTTCGGCTTCGCGCCCGCGAACGATGACGATTTCGGCCTGTTCCGCGTGCGCCTGCACGGAGACCTGCGCGCGGGCGACGCGATCCGCGTCTTTATTGAGGCGAAGAGCGCGGAATCGACCTCGCGCGACCTGCCGGGTGGACGCCGTACGCTGGATGTCGACACGCTCGACCTGCAAAACGCGTTCCTCGACCTCGCGACGGAGCTCGGTGGCTGGGACACGTCGCTGCGCGTGGGTCGCCAGGAACTCTCCTACGGCGCGCAGCGCCTCGTCAGCCCGCTCGATTGGTCGAACACGCGCCGTACATGGGACGGCGCACGCGCGATTTTCCAGAACGACGGCTGGCGCGTGGACGTGTTCGCAACCCGCCCCGTCGTCATTGAAAAATATGAATTCAACGAATGGAACAAGGACCAGGCCTTCTACGGCGTCTACGCCGTGCATGCGGTGCCGGATTGGAAACTGGCCTACGACGTGTACCTGCTGCGGCTCGACACCGACCTCGCCGCCGGTGATGAGGAACGCCACACGGCGGGCCTGCGCCTGAAGGGCACATGCGCGTTGACCGGCGTGGAATATGACCTCGAAGGCGGCTGGCAGTTCGGCGACGCGGGGCGCGACGACATCGAGGCGTGGTTCTTCGCCGCGGAGGCCGGCTACACGTTCGCGGACGCCGCGCTCAAGCCGCGCGTACACCTCGGCTATGACTACGCCAGCGGCGACGATGATCCCGCGGACGGCACGCGGAAGACGTTCAACCAGCTCTACCCGCTCGGCCACGCCTACCTCGGCTACATCGACGTGCTCGGCCGCCAGAACATCGCCGCCTTCAGCCAGGGTGCGTCGTGCTGGCTGGTGGAGAAGAAGGTGCAGCTCCGCGTGGATCACCACATTTTCCGCCGCGCGGAGCGGGCTGACGCGGTGTACGGCGTCGGCGGCGCGGTCCTGCGCGAGGGCGACGCGGGCGAGGCGAAGGATATCGGAACGGAAATCGACGTCACGCTGTCCTGGAAGGTCGACCGGAACACGCAGGCCGCTTTCGGGTTCAGCCAATTCTTCGCCGGCGATTTCATCAAGGAGTCCGGTCCGTCGGAGGACGTGAAATTCCTCCACGCGTCGGTGCAATACACCTTTTGAGCGGCTTCAACCCCGGCCATTTCGGCGCTCCGGAGCGGGAGGGAATCCACTATTCGCACGATTTCCGGTTGCGCGCGGGGGCTGGCTCGCTAAACTTGCCGCGAATCCATGAGAACACGCCGTCAGCGCGCACTGCCGCCGATCATCAACTTCGGCAAGTTCAGGATCGATTTCCCGAGCCGTGAACGGTCCTTCAAGGACAATCTGAAATTCGCCGGCTTCGTGGTCGTGTTGCTCCTGATTTTCCTCCTGCTGTACCAGGTCCAGGCCAACTGGCTGACCGCGCGCAACGCCCGCGAGGCGGCGCCCGACCTGCGTACGCTGGCGGTTCCGTGACCGGAACCCCGCGGTTCACCCTTCCGGCTCGGTAAGTCGCACGGTGTAGGAAATCCGCGCCTCCGAACGGGGGCCGACCTCCAACTCGTAACGCAGGCGCCGGGCCGTGATCACGTAGTTCAGCGACGAGCGCACCATGTCCCATGCGAGGGGCACGGGGGGGCGCTCCGACACCTCGACGCGCACGGCGGTGGCCAGGTTGTTGGCGATGCGCAATTCGATGGTTTCCTCCGTGAAACCGGTTCGGCCCGAGGTACGCCCGAGCGTGCGACGCGAACCGATCACGCCTTCCGCCGGACCGAGGTCGATCCGGATCACGCCGCCGGACGGGGTGTGGCTGATCATGGCCTCCTGCCGTACCGCGCCGCGTCCGCCGCCGGCGGTGATCAAAGCGGCGCCCGGCGGCAGCGGGAAACCGAGCCCGGCGCGCCGGTCGTTGCGCAGTGTAAGCGTCTGCTGCAAGGGCCGCCACACCGCGCCGGCGCCGGCCGCGATCCGATCACTGTCCATGACGTAAAGCCGATCCGCCGGAGTCCGCCGCGCGGTGGCAAAGCGGACCGCGGTGACCTGTCCCGCGGCCAGCGTAACCGGGCTGGTGAGGCGATACAGATGCGGCACCCCCGGCTCCGGGGGGGCGGGCCGCCAGCGATCCGCGAGCGGGCTGTCGGCCTCAAGCGCGAGAATGCCGGGCCCATCCTTCAGCCCACGTCGGGCCGGGCCGGCCGCCTCATGGCCCAGCACCTGAACCTGCGCCGCGGAAAACGCGCGTCCAAATCCGTTGGACAGAAAATAGCGGCCATCCAAATCGAGCGACAACGGCTCAAGATGATTCGCGATGTCGCCGCGCACCGTCAGTTCGTAGCGCGCCTGCCAGGAAAACGGCGCGGCGTGATAGAGCACTTCCACATCGCGCGGTCGTGCCTGAACCGCGCGCAGCAGGCATTCCACGCGCGTCACCGCGGGCGCGACGCCATCCGCAGGCGCACGCGGGGCGGTGAAGTCCACTGCATCGGGCGCCTGTGGAGCAGGCGGCGCCGGCCAGCGCGTCTCCAAAAGCACGACGCCCATGCGCGGGTCACCCGAGACGAGGAGCGTGGACGGGTCGGCGCCGGGCTGCCAGTCCAGGACGAGGGTTTCATCGCGGCGCGAAAACTTCATACGGTGCACTTCGCGGACGACGGCGTGCCCGGACCCGATGGTCAGGCTGGTCGACACCGGCCGGCTCGGCGCATCCGCGAAGGCGGGGCACGCGCACCCGGTCAGCGCGAGAAGCCGGAGGGCAAGGGCCTGGCCGCGTCGGTGCATGCGCGCGGCTACCAGCGGTAGCGAACCGTGTAGTGGATGGCGCGGCGGCCGCCGGGTTTCAATTCAGGCCGGAACTCGATCGTCTGCGGGCCGGTGACCTTGTATTCGGCATCGGATTTCACGATCTCGTATTCCGACCAGCGGTACAGGTGCTCGACCACGCGGATCACGGCGGCCTGGTCCGAGTCGTTGCTCAGCCGGATTTCGAACGATTCCTCATATTCGCGCAGCGGACGCACCTCGGTGTATCCGGTGCGTTCGCGCTCGCCGCGCAGTCCGCGGGCCGGGCCGACGCGGACCTGGCCGCGCGCCCCGCTCGCCACGGACGCCAGCGCATCCTCGCCGAGCAAATCAACCGCGCCATCCGCGCGCTGTTGATAGAGGCGGAGACGACCGGGCGGCAGGTGGACGCCCAGCCCGGCGCTGCCCGTGTTTTCGAATTCCAGGTGCGTGTCCACCGTTGTGTGGTACTCCGTGCCGTAGTTCCAATCGTTGCGGCGGTTGCGCTGGAAGCGATCGAAGCGGACGCCGTCATAGACGAAGATGCGGTCGACCGGGAGTTGCAGCGCGGAGGCGAGCGGGACATAAACCGTATCCCCGTCCGCCAGCGTAATTTTGCGTTCAATCGCGTGCGTCTGGACCGGGGCGAGGCTCGCCACGGAGCGTTCGTCGCGCGGGACCGGAATGCCGTACGCGTAGCGGTGCGGCGGCGATTCGAACGCATCGGCGATTGTGTCGACGAGCCGGCCGCGTTCCGTTTCGACCAGCATGACGCTGGCATCCTCGTAGCGCCCGCCGCTGCGGTTCTCGATGCCCACGCGCCCGCTCAACTGCGCTTGCGTGGCCTCGGCGGCCAGCACCACGTCGTAGACCGCGCGCCACGAAAGACCTTCGACCAGGTAGCCCAGCCGGAAATTCTGCTGGCCCTCGGCGGCGGGCCGCGCCTGCCACAACAACGTCGGCTGCGCAAACGCGACCGAAGCGGCGCCGGGAAACGATACGCGCCCCGCGTCGTTCGCGGAAAAGAACGAAAGCAGGCTGCCGTCCGGCTGCGCGAGCACCAGCGGTTCCGACGCATACGGCGCTTCGCGCCAGGCGGGCAGGCCGACCAGCCGCCCCTCGCGCGCGGCGGCGCCGGACCCGACGGTCACGGCGCGTTCGAGATAGCGGCGCAACAGGCGCCCGGCATCGGCCAGATCGTGCTCAAAACGTTGCTCCAACACGTCGAGGCCCCGTCCGCCGGCCGTCGGCGTCACGGATACCGAGGCCGGATCAAGCCGCGCGGGCAGCGGACGCACCACCACGGGCGACTCGCCCGCGGGCACGACGAGGGACCGCAACTCGTTCACCAGCGTGAGCCCGCTGTCATAAATTTGCAGCGTCACCTGGCGCGGCGGCGAGGCCTCCACGGCGCGCGCCGGATCGGCGGCGAATGGGACGGCGAGGAGCGGTACAAGCAGTCGCAAGCGCATGACAAAAATCTCCTGGAGTCGGCATCGTAACGCATGCCGCTGAAAAAAACAGCCATTCCGCGCGCGCCCGCACTTCGGACTGGCCAGCGGTTGGGTGACTTCCTAGATTTGGACGCATGACTTCAGCGCGCGCCGCGGCCTGGCCACCCGATTACCACACGCACAACCACCTCTGCAAACACGCGGAAGGCGTGCCGCTCGACTACGCGCTGGCGGCGGGCCGCCACGGCGTCCCCCATCTCGCGGCGACGGACCACTGCCCGACCGACGACCGCTACGGCAACGAGCACCGCATGACGCTCGACCAGTTCGAGATCTATCTCGATTTCGTGGTCACCGCGCAGAAGAACAGCCCGGTGCCGGTCCTGCTCGGCGTGGAGGCGGACTACTATCGCGGCTGCGAGCGCTTCCTGCGCCCCTGGCTCCAACAGCATCCCATCGACCTCGTGCTCGGCTCGGTCCATTTCCTTAACTATTGGGGTCACCCCACCGAGCCGCGCGGGCTTTCCGAACAGGTGGACCCGGCGCTGATCTGGCAGCTCTATTTCCAGCGCGTCGCGGAACTCGCCGACACGCGCCTCTACGACGTCGTCGCGCACCTCGATCTGCCCAAGCGCTTCGGCCACGCGCTGCCGCTCGAACGCTTGCGGGAATATGCGCTGCCCGCGCTCGACCGCATCGCCGCCGCGGGCATGGCCATCGAAATCAACACCTCGGGCCTGCACCACCCGCCCCGCGAATGTTATCCGGGCGTGACGATGCTCACCTGGGCGCGCGAACGTGGCGTGGGCCTCGTCTTCGGCTCCGACTCGCATTCGCCGCGCCGCGTCGGCGACGGATTCGACGTCGCCCTCCGCATGGCGCGCGACGCCGGCTTCACGACGAGCCGTCACTATGCCGCGCGGGCCCACCGGGAAGTGCCGCTGCCCGAGATCCCGCATGCCCGCGATACCGTGGCCGACGCGGAACCGCCCGCATGAAAATTGTTCAATGCTGGGACGACGGCGTCTCCTCGGACATCCGGCTCGTAGCGTTGCTGCGCAAATACAACGCGCGCGCCAGCTTCAACCTGAACGCGGGACTGCACCCCGCGGAACGTACGGAGGGTTGGGTCCACTGCGGAAACCGCGTCTGCCGACTCGCCCTCGGCGAGTTGCGCTCCGTTTACGAGGGCTTCACCATTGCCAACCACACCGTCAGTCACCCGCGCCTGGAAACCCTTTCCGGGACCGAAGCCCGGCGCGAGGTGCGCGAAGGGCGCGAGCGGTTGCAGGATCTGTTCCAGCAACCCGTGTCGGGATTCGCCTATCCGTACGGCAGCTACAATGAGATCGCGATGGCGGCGGTCCGCGAGGCCGGCCATCGCTATGCGCGCACGATCAGGAATGTGGATCATTCCTTCCCGCCGGACGACCCGATGACCCTGCACCCGAACTGCCATTTCCTCGCGCCCAACTTCTGGGAACGCTACGAACGCGCGCGGAGCGGCGGGATATTTTATTTCTGGGGCCACTCGTTCGAATTGATTGATGAAGCGATGTGGTCCGCATTCGACGCCACCCTCGCCCGCATCGCCGCCGACCCCGGAGCGGAGTGGGCCGAATTGAGCGAGTTGTTCCCCTCCGCATGATTCGCGGGCGATTTTCCAGACACACCTCCGCGAATTTTCGCGAAGGGGCGCTAATTTTCGGGCTGTTGCCCAAATCAGGAAGCGAGCGCGGAGCGCCCGCTCCACCGGTTAACGCCTCAACGTTCATCGGGTGGAACGCGACCTCCGGGCGCGTGTTTGGCGTGTTTCGCGGGCGAACTCCTGCCACCGCAACGCTGCGCCATTGAATCGGCGGATTTTCGTGGTTATGGTTCGGGCATGAACGACGCGACGCCAAACGAATCCATCATCCGCGCGGACAGTCTCGCCAAAAGTTTTCGCGACTTCTGGCGCCGGCCCAAGGTCGCCGCGGTGAACGACGTCTCGTTCGAGGTCCGGCGCGGCGAGGTGTTCGGCCTGCTCGGTCCCAACGGCTCGGGCAAGAGCACCACCATCAAGATGATTCTCGGCCTGCTGCACCCCACGCGCGGCACGCTGCGGGTGCTGGGCCGTGACCCGCGCGACGTGCGGGCCAAGGCGCGCCTCGGCTACCTGCCGGAGGAATCGTACCTCTACCCCTACCTCACCGCGGAAGAGACGCTGAATTTTTACGGCAAGCTGTTCGATCTCGACCGGCGCGAACGCGAGACCCGCATCGCCCAACTGCTCGACATGATCGGCCTCGGCCACGCCCGCACCCGCCGCGTCGGCGAATTTTCCAAGGGCATGATGCGGCGCATCGGACTCGCGCAGGCGCTCATCAACGACCCCGACCTCGTCATTCTCGACGAACCGACGTCCGGCCTCGACCCCATCGGCTGCCGCCAAATGAAGGATCTTATCGTCACCCTCGCGCGGCGGGGCAAAACCGTGCTGCTCTCGTCGCACCTGCTCGCGGATGTCGAGGATGTCTGCGACCGCGTGATGATCCTCTACAACGGCAAGGTCCAGGCGAGCGGGCCGATCAAGGACCTGCTGGAGGAACGCACCCGCACCCGCGTCCTGCTGCCCGCCGAGTTGCCCGCCGACGCGTTGCACCGCGTGCTCGCCGCCGTCCGCGAAGCGTTGGGCGCGGAACCCGAACTCGACCATCCGCGCAAAGACCTCGAACAGTTCTTCCTCGACGTTGTCGAGCGCGCGCGCCGCGCCACCACCGAAGCGTCCGGCGTCGCCGCCGCCTCCGCCGTCGCCGCCTATCTTGCCACCCCGGCCGCCGGCGGCGCCGACCTGCTCGCCCAACTCGCGCAGCCGGAGTCCGCGCGACATGCCGACGCACCGCCCGCGCCCGCTGCGCCCTCGCCGCCACCGTCCAGCGAAACCGCCAACCGCGAACTCGAAAAACTGGTGAAGCCGGATGATGCATAGAACCACTCCAGAATCCCGGCTCGCCGGGACGGCTCGCCCCTCCCCTTTCCGGACTCCCGATTCTTCCCAAGGTAGGGCGAGGTGTCCCACCGAGCCGGGATTAGGGCCGGGGTGAGGGCCACCTGATATGCGCCGCATCCTCGCCATAGCCGCCATCGCGATTCGCAGCGCCATCCGTTCGCGGATGGTCGTGTGCCTGCTGGGACTACTGGTGCTTGCGGTCGTCGGTCTACCCCTGTCGCTGAAAGGCGACGGGACCGCCGAAGGCCAGCTCCGCATCATCATCACCTACAGCCTCGGCGCGGCCTTCGCGTTGCTCGCGCTGGCGAGCCTCTGGGCCGGGGCGCTCACCATCGCGCAGGAGGTCGAGGAGAAACAAATCCAGATGCTCGCGGCGAAGCCGGTGCGCCGCGCGGAAATCTGGCTTGGCAAATGGCTCGGCCTGATGACGGTGAACGCGGGCCTCCTGCTCACCGCGGGTCTCGTCACCGCCCTGCTGTTGCCGCGCGAATTGCTGGATGCCCAGACCGCGGAATCGGGCGCGGACTGGCGCGCGGTGTTCCGCCCGATCCAGCCCGTCGCTGAAGACTACGCGCAGGCCGCGCGCGCGGCGCTGGCCGAACGGAAGCGCGCGGGCGACATCCCCGAAGGCAGCGCGAATGCGCAGGCGCTGCGTGCGATCCAGCAGGAGTTGCTGGTGCGCGGGGCCACCGTCGCGCCCGGCGCGCGCCGCAACTGGACCTTCGCCATGCCGCGCGCGGGAAAAACCGGCGAGGTATTCCGCCTGCGCTTCCGGTTCTCCTCCTCACAGCTCGGCCTCGACACGGTGCGCGTGCGCTGGCTCGCCGGCCCGCCAAATCAGCCCGACGCCTGGCGCTCCGCGGGCGCGTTCACGCCGAACCTCTACCAGACCATCGAACTGCCGGGCGAACTCGCGGCGGCGGGCGGGCGCCTCGTCGTCAGCTTCATTAACGAGGACCCCGCCCACCAGACCCTCGTCTTCGACCCGCAGGACGGCTTGCGACTCATGCTGCCCTACGGCTCGTTTGCCGCGAATTACGCGCGCGCCCTGGGCCTGCTGCTGCTGCGCCTCGGTTTCCTCGCCGCGCTCGGTGTGACCGCGGGCGCGCTGTTCTCCTCGCCAGTCGCGCTGTTCATGGCGCTCGCGCTGATGCTCATGTCGCAGCTCGCCGGCTTTACGTCGGAATTCCGCACGCAAACGGACGGACCGATCGCTGTGATGGAGCTCGTCTCCGGGGGCATCCGAGCCGCCCTGCGCCCGCTCGCGGCGCCGCCCGTGCTCGACGCCGTCGCCACCGGGATGCGCGTCGAGCCCGCCTGGCTGCTGCGCATCGCCGGCATCCAGCTCCTGCTTTACGGCGGCGCCTTCGCCGCCCTCGGCGCCACCGTCCTCACCCGCCGCGAACTCGCCCTGCCCCAGGCATGAAAACAACCACTGATGAACGCAGATACACGCAGATGATTTGATGGCGTTGCCGATGAGCAAAAATATCTACAGCATCCATGATTTGCATCCGCGTTCATCCGCGTTCATCTGCGGTTTTCTCCGATGAAATACTGGGGCTCCATTTTATTGATCGCGATCAGCGCAGGCGGGTTCTATGGCGCGGGGCGGCTCAACGAGCCGCTGCGCGACGCGCGACGCCAGTACGGCATCACCCAGGCCGACCCGCTGGTCAACGCGCCGCCGCTGGTCGCCTTCACCACCGTCGCGCTGGGTGGATTCCGCGGCATCGTCGCCGACCTGCTCTGGCTGCGATCCGCGCGATTGCAGGAGGAAGGCCGCTACTTCGAGCTTGTCCAGCTCGCCGACTGGATCACGAAGCTCGAACCGCGCTTCACGAGCGTCTGGGCCTACCACGCGTGGAACCTCGCCTACAACATCAGCGTCCTGCTCGACCGCCCCGAGGAACGCTGGCGCTGGGTTCGGCACGGCATCTCGCTGTTGCGCGACGAGGGGCTGCGCTACAACCCGGGTGAGGCGCGGCTGCTCTACGAGCTTGGCTGGCTCTTCCAGCACAAAGTCGCCGGCGACCTCGACAACGCGCACCAGTTCTACAAACAGGCTTGGGCCGCCGAGATGGCCGAGCTGTGGGAGGGCCCCACGCCCGACTTCGGCAATCTCGCGCTCGCGGCCGCCACCCGCTCCGACTTGCTGCAACGCCCCGGCGTGGCCGACCTCGTCGCGCGCATGCAGGCCGCGGGACGCGATCCATTTTCATTCGGCCGCATCGCCGAGGCGCGCGTCGCGCCGGCCACCGACCTGCTGCGTACCGCCGCCGGCCGCGAGCTGGTGGATCACCTGCGCCGCCGCCTGATCGAGGACCGGTACAAACTCGACCCGCTCGTAATGCGTGAAATCGACGCGCGCTACGGGCCGCTCGACTGGCGGCTGCCGCAAGCCCACGCGATCCACTGGGCCTGGCTCAGCCGCCAGGCCGCGCGCCGCGAGTTCGACCAACTCTCCGCCGAGCGCATGGTCTTCCAGTCCCTCGCCGACGCCTTCCGCCAGGGCAGTCTCTACACGGATCCCGCGCGCGGCCTCTTCATCATTTCCCCCAATCCCGCGCTCACCCCGCGCGTGCAGGCCGCCTACGAGGAGGCGCTCGAAAAATTCCCCGACAACGAGTCCATCCAGACCGCGCACGCGAACTTCCTGCGCGAGGCCACCGTCATCCGCTACACCTTTAATCAGGTCGTCGAGGCCCGCGCACTGTTCATCGAACTACGCGCCCGCTATCCCGGCCAGGCGCCCGAGGCGCAATTCGAACGCTTCGTCCAAAGCCAGTTCATCCAGCGCCAGGACCAGATGGGCCTCAACGACGCGCGCGCCATTATTGAAGGCGCGCTTTTCCAGAGTGAATTCTGGCGCACCGTCGGCGATCTTGAACGCGCCGCCGGTTTTGGCGGCCTTGCCCGCCTCACATGGGAACGGTTCACCGCCCGCGCCGCCGGCTCGCCCGACGTCGAAATGCGCCTGGCCCTCCCGCCCCTCGACGAACTCCGCCGCCTCGCCCGCGAACGCGTCTCCGGGGAAATGGGCCGTTTCGATTGGTGAGGCGCGCCCGCCGCGCGGCGCATCCACGCCATATCGGTGATGTATTGTGATCCGTCTCATTTTCGCGCAAATCCTCTGTGGGTGATCCGGGCGCTCCGCGCACGGAAAACGCCGCGCGGAGCGCGGCGTCCACCCGTGAT
>DAOLDD010000065.1:0-11280 GCA_035327585.1 Kiritimatiellia bacterium | reverse complement strand
CGGGATTGCATCCCGTCGGCCCGAATCCGACGGCATGCAATGCCGTCGCTACAGCGATTCGGACAAAACGTCCGAGAACTACTCCAGTTCTCAATGCCAACAAAGTTTCAATTGGACGCGGCGAATCCTGAAGCTTTCCAGGCGCCATGGATGTGGGTGGCGGACGAACCGAAGGCCCGCAACGCATACGGGCTGTTCCGGTTTTCCCTGAAAGTGGACCGCCCCGAGGTTCTCCGGCTGCGCCTTACGGCGGATTGCTGGTATTCGTTCTTCAAGAATGGATCCTATGTGCAGCGCGGACCCGTGCGCGGATTTTCGGATTGTTATCCCTTCGACGAAATCGTCGTGCCCTTGATGCCCGGCCGGCATGTGCTGGCCTTGCTGGTCCACCATGTGGGCGACATCTGCGCGACGTACAAGATCGGCCGACCCGGCGTGCGGGTGGACGGCGCGATCGGCGGCAAGCCGCTTGGCGAATTTGGAAACTGGCGTTGCTGTCCGGCGTCATCGTGGAAGCAGGATCTGCCCGAGCGGATGTCGCATTTCGGATTCTGGGAGGACCGCGATTTGCGCGGCCCCGAAGCGGCGTGGGCACAGCCGGATTTTGATGACCGCGGCTGGGGCGAACCGTTTCGCATCCCGGACGAGGACGCGGCCCTTTGGAAATCCCTGGTCGCGCGGGATATTCCGCCCTTTCGCTGCGCGGATGTTCCGGCCACGCGCTGCGCGCAAGGCCTGTGGGAGGGCGACGAAATCACCGAGCGGCCCTCCCTGACGCACGTTAAACGCATGCGCAGCGCGCGCGCGAACGATCTCGATCTCTCCACCGCGCCCCGCCGCTACGAGACGTTTGATTTTCATCGCACCATCAACGGCTATCTGCGCGTGAAGATTGTGTGCGCGGAGCCGGACACGGAATTGATCGTCGGCTACGACGAGTTCCTCCAGCCCTCCGGCGCGGTGGACGCGGAGCGCAGCTATGCGCGGTTCGCCGACCGGTTCGTATTGCCACAAGGGGAGACCGTTGTGGAGGGCGTGCAGCCGAGGGGCTACCGCTACGCCACGCTCGACGCGGACAAGCCCGCCTGCATCGAGGCGGTTTGGGTCACGGAAGAGCGCTATGCCTATGACGACGCGCGGCGCGACGTGTTCACGTCATCGAATCCGGACCACGCGCCGATGTACAGCAAGGACCTGCTCACCGCGGACCTGTGCACGCTCGATACCTTCGTGGACTGCCCGAATCGTGAGCGGGTGCATTTTATGGAGGCGGTGCATCCGGCGGCGCGTTCGGCGCTGTTCGGCTTCGGCGATGCGGCCATTGTGAGGCGGAGCCTGCGGATGGGCGCCCAGAGCCAGTTGCCGGACGGATCGATAAACGGATTTTCTCCGTCGGACCGCACGAACCTCGCCTTCGCCACCAGCAGCCTGCTATGGCTTCACACCCTGCTTGATGACCGGGAATGCACAGGCGACGAGGACTTCCTCCTCACCATGGCGGAACCCGTGAAGCGGCTGCTGCAAAAGTTCACATCCTGCCAGGACGAACGGCTCTTAATCCGCTGGGATTCATGGTGGGACTGGTCTCCGTGCGAATTGCAAGGCACCCTGTTTCTGACCAATGCGTTCTGGTTGAGTGCGGTTGAACGCATGGCGCGCGTTCCGATCCTGGCCGAACTGGCTGCGGAGCACGTGAAGTCCATCGCGCGTCTCCGCCAGTCGATCCACGAAACGTTTTGGAACCCGGAGCGGGGCTTGTACCGCACCGCGATCCGGATGGACGGGACGCCCAGCCCGCTGGCCAACCAGTTCGGCAACGCGATGGCGGTGCTGGCCGGCATCTGTCCACCCGAACGGCGCCGGGAGCTGCTGCAACGCATCACGCGCCCCGGCAATCTCTATTTTCAGCCCGTGGGCGACTGCAATCATGCGGTCGAGCAGATCATGCCCGACGATCAGCATCTTATCATCCCGTTTGGCATGCACTATCCCGCCTCCTTCCTCGTCGAGGCGATGTTCCAGAACGGAATGGACGTGGAGGCGCACCGCCTGATGGACCAGTACTGGGGTCCGTATCTGAAGGAACCGGTTTTCCCGGAAGTGTTCGTGCCCGGGAAAAATTCCTTCCTCTGCCACGACTGGGGCTGCGGTTCGGCGTACCTCCTCCAGGCCTACGTGGCCGGCTTGCGCCCCGCCGCGCCGGGCTGGCGGGAAATCCTTTGGGAACCGCATCCGGGTCCGTTGACGCATTGCCGCACCGAGGCGCCGACCCCGCACGGCATCATCCGGGCGGAGTACCGCCGGGAAGGGGAACGTCTTCACCTGCGCGCCGAAATCCCCGACGGCTGTCGCCTGCGTGTTCGCGCGGGAGGCAGGGATGAAATGGTTTCGGCTCAAACCGAATGGCAGGGCGTCCGATGAACGCGTTTTCGATGAGTCCGCTATCCCTGCAACTCGATGAATTGACTTCGCCGGAAATCAGGAAACTGATCGCGGACGGGTATCTGTCCGTGTTGGTGCCGCTCGGCGCGACCGAGCAGCATGGCCCGGCGCTCCCGCTCTGCGTGGACAACGCACACGGGTTGGAAACCGCCCTACGCGCCGCGCGCGCGCTCGGTCGCACGCTGGTGGGTCCGGTCATGACCCTGGGCTGCTCGCCGGAGCACGCACGTTTTCCCGGCACCGTATCGCTCGCCCGCGAGACGGTCGTGGCCATGCTGAAGGACATCGCGGAAAGCCATGCCCGCAGCGGCTTCCGGCTGGTCTACTTCTGGTGCGGGCACGGCGGCAATTTTCCCATGCTGCAGGAAGCGCTCGAGCAGATGGCCGGTCGCTGGCCTTCTTGCCGCATTGCCGGAATTCGCGACATCCAAAAATATGTGCGGGAAACCTGGGACACCCTGCCGCTGCGCGAAGGCGTGCCGCCCGAGGTGTCGGGATCACACGCCGGCGAATTCGAAACCTCCATGATGCTGGCATTGCGCCCGGAACTCGTGCGGGTGGCGGAAGCCGAAGCGGGCGCGCCCGACCCGCTGGACGTCGTGTTCGACACGATGATGCGCGAGGGCATCGACGCGGTCTCGCCCAACGGTGTGCTGGGCGACCAGCGGGGCGCCGATGCCGACCGCGGCCGCCGCTATCTCGACGGGTTGGCCGCGTGGCTGGTGCGCGACGTGGAGAAGCACCGGAAGGAACTTGGGCTATGATCAACCTTGGATTCGCCGGATTGGGCCGTGTCGCCGATGTGCATCACGAGGCGGTGGTGCGCGAGTCCGCGCGGGCGCGGGTGACGGCGGTATGCGACGTGCGGCCCGATGCCGTGGCCGGGCGCGCGGCGGGTTGGGGCGCGAAGGGATACGCCGCCTACCGCGAGATGCTGGATCGGGAAAAACTGGACGCGGTCTGTCTGCTCGTGCCGCACGATCTGCACGAGGAGTACGTGGGCCTCGCCGCGGAAAAGGGTTTGCCCGTGTTTCTCGAAAAGCCGCTGGCGACCGAGCCCGCCGCCGGACGGCGCATGGTGGAGGTTTGCCGCCGCCGGGATGTGTTGCTGATGGTCGCCCACAACGGATTGTTTCATCCCGCGTTCGAGCGCATGGTGGAGCTGGTCAAAGGCGGGGCGATCGGCCGCCCGCTTTTCGCGCAGGCGAAGTCCACCCAATGGCTGTTCTTCAAGGAGTGGGATTTCCGATTGAGCCGGGCGAAAACCGGCGGCGGGGCCTGGTTCGATTGCGCGGGACATCTCGTGTACCGGCTGCGCGAACTGTTGGGAGAGGTGGATGCGCTCGCGGGCCTTTCGGGCAACCTCGTGCGCGCGGAGATGGAGGGCGAGGACCACGCCGCCGCCGTCCTCCGTTACGCCTCCGGGGCGATGGCCCAGGTGTTGGTGTCCTACGGATTGCGTCTGCCGGGATACGAACACGACTGGCCCAACGGCTGCGAGCAGAGCATTCTGCTTAGCGGCGACCGCGGCGCCATCGAATATTCAATCTGTCCCGAATCGCGGCTGCGGTTGTTTTCGGAGGTCGAGGGATTTCGGTCGCCCGCCCTGCAAGGCTGGATCACCGAGGATGTCCCGCAGGGATTCAACCACAGCTTTTTCCGCCAAATGAGCCACTTCCTCGACTGCCTGGAAGGAAAAGCCGCCTGCCGAGTCACCGGCGAGGACGCCCTGGCCACGGTGGAAACCCTGCTCAAGTTTTACGACCAAGCACCCGAGCGATGAATTACGACCAGACGGCGGCCTATCTTCAAGACCTGGACGTTCCGTTGATCGAGCTGCGCGACGCCGGGATCCGGGCGCTGCTCACGCCGTTGGGCGCCCGTGTGATGGCCGTCGCGGGGCAGGGGTGGGCGCAAAATCCACTCTTCGTGCATCCCGGACTTGAATCCCATCGCGACCAGCTTGGCGCGCGCTTCGTCGGCGGACACGGCATCGGCGGCGACCGCCTCTGGTTGTCGCCCGAGTACCGCTATAATTGGAACGGTGCGCCGAGCCTGACGGATTTCAGCCGCTACGAACCGCCGCCGGCCATGGATCCGGGAAACTACCGGATCGAATCCCGAACTGATCGCTCCGTGGTCTTCTCCATGCGCGGCGAATTGCGCGGCGGCGTCCGCTTCGAGGTGTCCCGGGGCATTGCGCTACAGGCCGCGCGGTCGGCGATCCCGGGCGTCGACATCGTGGGGTTGCGCTATCGCCACGAGCTCAAACTGCTGGACGGGCCGGCGGATGCGCAACTGGGTTTGTGGAGCGTGCTGCAGGTTCCGGCCGGCAGCCGAATGATTCTGCCGACCCGTCCGGTCGAAGTCCGGCCCATCGCCTGCGTGGGATCCGCAGGAGCACGCATGCGCGCCGCATCCGGCCGGTTGACGTGGGACGTCACCGGCGACGCCTTCGCGAAAATCGCGCTGCGTGCCGCCGACGTCACCGGTCGCGCCGCCGTATGGCAGGACGGATCGGATGAACAGGCCACGCTGCTGGTGCGTGAATTTCCCGTCTTCCCGCATTTGACCTATGGCGATGCCTTGGTGCCCGAACAGGTTGGACAGCAGGCGCTGCAGATCTTCGACGGGCTGGGCTATGGCGAACTCGAAACGCATTCCCCCTGCATCGACTCCACGCACCCCGTCTATTCCGAAACCACGCTGCTGTGGGCGCTGGCTGGTGCGGGCGATGCCGTTCGCCAAGCCGCGCCGCTGTTAATCAACCAGGAGATCCCGTCATGAACATCCGAAGTGTCACCCCGTTCATCCTGCACGTGCCGGTCACCGGAGGACAGATCGCCGACAGCATGCATGCCATCAGCCACTGGGGCGTCGTCGGCGCCAGGATCACGGCCGAGGACGGCACGGAGGGTTTTGGATTCACCGGAACGCACGCCGATCTGGCGACCGACCGCCTGATCGCCGCCTGCATCCGGGACAGCTACGCGCCGCTCCTGGCCGGCGAATCGGCGTTGGATGTGCGGAAGCTGTGGCTGAAGATGGCGCGGCGGCCCGCCGTGCAATGGGTGGGCCGCGCCGGGATCACGCACCTGGCCCTGGCTGCGGTGGATATCGCGCTGTGGGACCTGAAGTGCAAGCTGATGGGGCAGCCGCTCTGGCGGGCGCTGGGCGGCTGCGCGTCGGAACGGATCGAGGCCTACAACACGGACGGCGGCTGGCTGAGTCTTCCGCTCGAACAGGTGGTTGCGAACTGCAAACGCTTCGTGGAGGAAGAGGGATTTCGCGGCGTGAAGATCAAAATAGGACTGCCGGATCCGCGCGAGGACCTGCGGCGCATCCGCGCCGTGCGCCAGGCCATCGGACCCGACGTCAAGCTGGCGGTGGACGGCAACGGCCGGTGGGATCTGCCCACCGCCTTACGGCACGCGCCGGCGTTTGCCGAGTGCGACCTGATGTGGTTCGAGGAGCCCCTATGGTACGACGATATTGCCGGGCACGCCGCGCTGGCCCGCGCCTCGTCCACGCCGGTGGCGCTGGGCGAGCAGTTGTACACGGCGGAGGCGTTTGAGACGTTTCTCAATGCCGGGGCCGTACACTACGTCCAGCCGGATGTGACCCGGCTCGGCGGCATCACCGAATGGCTCACCGTCGCCGAGTCGTGCTTCATGCGCAAGCTGCCGGTGGCCGCGCATGTCGGCGACATGGGGCAGGTCCATGTGCATCTCGCCTATCATCATCCCGCTTGCGCGCTGCTGGAATACATCCCGTGGATTCGTCACTGCTTTGAAGAGCCCGTCCGCGTGGAAGGCGGGTACTACACGCGGCCCGCGTGTCCCGGCGCGGGCACCACCCTGTTGCGTTCGGCGATGGATGAATTCGGCCGCCCCGCGACATGAATCTTCCCCGGAATCGAATCCGGCCGCCCGGCCCCCTATACAAGAATCGCGTTTGACATTACATATAACCTCGCTAGTGTTCATATGTGCTTTGCATACGTATGAGTCATAAATGAGCGGCCCGCCGGGAGCGGGCGGCCAGGGGGCGGATATGCGTGGGATCTGGGGCGGTGACGCATGCGTGGAGCCGGCGGAATCCGCGGTGGGGGGAGTTTGATGATGGCACCTTGGATGCGAATGACATGGATCCTGGCGGTGTGCTGCGTGCTGGGCGCGGGCCGCGGCGGGGCGGCGACGCTTACGTACAAGGGTGACACAATCTACTTTTTTAATAACCCGGCGGCGTGGGATTTGGGGTATGTGCCGGGTCCTGCCGATACCGTGCGTTACACGAACGCGCCTGGAGGCTACTACATCAACTATTTCCCCGCCGCCAGCCACACGGTGGATAGCATCGAAAGCAAGACGTTCTCCGGCATCGGACGGAGCCGCTTGTATTCCAATCCGCAGTTCGGCGCCTCGCTCCTGGTCAGCAACCGGATTGATATCTATACGGACGGCACGACGGGCAGCGACGCGGCGGGGATGACGTGGGAGTACTTCAGGCAATTTGATGTCACCAACGGAGCGGGCAACGCGATCGTCGAAGTGGGCAACCGGGCCCGGCTGCAAGTGTTTGGTGGTATTGATCCCGTCAACTGGGGCACGGCACGCGTGGACCGGCTCGTTTCCACCAACGTGCAGTCGCAGCTATCGTTCCATGGTGGGGAGCTCCATATCAAACATGGAATGAACATCCATCAGCAGAGCGGAAACTTTCCGGTCGGCGACACGTTTCCCGCGCGATTCCTGATCCAGGGCGGTACCAATTCGGTCACGCTGGCAAGCGGCGCCCATGCACAACTGGGCACGGCGGCCGCGGCGAGCAATTCGCTGTTTGAGATCTCCGGGCCGGGTACGGTGTACTCGAACTCGGTGGGGAATACCACCATTGGCGTGAATGCGCCCGACACCCGGATGGTGATCCGGGACGGGGCGCGCGTCTACCTGACGGATGCGGCGGGATTTCTACGGGTGGGAAACAATGCGCGCGTCCGGCTGGAAGTCACCGGATCAAACACCTATCTGCAGATGGCGAACGGATTTGAACTGGCATATGGGGCAAATGGGACGAACTCATACTGCGAGGTGTCCGGCGGTGCGGCGGTCGTCGCCACCGCCGTCAGCGTCGGGGATTATGGCCTGGGCGTCTGGGGTCCGGAGTCGACGACCCTGGTGACGGGCGCGGGGACGTGGCTCACGGGCAGCAACATGAACATCCAGGTCGGACAGACCACGTTGGCGAAGGGGACCCGGCTGATCATCTCCAGCGGGGCGGTGGTGGTGGCGCGAAACCTGTTGGTCAGTTGGGCGGTCGGGGCAAGCAACAACCACGCGCAGGTGCAGGATGGCGGCGTGCTCCGGATCAACAACCTTCAAACCCGCACGGCCGCTTGGGGCACGATCTCCAATGTGGGCGGCGTGTACCAATTCCGTGTGGCGGCGCCGAGCATCCTGCCTGAAGGTGGGCCGATTTCCATCGAAAACGGCGTCATTTCGCATTACTTCGTCAGCGCGGCGAACGTTATCCGCAGCGGCACGTCGTTCACGAATATGACGTTTTACGGCACCAACACATTCCAGTTGGTGAACGCGTCCAACCATCCCTCGGTGAGCCAGACGTACATGTTCTCGACCGCGTTGGGCGCGGCGAACTTCTCGCGGTTGGAGATGGTGGAGGGCGGCACGCTCTATCGAAATGGCGCGGCGACGATTGGAAGCGGCGGCTCGTTCATGGCCTCGAACACACTGGCGACGTTCAGCTCGAACCTGAACATAACGGCGGACGGCTTTGCCTGGGTGCAGCCGAGCGCGACGGTGTCGGCGTATCGGGTGACGATGTCGAATGCGGCCGCGCGACTCCTGGTGGAGGGCGTCCTGACGGGCACGGTGGATATTTCCAGCGGGACGGTGACGAACGAGGGGTCGGTGCTCGGCAACCTCACGCTGTACGGCGGCACGCTGGCCGGCGCGGGCCTCTACAGCGGCAACTTCACATTGTATGGCGGCACGATTCATCCGACGTTGTTCGGCCCCGCGGCGGTGAATGGCAAGATCCTGCCGGGCGGCAGCGCGACCGGCGAGTTGGTGATCGCAGGCAATGTGACATGGAATGGCGGCGCCACGTATTCCACGTCGAACGACTGGCATTTTCAGCTCGGTGCGCCCGGCATCGGAGACCGGCTCACCATTACGGGCAATTTCACCAAGGGGGTGGGTTCAATCTTCCGCTTTGACTTCGACGGCGCATCCACGCTGGGCACGTACACCCTGGTGACGTGGACGGCCTCGACGACGTTCAACGCGGCGGACTTCGACTACGTCAATCTCGGTTCCGGACGCGGGGCGACGTTCTCCATTAATGCGAACGAGCTTGTGGTCACGATCAATGCGTGCACGGCGCCGTCGGTCACGCCGGGCGTCGGGCCCACTATCTGCCAGGGTGCGACCACCGGTACGGTGTCTTTCTCCACGACCGGGTCGCCGATCAGCTATTCGCTCGATTTCAGCGACGCGGCGAATGCGCAGGGGTTCGCGGATGTGTTGACCACTTCACTTGATCCTTCACCACTGGGCATCAGCATCCCTCCCGCGGCGGCCGTTGGCGTCTACACGGCGGCGTTCACGGTGGTGAACGCAGGCGGTTGCCGCGCGACGGCAAATTTTACGGTGACGGTGGTCAGCACGCCGGCGCAGCCGGGCGCGATCACGCAGTCGAGTCCGGCTGGCACGACGGTGTGCGCCGCGTCGAGTGGCGTGGGGTATTCGATCAGCTCCGTGTTTGGCGCCACCAACTACGCCTGGACCGTGCCGGTGGGCGCGAACATTCTCTCCGGACAGGGCACCACGTCCATCTCGCTCGACTGGGGCTCGGTCGCGCCCGGCTCCGCGCCGATCAAGGTGCGCGCGGAGAATGCCTGCGGAGTCAGTCCGGAACAGACGAATCACTTTACAGTGCTGGCCGGTGTGCCCGGCGTGCCGACGTCCCTCCCGGGTAGTGAGATTTCGCTGAACAGCTTCATGGCGAATTGGACGGCGTCGACCGGCACGGTGGCGAACTACCGGCTGGATGTGGCGACGAGCGCGGACTTCTCGGGCGGCTTTGTGTTGAGCAATCTGTCCGTCGGGGGCACATCGCAATTCGTGAGTGGCCTGGACAGCGGTGAGACCTATTACTACCGGGTCCGCGCCGAAAACGCGTGCGGCGCGAGCGATAACTCGTCCGCCATGGCCGTCCTCACGCTGCAAATACTCGCGGCGTGGAATGTCAGCGCGTTGCCCGGCGGCGCGGGCGACTATGGCCCGTCCCCGCTACCGGCGACGACTTATGCGACGGGCCATGTGACGGTGGCCGGCCTGTTGCGCGGCTCCGGTGTGACGGCCGCGGGAACGGCGGCAGCACGCGGGTGGGGCGGTACGGCTTGGAACAGCGGCAGCGCGGCGGCGGCCATCACGGCGGGACAATATGCGACAACCGTGGTGGAGGTCGTGAGCGGGCGCTATGTTTCGTTCCTTGACATCAATCCGCTGGCTTATCGACGCCCGGCAGGCGGGCCGCCCAGCGGCGTGCTGCAATATTCGGTGGACGGCTCGACGTACCACGACATCTCGAACCTGTCGTACAGCGTCACGGCGGATTCCGGCGGCTATATCCCGGCGCCGATTGATCTGTCCGCCATTGCCGCGCTGCAGCATGTTGCCGCAGGCATCCCGGTGACATTCCGCATCGTCAACTACGGCGCGGGCAGCGCGACGGAGCCGTGGTACCTCTATGACACGGGGAATTCGACGAGCAACGATTTCGCGATCCGCGGTTCCGTCTGCGTGACGCCGACCGCGTACGGGATTTCCGGTGGCGGGTCCTACTGCTCAAGCGGGCCGGGCGTCGCCATCGGGTTGTCCAACTCGCAACTGCGCGTGTCCTACCAGCTCTACCGCGACAACGGCGGATCCCCGATCCCCGTCGGGTCGTCCGTCATCGGCACGGGTGGGTCGATCAGTTTTGGCGCCCACTCCGTTGCGGACACGTACACCGTGGTGGCGACCCGCGACGCGGGCGGCTGCACCAACGCCATGGTCGGCAGTGTGACCGTCAGCATGATCGTAACGCCGGACGCGCCCACCAACCTGTCGCTGTTCGTTACAAACAACCAGGTGGATCTGTCGTGGACGGCGCCCACCGGGACGGTCAGCGGATACAACGTCAAGCGGAGCACGGTCAGCGGTGGGCCGTACACCACCATCGTCACGAACAACGCCTCCACCAACTTTTCGGACACCGGCGTGTTTAATGGCAACACCTACTACTACCGCGTCAGCGCGTTGAACGCCCTCTGCGAGAGCGGCAACTCGGATGAGGAGACCGCTGTGATGCCGGCCGGGTGTCCCGGAGGACAAACGCCGACGCTGAGCCAGCCGGGCAATCGCACGGTCATCGTGCCCGGCAGCCTGACGTTGTTCTCGCTGACCGCATCGGAATTTTCGGGCGATTGTCCGCCGCCGACCATCACACACAGCGCGTTGCCGGGCTGGATGGGGTATAGCGACGTGACGTCGGGGCCGTCCCGTACCCGGTCCTACACGGGGTCACCCCTGCTGGCGGATACGGGTGCTTATCCAATCACGGTAACGGCGACCGATGAGGAAATGAACAGCACCAACGTCACCTTCGTGATCTATGTCGGTTACAGCGAGAGCGGACACGGCGGCAGCGCACCACCGCCGTCGCTGACGAACTGGTCGGTCGCCATCACCAACCTGATCGTGCCGACGAGTGGGAATGCGACGCTGGTGTGGACGTCCGTGGAAGGGGTCCACTACGATATCCTGGTCAGCA
>DAOLDD010000064.1:0-11442 GCA_035327585.1 Kiritimatiellia bacterium | reverse complement strand
TGCTGACCAGGATATCGTAGTGGACCCCTTCCACGGACGTCCACACCAGCGTCGCGTTCCCACTCGTCGGCACGATCAGGTTGGTGATGGCGACGCTCCAGTTCGTCAGCGTGTTCGGCGGATTGGGCGTGCCGTTTCCGCTTTCGCCAAAGTTGCCGACGAAGATCACGAAGGTGACGCTCGTCGAAAGGTTTTCATTATCGGTGGCCGTCACCGTGATCGGATAAACGCCCTGCTGGCCATTCACCGGCTGCCAGGTGAAGGTCCGGGTGCGATGGCGACCGTTCAGCACGTCGTTATGGGTCATGCCGGTGGGCAGCGTGGTATGCGACAGGGCGGGCGGCGCGCAGCCGTCGGTGACCTCGGATGCGGTGACGGCATGCGTCAGCAGATACCCCACGTTCGCGGTGCGATTGCCCGGTGGATTCATGGTGGGCGTGTAGCCAGGCGGGCAGCCATCCGGCATCTCCGCCTCGACCTCGCCCGACGCGACGCCCTCGCAGGCCGCGTTCAAGGCGTGAACGACGTAATAGTAGGTGGCTCCGTTAAGCGCGGTCGTGTCGAGGAACGTCGTGCCGGCCACGTTGTCGCCACCCGTAACCGTCGTGTAGGGGCCGCCCGAAATCGTGGCGCGCTTCACGCGGTAGCCCGTGACCGTGTCGCCGATGGGCGCGTTCCACGCCAGCGATACTTCGCCGTCGTCGGGGGTCGCGATCAGATCGGTGGGTGCGCCCGGAGCCGGGTCGATCGTAACCACCGCCGATCCATTCATGACGGTTGAGCATCCGCCGGAATTGCGCACCGCGGTCACGGTGTATGTGTCGGCCACCGTTTGCGCGCCGAAATTCAACGAACCGCCGGTGCCGGCCCGGGTGGTGACGAGCAGCGGAGATCCGCCGTTGTCGCGATAGAGGGAATAGGTCACGCCCGCCGTGGAGCCCGACAGCTGGATCACCACGCCGCCGCCGCCGGAACAGTAGGCCCCGCCCCCGGTCACGTTGAATGCAGGCGGATTGCTGCACACCGTGCCGCGCAGTTCAAAGTCGTGTTCGCCGTCGATGAACCGGTCGTAGATGTACCAATCGCCGGACGCGGAGGACGCGCCGTGGTTCACGATGCGGAAGGTGACCGTATCGGTCGCGGGCACGTTTTGCAGCGCCGCGATGCCGTCGAGTTGGATCGGCAGTTGCGTGAGCGTCGCGCCTTCGGCCGAGGACCCCGGGTACGTGATGTCGGCGATGTCCGTGTAGGGTCCGCCGTTGATGGAATACTGCACCTTGCCGCTGGTCGGGCCGTCGCCGCTGCGGCGATAGTCGAACCGGCTGATGGAGTAGAACGAAATAAAATTCCCATTCCCCGGCGTGATATCGAACGTGGCGAACCTGCCCGCCGTGATCGCGGCGGCCGCGGACGCGGAGTCCCACCCGGTTCCACCCCAGCCCCGGGGCGCGGCCACGCCGGCCTGCGCCACGCCGCCGCCACGCGTCAAGCCAACGAGATTCACCGCGCTGTGCTGGTAGATCGCATTGAGGGGCGAGGCGCCATAGTTCCCGCTGCCGCCCGAAAGCCCATTCACATCCCAGCCCACCAGGATGAGCGGGGTCAGCGCCGTCACGACATCGGAATAGGGTCCGGCCCCGCAGGCATTCACCGCGCGGACGCGATAGTAGTAGGTCAGGCCGCCGCTCAATCCCGTGAGCGTGTAGGAGTGCGTGGAGGAACCGAGTGTCAGGTTGCTGACGATGAAGCCGGTGGTGAAGTCGCTCCCGGTGGCGACATCGAGGCGGTAACTGTCGAATTCCTGGCCCGACGGCTGGGACGGGGCGCTCCAGTTCGCGGTGAACGAGCTGATCGAGACGTCCGTGGGCTGGGCCGCGGTCGGCGCGAGCGGCGCGCCGGTGCGCACGGTGAAGGAGCCGGTGCGAGTCGCGCTCGTGCCGCATGCGTTGCCCGCGTTCACCGAAATCGTGTGCGAGCCGGCCGGCGTGGTGTCCGCCCAATTCACGGTGATTTGCGTGGAGCCCTGTCCCGCGAGGATCGCGGCATGTACCGGCACGCTCCATGTGTACGTCGTGGCGCCGTCCACCGGCGCGATGCTGTAGGTGACGCCGGACGAATCCGCGCACACGCTCGCGCCCGCGGGATTCGCCTGCGCAATCGTTCCCGGCATCGCGGGCGTCGCGTTGATCGTCACGACGAACTCCGATTCGCCGCGGCAGCCCGTGCTGTTCACGACGACAATCACCTTTCCGGTATAGACGCCTTTCGGCGCCCCGGCGGGAATGATGAACGGAAGCGGAGAGACGGGAAGCGGAGAGAGCGACGTGTCCGCGAAACCGGCGAAATTCGCCGTATCACTGAAGTCGAGAATGTAGTGCGTGGGGGAACCGGAGACGGCGCTGTAGGTAATCTCGCTGTTGAGCGGCGATCCGGGGCTGCACACGGAAGCAGGATTGGCCCCCAGCGTAATGGTCGGGTTGATGACGCACCCCGCGACCGTCACCTGCAACGCGTTGCCGACGATCTGGAACGTCGCGGCATAGCCGGACGCCAGGTTCACAAAGGAGAAGTCCGACGCGGAAAACGTCGTCGAGCCGGTCCACTCCACCAGCGTGAAGGTGCCGATCTGGCCGCTCCCGCCGAAATCGAAGCGGAACGCCGAGCCCGCGCCCTTGTTGAAGTCGCCGTTGATGTTCAATTTGTCCGATGCCGGCGACGCGCCAAGCTGGAAGTGCCAGTCCGTTGCGGACGACCAGGAGTTGCCGCTGTTCCAGGTTACGTTCCCGTTGACCTGCAAGGTCCCGATGGCGCCGCCACCGGGATAGAGATTCCCGTTAACCGTCGTATTGTTGTTCAGCGCGGCCAGGATTACGCCCCCGAAGAGCGTGGCAACGCCGTCATAGCTGCCGCCGCCCGCGACCGTTCCGCCGTTCACCGTGAGGGGACCGGTAAAAACACCGTTATTGGTGACCGCGCCGCCATTGACCGTCATCGCGTTCGCCAGCGTGATGCCGGAGTCCACGAGCAGGGTGCCGCCATTGTTGGTCACCGGCCCGCTGCCCAGGCTGCCGTAACGAAGGATCTCGGATACAGCGACATCCACCGAGTCCGTCGTGGTCTGGCTGCCGCCATTCAACAGGACATAGCGGTCATCCACCACGCGCAAAACAGAACGACCGGCGCCGACGCCGGTACCGCTGATGGCCTGCCCGCGCACCATGTTCGACGCGACCGGCTCGTGAAAAATGATCGCGTCGAAATTCGCGCCGCTGCCGAACATCGACGCGCGCAAGCCCGACTGCGCCGGGGCGCTGTGCGTGCCGACATGCAGGGTGCCCGCCTCGATGACGGTGGGGCCGGCGTAATAATTCGTCATGGTGAACTTCAGCGTGCCCGAACCCGTTTTGGTGATGCCGCTGTTGGCGGCGGTCCCCTGCCCGTTCGTGATCGGAATGTCGAACACCATCTCCGGCGTGCCGGCGGGCAGCACGGATGACGCGGCGATGTCGAAGATGCGATTCGTGCCGTCCAGCTCGACCGTGAAGAGCCCGGTGCCATACCGCGTCCACACGGCCTGCGCCGTCGAGGTGGAGGCGTACGAGACGCTCCCATACAGGCTGACGGTGCCGAGCGCGGTGCTGTTGTGACTGATCGTGCCGCCATTGAAGGAAAGACCGTCGCCCAGGATTACGGCGTGATTCAGCAGATGATAGCGACCGGCGTTCAGGGTCACGCGCCCGCCCTGCGTGTAGGGGGAATTCGCGGTGAAGAGGCCGCCGTCCTCGACGATCAGACGCGAGGCGGGACCAAAGGGCGAGGTCGAGGACGTTTCAGCCGAACCACTGCGCCGGATGACGAGATCGCCGGGAACGGAAATCGCACCACCCGTCTTGGCTAGGACCAAGTGTCCCTTGTTGATGTAGGTCGTGCCCGAATATGTGTTGTTGACCGTGCCGCCGAATTGCGCGTTCGCCACGCCGGCCTTGATGACGTCCATGCCGCCACCGATGATGGCCGAGTTAATGTATAGCGTCGCGCTGTTCGCGGAGTCGCCGGTATGGAGATGGAGCTGGTCGGTGCCGGAGGCCAGTTGCCCGCCGTTCAGTGTGGCATGGGCGCCAAACGCCGTGGGTTGAAAGGCGATGCCGCCGGAAGCGATGGTCAGGGTGTCCGACGCGCCGATCGTCAGGGTGGCGGCCGGATTGACGAAAAAGCCGAGCGAGTTGATCGAAAGCGAACCGATCTGGCCGCTGGGCGTGAAGGCGGAGTTGTCGCCGACCTTGTAGTCGCTCGCCGCCACCCAGGTATTGAGCGCGGTGGGCGCGGCGGTGGACGGCACCAACTCGATCGCCTTGGTCGACGCATTCAGCCGCATGAAGCCGGCCCGGTTGTGCGACATCCACGGCAGGATACCGCCGACGGTCACGCCATTCTGCACGATGACATCCGTTTGCACCGCCGAGCCCGAGGTCAGGCCGACGATCATCGTGCCGCGGCCCTGCGCCCCCCGGTTGATGCCCGCGGTCGGATGGGACAGCGTCAGCGCGGCCGGATTCGATCCCGCGGCGGCCGTCGCCGACAACGCCAGCACGCCAAACGGCTCCAACACCAGTTGCCCCATGACCTCCGTGGAAACGTTCGCCGGGGTATTGTTCCGCCGACCGCGGTAGTCAAACTGCCCGCTGGACAGGGTGACCACGAGGTTGTCGTGAAGCTGATCGTTGAGCCCGTTGCTCCCGGGGATCACGCGGATGCTCGGCGTTTCGAAGGCATTCCCCACATAGCTGGCGACGGATGCGGAGGGATATCCCCGCGCGCTCATCTGGGTCACGGCGGGAAATCCTGATCCCGCCGACATATCCATTCGCCCCGACGCCACCTCGATCGCCCCGGAATACCCGGAGTGCGTGCCGCGGACATCGAGAAGGCCGCCGCCGCGGACGCGGAGTGGAGCGCCGCCCGACAACTGCACATTCGATTGCAAGCGTACGTGGCGCGAGATCTCGGTGGCGATGATCCACATGGTGAACGGAGCGCCGGCCAGGGTCAGCAACCGGGGCGCGCTGGCATTCAATTGGAACTGCTGGCTGAACGTGTTGTTCGCACCCGCCGGCTGCAAACTGGCCAGAAATCCCGACAGCGTGAGGTCGGAAAGAATATTAATGCCCACCACGGCATTGTTGCCGGCATTCTGCATGCCGCCCAGAACCGCGAAGGCCCCGTCCGCGAACGGGACGTATTCGGTACCGAGGTCGTCCGTCGCCCAATTTTTGGTCGTAAGATTCCAATCGCCGGCCAGCGCCGTCGCGTCATAGGAAATCGGCGTGCCATCCGTCTTGTCAGTGGTCCCGCCCGACCAATGCAGGGTGGTGGCGAAAGTGTTCCCGCCCGGTCCCCATGCACAGACGCCGCCGACCATCGCGACCAGGAGCGCTGCCCGTCGTCGACCGTTCACGCGGTCACGGCTTTGTAAGCTCTGCCCTTTATTCATGCGAACCCTCCGGATCTCCCACGAATCCGTAGCCCTCCCACTCCTCAAACTTATGCAAAGTTGAACATACAAAGACCAAACGACCCGCGGGACGCATTTATTAAGGCTTTGTCATAAATCCGTTAACTCGCCACAATTGACGCCATTCCCTATCATCCGGAGCGCGCCGCCGGGTTTAACGGATTTATCCCGGAGCGCCTTTATTTACTTAACGAATGCACCCAGCCTCTGCGCATGGATGGAGAGGAACAACGGGTACTGGGCCGGGCTCGATTTGTTTGGGCGGAAGGGGAGACGCACCGGCGCAATCAATTCGTCCGGTTCGAGCGGCGGTTTCACCTCGCCGAGCTTCCGGATTCATTGATGTTGCTTTGCTTCGCCGATTCCCGGTACCGGCTCCGGGTCAACGGCGCCTTCGTTGCATCGGGGCCGGGCCGATTCGTCACCTCCGCCCCCGAATACAACGCGCACGAACTGATCCCGTTCCTGCACCCCGGCGCGAATTGCATCCAGGTGGAGGTCAATTTTTTCGGAACCTCCTCGTTCCAGACCATGCCGGACGGCGCGCCGGGATTCATCGCCGATGGCGGCTTTGGCGATCTGGATTTGTCCACGCCCGGCGAATGGCTCGCCTTTCGTTGCGATGCATGGCGCTGGGACGCACCCAAGTTCAGCTTCGCCCAGGGACCGGTGGAAATCCTCGACAGCCGGCTCGCGGGAAGCGACAGACACGTGGCCCTTCACTGTTGCACCGGTGAGGACGCGCCCTGGGGACCGCTTCGACCCTTCACGGGGCGACGCCTGCCGTTCGTGCCGCAGCGGGCGTCTGTATTGGAACTTGCGGCGGCCCTGCTCGATCGCGAACGGCGTGTCGGGTTCATGACCCCCGGCCCGCCGGAGTCGCCCGCGGCGCCGCGGACCAGCGGTGGAGAAAATCAGTGGGTGGGATTTGCGACCTGGATCTGGTCCCCACGCGCACAGGAAGTCGGCATCAGTGCGTTTTGGAGCGACGTGGAGCTGAACGGGCGGGCGACCGCGCTGGAACCACAATCGGTGCGGGGCAATCACAGTCATCTCCAGCTTCAACTGGATGCCGGATGGAATCTGCTGTGCGGACGCGTCGAGATCCTGTCTGAATTCTGGCCCTACTGCCTTGGCATTCCCCATGACGCCGGCCTATCCCTCCACGCGCGGCGCGACCGGACGTGCGCCGAACCGCTCGCCCTTTCCGCCGCCGGCCCACGCGAAGGCATCCGCCTGCCGGACGCGAACGATGAACAACCGCCGGTCGGCTGGCGCACACACGATGGTGATCCCATGGGCATCACCCCCGCGCGGCTGATGAGCTGGGATGAACCGGAGCCGGGCGCACTCCGAAAATTGAATCCCGCGCGGCTGGACGAAGCCGGCTGCATCGAGGCCACGGCCGCCACCTGGTGCTTCTCCTTCGCCGGCGAATTTCTCGGCCATGTCGTCGCGGACGTGGAGGCGCCGCCGGGCAGCATCCTCGACGTCGCGTGCGACGATTGGCAGCGGGAAGATGGCGGCGTGGCGCTGTATCGATCGAATCCCTTCACCGACTCGGCCGACCGCTATATCCTGCACGGGGGTCGCCAGCTCGTGGAGGGTTTCCACGCGCGGGGCGGCAAGCTGATCCAACTGACGCTGCGCGCACCGCCGGGTTCGCCGCCCTGTCGATTAATCGTGCACGACCTGTGGGTGCGTTCACGTCAATCGCTCGGCCCGGACGAGACCCGGTTCACCTGTGACCTGCCCGTGCTGAACTGGGCCTGGCCGGCCTCCATGCGCACCCTGCGCGTGTCCACGGACGATGCCTATTCCGACTGCCCCTGGCGTGAACGCGCGAGCTACATTGGCGATGTGCTGGTCGCCCTGAACCTGAACGCGCTCTATTCGCCGGATTTGCGCGTCGCCGCCCGCGTCCTGCGCATCTTCGGGCAGGCGCAATTGCCGAACGGCCAACTGCCCTGCTGCGCCCCCGCCTGGCTTCGCCGGCCGCATGAAGACTATACGCTGCTTTGGCTGATCGCGCTCCAGCACCACATGCAGTTGAGCGGCGACACGTCCATCGCCACGGAATTCTGGCCGGTGGTGGAGGAGATTTGGAAAAGTCCCACATGGTCGCGGCACGCCTCCGGCCTGTGGAACGCGGACCATCACCATCTGTTCATCGATTGGGGTGTCCGGCTGGATGAACGCACGGGTTCTGCGAATGCCGTGCTCAACGTGCTGCGAATTGCCGCCGCGCGCGCGTGCGCGGGAATGGCCCGCCACGCGGGCCACGATCCGGCGCCTTATCTGGATGACGCGGAAACCACGCGGCGCGCGCTCTATCAATATCTCTGGCACTCCGGCGAGGGCCGCCTGCGCGCCTTCGAAACGGCGGACTCCCCCGCCCTGCACGCCAACATCGCCGCGCTCGCGTTCGGCGTGGGAACGGAAGCCGAACGCGCGTCCATATTGGCCTATGTCGAGCCCCTGTTGCGGGACAACTTTAACCAGGGCATACAGAAGGGGCCTCACAGCGGACATCTGGAGTTGTACTTCCTGTTCTTCGCCCTCCCGGCGCTGGCGGAACACGGACGCCCTGATCTCGCCGAACAACTGATTACCGATCATTATGGCTTCGTCATGGACACCGGCGATGACACGCTGCCGGAATCGTTCGCGCGACTGAATCAGGCGGGCGGCAGCCGCTGCCACGCGTGGTCCGGCGCCGCCGCGCACTACGCCGCACGCTACGTGCTGGGCGTGCGCCCGGCGGGCGGAAGTGACCCGCGCAAGCTCGTGTTCGATCCCGTCGTGTACGGCATCCACCGCGCGTCCGGACGGATCGCCCACGCGGACGGATGGATTGATGTTTCGTGGGTGAAGACGGCGGACGGCGTCGATGCCACGGTCCACGCGCCGCCGGGCGTGAAGGTCGCCGGGAAAAATGGCGCGGTGCTCACGCTTGAGACCGCGTCCCCCCTCGCGTGAGCGCCCGCTATTCCTCGTTGGCTTCCACGCGATAAAAGCCGCGCGATTGCGCATTCAGCACGGCGTCCGTGTAGGACTGTTGGGTATCGGGCACGCCCGTGGCAAGCAACACCTGATCCACCAGGTCCGCGCCCACATCGGGCATCCACCAGATCGTGGCCAGGTAGCCCGCCGGCGGCGCCTCCCACGAGAGGACGGCCTGGGTTCCGTTCACGGAAAAGCTCTGGATCGCGATTTCCGACGGCGGCTGCACGTCATCCACGATTTCCCCCTCGACGCGCAGATCCGCGGAACCGTTCGTTTGGAAAGCCCGGCCAATGCCCACCTGGGTGAACTCGCCCCCTTGTTGCCCATGGATGTAAATCCGGAACTCAACCTCCGACACGCCCTGCAACGCCGGGATGCCGGACAGGTTGAACGTACGCTGCTGGCCCAACCAATCATTCGCATTCCCGGTGCCGCCCACGGTCCAAATCGTGATTTCGTCGCCGACCCCGAACCCGGTGGCATCGGACATCAGGGCGAACGATACCGGGTACGCCGTTGCGTTTTGCGCCTGTAGTCGCGCGAAGATGTTCGTCAGGTTCATCGCCTTCCCGCCCTGCGCGGTCAGGGTAAAGGTGAGATAGCGGTTGCTCGCGATGGCGTCGGCCAGGCTTTGCGCGTTCGCATTCCGCATGCCGAAGGTGTTGGTGTATTGCGTGGCGGTGCCGCCCGGGCCGCGCGACAAGACGGGGGCGGCGGCGAGTTGGACATTCCACGACCCGGCGGAAGGCGCCTCGCCCGCGATCGTTGATGCCTCATTCCCCGCGAGATGATCGTTTTCCCACACCACCAGGACGTCCGCGCGCGCGGCGACGAACGATACGACGGCGAGCACCACGCTCATCACTCGAATATGCATGATACATTCCTCAACGGTTTACTCCGGACGCCGCATGACGCCGGGCTGTGGGAATGCATAACATGACCCTAACACGATGTGCAGCACGCAGGAGGTAAATCCGTAAAGTAGAACATCCATCCGGCGAGCGAGCCGGGAAGGGCTTGACCGGCTGCGCGCGACGGCAGTATTCCCTTACACACGCAGGCCGCGCACGCGAATCCACATGAAAACTCTGCGCCATATCCTCGTGATGCAGCCCTGGCTCCACCGGCTGGCCCACGAAATACTTTACGGCGTAAACGACTATTTCTCCGAATCGAGCCGACGGCAGGTGGAGGTCACCCGCCTGACCTGGGATTGGTCCTCAATCTCGGCGGCCGCGGAATGGCACTGCGACGGGCTGATCGCGCCCGTCCTGAACCAGGTTGAACACGACCGGGTCAAGGCGCTGCGCTGGCGCTGTGTCAGCACCTACGGCGGCGCCCGGTGGCACGGCATCCCCACCGTGGACGCGAATCATTACGCCACGGGCGTCATGGCCGCCGACCATTTGCTCGGCCAGGGCTACGAATCGTTCGCGTACATCGGCGACCGCAACCTGACGGCGCTCAATGAACGCCACCGCGGGTTTCTCGATACCCTGGCGCGGAAAGGCAAGTCGGCGATTTCCTTTGAATACAGGCTGTTCCTCCACATTGATGAACGCAACCGGAAGGAATGGACGCGCCGCCTCAAGAGCCTGCCCAAGCCCTGCGGCGTCTATTGCAGCGATGACCAGACGGCGCGGGTCATCGCCTGGCTGGCCCGCGCGGGCGGGATTTCTGTTCCCGATGAAATCGCGCTGCTCGGCACGCAAAACGACGAGGGCCTCTGCCGCGGCATGAACCCGCCCTTGAGCAGCGTGGAAATCCCGTACCGGCAAGTGGGCTACGAAGCCGCCCGCTTGATGGACCAGTGGTGGTCCCTCGGGAAAGCCCCCGTGTCCCCACCCGCCATCCCGCCCTCGCACGTGGCCGTACGCGCCTCAACCCAGGCCCTGGCGGTCGAGGACGAGAATCTACGTGTCGCGATCCGCCATCTGCGCGGGCACTATGCGGAGAAGATTTCGATGTCCGAGGTGGCCCGCACCGCCGGACTGTCCCTGCGCAACCTGCAGCGGCGGTTCCAACAGAAACTCGGACACACCCCGCAGACCGAACTGCAGCACATTCGCATCCACCGGGTGAAGGAACTGCTTCGGGAAACCAATCTCACGCTGGAGGCCATCGCGGGCCAGTGCGGCTACCTCTCCGCGAACTACCTGTGCGAACAATTCCGCCGCGCCACGGGACTTTCGCCCGGCGCGTACCGCGCCCGGAACCGGGAACGCGGCCCGCACGCCGCACCCCCCGCTTGATGCGCGACAGCCCCCTCCGGGGCGCGTCGTTTTATCGGTACTGATTTTCGTTTATGCGCATTTCCCCGGCGGCGTGACCGGCGTATGTACTGGGTCACGTAATGCCGGAATGCACCGGGGAACCACGCATGAACACGTCCCTACTCGCCGCGACACTTGGCCTCTGGATCACCGCCACCGCGCTCGCACAGCCCCTCCCGACGGCGCCCGCCGACACCAACGAGGCGTCGGGGCTGATCGTGGTGTTCCAGCCCTCCCGCGCGCCCGCCGTCCGGCAAGGCCTGGCCACGCGCGTGGTCGGCGCCCGCGCCTATACCTTGAGGAAGGTCATCGCTGAACAGCCGCGGCGGACCTCCGGACGGAAGCCATCCGCGCGGGCGGAACAGGCGCTTGAACGACTCAATCAGATGTTCGTCATCGACATCGCCGATCCGGACGAACGGGCGGCGACGCTCCGCGCGCTCATGCAGTCGCCCGATGTGCTGTATGTGGAACCCAACCTGCCCGTGTATTTGCAGGCGGCCCCCACCGATCCGATGTACCCACGCCATTACGGGCTCGAAAATAATGGCCAACCGTTTTGGATCACAACATCGGCGAGCTCGAACGGCACCCCCGGCGCGGACATCAACTGGCGGCCCGCCTGGGATGCCGGGCTCCCCACCAACG
>DAOLDD010000063.1:0-12433 GCA_035327585.1 Kiritimatiellia bacterium | reverse complement strand
GGACTTTCCCCGGTTTTCGCTTGCCCCCTGCGGGCTTGCTTGTCTCGGCGCAGCCGGACCCCGCAGGAGCAAAAGTTACCCGGCTACCGGGACACGAGGGCAACCCTGCGCGATCCGGCGCAGCCGCTCTGCGGATGCGAACGCGCGGGCGCCGAATCGCGCATGACGAATGGTTTACGCCCGGTAGCCGGACTCTACTCCTTCACCACCGGCGCAAGGCCGGTGGGGTCGTTTCACTTGACGATTCGCTTCGTTCGCGATGCGCGAACAACTTGCTAGTTCTTCAACCAAACAAAAACCGGGGAATGTCCTGAAGCCGACGGGTGGTCCGCGGGCGTCAGGCCAGCGCGGCGAGGAACGCGTCCATCTGCGTGTCGGTTCCCATCGTGATGCGAAGGAAGTCGCCGGTGCGCGGGCCGGGAAAATGACGCACGATGATGTTGCGCGCGCGCAGCGCATCAAACACGGCCTTCGCCGGATTCCCGGCGGGCTTGGCGAAGAGGAAATTGGTCGCGGATGGCAGCACCGTCCAGCCGCGCGCGCGGAGCTCGCGCGCCACCCGCTCGCGGGTCGCGAGGATTTTCGCGACATTCGCGCGCATCCAGGCCTGGTCGCGCAGTGCGGCGGCGCCGAGCGCCTGCGCCAGGGCGTCGAGGTTGTAGGAATCCTTGATCTTGTGGAACGCCTCGATCAGCGGCGCGGGGCCGACGGCGTACCCGAGCCGCAGGCCGGCCAGCGAGTAGGATTTCGACAGCGAACGCGAGACCAGCACGTTGGGCCGCGAAAGGGCCAGGTCCATGAAATGTTCCGGCGCGAAATCGCCATACGCCTCGTCCAGCACCACCACGCCGGTGAAATCCGCGCAAAACGCCTCAATGTCCGCGCGCGGATACAGCATGCCGGTCGGGGCGTTGGGTGTGGTTAAAAAGAAGAGTGATGCGGGATGCGCGATGCGAGATGCGGGATGCGCGATGCCAAAGTGTTCGTCCAACGGAACGGGGGCGACGGGAATATCGGCGATGGCGGCGAGGACCGGGTACAGCGAGTACGAGGGATCGAAATAGCCGATGCGGCCGCCGGGCTCGACGAACGCGCGCGTGCATAGCGCCAGCACCTCGTCGGAACCATTCCCCGCGAATACATTTTCCACCCCGCACCCGTGCAGCTCCGCGATCACCCCGCGCAACTCCAGCGCCATCGGATCGGGATACAATCGCAACGACTCCGCCGTGAACCCCGCCAGCGCCTCCGCCACGCGCGGCGACGGCGGATACGGATTCTCGTTCGTATTCAGCTTGATCAACCCCGCCACGCGCGGCTGCTCCCCCGGCGTGTAGGGCGTGAGCGCTTCAACGGATGGACGGATGAGTTTCATAACAAAAAATTTTCACCACCCGCTTCGCTGGAGTACACGAAGTCACGGAGAAGATTTTCTGGAGGGAAAGGCCGAAACCCTACCCTCCGTGTCTCCGTGCTCTCCGTGGTGAAATCCTTCTCCAGAGCCATTTGGTTGCGGCCCCGCCGCGTTTGGTTTTTCGTGGCGACCTACTTCTCAAACCGGATCTTCGCCGAACGTCCGTGCGCGGGGAGGCGTTCGACGCGCGCGAACTGCTCGATGTGCGGCAGCACGTCCTGCAGGTCGGCGCGGGTGAAGGAAATGTAGCTGGTCCGGCGGCGGAACGAGTCGACCGTGAGCCCGGAGAACAGCGCGGCGGTGCCGCCGGTGGGCAGCACGTGGCTGGGCCCGGCGACGAAATCGCCCGCGCATTCGGGCGTCCAGGGTCCGATGAACACCGCGCCGGCACGGCGGATTTTCTTCAGCCAGATGCGCGGCTCCTTGCACATGATCTCCAGGTGCTCGGGCGCGAAGTCGTTGATCAGGTTCATCCCGATATCCAGGTTGTCCACGATCACGATCAGCGTTCCCTCATTCAGCACCTTCAGCAGCGCAGGATCGGCGTCCAGTTCCTCGGCCTGCTTCGGCAGCTCCTCGCTGACGGCGTAGGCGAGTTGCGGCGAGGACGTGACGAGGAACGCACGCTCGTGCCCGGTGCCGTGCTCGGCCTGCGCGAGCAGGTCGGCGGCGACGTGCTTCGCGACAGCGGAGTCGTCCGCGAGAATCGCCACCTCACTCGGGCCCGCAACCATGTCGAGGTCCACATCGCCGTAGACCAGCCGCTTCGCCGCGGTGACGTAGGGCCCGCCCGGGCCGACGATTTTCTGCACCTTCGGGATGCTCTTCGTGCCATACGCCATCGCGCCGATGGCTTGGATGCCGCCGATGCGGAAAATCTCCGTCGCGCCCGCCGCGTCGAGCGCATAGAGCACGTGCGGGTTCAGTTTGCCGCTCTTCTCCGACGGGGTGCAGGCGATGACTTCCTGCACGCCCGCGATCTTCGCGAGCGCGACGGTCATCAGCGCGGTGGAGGCGAGCGGGGCCGCGCCGCCGGGGATGTAGCAGCCGACTCGGTCGTAGGGCTGGAACTGCTCGCCGAGCATGCCGCCCTTCGGGCTGAGAATGTTCCAGTCCTTGCGCAACCCGGCCTTGCCGAATTTCTGGATGCGCGCGAGCGCCTCGCCGACGGCCTTCTTGAAATCGGAATCGACGCGCTCGATCGCGGCCATGCGCTCGGCCTTCGTCACGGCGAGCTTCGCGGGCGCGAGTTTCTGGTCCTCGAATTTCGCCGCGTATTCGCACACCGCGGCGTCGCCGCGCGCGCGGATGTCCGCGAGCACGGCCCGTGCGGTCTCCTCCGCCTCGGGCAGGATCGCGGGGCGGACGATAAAATCCAGCACCTGCTGGTTCGGGCTGGACGGCGTCCACTTCACCAGCTTGATCTGCGCGGCCGGGGTCTCTTCGCGGTTGCTGCTCATCGCTCTGTCATTCCTTCCTGCCCGCGGCGCGGCTCAGCGCACCGGGGCGTCATTCAATCGGTCGCATGCCGGGCACCGGGCCATCGGCACCTGGCGGGGTTCGACATACACGCGTCCGCATGCGGCGCACCGGTACAGCCGGCCATCGTGCAATGGCTTTTCCGGCGGCGCCTTGCGGGTCGCGTAATATATCCACGCGCCGAAAACCGCCACAAGGGCGAAAACCGGCGGGCCCCAGAGGATCACGATGGACGTGCCTCCGCTCACGCGCCCCCACCGGCGGCGCGCGCGGGCGCGGGCTGGAGATACAGGTTCACGCGCGCCGGATTCGGGTAGCCGCCGGGCGCGGTGCGCATGCGGCGGAGCGCGCGCAGGGTCGCCTCGTTGCGCTCGCGCGACGCGCTGCTCTGCTCGAGAAACACGCTGCGCACGTCGCCCTCCGGATTAAAATAAACCAGCGCGGTGGCTTCCCAGCTCCGCTCGTCCGGCCCCGCCGGCGGATCGAGCACCAGCGGCCAGCCCGCGGCCAGGGCCGGCGTGCCATCGGGCCACTCGGCATGCAGCACGGGGCCGGCCGACGCCGCCACGCTGAACGGATCATCCGCCGCCGGAATGCGGGACCAGCGCCGGTCGTACAACGCCTCCACCTCGCCCGGCGTCCGACCATGCAGGAGCGGCGTCCGCTCCCCGGTGGCCGGCGCGAGATCCAGCAACAGGCCGCCCGGGCCGGCGGCGCTGTGCACCAGGGTCGAACGCGGGGCGCGCTGCGCGCGCGAGGGACTGAACCCGGCCGCGGTAGGCAGCGCGAACAGGACCGGCGACCACACCGCGCGCGGATCGCGATCCCAAACCGACGCGCCGGGCCCCACGCCCGGGTCGGGCATCAAGTGCAGCCGGACGGCCTGCGCGGCGGGACGCGGCGTCGCCGGCGAGCCCGTTTTGACATACGCAAACGCCAGCCACGAAGCGGCGAACGCCACCGTGCACAGCAGCGCCACGCCATTCTCCATGCCCCGCCAGGATGGCGCGCCCGTCGTCACGGTTTCAACCCGAGCCGCGTGGCCAGCATCACGTCGCGAATCCCCGCATCGCGCGCCAGGTTGCACAGCGCGACCAGGGTGCCGTACGCCACGCGCTGGTCCGCCTCAACGATGAGCGCGGCGTCTTCCTGCGCGCGGGCCGCGCGGGCGAGCGCGATCGCCAGGCCATCGAGCGTCAATCGTTCGTCCTGGAAAAAATACATGTCCTCCTGCGGGACCGTCAGCACCAGCGCGCCGGGCCGCGCCCCATCCACGAACGCCGCGGCCGGCAACTCCAGCCGCACGCCGGGCCGCAGCACCGTCGCATGCAACTGGATCAGCACCAGCAGGAACACCAGCGCGAGATCCACCCACGGCGCGATGCTCAACAGCCCGCGCGGCGCACGGCGGCTCGGACTGAAGTGACGCCGGAAGACGAACAGGGATGGCGGGACGGTTTCAGCCATGCGTCAGCCCTTCCCCTCCGGCGGCGGCAGCTCCCGCAGCACGCGCAGGACTTCGGTATAGGCCCGCTCCATTTCGATCACCACGGCGCTGATGCGATTGACGAGAAAGGCGTGGGCGACATAGCCGAACACGCCGGTCGCGAGCCCCGCGATCGTCGTGATCAACGCGAGACTCAACCCGCCGCCCACGTCGCCGGCATGGAGCAATGGGGCCTGGCGGTTCAACACGTCCAGCATCTCCCACATCCCGATCGCGGTCCCGAGCAGGCCCAGCATCGGCGCCGCCTGCGCGAGCGCGAGCAGCAATGGCAGGTTGCGCTCCATGCGCGTGATCGCCTGCACGCCCACCTCCTGCATCACCTGCTCCGTGCGTCCGCCGCCGCGCTGGTGGTCGAGAATCGCCGCGCGCGTCATTTGCGCCACCGGGCCCGGCGTATCCTCGCACATCGCCGCCGCCTCCAGGATGTTGCCGCGGTGCAGCCCGAGGAAGATGCCGCTCAGGAAATCGCGCCCGCGCAGCGACGCGCGGTGCACGTGCACCCAGCGCTGCACGAAGAGGAAAAAGATCGCGGCGGTCCCGGCGAAGATCACCCACAACACCACGCCGCCCTGGTAAATATACTGCATCATCGGCTCGTACTCCCGGCCGGCGCATCGCGCAGCAACGCCGCGCGGTCGCCATGAATTTTCTGTATCCGTTTTTCGGCGTCGGCGCCAGCCGGAAGACCGGCCTCCACCACGCGTTCATACATGCGGATCGCCTCATCCCACTGGCGCTCCGCCTCCTTCAACGCCGCCCCCGCGAACGCCGCGCGCACGAACCAGACCGGCTCGACGAAGCGGCCCTCCGCGCGCTCGGCGAGCCACCCGTACACCGTGTCGAGATAATAGCGGAACGCGTCCGCGCCGCGGCCCAGCCGCTCGAAGCAACGCCCGATCTTGAACGACGCCTGCAGGCGCAGCGCCATCGGCGTCGCCGGGCCGTCGAGCACGGTGCGGTAGCTCGCGATCGCCTCCTGGTAACGCTCCGGCCGGTCCGCCCCGAGCATGAACTGGCAGTCGCCCTGTCGTCCGCGCGCCCGGTCCGCGAGCGCATGCGACGGGAAGCGGCGCACGATGTCGTCGAACGCGAGCAGCGCGCCGGCATATTCGCCCAGCTCGGCCAGCGCGTCGCCCTGCGCGAAACGCGCGTCGGGCACGAGCGGACTGTTCGTGTAGGTCCGCGTCAATTCGTTGAACACGCCGAGCGCGCGCCGGTATTCGCCCTGCGCGACCGCCGCCCGGCCCGCCCAGTACAGCGCGTCGTCCGCCCACTCGCTCAGCGGGAACGCGGCGGCCACGCCCGCGAAATTCGTCTCCGCCGCGCCGAACGCGCCGGCGTTGAATTGCTGCTCCGCCATCCAGAAGCGCACCTCCGGCACCGCGGCCGACGCCGGGAACCGGTCGAGGAACTGCTGCGCGATCTGCAGGCCGCGCTGCGTCTGGCCGAGCAGGTGCAACGCGCGCCCTCGCAGGTGGAACGCGGATTCCGCCGCCGCGGTGTCCGCGAACTCGCGCAACACGCGTTCAAACCGGTCCAGCGCCTGCTGGAACTCGCCGCCGCGGTAACTCGCGAGCCCCGCCCGCAGCAACGCCTCCGCGCGATCCCCCGCCCCCGGCGCGCGGGCCAGCGCCTCGTCGTACAGCGCCACCGCCGCCGCCCACTGCCCCTGCTCCTCGCACAGCGCCGCGCTCCGCAGCACCGCCCGCACCGCCAGCGGGTCCGCCGGGAACCGCGCCCGCAAATCGCGCAGCGCCGTCTCCGCCCCGGCATAATCGCGGCCGCGGGCGAGCGACTCCGCCAGTTGCAGCAACACCTGGGGCGACAGCGCGCTCGCGGGATACGCCTCCAGCACGCGCCGGTACGCCGCCTCCGCCAGCTTGTACTGCCCGTTCGCGAAATACGCGTCCGCCGCCTTCACCATCGCCTGTTCGCGACGCGCCGGATCCGTCTGCAACGGCGCCGCCTGCTCGAACACCTCCGCCGCCTCCGCGTAGCGCGCGAGCCGCCAGAGCGCCCAGCCGCGCCCCAACCGCGCCCGCGCCTGCCCGTCCTCATCCGCGTACGCCGCCAGGTAACGCTGGTACGATTCCAACGCCGCGGCGTGAAGACTCTGTTCCAGTTGGATGTCCGCCAGCGCCAGTTGCGCCTCGCCCGCGCCGGGATGCGCCGGGGCCGACTCCACCGCCGCGGCGAGCAGCTTCAACGCCGCGTCCGCCTGCCCCGTACGCGCCAGCAGCCGCGCGCGCGCGATCCGCAATTCCAGCTTGAGCCCCAGCTCCTCCGCCGTCCGCTCGCCCCGCTCGTACGCATCCAGCGCCGCCGGGAAATTCGTCTGCGCCACCGCGATGCCGGCCACCGCCAGCCACGCTTCCGCGTGCGTATCCGGCTCCGTTTCCTGCGTCCACGCACGCGTCAGCGGATCGAGCAGCGTCGACGCGCCCGCGAAATCGCCGCGATCCACCAGCAGCCGGCCCAGCCACAGCCGCGCCACCTGCGCCGACTCGTGCCCGCCGTGCTGCTCGATGATCTGCCGCAACAGCCGCTCCGCGTCCTCCAGCCGGTTGTCCTCCAGCAGCAGCCCCGCCCAATCCAGCAGGTTGTCCGGCACCTCCGGCGCCCCCGGATACCGCTCCTGGAACTGCGCCAGCGAACGCAGCGCCGCCTCGCGCTCGCCCAGCCGCATCAACGCGTGCGTACGCAGCCGCGCCACCTGCGCCACGTCCGGGTCCTCGCGATACTCCCGCTCGAACCGGTGCAGCGTCTGCGTCACCGCCTGGAACTCGCCCAGCTCGAACTGCGCGCGCGCCGTCCAATAGACGAACCCGCCCTCCACGTCGCCCTTCGACGCCCAGCCGCGCCGCTCCCGCAACAGCGCCACCACCTCTGCGTGACGCCCCTGCGCGAACAGCGCCTGCGCCGCGTACAACGTGCCCTGAGCCTTCGACGCCTTGAAGAACGCCTTCGCGACGAACGCCTCGAACTTCTGCCGCGCCACCTCGTGGAACCCGTCCCGCAGCGCCGCCTGCCCCGCCACCCAGTTCGGATCGCGCTCAAACCGCGCCGGCGTCTCCCCCCGCGCCGGCGCCGCCGCCCACAGGCACACCACGAGCGCCAACCCGGCCACGCCGCGCCCCCGCGCGCGCCCCGGATTTACAACGTCTGTAAAAACTTTTTTCAGCGCTTCCAACGTCTGTAAAAACTTTTTCGATGCATTACGAATGACGAAACAATTCAGTTCAACCACAGATGAACACAGATAAACGCGGATGAGGAGGAACATGGTGCAGCCAAGCCCCATCATCGCATTCACCACCTCGCGTATAGCTCATCATTCCGTGTGGATCCGTGTTCATCCGTGGTTTTCCTCCGCGTGGATGCGGCTTGGATCAGAAAATTGGCTGTCACACCGATTTTTACCACCCGCTTCGCTGGAGTGCACGGAGTTCACAGAGAAGATTTTGGGGGAAGCTGGCCGAACGCAGTATCTCCCTCCGTGTCTCCGTGCCCTCCGTGGTGAAATCCTCTCTATCTGCCACCCGCTTCACGCCGGGGCCAGCACAGCGGCCAGGTAGCGGCCGGTGTGGGATCCGGGCGCGCGGGCCACCTCCTCGGGCGTGCCCTGCGCGATCAACCGGCCCCCACCCTCGCCCCCCTCGGGGCCGAGATCAAGGATGTAATCCGCCGTCTTGATGACGTCCAGGTTGTGCTCGATGATGACCAGCGTGTTGCCCGCGTCGCGCAGCCGCTGGAAGACGTGGATCAACCGGTGCACGTCCGCGAAATGCAACCCCGTCGTCGGCTCGTCCAACAGGTACAACGTCCGCCCCGTGTCCTTCTTGCTCAACTCGGCGGACAGCTTCACGCGCTGCGCCTCGCCGCCGGACAGCGTCGTCGCCGGCTGCCCGACCTGCAGGTAGCCGAGGCCCACCTCGGACAGCGTGCGCAGGCGCCGCGAGATCGAGGTGATGTTTTTGAAGAACTCGACCGCCTCGTCGATCGTCATCTCCAGCACGTCGGCAATGCTCTTGCCATTGTACTTCACCTCCAGCGTCTCCTTGTTGTAGCGCCGCCCCGCGCACTGCTCGCACACCACGTGCACGTCGGGCAGGAAGTGCATCTCGATCTTCAACATGCCGTCGCCCTTGCACGTCTCGCAGCGGCCGCCCTTCACGTTGAAACTGAACCGGCCCTTGCCGAACCCGCGGATCTTCGCCCCCGGCAGCAGCGCGAACAGGTCGCGGATCGGGTTGAACGCGCCGGTGTACGTCGCCGGGTTGCTGCGCGGCGTGCGGCCGATCGGCGACTGGTCGATCACGATCACCTTGTCGAGCTGGTCGATCCCCTTGATCGCCTTGTGCGCGCCGGGTCGCTCGCGGCCGCCGTAAAAATGTCGGAACAACGCGCGCCGCAAAATGTCGTCCACCAGCGTGCTCTTCCCGCTGCCCGATACGCCGGTCACGCAGACCTTGCAGCCGAGCGGAATCCGCACGTCGATCCCCTTGAGGTTGTTCTCCTTCGCGCCCTGCACCACCAGCCAGCCCTTGTCCGTCGGCGTGCGGGCCCGCGGCACCTCGACCGCCACGTGGTTGTTCAGGTAGCGCGCGGTCAGCGACGCCTCGCACTTCAACAGCTCCGGCACGCGGCCCTGGAAGACGACGTGCCCGCCGTGCCGGCCCGCGCCGGGTCCGAGGTCGATCACATAATCCGCCTCGCGGATCGTTTGCTCATCGTGCTCCACGACGACCACCGTATTGCCGAGGTCGCGCAGTTCCTTGAGCGTGTGGATCAGCTTTTCGTTGTCGCGTTGGTGCAACCCGATGCTCGGCTCGTCGAGGACATACAGCACGCCGACGAGCCCCGCGCCGATCTGCGTCGCGAGCCGGATGCGCTGCGCCTCGCCGCCCGACAGCGTCCCGCTCTCGCGGTCCAGCGTGAGATAGTCGAGGCCCACATCGATCATGAACTGGAGCCTCTGCCGGATTTCCTTGATGACCTCCTTCGCGATCTTCTGCTCGGTCGCCGACAGCACCAGCCCGTCGAAAAATTCCGCCGCGCGGCGGATCGACAACCGCGTGACGGCGAGGATCGACTGGCCGCCGACGAGGCACGCCAGCGACTCCGGCCGAAGCCGCGCCCCGTCGCACGTCGTGCAATGCATACGGCTCATGAATGTCGACAGCTTCTGCTTCATGTATTCGCTGTCCGACTCCTCGTAGCGCCGCTTCAGGTTCGGAATTACGCCCTCGAACGGCTTGCGGTACTTGTGCCACGCCCCGCCGCGCCAGAACCCGAAATCCATCTCCTCCTCGCCCGACCCGTTCATCAATACGTCGCGCGCGGCCTTCGGCAGGTCCTTGTACGGCGTCTCCAGGTCGACGCCGAGGTGTTTCGCCACCGCGCGGATCAGTCCCTTGTAGTAGATCGCCGAGCGGCGCCCCCCGCCCTTCCACGCGCGGATCGCGCCGTCCTCCAGCGAGAGCGCCGGGTCGGGCACGATCAGGTCCTCGTCGAACACCATCATCGTGCCCAGCCCGTGGCACGTCGGGCACGCGCCGTACGGGCTGTTGAAGGAGAAATGCCGCGGCGTCAGCGTGTCGAAACTCAGGCCGCACGCGAGGCACGCGTTCTTTTCGGAATAGAGGATTTCCGTCCACTCCGGGCCGTCGTGTTGGACCAGCGCGATGAGTGAGCCGCCGCCCTGCCGCAACGCGGTTTCGACGGAGTCCGTCATGCGCGTGCGGATCTTGTCGCTGATCACGAGGCGGTCGACGACGACCTCGATGCTGTGCGCCTTCTTCTTGTCGAGCTTCGGCGTCTGGTCCAGGTCCACGATCGCGCCGTCGATCCGCGCGCGGACGAAGCCCGACTTGCGCAGTTCGTCGATCAATTCGAGATGCTCGCCCTTGCGCCCCTGCACGCGCTGCGCCAGCAGGATGATTTTCGCCTGCGGCGGGTTCCGCATCAACTGGTCCACGATCTGCTCCGCGTTCTGCTGCGTGATCGGCTTGCCACATTTCGGGCAGTGCGGTTTGCCGATGTTCGCGTAGAGCAGGCGCAGGTAGTCGTGGATTTCCGTCGTCGTCGCGACGATCGAGCGCGGGTTCGAGCCCGCGGTGCGCTGTTCGATCGAGATCGCCGGCGAGAGCCCCTCGATGTGGTCCACGTCCGGCTTCTGCATCTGCTCGAGGAACTGGCGCGCGTAGGCCGACAACGACTCCACGTATTTGCGTTGCCCCTCGGCATACAGCGTATCGAACGCCAGCGACGATTTCCCGGAGCCGCTTAGCCCCGTGATCACCGTCAACGTATCGCGCGGGATGCGCACGGTGACATTCTTCAGGTTGTGCTCCCGCGCCCCCTGCACAAGGATTTCATCAAGGCTCATGGTGGATGTCCGGAAATGGGTGTCTCGACAAACCCGGAACTGTACCACACCCCCACCCCCGCCACCACCTCGTCGTCGTCCTCGTCCTCCTCCTCGTCCTCGCCCCCTCCGTCACAATCCTTGTCGCGCTCCTTGCCGAAATTTTTCCCAGCTCCAAAATTTGACTATCTCGCATCTTGAATCCCGCATCCCGCATCCCGCCCCCCCCCTCACTGCGCCACCGGCGAATCCAAATCCACCTGATGCGCCTCCAGATCCATCGGGCTTCCCGCCTACTTCAGTGTCCGGCTCGGTACCGTGTGCGTATAAATAAGCGTCGTTTTGATATCGGCATAGGTCTGGAACGTCTTGCGTGAATACTGTCGGAGACGAATCTCCTCCTTCAACCGCTGCAGACAATCCTCCCACGGTGAGCGCGCCTGCTCGCTGGCCGCCAGTTCCGGATCGCGCGGTTTCCATCTACGCACCAGATCATGGAAATGCTTAACCGATTCCGCCGCCAGCGCCTGCGCGGCATCTGATTGGCCCTTGGCCGCCAATTTCTGAAGAAACGGCTGGAGGCTATTGCCGTTGTTACTGTTGCCGGTGACTACTTTATAAAGCTGGCGAGCATGAACCACCGCGCAATTCAGAATAAATGGTTTGTATGCGGGCTCGTCTTGTATCTCGCGAGCACAGTTGGCTGGGTTTACATTATGCCCCATATGACGCTAGCATCACTTGGTATTATATATTCACTAGCAATTATTTTATTGATGACTCTACTGGGAGTATTATTTTTCGGAGAAACAATTCGGCCTCATGAGTACATTGGAATGGTATTTGCATTTGCTGCGTTGTTTCTCTTGGGAAGATTCTCCTGATGGTGAGGTGCCCAACATGTGCCGCCAGAAGCACACCCGAAGCGGGTGGCTCTGCGGCTTCTCGTTGGCCCCAGGATGAAACTTCAAGCCCTTGACAAGTGTATCCCGTGGGATACACTCATCGCATGATTCAAATCAGAAAGACAGAAGTCTTTGCTTCTTGGATCGATAATTTGCGCGACGCACAGGGGCGTTCGCGAATATTGGCCAGAATTGAACGGCTGGCAGGGGGACACATAGGCGACTCAAAGCCACTCGGTGAAGGCATTTCAGAATTACGGGTCAACTGTGGCCCGGGCTATCGGGTTTACTTTACGAAACAAGGCAAAGAGGTTGTCATTCTGCTGGCCGGCGGTGACAAAAGCACACAATCCAAAGACATCAAAACAGCTTTTCGCCTGGCACGATATTTATGAGGAGCAAGTCATGAGCAAAACCAAAACAACTCGATATGATGTCGCAGAACACCTTCGGGATGCGAAAGAAATGGCCGCATACCTTGAGGCATGCATTGAAGAATCCAATGGGGACGCGGCCTTTATCGCCAAAGCTCTGGGCGACATTGCTCGAGCCAAGGGCATGAGCAAGGTAGCGCGTGATGCCGGGCTATCCAGAGAAAGCCTTTACAAAGCACTATCAGGCGATCGAAGCCCAGAGTTCGGAACCATCCTGAAAGTCGTGGAAGCGCTTGGGCTCAAGCTTCATGCACAACCGGCATGAGGGTGGGCCAACAAGGGCTTTCACGCCGTACGGCTCACCCGCAGCGGGTTCGCCGCCGGGTG
>DAOLDD010000062.1:0-13017 GCA_035327585.1 Kiritimatiellia bacterium | reverse complement strand
CGGCATTTCATGCCGTCGGTTTTGGGCCGACGGGATGCAATCCCGTCGCTACAACGAACAGGACAAAATGCTCGAGAATTGCTTTACGACGCGTACTTCTTCGCCTCGATGCCGTAGTTGTGGACTTTGTAGCCGAAAATGCGCTGGGTGGTTTCGAGCAGGCGGGCGGCGGCGGCCATGTTGCCGCGGGAGGATTTCAGCGCGTCGACGATGAGATCGCGCTCGAAGGCTTCCACGCGCTCCTTGAGGCTGCCGGTGATCACGGTGCCGGTCGCCTCGGCGGTTTGCAGCGTCGGCGGCAGGTGGTACGGATGGATCACGTCGCCCTCGGCCACAAGCACGGCGCGCTCAATGCAGTTCTCCAGCTCGCGCACGTTGCCGGGCCAGTGGTAGCTCATCAACATGTCGATGACGGCGCTGGAAAGGCGGCGCACGTTCTTGCGCTGCTCCTTCGCGTAGTGCTGGAGGAAGAAGTCCGCGAGCAGCACGATGTCCGCCTTCCGCTTGCGCAGCGGTGGGACGTAGATCGGAAATACATTCAGCCGGTAGAACAGATCCTCGCGGAATTTGCCCTGCGCGACCATGTCCTGCAGGTTGCGGTTTGTCGCGGCGATGAGGCGGACGTTGACCTTGACCGTCCTCGTGTCGCCGACGCGCTCGAACTCGCGCTCCTGCAGCACGCGCAACAATTTGATCTGGATGGCGGGCGGGATGTCGCCCACCTCGTCGAGGAAGAGCGTGCCGCCGTTCGCGATTTCGAAGCGCCCCTTGCGGTCGCTGACCGCGCCGGTGAACGCGCCCTTGACGTGGCCGAACAGCTCGCTCTCAATGATGCTCTCCGGCAACGCGGCGCAGTGCGCCTTCACGAACGGCTTGTCCGCGCGATCGCTGTTGTAGTGGATCGCGTGGGCGACGAGTTCCTTGCCGGTCCCCGTCTCGCCGAGGATCAGCGCGGTGGCATTGCTCTTGGACACCTGCGCGATCTGGTTGTAGACGAGCTGCATCTCATGCGAGTTGCCGATGATGTTGGACGGGCGGAATTTTTCGCGCAGCTCCTGCTTGAGCCGCTCGTTCTCCTCCGCGAGCTTGTCGCGCTCCTCCTGCGCCGCGCGCCGCAGTTTCACGGCCTGCGCAATCAGCGAGGCGATGATGCTCAACAGGCGCGCATCCTCCTGCAATTCCGCCTCGGGCCGGTGGGGACAATCGACGCTGAGCGCGCCGGCGACTTCCTGGCCGACCTTGATGGGAACGCAGAGGAAGGACGTGTCCGAGGCCTTGCCGCGCTTCGTCTTGTCCAGCAGCAGCGGCGAATCGCTCTTGCGCGGGATGATGGCCGGCTCGCCGGTCAGGATCACCTGCCCGGTCACGCCTTCGCCGAGTTTGTACCGCCCGCGCCGCGCTTGCTGAGGTGAAAGGCCGTGTGCCGCTTCGATCAGGATGTCGCCCGTCTTGCGGTTCAGCAGCGTGAGCGTGCCGTAGTTCATGTCGAGATATTCGGCCAGCGCCTCCAGCACGGGGCTGACGATCTCCCGCATGTCGAGGCTCGTGTCGAGCAGGCAACTGATGTGGTACAGCAGTTGCAGCTCGCGCTCCGATCCCACGTCGGTCAATACGGCGGTCTGTTCACGGTCGCTCATGGTCATTCTCCTGGCAAAATACAACCGCAGATGAACGCGGATGAACGCAGATCAAGCATCGAAAATCTGCGTAGATCGGCGTCCATCAGCGGTTCTCCCCGGTTCGTTCCCGATACAAATTGGTAATCGGCAGGCGGCGGTCGCGGCCGAAGGCCTTGGGGGTGATCTTCACGCCGGGCGCGCCCTGGCGGCGTTTGTATTCGTTGATGTCGATGAGGCGGATGACGCGCTTCACCGTCGCCGAGTCGTAGCCGTCGGCGATGATGGCCTCGAGACCCCAGTCGCGTTCGACATAGCGTTCGATGATGCCGTCGAGCACGTCGTACGGCGGCAGCGAGTCCTGGTCCGTCTGGTTCTCCCGCAACTCCGCCGACGGCGGCCGCGTGATGATGGACTCGGGGATCAGGGCGGATACACCGCTGAGGCGCTGAGGGCGCAGAGCGGGCGAGGTTGAGGTGCCTGTTCCTGCGCATTCCCCGCAAGCCTTCTCCGCGTTCTCCGCGTCTCTGCGGTGAATTCCTTGCATGTTGCGCCACTTCGCCAGCTCGAACACGAGCGTCTTGGGCACGTCCTTCAGCACCGCGAAGCCGCCGGCCATGTCGCCGTAGAGGGTGCAGTAGCCGGTGGCGAGTTCGCTCTTGTTGCCGGTGGTCAGCACGAGCCAGCCGAACTTGTTCGAGAGCGCCATGACGATGACGCCGCGGATGCGGGCCTGGATGTTTTCCTCCGTCGTGTCCGGCGCGCGGTCCGGCCAGAGCGGCGCAAGTTCCTTAAGGAAGGACTCGAAAAGGCCCTGGATCGGCGTTTCAAACATCCGGATGCCGAGGTTCGCCGCGAGCTGGTGCGCGTCGCCGCGCGTGCCGGCGGACGAATAGCGCGAAGGCAGCGTGACGGCGTGTACGCGTTCCGCGCCGAGCGCGTCCACCGCCAGCGCCGCGACGAGGGCGGAGTCGATGCCGCCGCTCAATCCGAGCACGACGCCGCCGAACCCGTTCTTGTTCGTGTAGTCGCGCAGGCCGAGGACGAGCGCGGCGTAGACCTCGGCGAGGTCGTCGAAGCGGGGAGGTGGAAGGGAGTCGGAAGTTGGGAGTTGGGAGGAGGAGTGTGCCGGGCGTATTGATGGCTCTTTCCCCAACTCCACGACGAGTACGTCCTCCTCGAACTGTTTCGCGCGGGCGCGCACGCCGTCGGCGTCGAGGAAGAGGCTGGCGCCGTCGAAGACGAGTTCGTCCTGGCCGCCGACGAGGTTGCAGTAGAGCAGGGGGGCGTTGATGGCGCGGGCCGCCGAGCGCAGGGTCTGCTCGCGCAGCGCGCCCTTGCCGCGGTGGTAGGGCGAGCCGGAAATGTTGATGATGAGGTCGACGTTCCCCGCGAGCGCGGTGCAGGGCGTTGCGGCGGGATTCCAGGAGTCCTCGCAGATGTGCAGGCCGACGCGGCGACCGGCGACGGTGAAGATGAGCGGCGCGGTTCCGGGCGCGAAGACGCGTTGTTCATCGAAGACGCCGTAGTTCGGCAGGAGGATTTTGTCGTAGCGGGCCACCACTGAGCCGCCGGTGAAGACGAAGGCGGAATTGTGCACGCGGTTCGCTTCCGCGTGGGGCGCGCCGACGATGATCACGGGCTCGGGGGGCAACTCCGCTGCGAGCCGCTCCAACTCGCGCGCGGTGTCCTCCAGGAAATGCCGCTTCAGTACGAGGTCTTCCGGCGGGTAGCCGCTCAACGCCAGCTCCGGGAAGACAATCAACCCCGCCCCGGTCCCGGCGGCCGCGTGCGCCAGACGCAGAATCTTGCCGGCGTTGGCGTTTAACGCCCCCACCGTCATATTGGTCTGCACCAGCGCCGCCCTTAAGTCAGTCATAAGACAAAAATGTAGCACAAGGATGTAGCGAGAGGGAAGGGATTTGATGGAAATGACGAATGTCGAATGACGGAATGACGGACGCGGAATTGGACTGGATTCAGCGCAGCACCTTGCGTAAGCGGGGATAACGAATTAAACGCCGGCGATGGATTTCTCCGTGGCGGAAAAGACCGCTCACTCATCCGGCGCATCGAGCCGACGTTACTCTAGGACCGCGCGGAGCAGGGCGGAATTGGTGGGGAGGGCGAGGGTGACGCGGGCGGCGTCGGCGGTGAGCGTGGGGGCGGGCAGCGGCGTCCAGCCGTCGCCGGGATCGGCTTCGATGCGGTAGATGTGGCCGCTGCCGAGGCCGCCAAGTTCGGCTTCGATGCCGTATGCCGCGAGCTGGATGGATTTGAAGTCCGCCTCGCCGGGCCGGTTCACGAGGTCGCCGAAGTAGCCCAGCAGCGTGGCGTTCGATATGGCATTGAAGTTGTTCGTGGTGAAATTGGCGACGGCGTCCGGCGGCGGGCGCACATACCGGAAGTAGTCGTAGTAGGCGATGATGTCCGGGTTGTACGGGTTGGCGTTGGCCTCCAATCCCGCGGGCAGGGTGGCGTCGAGGAAGTGCGTGTTGTGGACCCACACGCCGTCGACATTCGGCACGCCGTCCACGGTGTGCGTGGTGTTGAGGTAGTCGCCGTATTTGCCCCAATCCGTGTAGACCGTCATGCCGACCTGCAGGGCGGCGGGCAGCGGGTTGGCCGTCCGGTCATAGCGCCCATGAACGACCCAGCCCTCCCCGGGCGTGTACCGCAGGAAAACGAACCGCTGGCCGATGCGCACCGCCTGGATGATGGCGACGTTGCTGATGGCGTTGGACAGGACCAGCGTGGATTGTCCGTTGATTGTGTTTTTAATTTCGTATTGCTGGCCCGACTCGCCGTGGCCGAGGGAGAGGAACATGAAGTTCGCGACGCCGCGCACCCACTGCGTGGCGGGCACGGCGACCTGCGCCTGCCGGATCATGATGCCGGCGAGGGAGTAGTCGCTGTCCGGGACGGGGCCGCCGTTGCGCGCGGTCACGCGGAGGCGGGCGGTGGCGATGAAGTCGCCGGTGACGACCTGGAAGGCGAGTCCGCCGATAAAGTCGTTGTAGTAGCCGCCGGTGTAGGGTGCGATGACGCCGACGTCGTTCGTCTCGTCGATGTACCACGTCTCCCACGGGTCCGCCGAGCGACCGGGCACGAGCGCGTCCCACCCCTCGACTTCGTGTACGCGCTGCCAGCGCACGAGCGACGAAGCATCGTCAAACTCATCACTCAATGCCGCCAGGTCATCGCCCCACGCGAACGACGCTCCAAGCAACGCGACGGCCATTGCGGTCAGGAATCGCATCTTCACTCCTCCACGGCCCAGCATACCGGAGGGTGGCGCGGGTGTAGAATCCTTATTTGCCGAGGTGCGCGGCCAGCGCGGGGGCGAGGACTTGGGCGGCGAGGGCGTGGCCGCGCGGGTTCCAGTGGCTGCCGTCGGCGGCGCGGACCACGACGCCCGCGTCCTCCGCGCGTTCGACGGCTTGGGCGACGCCGTCGAGCCAGATGACGCCGGCTTCGTTGCAGAGGGCGGGGAAGATCGCATCGAACGGCCCGGTGTCGTCGACGGCGAATGCGAACACGGGCACGTCGGCCGGCACGTCGGCGCGGATGCGTTTGAGGATGCGCGTGGTGACCTCGAAGGATTTTTCATAGAGCGCCACGGCGTCGGGCTCGCCGCGGGCGAAGCGGTCCTCTATGGAATCGACGTCGTCCGCCAGGCGGCGGTCGATGCGCGAAAAAATGAAGTAGAGGAATTTCGAGTGGCGATTCGCGAAGTTGCGCAGCGCAGGGGCGTGGCGCGGGAAGCCGCAGGGGAAGGCGTGGAGGATCTCGCCGTCGTCCCCGAGGTAGGGCCGGCGCATGCTGTTGTTGTTCTGGATGCTGCGGACTTCGAGGTCGTAGCGGTTGTTGACGAAGTCGTTTCGGCAGAGTTGCAGGAGGACGGCGGTGGGCTGGATCGCATCGATATGCTTCTCCAGAATCATCGCCGCCTGGAGCGTGCCGTAGCCGCCGCAGCCGAAGGCGTCCACGTCGAGGCCGAGCGCGCGGTGCAGGTGCGCGTAGTAGGTGTCGGCGTCGCCCGCGTCCACGGCCCACGTGAAGGAGTCGCCGAGGACGAAAAGCCGTCCGCGCGGGGCGTCGGAGCGATAGCGACGGAAGCCCTGTGCATCCACGCGCATTTCCACGGGGTATTTCGCGCCGGCGGCATCCGTCCGGGTTCCTTTGCGATAAAAGCCGGGCAGCGGTCGCCAGCCGAGGTGGTCATCGATGACCAGCGCCGAGAACGCACGATCCGCGTTGCGGATGTTGACGTGATACCAGACGCGCGTCGCGACTTCGAGGACGGCGAGGCAGAGCCCCAACGCGAAGGCGCTGGCGCAGAGGCCCATGAGGATGCGGCGGCTTTTCACGGCACGAATCGTAAAGGGTTGCGTCGGGAAGGCAACGCCGGGGTTATCCCGGGGCCATTCCAAGCTTGGCAAGGGCGCCGGGTTCGCGTTTATTCTCGGCCTTTCATGAAGACACGATCCGTCAAGGTGGGCAGGGTTCGGTTTGGGGGTGGGGCGCCGCTGGCGCTGATCGCCGGGCCGTGCATCATTGAGAGCCGGGCGGGCTGCCTCGGGCTGGCGCGCCGGCTGGCAAAACTCGCGGCGGAGGAGAAAATCCCGCTGGTTTTTAAGGCCTCCTTCGACAAGGCGAACCGCTCCTCGGTGTCGTCGTTCCGGGGTCCGGGTCTCGAAGCGGGACTCGCGATTCTGGCCGAGGTGAAGGCGGAGACGGGGCTGCCGATCCTGACCGACGTCCATTCGGTGGAGCAGGTGGCCCATGCCGCGAAGGTGGCGGATATCCTCCAGGTGCCCGCCTTCCTGTGCCGCCAGACCGATCTTTTGCTCGCGTGCGGCGAGAGCGGCCGCGTGGTGAACGTGAAGAAGGGCCAGTTCCTCGCGCCGGGCGACATGGCGAACGTGGTGGCGAAACTGGAGAGCACCGGCAATCGCGAGATCCTGCTGACGGAACGCGGTTCGAGCTTCGGCTACCAGAATCTCGTGGTGGACATGCGCGGCCTACCGCAGATGCGCGCGCTGGGTTACCCGGTGGTGTTCGACGCGACGCACAGCGTACAGAAGCCGGGCGGCGGCGGAACCTACACATCCGGCGATTCGACCATGGTTCCCGTGCTGGCGCGCGCCGCGGTGGCGGCGGGCTGCGACGCCGTGTTCATGGAAACCCACGTCAACCCCGCGGCGGCGAAGTCCGACAAGGACAACGCGCTCGCGTTCCGTCATCTCCGCGCCCTCTGGCGCACCCTGGGGAGCCTGCATGGACTGGTCTCCTGAAGCCCGCGCCGCCCGCGTGGAAGCCATCATTTTCGACGTGGACGGCGTGTTGACCGGCGGCGAGCTGGTATACGGCGGCGGCGAGGAGTTGAAAATTTTCAACGTGCTCGACGGACACGGCTTTGTGCTGGCGCGGCAGGCGGGGCTCAAGCTTGCCTTGCTGAGCGGGCGCGGCGGCGAGGCCCTCCGCAAGCGTGCCGCGGATTTGAAAATCGACCACCTGCGCGAGGGCGTCGTCAACAAAGGCGCGGCCTTTCTCGAACTTTGCGGCATCCTGCGTGTCAAACCGGAGGAAGTATGTTATGTCGGGGATGACCTGATCGACCTGCCCGCGCTGCGGGAGGCCGGGTTCCCCGTCGCGGTGGCGAACGCGGTGCCGGAGGTGCGTGAGCGGGTGGCGTGGGTGACCACGCGGTCGGGTGGCGCGGGCGCGGCGCGCGAGGTGATCGAATACATTTTGAAGGCCAGGGGCCGGTGGGAAACAATTGTGAAACGTTACGCGGAGGGTGAAGGATGAAGCGGGCTGCATGGGGTGCGGCGGCGCTGGCCGTCGTGGCGCTGGCGTGGGCGACGGCCCAGCCGGGCGATGAGGCGCAAACCGTCAGCGGGTTCCGCGTGCCGTCGATCGACAAGGACGGCAACCTGACATCGCAGATGTTCGGCGACAGCGCGCGGATTCTGCCGAACGGGCTGGTGGACATCGCGGAGCTGCGCATGGAATTTTATGTCCGGGGCAGCGTGATGACGAACCGGCAGATCGACATGCGCATCACCTCCCCGCGTTGCGTCTACAACCGCGCCAGCGGCGTCGCGACGTCCGAGGCGCCCGTCCGCATCGCGCGCGACAACATGGTCGTCACCGGCACCGGCTTCCGCTGGGTGGGCAGCGAGGAGCGCCTCGAAATCTACAGCGAGGCCAAGGTGGTCCTCAAAGACGTGAAACGCAATATCAACTCCGAGGCGAAGCCATGAAGATGCTCCCGTTGTTCAGCTGTGTGCTCGCGTTGTTCGCGGCGCTGCCCGCGGGTCCGGCCTTCGCCGAGGAAGACAACCTGACGGTGATCACGTCGGACCGGCTGACGTTCGACTACCAGAAGCAGTTTGCGCTGTTCGAGAAGAACGTCGTCGTCGTGGACCCGGAAATGCGGATGTACGCCGACCGCATGACGGTTCGCTTCGGCACCGACAACAAGGTCAACGAAATCAAGGCCGAGGGCCGGGTCCACATCATCCAGGAGGACAAGGAATCGCGGTCCGAGCTGGCCATCTACAACCTGCTCCAGGGCGTCATCATCCTGACCGGCAAACCGCAAGTCACGCGCGGGAAGGACATCCTCACCGGCGACAAGATCACCTTCTGGCGCGACCAGAACCGGATGATCGTCGAGCCGCGTGCGCGGTTGATCCTGCAATCGGAACCCGGCGAGGAGCGACCGGGCCTCAAGAGCGAGGCGCCCCGTGGCCGATAGCGTCCTGGTCAAGACCGAGGAACTCGTCAAGACGTACGGCGAACGCAACGTCGTCAACGGCGTCAGCATCGACGTGCGCAAGGGCGAGATCGTCGGGCTGCTCGGGCCGAACGGCGCGGGCAAGACGACCAGCTTCTACATGACCGTCGGGTTGGTGAAGCCCACCGCCGGGCGCGTATTTTTCCAGGGCGCGGAGGTGACGGACGAACCGATGTACCGCCGTGCGCGCATGGGCATGGGCTACCTCGCGCAGGAGCCGTCCATTTTCCGGCGGCTCACCGTCGAGGAGAACGTGATGGCGATTCTCGAGACGCTGCCGATGACGAAGCGCGAGCGGCGCCAGCGCCTGCACGGCCTGCTGGAGGAGTTGAAGATCAGCCACCTCGCGAAACAGAAGGCGTATACCCTGAGCGGCGGTGAACGCCGCCGCCTCGAAATCACCCGGGCGCTCGTGACCAACCCCTCGCTGATCTTGCTCGACGAACCGTTCAGCGGCGTCGACCCGCTCGCGGTCTACGACGTGCAGCAGATCGTGATTGAATTAAAGGAGCGCGGCCTCGGCATCCTCATCACGGACCACAACGTGCGCGAGACGCTTGCCGTGGTGGACCGCGCGTATTTGATTTGCGAGGGCAAGGTGCTGCGCGAAGGCACCAGCGAATTTCTGATCAACGATGAAATGAGCCGCCAGCTCTACCTTGGCCCCCGCTTCAGCATGTAGCCGCTGCTTCCCCTCCACATCACTCCAATTCTCCACCGCTCCAACTTCAAAATGCCCATCACCGTCAGACAACTCTTTGAAGCCGGAAAGGAATCGCTCGGTCTCGTCGTTGAAACCGGGGCGGAGTATCTCGACGCGCCGATCACGGAGGAGGCGCTGAACCGGCCCGGTCTCGCGCTGGCGGGATTCTTCAACCACTTCGCGCTCCGGCGCGTACAGGTGCTCGGGCTCGCGGAATATTCCTATCTCAAGAGTCTGCCCCGCGAACACCAGATGGAGCGGCTGGGCGAAATGTTCAAGCGGCGCATCCCCGCCGTGGTGATCACGCGCAACCGCCATGCTACGGAGGAGATGAAGGCGCTGTCCGCGCGCCACCGGATTCCGGTCCTGCGCACGAACATGATCACCGGGCGCTTCATCAACGAGGCCACGGTGCTGATCGCGCACCTCACCGCGCCGTCGACGCGCGTACACGGCACGACGGTCGACATCATGGGCATCGGCGTACTGATCGAGGGCGAGCCCGGCATCGGCAAAAGCGAGACCGCGCTCACCCTGATCGAACGCGGGCACAGCCTCGTCGCCGACGACATCACCGTGCTCCGGCGCACGAGCGAGCAGGGGATCGCGGCGTCCGCGGTCGACATCACGCGCTACCACATGGAAATCCGCGGCCTGGGCATCATCCACGTGCCGAGCCTGTTCGGCGTCGCGTCGATGCGGCGCGAGACGGCGCTCGACCTGATCGTGCGCCTGCAGCGCCCGTCGCCCGAGATGGAGAGCGACCGCTCCGGGCTCACGCCGCAGACCCGCGACGTGCTCGGCGTTAACATTCCGCTCATCACCCTGCCGGTCGCCGCCGGACGCGATCTCGCGCACGTGGTGGAAGTGGCCGCGCTGAACCAGCGCTTGAAAAACCTCGGCCACGACGCGGCGAAGGAACTGGACGAAAAACTCATCCACAGCCTGTCGACGCGGAAGGGGCGCGCATGACCGCGGCTTCATCCGACTCCAAGGGGCTGACCCGCGAGTTCACGATCCTGAACAAGTTCGGGATCCACGCGAGACCGGCCGCGCTGTTCGTCAAAACGGTGAGCCGCTTCCAGAGCGAGATCACCGTGGATCGCGAGGGCATGATCGCGTCGGGCAAGAGCATCATGGGCCTGCTCACGCTGGAGGGCTACCAGGGCTCCGTGCTGAAGATCACCGCGGATGGGCCGGACGCCGAGGCGGCGCTGGACGCGATCGGGGAACTGATCGCGAAAAAATTCTACGAGGACTGACGCATGGCGGACGCCATCGAAACGCGCAAGCGGCTGGAGTTGCAGGGCATCGGGGTTTCACCCGGCGTCGCGACCGGTCCGGTATTCCTGCTGACCACGGAGGAAGACCGACTCATTGAGCGCACCATCGCCGACGACGAGGTCGCGCGCGAGATCGCCCGGTTCGAGGAGGCGCTCATCGAGACGCGCCGTCAGTTGCACGACATCCAGCGCCAGGTCAGCAGTGCGATCGGGCAGGAGAGCGCGAGTATTTTTGACGCGCACCTGCTCGTGGTGGACGATCGCTCGCTCGTCGAGGAGGTCATCCGCGGCCTCTCCGCCCACAAGAAGAACGTTGAGACCGTCCTGCGCATCGTGGCCGATCGCTATGCGCAGGCGCTGTTGCGGGTGGAGGACGACTACCTGCGCGAGCGCGCCGCGGACGTGCGCGACGTGACGCGCCGCATCCTGCGCAACCTCTCCGGCGCCAGCAGCAGCGGCCTCGCGAACCTGGCGGAGCCCTGCATCCTCGTCGCGAACGACCTCGCGCCGTCCGAGGCCGCGACGTTGAACCGCGAGAAGGTGCTCGGCTTCGTGACGGACCTGGGCAGCCCCACCTCGCACACCGCGATCATGGCCCGCGCGCTGAACGTGCCGGCCATCGTCGGCCTGCACGACGTCAGCGTGCGCGTGGCGCGCGGCGACCGGATGCTCATCGACGGCAACAAGGGCGTGTTGATCCTGCACCCGACCCACGAGGACCTCGAGAGCTACGGCAAGGTCGAGGCGACCCGCAAGACGATCCAGTCAGGCCTGGAGCAGTTGCGGGACCAACCGGCGGAGACGCTCGACGGCTACCACGTCCTGCTTTCGTCGAACATCGAGCTGCCCGGCGATATTGACCACGTACTCGCCTCCGGCGCGTCCGGCGTCGGACTTTTCCGCACGGAATACCTCTATCTCTCGCACAAGACGCTGCCGTCGGAAGACGAGCAGTTCGCGATTTACGACACGCTGGCGCGCCGGCTCGCCCCGTCGCACGCGGTCATCCGCACGCTCGACCTCGGCGGCGATAAATTTCTCTCGCAGCTCAAGATGCCGCAGGAGCTCAACCCGTTCATGGGCTGGCGCGCGATTCGCTTCTGCCTCGCCCAACCGGAAATTTTCAAGACCCAGTTGCGCGCGATCCTGCGGGCCAGCGTGCACGGCAACGTGAAGGTCATGTATCCGATGATCAGCAACCTCGACGAGGTGCTGAAGGCGAATCTGCTGCTCGAGGAGTGCATGGACGAGTTGCGCGGGAAGGGTATCCCGTTCGACGAGGACATTGACGTCGGCATCATGATTGAGGTGCCTTCCGCCGCGCTGACCGCGCACCTGCTCGCGCCGCACGTCGATTTTTTCAGCATCGGCACGAACGACCTTGTCCAGTACACGCTGGCGGTGGACCGCGTCAACGAACGCATCGCCTACCTCTACCAGCCGACGCACCCGGCCATCATCCGGCTCATCAAGAACACCATCGACGTCAGCCACCAGCACGGCATCTGGACCGGAGTCTGCGGCGAGATGGCGGGCAACCCGCTCATGGTGCCGCTCCTGATCGGCCTGGGTGTGGACGAGTTGAGCGTCAGTTCGTCCCTGGTGCCGGTGGTCAAGGACGTGGTGCGCAAGCTGCGCTATTCGCAGGCCGAGGCGCTGGCCGAAACCGTGCTCGCCCGCGAGTCGGCGCACGACATCACTGAACAGTGCCGCCTGCTGGTCGAGCAGGTGGCCCCGGAAATACTTGAATTGATCGGATAACCCGCTACGCTTCCCGGCTGTTTTTGCCATCGAAAAAGGAGACCGTCATGTCCATCCGCGACTTTGTATTTACCTCCGAATCCGTCACCGAGGGCCATCCCGACAAACTGTGCGATGGCGTCTCCGATGCGATTGTGGACGCCCTCCTGGCGCAGGATCCCAAGAGCCGCATCGCCTGCGAAACGCTGGCCAAGACCGGCATGATCGTCGTGGCGGGTGAAATCACGACCAACGCCGTGGTGGACTATGCGAAGATCGCCCGTGAGAAGGTCTGCAAGATCGGGTTCAACCATTCCGACATCGGGTTCGACGGCAATATTTGCGCCGTGATGGTCGCGCTCGACAAGCAGTCGCCCGACATCGCGCAGGGCGTCGACGCCAAGAAGGCCAGGGGCAAAGCCACGGCGGAGCAGGGCGCCGGCGACCAGGGCATGATGTTCGGCTACGCGTGCGACGAGACGAAGGAGCTGATGCCGATGCCGATCATGCTCGCGCACAAGCTCACCGCGGGCCTCGCGAAGCTGCGCCGCAACGGCGGGCTGCCGTTCGTCCGCCCTGACGGCAAGTCGCAGGTCAGCGTGGTGTATGAGAACAATCGTCCGGTCCGCGTGGACAACGTCGTCATTTCCACCCAGCACAGCCCGGACGTCAGTCACAAGCAGCTGCGCGAGGAGATCATCGAGAAGCTGATCAAGAAGGTGATTCCCGCCTCCCTGCTGACGAAGAAGACTGAATTCTATGTGAACCCGACCGGCCGCTTCGTCGTCGGTGGTCCCCAGGGCGACTGCGGGCTGACCGGCCGCAAGATCATCGTCGACACCTACGGCGGCATGGGCCGCCACGGCGGCG
>DAOLDD010000061.1:0-14921 GCA_035327585.1 Kiritimatiellia bacterium | reverse complement strand
ATGCCGTCGGATTCGGGCCGACGGGATGCAATCCCGTCGCTACAACCAATAGGACGAAACGTTTATGAACCGCCATTGCGGCCAGAACGGGACCTGCGCTATCCATCGGTTGGGCGGAAACTTCCTCGTCCTCGCACGGAACCGATCCTCGTTGTATAAGGGACGCTGATGAACTTGCGCGGCGTGATTTTTGACATGGACGGCGTGCTGTGCGACTCCGAGGCGCTGATGGCGGAGGCTGGCGTGCGGATGTTCGCGGAGCGGCACGGCGTGGCGGTGCGGCATGAAGACTTCGCGCCATTCATCGGCACCGGCGAGGACCGTTATCTCGGCGGCGTCGCGGCGCTTCATGGCGTGACGCTGTCGATGCCTTCCGACAAGGAGCGGGCCTACGCGATTTATCTGGAGTTGATCCCGGGCCGGCTCGCGCCGCTGCCGGGCGCGGTCGATTTCGTGCGGCGTTGCCGGGCCGCGGGGATGAAAACGGCGGTGGCCACCAGCGCGGATCTCGTGAAAATGAATGGAAACCTGGCCGAAATCGGCCTGCCGCCGTCGTGCTTCGACGCGACCGTCAACGGGTCGGAACTCGCGCGCAAGAAGCCGCATCCCGATATCTTCCTGCTCGCGGCGGAACGTCTCGGCCTGCCGCCCGCCGAATGTCTCGTGGTGGAGGACGCCGTGTCCGGGCTCCAGGCCGCCCGTGCCGCCGGCGCGTTCTGCCTCGGCCTCGCCACCAGCCTCGCCCCCGCCGCCCTCCACGCCGCCGGCGCCCACTGGACCGCCCCGAACCTCGCCACCCCGCCGACCGATTGGCCGCTGCGGTTTTAGGAGAACGGGCAAATGCAAGAATTGCTCTTATGTGATGGGCCAAATGAAAATTGAGTCGAATCGGGATAAACTGATCCTCGCAGGCTTGTTCCTGTCCAAGTTTGATGATGAGGGGCTAAAAACGCTGGGATTTGCCGGGTTTACAGAAGCCTTTAATGCGATTTCGATCGGGTTGAGTTCCAGTCCGGCTTCTTTAAAAAACTATCGGGACGAATTCGACCCCTATTTTCCGAATCCTCGCAAAGGGTGGCACAAGCGATCACTGCGCCCGTATTGCCGAGCCATTATGGAGCAGTTCAGAGGACTGGATCTCGACAACTTTGCGGAACTCCTCAAGTCGCAAATTTATCGTTTGGGTGAACTTGAAAGTTTCGAGGAGAAGTTGAGCTCTGATGTGCCTGGCGCATTTGCCCGGCGTTTGATCACGGGGCAGGCCGCGGAGAAATATTTTGAGGCTGTGTATACCACCGCTTCTCCATTTCATTCATGCCGACTGGAAAACACAACCGGACTTGGTTGCGGATTCGATTTTAGACTGCAACCGGATTCCGCCCCGTATTATGCCGTGGAGGTAAAGGGGCTGGCGAGTGCAAGTGGTGCGATTCAAATGACGGATAAGGAATACAAAGTCGCCGCATGGTTGAAGGACCGATTCTTTCTTTTCGTGGTGCGTAATTTTGCGGAGAAACCGTTTCACACGCTGTTCCGGGATCCCATCCACTCGGATCTGACCCTTGAACGGCGTGAGCGCGTCACCGTTCAGGTCTCGTGGACTGCTTCTATTGGCTCCGCGTGAGGGAACTTCCCGCGTCCGGCGCAATCCAAAATCCGCTCTGAACCACCCCGCCTGGCCGGGACGGACCTTTATTGCGACCACGTGGCTGGGGACGACACGGAGATCACCCCACCCCGAGATTGCCCGAGTGTCCGGAGGGCCCGGCTCCGTCCGGGCCGCCGCGAGGATCGTTAGCACGCGCTGCGGGCGCGCACGTAGCGCTTGCTGTGCCCCCTGCGATTTGATTTGCTGTGGCGAGTTTTGCGGCGCGGTTCACCGACGGTATTTGAGGTCCAGTTTATGCCCCAGTTTAAAGCGATTCTCCGCTCTTCGCGGCCCGATCAATCGTGGAAATTAAAGACCGAGGATGGCGCCGTGTTCGGACCCGTCGCGTTGTCGGATCTAAAGGCGTGGGCGCGCCAGGGCCGGGTGGGGCCGAACCATGCGATTTCCGCGGATGGCAAGGATTGGTTCCCGGCGTGCGACCTCCGTGATCTGGACATGGTCTGGATGCTGGAGACGGGCGGCGGCGAGGCGGTGGGTCCGTTTAATCTCGAGGCGCTGGGCGAACTGGTCCAGGAGGGTACGATCGCGACCACCGCCCGCCTGACCAACCGGGTGACGGGCGAAAAGACGACGGTGGAAAAACAGCAGGCGCGCATCCTCGCGGGCGTGCCGTCGTCCGACGCCGCGGCGCAGATGGAGAAGGCCGCGCGCGAACTGGCGGAGCAGAAGGCGAAGGCGGAGGAACGCGCCGCCGCGCTGGAACAGCGCGTCGCGACGCTGGAGAAGGAGCTCGCCGCGAACGCGGATGCGCTCGCAGCCGCCCGGAAGGCCCTGGATGAACAGTCGCGCGAAGCCGGGCAGGCCCGTCGCGCGGGCGCGGATGAAACGGAGCAGCTCCGCAAACAACTGGCCGATCTGGAAAAACAGAAGGACGCCCTGGCCGCGCAACTGCGCGCGGCGGATGGCGACATCCAACGGCTGAAGCAGGCCTCGCGTGCCCCGCGCGCGGATGACACCGCCGCGGCCCAGCGCATCAAGGATTTGCAAACCCAGCTCGAACGCGCGGAAGCCTCGCTCTCGCTCGCCCGCCAGCAGGCGTCCGCCCCCGGCGGCGCCGCGCCCAGCGGACGGGAGGATGCGCTGCGCGCCGAGGTGGAGGCCCTGCGCAAGCAGTCGGTGGAAGCGCTGGCGGCGCTCGACGCCGCGCGCGCAGAACTGGTGGCCGAGCAGGCACGCCAGTTGCAGGTGCAGGTGGAAGGCGCGGAACTGGTCCAGCGGCTTGAGGTGCTCGCCGGCGAGCGCGACGGCGTACAGGCCCAGCTTGCGCGCGCACAGAAGGACCTCCAGGAGCAGCGCGCCGCGCACGAAGCCGCGCTGGAAAAGGTGCGCAAGAGCGAAGCCGAGCAGCAGCGGCTCGCGCAGGAGTTTTCCGGCCAGCAGGCGGATTACCAGCAGCAACTCGACGCCGCGCGGCGCGAACTTGCAGCCGAGCGCGACCTTCACCAGGGCGCCAAGGCCGCCGCCACCCAGCGCGAAACGGAATTGGCGCGCAAGATCGAGGAACTCGACCGACTGGCCGCCGAAGCCTCCGCGCGCGCGCAGCAGGCGGAGAAGGCCGTGGGTGAACACCAGGCCGTTTTCCAGCAGATTGAGGAGCAGGCCCGTGCGAAAGAAGAGCGGTTGCAGGCCGCTGCGCGGGAGTTGGAAGATCAGGTCGCACGCGCGGGCGAATCCTTCGCGCAGGCGCAGCGCGCGTGGGATGCCGAACGGGCGCGGCACCAAAGTGCGGTGGCCGATCTCGGCCAGCGGGAATCCTCGCTTAAGGAACAGGTGGATGCGCTGCAGGCGGAGCATCGCCGCGCCTCCGAGCGGGTCGCCGCGCTGGAGCAAAACCTGTCGGAACGGCAGGCCACCCTCGCGGCGGCTGAGGCCGCGCTGCGGGCCGAACAGGAGCGTGTGCAGACGGTTGAGGCGAAATGGCGCGCGACGGAATCCGACGGCGCCCAGCGGGTGGGGGACCTGGAGGCGCGCGTACGCGAGCTGGACGCCCATCTTGACGCCGCACGCGGCGAACTCGAAGCCAGTCGCGCCCGGCACGCCGAGGAAAGCGGCGCGGCACAGTTGCGCGAGCAGACGCTGGCGGGCCAGGTGGAGGACTTGCGCGCGACGCTGGCTTCCGTGGAACAACAGGCGGCCACCGTTCGCGCGGAACTCGAAGCGGCGCAGCACCGCATAGCCGGGCTGCAGGAATCCGCCGCGAGCCAGGAACAGCGGCTTCGCGAAGCACTCGATCGGCTGAACGCCGATTCCGCGGCGACGGCGCAACTTCTGGACCAGGCGCGCGCTGAACTCGCGGCCGAGCGGCAGGGGCGCGAGGAGGAGCGCGCGACCGCCGACCAGCGCGCCGCGGAGTTCCAGCAGGCGCTGGACCAGGCCCGCCGTCAGGCGCAGGAACTCCAAACCCTGTTGCAGAATGAACAGGCCACGTTGCGCGCGTTGCGCACGGAATCCGGGCAACACGAGCGTGACGCGCAGGCGCGTATTGATGAACTCATCGCCCGCCAGCGGGCGGCCGAGCAACGCGCAGCCGAACTGGAAGCGGAACTGGCCGGCGCTCAATCCGGATTGGCCTCCGAACAGACGGCCCACGCGGCCACCCGGCAGTCGCTGGAGGCGCTGCGCGCCGAGGCGGAGCAGTCCGGCCAGACGCTTCGCGTCGAGTTGGCGAATGTCGCCGCGTCGCGCGAAGAGCAGGCCGCAAACGTGCGTACACTGCAAAAGCGTATTGAGGAGCTGACCGGTCTTCACCAAGCGGCTGATCATAAGGCGCGCGAACTTTCCGCGGCGCTCAATGCCGTGCGCACCGAGTCGGATGCCCGGGAACGCTCGCTGCTCCAGCGCGTCGAAACCCAGACCGTCGCGGAGCGCGCGTTGCAGGACCGTATTTCGCAACTGGAATCAGCGTTGCGACAGGCACGCGCGACGGGCGACGAACAGGCACAGCGCCTGCAAACGGAATTGGACGCCGCGCTCGCTGATGCCGCGCGCATGAAGGAAGACCTGGAATCGCGACTGGCGGGCGCCGCCGTGGCGGAACGCGCAACGCAGGACCGCATTTCGCAATTGGAATCAGCATTGCATCAAGCTCGTGCGACAGGCGACGAACAAGCGCATCGCCTGCAAACGGAATTGGACGCCGCCCGTGCCGAAGCCGCGCGCATGCAGGAAGACCTGGAGGCGCGACTTGCGGGCGCCGTCGCCGCGGAGCGCGCGACGCAGGATCGCATTTCGCAACTGGAATCAGCGTTGCAGCAGGTGCGCGCGACGGGTGACGAACAGGCACAGCGCCTGCATACGGAACTGGACGCCGCGCTCGCTGATGCCGCGCGCATGAAGGAAGACCTGGAGGCGCGACTTGCGCGCGCCGCCGCGGCGGAACGCGCTTCTCAGGACCGTATTTCGCAACTGGAATCAGCGTTGCAGCAGGCGCGTGCGACGGGCGACGAGCAGGCGCATCGCCTGCAAACGGAATTGGACGCCGCCCGCGCCGAGGGCGAGTCCGCGGCATCCGCGTTGCGCGAACAATTACGCGAGCTGGAGCTGGAGCGGCAGGCGGCCTTGCAGGAAGTTGCCGACGTGCATGGCGTACGGCAGGCCGAGTCCGCGCAAGCCGCGCAACGCATCCACGAATTGGAGGCGCAACTGGGCGAGGCGCAGGCTGCCGCGGCCCGACGCGCCGCGGAATTGGGCGTTGCGCTTGATCAAGCGAAGCAGGACCTGGATCGCGAAGTGAGCCGGCTTCAGGCCGAGGCCGCCCGGGCGCGCGAGGAAGTGGAGGCGACCCGCCTTGCGCTGGATGGTGAGCAATCCCGTGCCGCCGCGAACGAGCAGGAACGCACCGCGCAAATCCAGGCGCTCGAGCAGCATGTCGAGGAGCTCCAGTCGGCGCTCGAAACCGCACGTACCCGTACCGCGGAGGTGGAGAAGAACTGGGCCGCGGCCCGCGCTACGGCGGAGCGGCAGGCCGTCGTGCTCGGCCAGCGCATTGAAGACTTGAATCGCGCGCGCGAAGCGGCGCTCAAGGATGTCGAGGGATTGCAGAGCACCTTGGCGTCGGAGCAATCCGCATCCGCCACGGCGCGGAACGAAGCGGCGGCGCGCCAGCAGGAACTGCAACGCCAGGTCGATATCCTGTCGGCCACCGAGGTGGAGCGTACCGAACAGCTCCGTGCCCTTGAAACCGCGATCGAATTGGAACGCGGCACGCACAATACGACCCGCGCGGAACTGGATGAGGCCCGCCAATCGCTGGCCGATGTGACCGCGCAGTTGGACGCGGTGCGCGGCGAATTGGCGAGCTTGCGCGAAGCCGCGGACGCCGCGCGGGCGGCCCACGGCGAAGCGGAATCCCTGCTGCAGGAGGAGCTCGCCGGCCGGATGCGCATGGTCGACGACCTTACCCGCGAACGGGACGCACTCGCCGCGGAGCTGGAATCGGAACGTGAGCGCGCCCGCCAGATCGACGCGGCTCGTGTGGCCGGTGAGCAGGCCTCGGCGGCACGTATCACCGAACTGGGTCAGGAAATCGCCACGCTGGCGGCGAATCGCGACGATACCGCCCGCACGCTCGACCAGGAGCGCGCAGACCGTGTGCTTGCCGAGGAGGCGGCGCGGAATCGCATCAACGATCTTGAAATCCGGCTCGGCGCGATCACGCACCAGGCCACCGAAACGGGCGCGGAGCTGGCCGAGGTTCGGGCGGAACTTTCGCAGGTGCGCGCCCGTGCGCAGGCCGCCGATGCGGAACACCAGCGTATCCTGGCCGATTTGAATTCGCAGTTGGCCGGCATGCGTGCGCGCCTCGACGAAACGGCCCGCGCCCTGAACGTCTCGCGGCACGAACTCGCCGCTGAAAAGGTGCGCAGCGCCGAATTGGAAAAAGCGCGGGACGAGGCGGAGTCCGGTCGTACGAGGCAACTCGAGGTCGTGCGGGACCTCCTGTTGACGGAATCCGCCAACGTGGAGCAGGAACTGGCGAACGAGCGCGAGTTCCTGAATTCCGTTCGCGAATCGATCCAGAGCAAGGAACGGTTTGGACGCGAGCGCATCGAGACGATTCGCGGACTGGTCGGCAGCGACCTGCAAAGCCATCTCGATTTGTACGAGCGACGCAAAGCGGCGCTGGCCCGGGTCGCGGAACTTGAGGCCGCCCTGGAGCAGGAGAAGGCGCGCCACAGTGAGTCCATGCAGTCCCGCCGCCACCAGGAGCAAAGTCTCGCCCAGCAATTGCAGAAGGTGCAGGCGGAACACACGTCCGCACGGACCCGCCTCCAGGGGGCGGAGGGTGAGCTGGAGCGGAATCGCCAGTTGCTCGAGGAATCCCGCGAGCGGAGCCGGAAGGCCGAGCAGGAGTGGGAAGCGCGGCTGGACCAGTTGCAGGAAGAGCAGCGCGCCGCGCTGAAGAAGTCGGCGGAAATCCAGCTCCAGCTCGACGCCGTGACCAAGCAGCGCGACGATGCCGTGGAGGATTTGCGGCAGCGCGAGGAGGAATTGCGGCACCACCAGTCGTCGCTGGGACAGACCTCCGAGCAGGCACGCCAGCGCGAATTGGACCTGACCACGAGGATCGAACAACTGCAGGAATCGCTCAACGCCGCCACCGCGCGCATTGAGCAGTTGGAGTGGGAAGCGCGCGAACGCGACACCGCGCACGCCCTGTCCACCGAAGCCTGGCAGGGGGAGAAGCAGGCGCTCGACCAGCAGACCGAGGAGCTGCGCGCGCGCGCCGAGGAATCCGAGCATGCGCTGGAGCTGCTTCGCGCGGAGATGGAACGCACCGCGGGCGTGCTGGACGAGGCGACGCTGCGCGCGCAGGAGAACGAGGCCACGCTGCGTACGGAAATCGCCGAGTGGGAGCGCCGCCATGCGGAGACGCTCGCCGACGTGTCGCACCTGCGCGCGAGCATCGACGAAGAGAAGACGCTGCGGGTGAACGTCGAGTCCGGCTCGCGGGAGCGCGAACAAAGCCTGTCCGGTCGCGTCGAGACCCTGACCCGTACGCTGGAGGCTCGCGGCGCGGAGTTGCAGCAGGCCCTGCAGCAACTGGAACAGCAGCGTACGGAAACACAGCAACTCAAGACGCAACTGGCGGAGTTGCAGGACGCCCAGGAGACGCGGGAAGCCGCCCACGCGCAGGCCTTGCAGGATGTCACCCGCCGGATGGAGGCCATCGCCGCCTTGCGCGAGAACACCGCCGCCGAACTGCGGCAGCGCGAACTTGCGCTCGCTGAACTGCGCGAGCTGCAGGAAGCCGCGCGGGCCGCGGCGGAGCGGAAGGAAACCGAGCTGCAAAAAGCCCTGGCGGAATTGCAGGAAAACCACCGCGCCGTCAGCGGCGAATTGCAGGCGGTACAGCGCCAGACGGGCGCCGAACTGTCGCGCGCCCAGCAAAAACTCGAGGAGTTGGAGCGCCTCCGGAAAGCCGTGGCCGACGAGCAGAAGGCCCGCCGCGCCCGCGAGCAGGAGCTGTCCCAGCTCCAGACCGCGATTGAGGACGTTCGCAAGGCGCTCGTCGACCGCGAGGGCGAGTTGGAAAGCCATCGCGCGCAGGTCGCCCACGAACAGGCGATGCGCAAGCAGGTCGAGGAGACGCTGGCGCGGCAGGAGAAACGCCTGCAGGAGACGGAGGAACGCGCGCGTTCGCTCGCCGAGGAGCATGCGCAGGACAAACTTTCCTTTGAGGATGTCGAAAGCCGGTTGCAGAACGAGCGCGACGAACTGGCCACCCGCCTTGACCGGATGCAGGAGGCGCAGTTGCAGTTGACGTTGCGCCTCGAGGAAACCGTCCAGGATCTCGAACAGCATCGCATCCTGCTCGACGAGGAGCGCAAGCGGGCGCAGGAACGGGACGAGGAGTACCGCCAGCAGCTCGACCAGATGATGCAGGAACAGGACCGCCTGCGGGAAATCGCAGAGAAGGAGTCGCAGGAACTCGACCAGCTTCGTCTCGAAAAAGAGGACATCGAAGAGCGCGCCCGCCTCAAAATCGAGGACCTGCAGCAACGCCTCGAACAGGTGCGCCAGGAGAGCGAGGGCATCAACGTACGCCTGCAGCAGCAGAAGAAGTTCTACGACGAGGAGCGCGAGCAGCGCCGCCAGAAGGAACTCGAAATTCTGCAACTCAAGAAGGCGATCCAGGACGACCAGAATGCGATCCGGCAGCGCGACCAGCAGCTTGCCCACGAAAAGAAAATTTTCGAGGACAAGGCCTCGCGGTGGCGCAGCAAGGAGCAGGTGCTTACGCGGCGGATCGAACAGTTGCAGCAGGATTGGCGCTCGATTTCCACGAAACTCGAGCAGAACCAGCGCGATCCGTCCGTACGCAAGAATGTCAGTGCGCTGACCGCGCCGGTGCCGCCCGCCGCCGTACCGCAGGCCGGGAAGCCGGTGCGCCGCGTCGCGCCGCCCGTTGTCGATCCAGCGGTCGAATCGCGTCGTGTAAATGTTTCGCGCACGCCGCCTCTTGAGGCGGAGCCGATCGAGGATCGCCCCGCGCCCGCGCTTGATCCGCGCGTGCGGGTCCGCCGTCCGCCGGAGGACGCTCCCGCCCCGCCGCCGCCCAAGACATCCTCGCCCCGCCTCGCGGACATCGAAGCGCAGGCGCAGTTGGAATTGCAGGCTTGGAAAGGCGCGCGTGACGCCACCGCCGCCCCGGAGGGGGACGATGCTGAAAAGTCGAAGGATGACCCCAAAGGCGGCGCGCGCGGTAAGTTCTCGCCGATGCCGTGGTTGAAGCTGAAGTAGGGAAAGCGTTTACGCGATGGAAATGCCGCCCCAGGTCTTGAAGCAGCAGGTGCGCTCGCTCGCCGCGAGCCAGGATATGCAATCGCTGCGCGACGGCGCCGCGCTTCAAGCGTTCGGCAACCGGCTGCCCGTCTTGCAGGCGTTTCAGGAATTCCTCGATATCGAGCGCCGCAAAGCGCGTCGACGCCTGGCGGCCACGGCGCTGGGCTTTCTCGCCGTCTTGTTTGGCATCCTGGTGGCGGGCGGAGTGTTCTTTGTCCAGTTCGCGGGCCGTGTGGATCGTGATGTACGCCAGCTTGAACAAGCCCTCGCGGCGGCGCGCGATGAAACCGGTTCGTTGCGCGGGGATGCCCAGGCCATGCAGCGCGCGCTGGATTCGGCGCAGGCCGCCCTGCAGGCCTTGCAGCAGCAGTTCGCGGCCCTGCCCGCACGCGGACCTTCGATCGATCTGGCGGCCGTGGCCGCGACGCTCGATTTGTTGCAGTCGACCCAGCGATTGCAGGCTGAACAGGAAGCCCTGCGGGAACGACTAGCGGCCGTCGATGCCGAGGTTGATGCCGTGGCCGCGCGGGAGGCCGAGCATGCCGCGCAGGAGTCCCAATTGCGCGACTCCGCCCAACGGTGGGCCGCCGCCGTCACGGATCTGGAGGCCCGCCGCGGCGCAGCGCAAAGCCGACTTGAAGTCCTCTCAACGCCTCCCGAAGCGCCGGCCCCGGCGGAACCCTCGCGACAACTCTTCAGACGCAAGCGCGATGCCGCGCCGCCTGCCCCCTCATCCGTGCCAACACCGGATCCGCAGCAGGTTCTCGCGCTGCTCGAGGAGTTGAACGAAATTCGCAATGCGCAGCCTGCGCTCTGGGCCCGGTACTACCGCCTGATGCAGGATGCGGAACAGGTGGCGCGGAATGAACAGGCGCTCGTTCAGCAACGGACAGCGCTGGCCGTCGCGCGGGAGCGTGCTTCGGAGGAAGTCGCGAAGTGGCACGAGCGCCACGCCGGCATCACGGCCCAGTTCGCCGCCCTGCGCGAGGCCCGTGCGCCGACGCACTGAGCCCGGTCGCGATCAGACATTGCCCACACGTGCCAGCGCGCGCGAAAGTCGATCGATCAAAATCTTCGCGGGTTCCTGCCCGATCGAAAGACGCAACAGCCAGCGCGATACGCCGCACGATTCGGCCCAGTCCAACTCCCCGTAATGCGCGAGCAGCGTGAACGGGCAGCACAGCGAAAACGTCGTGCCCAGGTTCGGCCCCTTGCAGAGTTCCAGCGCGTCGTAGAAGCGTGCGCTCGTGCGGGCCGGGTCCTTCAACACGAACGAGAACAGGCCGCCATAACCCCCGTCCGGTCGGCGGTAACGATCGTACAGGTCCCGGTGCTGGAAGCGCGGGTAATACACCGCCTCCACGCCCGGTTGCGCGCGCAGCCACTCCGCCACCTCCAGCGCGGTCGCGCTCGCACGCCGCACCCGCTCATCGGCATCGCGGGACAACGCCTCGGCCAACAGGATGGATTCACCCCAGGTGCAGTCCTCGTATTCAGCCTCGATGGCCGCACGAAATTCCCGCGCGAATGGACTTTGCGGGTTCAGCACCGCGGACCCCGCCATGACGTCGCCGCGGCCGGTGAACCATTTCGTGAGGCTCGTCACGACCACGTCCGCCACCGGGCGCAGGTCAACGTTCGTCCACGTCGAAATCGTATCGTCGATGATCACGGGAAATCCGTGTTGCAAGGAGAGCGAGCGCACCGCCGCAAGATCGGCGCTGGTCAGCACCGGGTTCGATGGAAACTCGCCGAACAGCCCCGCCGGCGGAGCCTCGTCGCACACGGCCGCGAGGCGGTCGATGTCCGCCGCGTCCGCCTTCGGCAGGAACACATGCGGCGCGCCGAAATCCTGCAGGATCTTGAGCGTGTCGACGTACGGGAAACCAAGCTGGACCAGTGCGCGGCCCGGATGCATGCGCCGCAGCGCGCGATACAACGTGAACAGCGCCGCCATGCCGGACTTAAACAGGTACACATCGTTTGGGTCCACACCCGCAGCCGAGGCGATGCGTGCGCGGACCGTTGTCTTCGCTGCGTCGGCGTCCGGTTCCGTCGCCCCGTCCAGCAGTGTCTGGGCGCAGCGCGATGAGATGCCGTCCCCCGTGTGCCGCCAGTATTTCAGCGCGGCCTCGGCGGCCGTGTCCGGGAAGCAAACGACCCAAAGTTTGAACGCGGGCCACGGCTCCACGCGCGCCGCGGCGCCGGACCAGGCGCCGATCCGCTCCACGCACCGTTCCGCCGCCGCCCGGGTCGGATACGCGTGGCACGCCTCGCCCGGTTCGCAGAAAATCCCGCGCGCCTTTTCAAACAGCCGTGCGCAGGGCGGCGGCACGACGAATCGCGGATACCCGGCCCGCAGCCGGTTCATCACGCGGGCCCGCTTCTCTTCGTAATCCACCACGTCCTGCCACGCAGGCAGGCAGACCGAATTTGCATGCGGCAAATCCGGCATCGGCGCCCCCAGGTCCCCGTGCCGCCACAACGGCTCCGCCAGCAAATCACGCGGTTGTTTGTCGGATGACATGCGTGGGAAGATGCCGTGATTTCGATTCTGCATCAAGTGCGCTGCAAGGCCAATCGCCGCGCATGCCAGCTTGTCAGCCAGCAGGGTTCGGGGTAGCTTTCGAACATGACGACCGCCAAAGAAATCGAAAACGCGATCGAACAATTGCCGCCGTCCGAACTCCAGGCGTTCAGATCCTGGTATGCTGAATTCGATGCCGCGCGGTGGGATGCTCAATTGGAGCGCGATGTACGGTCGGGTAAACTCGATCCGCTGGCTGATGAAGCCAGGCGCGACTTTGCTCATAATCGATGCAGGCCCCTGTGAGGCATTTCGCGAGTCCACGTATTTGGACCGCTTATGAGCGACTTCCCCCGGATATCCAGCGGCTTGCGGACAAGAGTTTTACGCTGCTCAAAGCGGATCCGCGACATCCATCACCTTGCCTGAAGAAAGTCGATGGTTTCTGGTCTGCCCGTGTGGGTCTTGCACACCGGGCGCTGGCTGTGGAATGCGATCAAGGCCTGCTCTGGTTCTGGATCGGCGATCATGCCGAATACGACAGACTCATATCGTAGCACATCGTAAAAAGGGCTGCACAACGGTGATTCAAACATCCAGGTGCGTCTTCTCGAGCATCTTTTTCAGATCGCGTTCGACGCGTTCCTTTTCCTTGTCGGGGAGCGCAAGGATGTCCTTCAGGCCCTGGGCCAGGTGCGGGATGTAGAGTTCCATGTAGTTCCGCTTGCGCGCTGCTTCCAGGTCGCGGCGGCGCTTGTTGAGGAAGACGGACAGGCGACGCCCGCATTCCTGCAGCGCGAGCGTCATCTCGGCGAGAATCTCCTCGTAGCTCGCCACCGCGTCCTTGCTCTCGCTGGTGAACGGCACCCACACGCTCGCGACGTGGACCATCAGCACCAGCGGCCCGAGCGGCAGCGCGCCCTTCGGCTGGTTCAATCCATACGACTTCCAATTAACGCCGATGGTCGCCTTGGTGATCGCGCACGCGCCCGGCTGGTAGAGCAGGGGGACGCGATTCGCGAAACGCAGGAGGCGGATCGGTTCCTCCTGCCCCATGTCCTCCGCGGCCTTCGTCTCCTCCGGCTTTGCGTAGGCCAGTCCGACCTCGATCTGGAACGGGTTCCCGCGATACACCTCCGGGTCGCGCGTGACGGCGGTGTAGAAGTCGGCTTTGATCTCCTTCTGCAAACCCGCGAGAATCTGCTCCTCGCCAATCGGCGACAGACAGTCCGTCGGCGGCCGCATCAATTTCGTTTCCTGAACGGCCTTGTAGAGCGCCTCCGCCTCCTGGTGCGCCACGCGCGTCGGGTTCGCCTTCGGGTTCAACCCCGCCCGCTCGCAAATCTGCAGCGCGGTCTGGTCGCTCACGCGCGAGAAATCGGATGACAGCGCGGATCGCAGCGTGCGCGATTCCGTGTCCTTCAACATCTGCATCAGCATGCCGAGCTCCACGCCGTGCGGATGCGGCATGATCTCGTTCGGGATCTTCGGCATGTCGCGCAGGGCGCGGGGATACGTGATGCGGGATTCAGGATTCGTGATGTCGGAAGATTTATCCCGCATCGCGGATCCCGCATCCCGCATCGCGGGTCGCAACGCGAGCCGGTAATGCAGCGTCAAATGCGGATTCACGATCGCGCACTGCTTCACGAACTCATCCACCGACTGCTTGCCGCGCTGGTACTGCGCCTCCATGTCGATGGAGACGCTCGTTCCGTGCGAATAGACCATCGGTTCGCCCGCGGGCGCCCCCGTCTCGTCAACCGGTTGGAACGCGGGTTTCCACTCCACCTCGTCATCGCCCAGGATCACCGGCTTGTTCGTCTTCGTATCGATCTGCACCGCGAGCTGGTGCGCGACCTTAGCGTTTTTCACCTTGGACAAAATCCGCGTCGCGGAACCCGTCGTCAGTTGCCCGTACATGCCCGCCGCGCTGATGCCGATGCCCTGTTGCCCGCGCGACATGCGGAGCCGGTGGAATTTCGAGCCGTACAGCAGCTTCGCGAAAATCTTCGGAATTTGCGTCTTCACGATGCCGGGTCCGTTGTCCGTGATCGTCACGCGGAACCGCGCGTCCGCGATCTGCTCCAACTCGACCGCGATCTCGGGGACGATGCCCGCCTCCTCGCACGCGTCCATCGAGTTGTCCACCGCCTCCTTCACCGCGGTCAGCAGCGAGCGGCGCGGCGAATCGAAGCCGAGCAGATGCCGGTTCTTCAGGAAAAATTCGGAGACCGCGATCTCGCGCTGCCGCGCGCCCATCGACTCGGCGGTCTCGGGGCGCTTTTCCTTTTTCACACGCACCGGCACGGATTTTACAGTATCAGCGGGTTCAGCTTCAGTCGGCGTCTTCTTTTTCATCGCCGTGTTAGCGTAGGGAGCCCCCCCGGAAAATCCATCGAAAAGATGGCGCGAAGAGCGGGCGAAAATGCGATCCGCTCTCACCGGCCTTGAGGTTGATGGGGCGTTTCAGGGGGCGATACGCTCGAATGCCCGTGAACCCTTCTCAATCCAGTCGGTTCGAACGCCTCGATCGAAACTTGCGAAAACTCCTTCTTCGTTCCGCAACTCGTCGATGAAGGCGTCTTTCACCACCTGCTTGCGCCCACCTCGTTTCAACACGACGAACCCGAGGTTGTCCGTCGTATAGATCGCCTTTTCTTCGCGAGCCAGCAGCGGCGTTGAGGCGGGGGCTTGATCCGCCTCGATTTCGCGGCGAAGGCTGTTGATCATCATTTCCCGAAGGCTCGCACCCCGCTCGAACGCCCGGATCTTTACCTGGCGGTAGAGGGGATCGGGAATATCAATGGTGGTTTTCATGGTTGCAAAGATACCATATGACCATATTTACGTAACGCGCGTGTTTCGATTGAGGGCCAAGACTATAGCGGTTCTCAAAAGTTTCGTCCTGTTGGTTGTAGCGACGGGATTTCATCCCGT
>DAOLDD010000060.1:0-17201 GCA_035327585.1 Kiritimatiellia bacterium | reverse complement strand
CGCGGAAGGCGAAGCGGCCTATCGCAAGGCGCTGGCGCTGGATGGAACCCAGCGGGATGCGTTGAATGGACTGGCGTGGCACCTCGCCACACAGCCCGGACTGGAACCGGAGCGCCGGCTGGAAGCCGTTGACCTCGCGCGGCGCGCATGCCAGCTCAGCGAGTCGCGGCGCGCGGAATTTCTCGATACCCTCGCCGCGGCGCATGCTGCGGCGGGACAGTTCGATGAGGCCCGGCGCGCGGGGCGCGAGGCGCTGGCGCTGGCTCGCGCCCAGGGCCCCGCCGGCCTCGCCACCGACATCCAGCGCAGGCTGGCGTTGTACGAACAGGACCTTGCCTTCATCGATGCAATCCCGGATTGACCGACCTCGCTGACGTTGATACTCAGTTTTTCCCCGATGGCAAAATAGGGGGTCGCGGGGGGCGATCCCGCTGGCGGCGGGGCGGCGCGGATTCCAGACTGCCCCGTGGCATTAGCCGCAAAGGATCATACCGTGTCCGAATTGTTTCAGCCCCTGACCCGGGGGCAGCTCGCCCGGTGGGTGGCCGGGGAACTCGAGCAGCGCCAGGCGTTGTTCGGCATCCCGCGCGCCCTCTTCTTCGAGCCGCGCCCCGGCGACCCGTTTACGCAGCGGCTGTACGACTCGTTTCTCGAAACGCCGTTTGGCGTCGCCGCGGGGCCGCATACGCAGATGGCGCAGAACATCGTCGCGGCCTGGGCCTGCGGCGCGCGGTTCATCGAACTGAAAACGGTGCAGACGCTCGACCGGTTGGAAGTCTCAAAACCCTGCATCGACATGCAGGATGCCGGCTACAACGTCGAGTGGTCGCAGGAACTCACGCTCGACGAGTCGTTCGAGGAATACCTGCGCGCCTGGGTGCTCATCCACGTGCTGCACCGAAAATTCGGATTTCCCGGCGACGTACCCGGCGTGATCTTCAACCTGAGCGTCGGCTACAATATGGAGGGCGTCCTCCAGCCGAATGTGCAGCAATTCCTGCGTCGTACGCAGGACGCGGGCGAGGCCCTGCGCACGCTGGTGGACGAGGTCGCGCAGGTGTTCCCCGAGGCGCGCGACATCGGGATACCCGCGCGGCTGTCCAATAACGTCACGCTCTCCACGATGCACGGTTGCCCGCCCTCCGAAATCGGCAAAATCGCGCGCTACCTGATGGAGGAGTGGCGGCTGCACACGAGCGTGAAGCTGAACCCGACGTTGCTCGGCCCCGAATCGGTGCGCGGGATCCTCAACGATACGCTCGGCTTCCACGACATCGAAGTGCCGGACCTCGCGTTCGAGCACGATCTGAAATACCCCGACGGCGTGGCGCTCATCGAGGAACTCAAGCGCGTCGCCGCGAAGGAGGGCGTTGTGTTCGGCGTGAAACTGTCAAACACGCTCGAAACCGTGAACCACCGCCCGAACTTCTCGAAGAAGGACAACATGGCCTATCTGTCCGGCCGCCCGTTGCACGCGGTCACGGTGCAGCTCGCGCGCCGGTTGCTGGATGAGTTCAAGGGGCACCTGATGATTTCGTTCGCCGGCGGCGCGGACGCCTTTAACGCGCCGCGGCTGCTCGCGTGCGGCATGTCCACCGTGACGACGTGCTCCGACCTGCTGCGCCCCGGCGGCTATATGCGTCTGCCGCAATACATCGAGCGCACGGCGCAGGCGATGGCGGACGTGCGGGCGGACGACCTCGCGGCGTATTGCTGCCGCGTTGCGTCGCGGGCCTCCGGGTTTGCGCGCGCCTCGTGCGAACTCGCGTGCGGCGGCGAGCAGCGCGTGTGCGCACGGCTCAACCTACAGCATTATGCCGCGGAGGTGCTGGCCGATCCGCTCTATAAGATGGAGCGCTTCGAGCGGGCGCATACCAAAACCGGCCGCGCGCTCGGTTCGTTCGATTGCATCAAGGCGCCTTGCCGCGATCGCTGCCCGATCGAGCAGCGGGTTCCACTCTACATGCGGTACGTGCGCGAAGGGCGGCTCGACGAGGCGGCGGAAATTGTGCGCGACGACAACCCGCTCGGTGCGATTCTCGGCCGCGCCTGCAACCATCCCTGCCAGCTCACCTGCGTGCGCACGCACTACGACGACCCGCTCGCGATCCGCGAAATCAAACGGTTCATCATGGACCACGAGGAGCGCTCGCGCGTCCAGCCGGTCTCCAACCGCCGCGCGGCCCGCGTTGCGATCATTGGCGGCGGCCCGTGCGGCTTGAGCGCCGCGTGGTTTCTCGCGTCGGCCGGTTATGCCGTCACCATTTTCGAGGCGCGCGCGTATCCCGGCGGCATGGTGGCCGGTTCGATTCCCGGCTATCGCGCGACGGAGGCGGTGATCGGCCAGGACCTCGACCGCATCCGCGCGCTTGGCGTCGAAATCCGCTGCAACCAGCGGATGGGCCGCGATGTCGTGCTCGCGGAGCTGCACGCCCAGGGCTATTCCCATGTAGTGGTCGCCGCGGGCGCGCAGCGCGGACAGCGGCTCGGCATCGCGGGCGAAAGCACGCCCGGGGTGCATGACGCGCTCGATTTCCTGCGGGCGGTCCGCGAGAACCGCCCGCCGTCGCTGGGTCGGCGCGTTGGCGTGATCGGTGGCGGCGACGTGGCGATGGATTGCGCGCGCACGGCGTGGCGGCTCGGCGCGGACGAGGTGTCGGTGATTTACCGGCGCACCCGGGACGAAATGCCCGCCCAATATGAGGAGCGGCACGGGCTGGAGGAAGAGGGCATCCCGGTGCGCGTGTTGCGCGCGCCGCTGGAGGTGCTCGCGAAGGATGGGCACGTCGCCGCACTGCGCTGTGCGAAGATGAAGCTGGGCGAACCGGATGCCAGCGGACGCCGCCGGCCCGTCGAGATCCCCGGAGAGACGGAGGATATCCCGCTGGATTCGGTCATCGTGGCCATCAGCCAGCAAGCGGATTTCGATTTCTTCAACGGCGTGCCGCCGGCCCTCAATCGCGCGGGGTACATCGAGGTGAATGCCGAAACGATGGAAACCTCCCTGCCCGGTGTGTACGCGGGTGGTGACGCGGTGCAGGCCGGGCCGTCCACGATCGTCAAGGCGGTGGGCGACGGCAAGCGCATCGCGCGCGCGATACGCCTGCGCGAGGAAGGGCCGCTGCCGGTCGCCGCCTCCGCGCACCAGGCGGATTTGGTCGCGCTGTTGCGCCACCGCAGTCGGCGCGAGTTCCGCGCGATGGTCCCGGAGCAGCCGGCCGACCAGCGGCGAAACTTCGGGGAGGTCGTGCGCACGCTCGACGCGGAGGCTGCGCGACGCGAGGCCGCGCGCTGTCTCGATTGCCATGTCCTGTGCAGCCAGTGCGTCGCCGTCTGTCCCAATCTGGCGTTCTTCACCTATCAAATGAAGCCGTGGTCCGTCACGATCCCGACGCTCGTGGTGAAGCGCGCGCACCTGGTGCCCGAACAATTGCGGGCATTCACCGTTGCGCAGCGCTACCAGGTGGCCGTGGTCTCCGACTTCTGCAATGCGTGCGGCAATTGCGCGACATTTTGCCCGACCGCGGGCGCGCCGTATCGCGACAAGCCGCGTTTCTTCGTGAACCGCGCGGAATTTGAGCGGCAGGAAGGCAACGCCTTCCACCTTGTGAGCAAGGGCGAGGTCTGGACCCTTCAGGGCCGTTGGGCCGGCGAGACGCACGAAGTACGGTGGAACCACGCCGTCCGCTATCGCGCGCCGGGCATCGAGGTGGAACTGGATCCGAAAACACTCGCGATCCGCAAATCGCAAATCCTGCCCGGTGCGCGCGAAGGACAGCACTACCCGCTGGAGCCGTGCGCGACCATGCTGGCGTTGTTGCGCGGTGTGCGCGAATCCGCCGCGCATCTGCCCGCGGAGGAGGAATCGACATGACCCCGCGCTCGCTGCTCGTCCACAATGGAACCGTCGTCACGCTCGGCGCGGATCAGGCCTTCATCGAAAAGGGCGCCGTCTATTGCGAGGGCTCGAACATCACGGCGGTGGGCCGCGCCGCGGAGTTGCCGTCGCGGGCGGATGCCGTGCTGGATGCGGGCGGCGGCGTGATCCTGCCCGGATTGATCAATGCGCATCACCATCTCTATTCGACCCTCGCGCGGGGATGGACGCCGCCGGGCGAGCCGGGCCGCAATTTCAAGGAGATCCTCGAGCGTGTCTGGTGGCGGCTCGACCGCGCGCTGACGCCGGAGGACGTCTACTATTCGTCGATCATTCCCCTCATGGAGGCGGCGAAGGCGGGGTGCACCACGATCATCGATCACCACGCCTCGCCCGGTTGCACCGACGGAAGCCTCGACATCGTCGAACGTGCGTTCCGCGAAACCGGGTTGAGCGGATGCTTGTGCTATGAAGTGTCCGATCGCAACCGCATCGGCGACGGCATCGCCGAGAACGAGCGCTTCATTCGGAAATGCCGCGCGCATCCCGACGGCCAGATGGCCGCGTTGTTGGGCCTGCACGCGTCGATGACGCTTACGCCGCAAACGATGGAGCGCTGCGCGGCGCTGGTCGACGAGCTGGATGTCGGTGTGCACGTGCACGTGGCCGAGGCCGAATGCGATGGAGACGTCACGCGCGCCGAATTTCACGAAGGCTTGATGGAGCGATTCGATCGGTACGGCATGACGGGCCCCGGCTCGCTCTTCGCGCACGGCATCCACCTCGGCGCGGAGGAGCTGGCGATCCTGCATCAGACGAATTCGATGCTGGTGACGAACCCCGAGTCCAACATGAACAATGGACTCGCCGTGACGCCGGTGCTGGACGCGCTGCAACGCGGCATCCTGCTCGGCCTCGGCACGGATGGCATGGCGAACGCGATGATCGCGCAGACGCGCGCGGCGTATCTCGTGCAACGCGACACGCACCGCGATCCGCGCGTGGCGTTCGTTGAGGCGTGCGACATGCTGCTGAAGAATAACCGCGCGATCTGCGACCGGCTCTTTCGTGAGCACCGCGGCGAACTCACGTCCGGCAAGCTGGCCGATATCGCGGTGTTCGACTACACGCCCTTCACGCCGTTCGAGTCCGGCACGTTTTTCGGTCACCTGCTGTTCGGGTTGGTGCACGCACCCGTCCGCCATACCGTGGCGCGGGGCCGCGTGGTGGTGCGCGACGGCGCGCTGCCGCACCTCGACGAAGCCGCCCTGCGCGCGAAGGCGGTTGAGCACGCGCGCAAACTCTGGGCGCGGATTGGGTGAGGGGTGGCCCTTTGCGTCCCCGGTCGGTTCACCGCCCGAGGGCCGCCAGCACCTTGTCTTTTTTCATCGGTAGCGCGTGCAGCCGGATCCCGACGGCGTCGAAGATCGCGTTCGATAGCGCGGGCGGCAGCGGGTTGAGCCCGACTTCGCCCATGCCTTTCGCACCGTAAGGGCCCTCGGGTTCGGCGGTCTCGACAAAAACCGCGTCCACGGGCGGCATGGTTTGCGATGTGAACAGGTTCAACCGGGCGAGGTTGTCGGTGTATATCCGCCGATCGTCCTCGCGGAACTCCTCGCTCAATCCCATGCCGAGACCCATCGCGACCGCGCCTTCGATCTGACCGATGACGTTTTTCGGGTGCAGGGCTTTGCCTACATCCTGGGCGGCGACCACCTTGAGCACGGTGACTTCGCCGGTGTGCGTGTTGACCTCGACCGCGACGGCGGCGCTTCCGAAACAGTAGGAATAGTGAATGTCGAATTCCTCCGGGGTTTTGCCCGGCTGCGGATTCGCGTCGGTCTGGTGCGCGTAGGTTTTCGGAGGAAAGTAGGTGAACTCCGCGCGCAGCGGGTTGCCCGATTTTGTCGCGGCGGCCCACGCGCGCGCGAGCGCGGCCTGGTCCGCGGGCGATCCGCCGGGGGACAGCACGACGGCGAGTTTTTCGCGCAACTGTTGAGCGGCGCCTCGCACGGCGTTGCCGGTCACGTAGGTCTGGCGTGAGGCGGTGGTCATGCCGCCGTCGGGACTCACCAGCGTATCGCACGCGCGCACGTCGATCAGGTCGTAGGGGACCGAAAGTTCCTGGCTTGCGATCTGGGCGGCCAGCGTGTCCGAGCCCTGTCCGATGTCCGAGGCGCCGGTGAGCACGAGTACGCGGCCGCTTTCGAGCACTTCCACAATCGCACCCGCTGCGTCCGGCTTGCCGGTGCCGATGCCGACATTCTTGTACGCGCTCGCGAGGCCGAACCCCACGTTGATGTGGGTCGGCCGTTCGCGGTCGGCGAATTCGATGCGCAGCGCTTCCAGCCCGCGCGCGGCCGCGTCCAGCGTGCCGAGGTAGCCGACGCCCGGCCCGAGCGTCTGGCCCGTTCCGGTTTGCGCTCCGGGGCGGAAGCCGTTCCTGCGGCGCAGTTCGACCGGACTCATGTCGAGCGCGCGCGCGAGTTTGTCCATCTGGATTTCGCAGGCGAAACACGCCTGGGTCGAGCCGAAGCCGCGGAACGCGCCGCTGGGATTCTTGTGCGTATAGACGCCGCGTGAATCGGCTTTGACGTTTTCGACGACGTATGGCCCGGTCGCGGTAACGGCGGAGCGGAAGACGACCGGCTTGCTTTGCGAGATGTACGCTCCGCCGTCGGCGACCACCTCGGACTCCAACGCGACGATGCGCCCGTCCCGCGTCGCGCCGTGTTTCATGCGGATGTGCATCGGATGCCGCTTGGTGGAAAGCCGGATCGACTCCTCGCGCGTCAGCACCATTTTTACCGGCCGCCCGGTGCGCAGCGCGCCGAGCGCCGCCTGGATTTGCACGGTCGGCTCTTCTTTGCCGCCGAAGCCGCCGCCGCAGGCCGCCAGCACCACGCGTACCCGCTCGGGCGGGATCAACAGGCTCGCCGCGATCTGTTCGCGGAATGAAACGGAGCCCTGATTCCCCGTGTAGACGGTGAGTTGTCCGTCCGGCGCAATCGTCACGAGACAGGCCTCGGGTTCCAGGTACGCGTGTTCGACCGCCGGGGTTTCGTAGTGGCCTTCGATCACCACGTCGGCCGCGGCGAACGCGGTGTCGACATCGCCCTTGTGGACGGCCACGTGGTGCACGATGTTGTCCGGCGTGTCGGCGTGGACGCGCGGTGAATCGGCGCGCACCGTTTCCAGTGGATTGAGCAGCGCGGGCAGGACCTCGTATTCGACGCGGATCAGCGCGCGCGCCGCTTCCGCCTGGGCGCGGGTATCCGCGAACACGACGGCGACGATTTCGCCGAGGTACTTCACCTCGTCGCGCGCGATGACCGGCTGCTGCGGCACAAAAAGCCCGAACGCATTCCGCCCCGGCACGTCCGCCCCCGTCAGCACCAGCGCCACCCCCGGTTGCTCGCGTGCCGCGGAGCAGTCGATCGCAACGATGCGCGCGTGCGCGTGTTCACTGAAGAGCAGGACGCCATGCAGCGCCCCGTCCGCCTCGTAGTCGTCGGAGAAGACCGGCAATCCCGCCGCCTTGGCCAGCGCGTCCTTGCGGATTGGCGAGGTGCCCGGGCCGCGAATGCCTGTTTCAGGGACACGATCAGGCGGAACCGCCAGCGTGCCGGACAGGTACGCGGCCGCGCGTTTCACCGCGCGCAGGATCGCGCCGTATCCGGTGCAGCGGCAGAGGTTGTGACGCAGCGCGGCGCGGATCGTGGCTTCGTCGGGATCCGGATTTTTGTCGAGCAGCGCCTTTGTTGCCAGCACCAGGCCGGGCGTGCAAAAGCCGCACTGCACGGCCCCCTCGTCGGCAAACGCGCGTTGGATGGGGTGCAGCTCCTCGTAGCGGGGCGCCGCGTCATAGATCGAGTTGCGGCCCTCGCAATATGCGGGTTCGCGGTAGACCTGGTTGCGCGCGCGGCGTTCTTCGGGCTGGATCCCCGCGAAGTGGCCGCGCCGTTCAGGCGTCCATCCGGCCGCGCCGGTCTCCAAGGCCAGGCCTTCGATCGTCAGGATGCGAGAACCCTGCAGGCGATCCAGCGCGAGCAGGCAGCTTCGTTTGGCCTCGCCGTTGACGAGTACGGTGCAACTGCCGCAGTGTCCTTTCCCGCAGGCGTTTTTCGTTCCCTTGAGCCCGAGTTCATCGCGCAGGAAATGCATCAACGTTTGTTTTCCGTCGGCCGTTCGCTCGATCGGTTCGCCGTTGATCCATGCGCTGAAGAGATTGTTGGAACTCATGGTCCTCCGCCCGCGGGTCCAGCGTGGAACCGCAGGCGCGTTTTTCACCTCGGTCGAGCGTATACCGTTTGCGCGAAAAGGTGAATCCCGGATGACGGAAAAACCGAACCCTGAACCGGCTCGCTCGGAGAGCTCGCCCCACCCATCGCGCATGCTTGGTGTAGGTGGGGCGAGGTGTCCCACCGAGCCGTTCACCGGTGTGTGAGAAAAGCGCTACGCGTCCGTGCCGTCGCAGCTGGCGCCGGCGGTGCAGGTTTCGTGGACGACGACGCGGGCGAGCAGGGGCAGCGTGGGCTTCAGCTTCTGCCAGATCCACCGCGCGATGTGCTCACTCGTGGGATTTTCGAGGCCGGGAATGTCGTTGAGATAGCGGTGGTCGAGCTGCTCGTAGAGCGGCGCGAACGCCTTCTTCACGTCGGCGAAATCCATCACCCATCCCGCGTGCGGGTCGAGCGGGCCGCGCAGGTGCAGTTCGACTTGGAAGGAGTGCCCGTGCAGCCGCGCGCATTTGTGCGTCGGCGGGCAGTTGGGCAGGCGGTGCGCGGCCTCGAACGTGATCTTCTTGAAGATTTCCATGGCAAGGCAGGATAGCGTCAGCGTGCGGGAAGCGCCAGCCCCGCGCCCGCGGCATCGGTGGTGATCAGGAACCCCGCCATCGCCTCGGCGATGGTCAGATTCACGTGGCCGGGCCGGCGCACAGGCAGCAGGGTCACCCATTTCCCGCGTCCGTTGCGCTGCGCGCGCCATTGGTAGAACGGGGCGTGGCCGAACGGCACAATGTCGTCGCCCGTGTTGTGCAGGATGACGACGGGGCGTGCCGGCTGCGCCCGGTTTTCATAAGTGAGCAGGCGTCGTTGCGCCGCGGAATTCCCCCTCACGCGAGCCACTGCGGCGTTGAGCGCCGCGTCGTTGGTGGAGCCCGTGTAGCGCGCGGTCCGGTTGTCGAACGGCAGGCCGCCAAGTCGTGTCAGCAGGTCGTCGAGGCCGAACACGTGGTACCACAAAAGATCGGCGAACGATTGCGCTGCCGCGTCGATGTCGCCGGGCGCATGTTCGACCTGCGCGACGCGGAGCAACTCGAATGTCCGTTCGGGATCGGCGATCGCCGCTTGGATGACGGCGGGTTCGTGGATCGTGTACCAGTCGGCCATCACCGAGGCGGGCACATTCGTGATCGAGCCGGGCAGCACGCCGGGAAAGTAATGGTCATACAGCACGCGGAATGTGAACAAGTAGTCCATCTGAAGTTTCATGCTGCCAATCGGCCCGCAAATCAGCAGGGCCCCGTGAAACAGGTTGGGATACTGCTCCAGCGCAATCGCAGCGGGCGACGCGCCGAGCGAGACCGCCGCCAGCACCGTACGTTTTTGTTGTTTGCCCGTTGCCGCGGGAAAGCCGGCGACCAGCAGGCGCAGGTCCTCGACGGCCTCCAGCGTGTTGAGGCCGTTGGCGCGGAACGTGGTGGTGGCGAACGCGTACCCCAGTTTCATCAACAGGTCCGGCAGGTCAACGCCTTCCAGGTCGAGGTGATAAAAGCCCAGCGGTTCCGACGCCGCGACCGTGCCATGCGCGAAGACGACCAGGTGTCCGTTCCAGCGCTCGGGTACGCAATAGCGCGCCGTCGCGCCGCCCGGCATGGGGACATCGTTGCACGTGCCCGCGGCGAAAACCGCCACATCCCACGCCCAGAGCAGTAGGAAGACCGCGAGGACTCGTCGCGCGCGCGACACGTTACCCCCGGGCCACGGCCGCGCAGCGGCTGCGCAGCAGGTCGTACCAGGCGTCCATCCCGTCGCCGGTGCGCGCGGAGACTTCGAGGATGACCGCGCCCGGCGCGGCCTTGCGGATGTTGGCGAGGGCGAGGTCGCGCTGGAAGCCGGTGGCCTCCGCGAGGTCGATCTTGTTCACGAGCACCACGTCCGCCCGCTGGAAAATGGAGGGATATTTCAGGGGCTTGTCCTCGCCTTCGGTGACGGCGATGACGACGACGCGGAGGTTTTCGCCCAGGTCGAAGTTGGACGGGCACACGAGGTTGCCGACGTTCTCGATAAAGAGCAGGTCGATCGGGTCGCGGCCGAGGTCTTCCACCGCGTGTTGCACCATGTGCGCGTCGAGGTGGCAGACGGTGCCGGTGGTGATCTGGACCGAGCGGGCGCCGCTCGCGCGCAGGCGTTGCGCGTCGTTGTCCGTCGCGAGGTCGCCGACGATGGTCGCCATGCGGAATTCATTTTTCAGGTCGCGCAGCGTCGCTTCGAGCAGCGCCGTTTTTCCGGAACCGGGCGAGGAGACCATGTTGAGCGCGAACAGGCCGCGTCCCTTGAAGAAGCCGCGGTTCTGTTCCGCGAGGCGGTCGTTCTTCGCCATCAGCGACTGGTGCAGTGCGATGGTCCGGTGCTGTTCGTCGTGGTCGTGGTGATGGTGGTGGTGCCCGTGGTCATGCTCGTGGGCATGGTCATGGTCGTGCGTATGGGGGTGGGGCGCCGGTGTCGAACAGCCGCAATGGTCGCACATGTCAGGATACCTCGATGGCTATGAGATTCAGTTCGCGGCCGCCGCGGATATCGCTGCTTGCCCGCCCGCAGGCGGGGCATTCGTAGTGCAGCGGTGTCGCGGCAAATTCCGTGTTGCAGCCGTCACAATAGCACCGTACCGGCGCGGGCTCAATCTCAAGGCGCGCCCCTGCGGCCGGCGTGCCGTTGGCCAGCGAGTCGAACGCGAACCGGAGCGCCTCTTCCACCACGCCGGACAGCGCCCCGACGCGGACGCGCACCACCTCAATGCGGCGGGCACCATTCGCCCGCGCCGCCTCCTGCGCCGCCTCCAGGATATTCTCCGCTATGCCAAACTCATGCACGTTTGCCCCGTCTTTTACGAAGCCCCCAGCATTACCACCCGCCACCCGCTTTCGCAACCAGGCGCTGGAAAAGAAAAAGCCCCGCCCGGAAGGGCGGGGCTTTTTTTCGTGATCCTGGAGCGAGGGTTAGAATTCCTTGCTGAAGGACAGGGTGAAGACCACTTCGGTATCGTAGCCGAGAATGCCGTTGGCGGCGTCGGCGTCCACGAGGACGTCGTCATCAATCTGGCCGATGTAGGTCACGCCCGCGGACACGGCTCCGACGCCGATCGTCGCGCTGACCGTGAAGTGGCTTAGGCCGCTGTCGCCCTCGTCCGGGTTGAGGTAGCCGAGTGTGGCGCCGAGGCCCAGGCTAACACCTTCCGCGAGGTCGAGGTCGTGTCCGACGCCTGCTTCGACGTAGATTTGCTTGTCGATCGCGCCGTCGAATCCGTAGAACACGCCGAGGCTCGGGGCGAGCGGTATGTCGAACCCGGCGGACAGCGAAACTTCGCGATCCGCTTCGCCGCCTTGCGGGTAGGTGTACTCGGTGTAGCCCAGCGAGAGGGAGGTCACTTCGCAGGGAACCGGAATCGCGTAGGACGCGTAGAGGTCGATTTCCGAGAACTGGCCGTCGTCCAGTGCGCCATCGTAATCACCGATGTCGTAGTTGCCCCAGGCGCCAACCGTCAGGCCGGGAAGGATCTCGGCTTCGAGGTAGGGCTGTGCAACCGGCTCATCGTTGAACGTAACGCCGCGGAACACGTAGGCCGACGCGAAGTCAACGCCCGCGGATCCGACCGAACTGCTCTCCTCTTGCGCGGAAGCCACCAACGGCAACGCCGTCAGGGCGCCCGCGACGAGGCCCATGCTCACTTTTTTCATCATGTTCATCACGTTTCTTTCTCCTGGTTTTTTGGCCTCCCACCCGGAAGGCACTCTCTATGGTTCGCAATACTAACGAGTTCCTAATGTCATGCAAGGCAACCCGGTCGGAAATTTTGAGGTTTCCGACCGGGTTTTCCCCGCGTTAACCAATGGCTTCCTTGCCCCGTTCGCCGGTGCGGATGCGGATGCAATCCGTCAGCTCGGAGACGAAGATTTTGCCATCGCCAATTTTGCCCGTACGGGCGCCCTTGATGATCGCATCGATGGTGGGCTGGACGAATTCCTCGTTCACCGCCACGTCGATGCGGACCTTCTTGAGCAGGTTCACTTCCGTGACCGCGCCACGGTAGGTCTCCTGGTAACCCATCTGCTGGCCGCATCCGATGACATTTTCAACCGTCATCTTGTGGATTTCCGCGGCGAACAGCGCCGCCTTCACGTCCGGCAGCTTGTCGGGCTGGATGATTGCAGTAACAAGTTTCATGTATGGTTCTCCTTTAACTTCAGGTTACTTGGCGAGGAAGCCCTGGAAGTCCGGATAGGCTTCCATGCCGTGTTCGCCCACGTCGAGGCCGAGGATTTCCTCCTCGCGGGAGACGCGGATGCCCATCGTCACCTTGAGGATGCCGAAGAGGATCGCAGCGGTCACGATGCAAAACATCGCGTAAGCCGCCACACCGAGCGCCTGGGAGGCGATGCTCTGTTCGGCGCCCCAGATGCCGGCCGCCAGGGTGCCCCAGATGCCGCAGGTGAGGTGGACCGAGATGGCGCCGACCGGGTCGTCAATCTTCAGGCGATCCAGCGTCATGACCGAGAGCACGACCAGCACGCCCGCGATCAGGCCGATGATCACCGAGGCGCTCACGGAAACCACGTCCGCGCCGGCGGTGATGCCGACGAGGCCCGCGAGGATGCCGTTCAGCACCATCGTGATGTCGGGCTTCTTCTGCAGCGTCCAGGACGCGAGCATCGCGCCAATCGCGCCCGCGGCCGCGGCCAGCGAGGTGGTGACCAGCACGAAGGAAACGAGACCGGGATCAGCCGACAGCACCGAGCCGCCGTTGAACCCGAACCAGCCCAGCCACAGCAGGAAGACGCCGATGACAACGAGCGGGATGTTGTGTCCCATGATCGGCTTCACGCCGCCGTTCACGAATTTGCCCAAACGAGGCCCGAGCATGATCGTGCCGATCAGCGCGCCCCAGCCGCCCACGGAGTGGACCAGCGTCGAGCCCGCGAAATCGTAGAAGGGCACTTCGAGCTCCTGCAGCCAGCCGCCGCCCCACTTCCACGAGCCGGCGATCGGATAGACCAACCCGACATACAGCGCGGAGAAGATCAGGAAGCTGTTCAGCTTGATGCGCTCGCAAACGGCGCCCGACACGATCGTGGCCGCCGTGGCCGCGAACATGCCCTGGAACAGGAAGTCCGTCCAGTAGGTGTAGCCCGCGTTGTATGCGCTCGTGAGGCCGTCCGCGTCCGTCGCGACGCCGAATCCGGCGAAGCCGAAGTACTTGCCGATCACCCAGGCGTCGCCCGGATACATCAGGTTGAAGCCCATCAACGCATAGGTCAACAGACCGATGGCGGGAATCAACGTGTTCTTGAACAGGATGTTGACCGTGTTCTTCGCACGGCACAGGCCCGATTCAACCGTCGCGAACCCGAGGTGCATGATGAACACCAGGAAGGTGGCCACCATCATCCACGTGTTGTTGACGGTAAACATCTCCGCCGACACGCCCTCTTCCGCCTCTTCAGCCGCCTCGGCCGCGACTTCCGCCGCCGCCTCGATGGCCGCCTCTTCAGCCGCCAGCGCCCCCGTCGACCAACCGATCACCGGCAGGGCGAAAAGGGAAGCCGCCAACAGCAGTTTCCATGTACGCATGCTCATTCTCCTTTTACTTGATGGTTCACAATTCAGCCAGCGCCCAATACGCCGCCAAGTCGGACGGTCTATAGGCAGGAGCTGTGCCAACCCGTTGCAAGCCGCGTTAGATATTGCTGTAAGTTATTATCCATAAACGCTATGCGATATATAATCAAAATTTACCAAGATGTAGCCCGGCGTGGTAATGGTAACAATTATGTGTTATGAAGTTGTGTTGTCGACAAACATGTATTCATGTTTGCCGTGTGGAGCGGCCGCTCCGCGCGTGTCGGGGTGGGGGGGGGATGATTAATATCCACTGCACATACGACTTGCCCGGCGGGTCGGCGAATGGCGAGGATCGCGGCGGGAGGATAGTGATGAAGCACGTATACGTGGCGCTGTGCGTCGGGATGGTTGCGGCCGGGGGGCAAGCCGGTGAGCATTGGAGCTACGCCGGTGAAACGGGACCGGAGCGATGGGCGCTGTTAAGTCCGGAGTTCTCGAGTTGCGCGGGCCAAAACCAGTCGCCGGTTGACCTGCAGGTTGCCCGGATGATTGAGGCCGACCTCGCGCCGCTGGCGTTCGACTACAAATCCGTTGCGCTCGATCTGGTTAACAATGGCCATACCATCCAGGCCAACGTTGCCCCTGGCAGTTCGCTCGTCGTGGACGGCATCTCTTTCGCCCTGAAACAGTTCCATTTCCATTGCCCGAGTGAAAACCTGATGGATGGCCGGTCTTATCCGCTTGAGGCCCACCTCGTGCACGCTGACGCGGATGGGCATCTCGCGGTGGTCGCGGTTCTTTTTGAAGAAGGCGCGGAAAACGCGCTGCTCCGTCGACTCTGGTCGCACATGCCGAAGGAAAAAGATGCCAGCGTGCGCACGGAGGACGTGCAGATTAATGCGGCGGATCTCCTGCCGGAGGATCGCGCGTATTATCGCTACAACGGCTCCCTCACCACGCCGCCGTGTACGGAGGGCGTCCGCTGGCTGGTGTGCAAACAGCCGGTGACCCTGTCGCCCGGCCAGGTGGAGGCCTTCCTGCACGTGCTGCACCATCCCAACAATCGCCCCGTACAACCCCAAAATGCGCGGCCCGTGCTGAAATAGCGGGAGGTTTTCCCGCTTGCCTCCCGTTGCGTGGCGAGACATGCTTTCCACCGTCGGGCGGGTGGTTGCGACGCCTGCCGGGCACGGGGGAAAGGAGTGCGTTCGTGAATAGACCTCATCTCGGCTTGGTGGGGGTCCTGTCGCTACTGCTCAACGTCGTTGCGTCCGCGCAGGGGCCGCTTGATCCGCCGGGCTCGCCGTCGCCGTCGATGAAGTCGCTCGCGGAGATCGAACCGCGCACGGCGATCACGTCGCTGCCCTTCACCGTCACCAATCCGGGCTCGTATTACCTCACCGGCTCCCTCACGCTATTGCTCACCAACCAGCATGGCATCACGATTGCCGCCAACAATGTGACGATCGACCTCGGCGGATTCGCGTTGATCGGGCCCGGCGCCGGATTCCGGAACGCCATCTCGCAGGACGTGTTCAACTACTCCAACGCCACGGTGCGCAATGGTTCGGCCGTGAATTGGGGGCCCGCTGGCCAGCGCGCAATATCGCTTGCGGGTTCAGCGGCCCTCGTCGAGAACATCGCCGTGCGCCAGAGCAGCGGCGGGATCTCCGTGGGGCTTGGTTCCATCGTTCGCAACTGCCGTATCGAAAATAACGTATCGGACTCCATTCTGTATGGAATCGTGGCGGCCACTGGGTCGATTGTTGAGAACTGCACGGTCCAGAACAATCAAACGCTCGCGGGCTTCCTGACGGGAATCCAGGCCGACGTCGTGCGAAACTGCATCGTGCGCGACTGTATATCCGCCGCGACGTTCACGGGGATTACCGTTGGGCAGGGAGGCCGGGTGGAAGGCTGTTCGGTTCTCAGTTGCGAGGGGGCGACCTCCACCTATGGAATCTACTCCCAAGGCGCCTCGCTGATTCGCGATTGCGTGGTCACTGTGATCGTGTGAGGATCAATCAGCCGCAGCCCAAGGCGCCTCGCTGATTCGCGATTGCGTGGTCACACATGTCAAAGGCGGCGGCACACAGGTGAAGGGCTATTTCGCGGACGGACGTTCCACCCTGATCAATTGCACGGCGGCGGCCAATACCGGAACCGCGACCACGGTGGTCGGCATCCATGCGGCCGCCCAATCGATTGTGGAAAAATGCATGGCCCACGGCCAGACTCACCACGGGATATTGGTGGAAAACGGATCAATCGTCCGCGATTCAATGGCTGCGAATAACGGAGTATCCGGAATCCGGGCGACCGGCGCCTCGGTGCGTGTCGAAAACAATCATGCATTTCAGAACGGCGGCGTCGGTATCCACTCCTTCGGCAACAACATCCTCCTGCGCAACACGGCGAAGGCAAACGTGAGTAATTTTGTCGTGCAGGCTTCCGACACGTATGGGCCGATCGTTGCTGGACCCGGGCCGCTGACCAATGCGCTCGCGGCCAATCCGTGGGCCAACATCACGTTCTGAACCGCCGTGAAACGCATCCAGATGCTCGTGGTCGCCCTCGCGGCGGCCGGCCTGTCGGCCCGGGCGGATAGTTCCATTGATCCGGCCCATCCCTACGCCTATGGGGCGAATATCGGCTGGGTCAACCTGCGCGGGGACTCCGCGACGGGCGTGGTCGTCGGCGCGTATGCCTGTTCGGGTTGGGCGTGGAGCGCGAACTGCGGATGGATCAGCTTCGGCAACGGCCCGGCCGGCGGCGTACAGTATTCGCAGGCGGCGGGCGATTGGGGCGTGAATCACAACGGCGCCGGCTCCCTGTCCGGCTATGCCTACGGCGCGAACATCGGCTGGATCGCATTCGTTCCTTCGCGCGGCAATCCGTCCATCAACCTGCTCACCGGCGAGTTGAGCGGCCACGCCTGGGGCGCAAACGTCGGCTGGATCGGCTTCAGCAACACCCATGCCGTGGCGAAGACGCTGTATCTCGATCCCGGCCCGGATACCGACGGCGACGGCATTCCCGATGCCTGGGAACTCCTCACCACCGGCAGCCTGACCAACCTGCACGGCGGCGGCGCGGATTGGGATGGCGACGGCCAGAGCGATGTGGATGAATATCTCGCCGACACCGGACCCGGCGATCCCGCCAGCCAACTCGCAATCACCGACCTCACGTCGTCGACCAACGATGTCGTTCACTGGACGGCCCAGCCGACGCGCCTGTACCGGCTGGAGCAATCCGCGGCCGTCACCAACGATGCGACATGGCTCGACGCGGGCCATGGCGACATCGCGCCCGACCAATTTCCCGTCATGAACCGTCCGGCCGCGGTCCATCCGGACCCCGCCCAGTTCTTCCGCGTCCGCGCCCGCGTTCCCCTCCCGCCCTGAACGCGATGCGCGGGCGCGGGCCGCTGTAGCGACGGCATTTCATGCCGTCGGTTTTGGGCCGACGGGATGCAATCC
>DAOLDD010000059.1:0-17374 GCA_035327585.1 Kiritimatiellia bacterium | reverse complement strand
GGGATTGCATCCCGTCGGCCCAAATCCGACGGCATGAAATGCCGTCGCTACAGAGGTTCATGACAAAACTTTTGAGAATTACTCTAATATCTGTGACAACCGCGGTATCTGCGGTTGGCTTTCGAGCGGCTACTTCTTCACGATCTCGGTGCCCACGCCTTTGTCGGTGAAGAGTTCGAGCAGCAGGGAGTGCGGGAGGGCGGCATCGATGAAGTGGACTTTGCGGACGCCGGCTTTGATGGCGCGGACCGCGCCCTGCACCTTGGGAATCATGCCGCCGGAAATGACGCCGAGACCGATCAACTTCTCCACGTCGGCGAACTTCAGCGTGGAGATCAGCGTAGACTTGTCCTCAGGGTTGCGCAGCAGGCCGGGCACATCGGAGAGGTACACCAGCTTGCGCGCCTTGAGCGCCTGCGCGATGGCGGACGCGGCGTCGTCGGCGTTGATGTTGTAGACCTTCTCGTCCGGCCCCCAGCCGAGCGGCGTGATGACGGGCACGATGTGGGAATGCATGTAGGCGAGGATCGGGTCGTCGTCCACCTCCACCACGTCGCCGACATAGCCCCAGTCCAGCGTCTCGCCGGACTGCGTATCGACCTCGGTGTGCTTCACGACATCGAGGATGTCCTCGCCGTGGATGCCGCGCGCGGTGCAGCCGAGCTTCTCCAGCGTCTGCACGATCTCGGGGTTCACCTCGCGATTGAGCACCTGCTCCACCACCTCGGCGGCGGCGGCATCGGTGACGCGCAGGCCCTTCACGAATTTCGCGGGCAGGCCCTTCTCCTTCATCGCCCTGGAAATCGCCTTGCCGCCGCCGTGCACGACGACGGGGCGCAAGCCGACGCAGGCCATGAAGGCAATGTCGGTGAGGACGCGCTCGACGCCGGCCTTCTCCTCCATCGTGGAGCCGCCGACCTTCACGACGACGATCTCGCCGCGGAACTTCTGGATGTACGGCAACGCCTCAATGAGGACGTTCGCTTTTTCAATCATGTGTTGCATGGTGATGGTCAATCCTTCGCAATCGGCAACGTGCCGTATCCGGCGCGCTCCGCGCAATCCAGAAGTCTCCGATCCGCCGTGATCAGCGTGGCGCGATGCACGCAGGCCGTGGCCGCGATGATTCGATCCGCGGGATCGCCATGCATGTCGGGGGGAAGTTTTCCGCTGGCGATGGCAATGTCCGGCGTGATGGGCAGAATGCGATAACAATCCGGGCGCAAGGCCCTGGCGAACCAATCCGCCAGCGGCATCTCGAGCACAACGCGCCCAAAGGATTCCAGCATGGCGACCTCCCACAGCGAAATCGCCGACAACGCCCACGGCTTGCTGTTATCGATCGCACCAAAGCCGGAGGTCGACGCCCGTCCCATCACCAGCCACAGCCAGGCATGCGTATCAAGCAGGTACACGATTACCCTTCCATCGCTTCCCACTTCACATCGATGGGCTCCGTGATATCGCCCACGATCCGAACCGTGCCCGCCATGGAGCCGAACGTTTGTTCGAAAACGTTGCCCTGTTTCTCAACGGGCACCAGTTTGGCGATCGCCTTCCCGTGCTTGGTAATCGTCATTTCGATCTGCTTCTCGTTTACCAAGTCCATCAGCTTCAAGCACTTGGCCTTGAACTCGCCGGCCGGTATCGTCGTTTTCATAATATGACCATAGTCATGACCATGGTCAGAAGTCAAGGTCCACGGCTTGAGGACATTCCCCGGCTTTTGGTTACCCCCTGCGGGCTTGCACCACGTGGACCGGGGAGCGCGGGTTAGCGCTCGACGATGACCCGGTAGAAGCCCGGCTGCTCGACCGCGTAGGCATTGGTCGCGAGGCCGGAGGCGAGCGGCGTGAAGGGGGACAGCAGGTTGGTTGTGTACTGCACGTGATATTGGCGATTCGCGCTAAACGGCCAGGCGACGCGCCCGGCCGCGCCGCCCGCGCCCGGTTCCATCAGGGCGGCAAACAGCGACAGCGGGTCGGCGGGATTTGTTCCGGCGGTGTATTCCTCGCCGTTGGACTGTTGGTCGCCGTCGGAATCGTCGTCGGCATGCGGACCGTCCGGGGTGCCGAAGTGATCCTGGCGCCATGCGTTCGGGATGCCGTCGCCGCGCACGTCGCCGTGCAGCAGATTCACACGCTGCGGCCGGATGGTCAGCGGGAAGAAGGCGTACTGGCGGAAGGAATCGCGCACGCCCCAGGCGCGCTCGCCAAGCACCTCGCGCGAGAGATAGCGATCGTTGCCCTGCACGCTGGCCGACGCGATCACGCCGCAGACGAACAGATTCGAAATCGCGTGCGGCCCCGCGGCGTCCATCGACGACCAGGGCAGCGCGACCTCCCAACGCGTGGTGCGCCGCTGCGCCGCATCGCCCTGCGTCGCGCAGGGCACGCTTCCGGTACCGTGGAATTGGGAGAGTTTCGCGGCGGACATGCCCGCGAACGCGCCGGCGTTGGTGCCGATGTAGAAGATGCCCTGGCCGAAGTTGTATCCGCCGGCTCCGCCCATGTTGAAATCGTAGTAGACCGGGCTGTCGCCAAACTGGTCGCCGAGGATGATGGCGATGTCCATCGGCTCGGTGAAGTTGAGGTTGTGCAGGAAATCGAGGGCGTTCGGCTTGCCGGATTTGTGCCAGAGGTTCCACGCGTTGTCGTTGAGCGTATCGAGCCCGAGGAAAATGATGATGACGTTGTTGCTCCCGCCGAGGTTCGCGCCGTGTCCGCCGATGTAGAGGTTCGTCGCGTCGACGTTGACCCAGATGGAACCGAACGCGCCGAAGCCGATCGGCGCGTCGAGCACGCGCAGCGGCGGGCCCAGCGTCACCAGGTCGAAGTTGTCGCCTATGTTGTCGGGCAGTTCACCGGGCGGATTGTCGGTGATGACCGGGGAACCGACGGCGGCGATCGGCGCCGTCGGCCAGGCGGTCGCCGCGGTTTCCGCGACCGGGAAGGTCCAATTGCGCCGGGCATTGTTGTCGAGCACGCCGTCGCCGATGAAGAAGACGCTGAGTTCCCGCGCGTGGTCCGGCAGCGGAAAACTGCACAGCCATTGCTGCCCGGCGGCGTTTGTCATCGGCACGATTTCCGCCGCGGTATGCGCCTCGCCGTTGATGGCGACCCACGCGGTGAGGGCGGCGGAGCCCGCGAGCGGCCCCATGTCCGCGTCGTAGCGCAGCGTGACCGGCTCCCCAGCCACGGCCGGTTGCGGCGCGCTCGCGCGATCCAGCAGCGCCTGCCAGTCCTGGCCGTGGTTGTTGTGCCAGGTGCCGGCCCCGTCGTGGAAGACGAAGGCGATGCGCTGCATCGTCGTCGCGGGCGTCGCGAGTTCGTATTCCCACTGTTCCGTCCCGGCGTTCCACGTCATCGGCGCGCTTTCCACCGCGCCGGCGAATGCGTCGACGCCCCAATGGAGGTGAACCGTTTCCGCGCCGGCGAGCGGGCCGCTTGCGGGGCGGTAGAAAACCCGCGCCGGCTGGCCGCGCACCGGAAAGGCCGGCTCCACACGGACATGGCGCGCATTGGTGTACACCTCCGAATCGAACAGCAAGCCGTCGCTGCGGATCGCGCGCAACTGCATCACCGAGCCGGTGATGTGACACGACACGTAGTGATGGCACGACGTGGCGAACGCGTGCAGCGGCTCGCCCACGGCGGATGCGTAGAGCTGGCCGCCGCCGCCGCCCGCCACCAGATAGCGGACGCCATCGATCGGCACGGTGCGCTGGTAGTTGTGGCTGTGCCCGCTGGCCATCCCGTTGGCCTCGTAGCGCGTGAGCAACGGCGTCCAGTTGGTGCGATAGTCATCCGTCCCGGGACGGAAGCCCCAGGAGTATGGCGGATGATGGCTGAGCGCGAAAATCCACGTGATGTTCGTGTCATTGACGGCCGCCTGCAATTCGCGGGAGAGCCAGTCGTTCAACTCCACCCCCGGCACCTCCGTGTTCAACGTGATGAAACAGATGCTCCCCGCGCGGAACGAATAGTAGCCGAGACCGAGGGAGGGCTCCGGCAGCGGGAAGAGCCGGTTGTAGATGGCGCGCGCACAATCCTTCGCCGAGACCCCGGGCGCGCAGTCGTGACCGCCCATCGTCGGCATATACACCATGGCCGCCAGCATGTTGGTGCACGTCCGGAAAAACGGGTCCCAGGTGTCGAATCCGGTCCCGGTAAAATCCTCGAAGGCCAGGTCGCCCAATCCAACGGCGAACATGGGCTGCTCGCTCGCGATGCGGTCCGCCACCTCCCGCGCATACATTTCGTTTACGCTGCCGAACAGGTCCCCATGGATGACGAAGTGGAGGGGATCGCCCGCGCGCGGCGCGGTGCGGAATGAACCCGGCTGGCTCCACCCGTCCGAGGACGACGCCTCGTAGAAGTAGCGCGTGTCCGGCTCCAGATTTCGGAGCGTGACGGCGTGAAAATGCAGGCCGCCGCCATCGCTGCGCTGGTGCGCATAGTTCGTGGTCAAGCCATAGCGCACCGTGCCGCGCCCGGCCACGCGGCGATCCCACGAAATGGTGGCCGTCGTCGAGGCGTCCTCGGTCCATGTCGCCCGGACGGGCGTCTGGTAACGAAAGGTCTGTCCCGCCGCGGCCCCAGTCGCGAGCACGGCCGCCATCAGTATCGCCTGAAGTTTCATTCCGAATCCCTTCGCGGGGCCCCGCGCGACGACGCCGCGCGTGAACGTGAGGGTTAATATCGGCGCAACAGGCCCGGAAGTTCAACCGGCGAAAAATGGGGGGTAATCCGCGGATCGCGCGATTTTCCCCTATTTTTCCGCAATATTTGCGAACCGCAAGGTCGTTAATGACCGCACGAAGTCAATATTTGCACAATGCGAAATCGGGCCGCCGCACACCGGCGGAGCGACTCACGTCGGCTCGCGGCCGTCGGGCATCTTGATGTAGTCGACGTTGATGCGGACGTATTCCTCGGAGCAGTCGCAGGTGTACACCTCGCCCTGGCCCTTGCCGAGGTGGAGGTGGATGGTGATCGTGAACCGCTCCTGCTGCTGGACCTTGCTGAGCGCCTGGACGGACGTCTTCGTGGCGATGCCCTTTCGCACGGCGGCGAGTTTGTCGTAGAAGATGTCCACTTTCGTCTCGTCCACCTTCGCGGGGGAATAGCCTATGGCGTCCATGATCCGGCCCCAGTTCGGGTAGTCCCCGTTCCAGCAGGTCTTCACCAGCATCGAGTTCGCGACCGCGCGTGCCGCGGCATCCGCCTCGGCGTCGGTCCGCGCGCCTTCGACGCGGACGGTGATGAGCTTCGACGCGCCCTCGCCGTCGCGCGCGATTTTCTTCGCGAGATCGAGCGCCATCACAAAAAGCGCGGACGTGAACGCACCCCAATCCTTGTGCTTCGGCGTGAGCAGCTTGTTCCCCGCCGCACTGTTGGCGAGCAGCAGGCAGGTGTCGTTGGTGGACATGTCGCCGTCGACGGAGATCCGGTTGAAACTCGCGTCCACCGCCTGCTTCAGCGCGTGCTGCAGCGCGCGCGGTTCGACCGCGGCGTCGGTGAAGAAGAACCCGAGCATCGTAGCCATGTTCGGCTCGATCATGCCCGCGCCCTTGGCGAAGGCGGTGATGGTGACGGGCTTGCCGTCGATCGAGAGCTTCACCGTCGCGGTCTTCTTGCGCGTGTCCGTGGTCATGATGGCGTCCGCCGCGTCGTTGCCGCCATCGCCGGTAAGCGCGGGGACAATTGACCGGATGCCCGCGGAGATCGTGTTCATCGGCATCGGCTTGCCGATCGCGCCGGTCGAGCAGACGAGCACCTCGGCCGGTTTGACCTTGAGCAGTTTCGCCGTGAGCGCCGCCATCGCCTTCGCGTCACGCATGCCCTTCGCGCCGGTGCAGGCGTTCGCGTTGCCGCTGTTGGTGATCAGCGCGCGCGCGGTTTTCCGCTTCACGACTTCGCGGTCGAGCTTCACCGGCGCGGCCTGCACCTGGTTCGTCGTAAACACGCCCGCGCACGCCGCGGGCCGGTCCGACACGACCAGCATCAGGTCGCGCTTCCCGCTCCGCTTGATCCCCGCGGAAATTCCCGCGCCCACAAACCCCCGCGGCAAAATCACTTCATCCATCAGATTAATCTTCATGTTTTCCTCTACCACGAATGAACACAAATTCACGCGAACCATCAATCCGCCGCAATTTTTACCACCCGCTACGCTAGAGTACACGAAGTTCACGCGGATTAGCGCGGATGAGGAACTTGCCCGCTAAACACGCGAAATACTGCAAAATGCTCATGGGGGCGCTGCGGTGGGCCTCTTAAACGCGGATGTGAGCCTTGTCGCGGCACCCCCCCTTTCGCGTGTTTGGCGTGTTTCGCGGGCCACAATCCGTGACCAGCGGTCGCGGCTACAGCAGGCGACCGTCCTCCATGCACATGCGTATGATTTTCGGCGGAAGTTTTGCCTCGCCGGGTTTTCGTGTTCATCCGCACAAGTGATTCGTCATTCATAATCGCCCGCGTCGCCAAGATAGATGCGAAGCGCGGCTTCAACGCGGTTCATGTCCTCCGAAGGCAGCAGCCCGGAGGGATCAAGCAATCGTCGGCGCGCCACCTGCCGGATGCCGGGAATCACGGCATAGGAGGATTTCCCCGCGGGAAATTCGACGCGAAGACGAAGCGGCCACACTTCCTCCGGTTGGCTGGAAAGCGGAACAATCACCACGGTTTGCAGCGCCGCGTTGACGGAAGAATTCGAGACGACGACACAAGGCCGGATCTTGCCCATCTCCGGCGGGCGGGCATCGGACAGATCCACCCAGCATAATGTTCCCCGCCGCATCAGCGCCGGACCTTCGGTTTGGGCGGCTCGGACAGCAAGTCGGCGCGCTCCCACTCCTCCATGAAAGCGCGTTCGCGGGGATTGCGCTCCAGCAGGCTGTTGTATTTTTCAGAGGCCTCCCGCAACAGGTCCGCCGTAATGCGCCGGCGCAGCGTATCCTTGACGTAACTCGTCACCGACATCTCGCGGGGCTTTGCGCGCTCCACATCCGCAAGAAGATCGCCGTCCAGCTTGATGGTAGTTGCTTTCATACCAAATTGAATACCCAACAAGTATCCATGATTCAATCAAAGAAAAACCCGGCGAGCGCGGCTCGCCGGGTTTTCCAAACAGGTTGACTCGTGCGATTAGCGCTTCGAGAACTGGAACCGCTTGCGGGCGCCCGGCTGACCGGACTTCTTGCGTTCCTTCATGCGGGGATCGCGGGTCAGCAACCCGGCCTGTTTCAGCGCGGGGCGCAGGTTGATGTCGGCCATCGACAGCGCGCGCGCGATTCCGTGGCGGATCGCGCCGGCCTGGCCGGTCGGCCCGCCGCCGTTCACGGTTGCGGCGACATTGTACTTCTGCGCCGTGCTGGTCACCTGGAACGGCTGGCCGACCAGGCTGCGCAGGGATTCGAGCGGGAAAAAGTTGTCGATGGGACGGCCATTGACCGTCATCTTGCCTTCGCCAGCGGAGAGGCGCACGCGCGCCACGGAGGTTTTCCGGCGACCGGTCGCCGCATATTCGAGAGTTTTGGTTGCCACGGTTCGTTCCCCTATCAGACGGCCAACGCTTCGGGTTTCTGCGCGACGTGCGGATGCTTCTCGCCCGCGTAAACCTTGAGCCGCGTCATCCGTACGCTTTGCAATTTGTTCTTCGGCAGCATGCCCTTGACGGCCTGCGTGATGATGCGCTCCGGGTGCGTCGCGCGCACCGACTTCGCCGGGCGCTCTTTCAAGCCGCCGGGAAATCCGGTGAAATCCTTGTAGAGCTTCTGCTCATCCTTGTTGCCGGAGAGCTTGATCTTCCCGGCATTCACCACGACCACGAAGCTCCCCATGTCCACATGCGGAGTGTAGGTCGGCAGATCCTTGCCGCGCAGGACCTCGGCGATGCGAACGGCCAACCGGCCGGTCGGCTTCTCCGCCGCGTCCACGATATACCATTTCCGGCTCACTTCGTCCGGATGTGCTGCAGTCGTCTTCATGCCTGTCCTTTTGCCGTAAACAAAGGCGCGGACAATACCGGCCCACCCGCGGCCCTGTCAACAGAAGTTACAGAATTCCAAAGAATATCCGCGGCCCTCCACCCGCCACGCGGCGCGGGATGGTCGAAAGAACAAGCACGAATCAACACGAATGGACACGAATTTCGGCATACATAAACGTATAAAACACAAACTCAATCAACAATAGTGTTGCACATACTCGGCGGGCCACCCTGCAAACACCATGTATAACCCGCTTTCAAATATATGGTTGCAACTATTTCATCCAAATCGCTCGGGTGGTATGCGGGGTGCTTTTACAGTGCGCACTACGGGGAGTCCTTTATGTCGATCCAAGTCGGTTTGTATCACCGGACGCATTATCGCTACGACCGGCCGGTGGGATTGTCACCGCACGTGGTGCGGCTGCGCCCGGCGCCGCACAGCCGGACGGCGATTCGCAGTTATTCGTTAAAGGTGGAGCCGGGCGGTCACTTCGTGAACTGGCAGCAGGACCCGTTTGGGAACTACCTGGCGCGGGTCGTATTCCCGGAGAAGGTGAACGAGTTGCTGGTCGAGGTGGATCTCGTGGCGGATCTCGTGACGGTGAATCCGTTCGACTTCTTCCTCGAACCGGAGGCCGAAAAATTCCCGTTCACCTACGCGCCGGACACGGCACACGACCTCGCGCCCTACCTGAAGACGACGGAGCGCGGGCCGCTGTTGGAGTCCCTCGTCGAGCAGGTGCGCGACCGCGATGTCGGCACGGTAAACTACCTCGTCGCGCTAAACCGCCGCATCCAGCACGCCGTGCGCTACCTCATTCGCATGGAGCCGGGCGTGCAGACGCCGGAGGAGACGCTCACCAAGGGCTGCGGCTCATGCCGCGATTCCGCGTGGCTGTTCGTTCAGGCGCTGCGCCGGCTCGGACTCGCCGCGCGATTCGTATCGGGCTACCTGATCCAGCTCGCGCCGGATGTAAAGCCGCTCGATGGCCCGGCGGGACCGGAGGCCGACTTCACCGACCTGCACGCCTGGACCGAGGTCTTCCTGCCGGGCGCGGGCTGGGTCGGACTCGACCCCACCTCCGGCCTCTTCGCGGGCGAGGGCCACATCCCACTCGCCGCGACGCCGGAGCCGTCCACCGCCGCCGCCATCACGGGCGCCGTGGAGAAATGCGAAACGCAATTCCACTTCCACATGTCCGTCCGCCGCGTACACGAGACGCCGCGCGTAACGAAGCCCTACACCGAGGACCAGTGGGCCGCGCTCGACGCGCTGGGCCAGCAGGTCGACAACGTTCTTCAGCGCGAGGACGTGCGCCTGACGATGGGCGGTGAGCCGACGTTCGTCTCGATCGACGACATGGACGGCGCGGAGTGGAACACCACCGCGCTCGGCCCGCGCAAACGCGATCTCGGCGACCAGTTGCTGCGCCGCCTGCATCACGTCTTCGCGCGCGGCGGTCTGTTGTTTCACGGCCAGGGCAAGTGGTATCCCGGCGAGGTCCTGCCGCGCTGGGCCTTCGCCAGCTACTGGAGGCACGACGGCGAACCGGTCTGGACGCGCCCGCAGTTGTTCGCGGAGGAGGCGAAACCGACCGGCGCGGGCGTGGACGACGCGCAGCGGTTCGTGAACCGGCTCGCCACGCGGCTCGGCGTCGGCGCCCAACACGTCCTGCCCGGCTACGAGGACGCGTGGTACTACCTTTGGCGCGAGCGGCGGCTGCCGACGAACGTGGACCCGCACGACGCGAAACTCAAAGACCCGGAGGAGCGCGCGCGGCTCGCGCGGATTTTCGAGCAGGGCATCGACCGCGTCGTGGGCTTCGCCCTCCCGCTGCGGCGCGCGTGGACGGGCGCGGGGTGGACGAGCGGCCCATGGTTCCTGCGGCCCGAGCGAATGTACCTCCTGCCCGGCGACTCGCCGATGGGGTTCCGCCTGCCGCTCGATTCGCTGCCGTGGATCGCGGAGGGCGACCACCCGCACATCGTACCGCGCGACCCGATGGCGCCGCGCGCGGAACTGCCCGCCCGCGCGCAGATCGTCCGCCAGCTCGCGAGCCTGGCCCGGCCCGTTCCGTCCGCGCCCACACCCGCGCGCCCGGCCCCAAAAGAAACCGAATCGCCCGCGACGACCGTGCGCACCGCGATCGTCGCCGAGCCGCGCAACGGGCACCTGCACATCTTTATGCCGCCGCAGGCCGAACTGGAGGACTACCTCGAACTCGTCGCCGCGGTGGAGGAAACCGCCGCCGAGTTGAACCAGCGCATTTTCCTGGAGGGCTATCCCCCGCCCCGCGACGAACGTCTCGAAAAAATCGGGGTGACGCCCGACCCCGGCGTGATCGAAGTCAACACGCACCCCGCCGAATCATGGCGCGAGCTGGCGCACACCACCACGACGCTCTACGAACAGGCGCGCCAGTGCCGGCTTGGCACCGAAAAGTTCATTCTCGACGGCCGCCACACCGGAACCGGCGGCGGCAACCACGTCGTGCTGGGCGGCCCCACGCCGGCGGACAGCCCGCTGCTGCGCCGCCCGGACCTGCTCGGCAGCCTCGTCAGCTACTGGCACAATCATCCGTCGTTGTCTTACCTGTTCTCCTGCCTCTTCATCGGGCCGACGAGCCAGGCGCCGCGCGTGGATGACGCGCGCAACGACGCCCTCTACGAACTCGAACTCGCGCTGCGGCAGACGCCGGCGGGCGCGACAACGCCGCCGTGGCTGGTGGACCGGATCTACCGCAACCTGCTGGTCGACATCACCGGCAACACGCACCGCGCGGAGTTCTGCATCGACAAACTGTATGCACCGGAAAGCGCGACGGGACGGCTCGGTCTGCTCGAGCTGCGCGCGCTGGAGATGCCGCCGCACGCGCGCATGAGTCTCGCGCAACAACTGCTCGTGCGCGGGCTCGTCGCGTGGTTCTGGAAAACGCCGTACCGCGCGAAGCTCGCGCGCCGGGGCACGGCGGTGCACGACGCCTTCATGCTGCCGCATTTTGTTTGGAGCGACTTTGAGGATGTCATCCACGACCTCCAGCAGGCTGGCTTCCCATTCCAGCCCGAGTGGTTTCATCCGCACCGCGAATTCCGCTTCCCGCGCTATGGCGAAATCGTCGCGCAGGGCGCGCAACTCGAATTGCGGCAGGCGTTGGAGCCATGGCCCGTGCTCGGCGAGGAACCGGCGGCGGGCGCAACGGTGCGCTTCGTCGACTCGTCCCTCGAACGCGTGCAGGTCAAGGTGGCGAACTTCGACCCCGCGCGCTACCGCGTCGCCTGCAACGGCATCGACGTGCCGCTCTTCCCCACCGGCCGCGCGGGCGAACACGTCGCGGGCGTGCGCTATCGCGCGTGGCAGCCGCCGAGCTGCCTGCACCCCACCATCGGCTCGCACGCGCCGCTGGTTTTCGACCTCTACGACACGTGGAACGGCCGCGCGATCGGCGGTTGCACCTATCACGTCGCGCATCCCGGCGGACGCAACTATACGACGTTCCCCGTGAATGCGCTGGAGGCGGAGAGCCGCCGCATCGCGCGCTTCACCCCGTTCGGTCACACGCCCGGCCCGCTCGAAATCATACCGGTCGAGCGCAGCCTCGAATTCCCGATGACGCTCGACCTGCGCCGCGAAAACGGCTAGAAGGGCGGACTTCGAGCGATGTCCACGAGTTCCCCACCCACCACCGACTTCTTTGCCGGCTACGCCTCCGCGACCGATTGTTTCGACGAGGTTCGCGCCGACGGCCCCGCGCGCGCGGCGTGGCAGCGGCTCGGTGAACATCTCGGCGCGCTCGGCCTGCCCGAATTGCAGCGGCGCGAGGAGGCCGCGATCCGGCAGCTCCAGGAAAACGGCGCGACGTACAACGTGCACGGCGATGCGTTCGGCGGCGACCACCCCTGGCAGCTCGACCTCGTGCCCTGCATCGTGCACGAGCGCGAGTGGAAGACCCTCGCCGACGGCCTCGCCCAGCGCGCGCGGCTGTTGGACCTGCTGCTCGCCGACCTGTACGGCCCGCAGACCGCGCTGCGCGAGGGTCTGCTGCCGCCGGAAATCGTGTACGACAACCCGGCGTACCTGCGCGCCTGCCACGGGCTGCCTGCCGCTGGCGGCAACTGGCTGCACTTCTACGGCGTCGACCTTGCGCGCGGACCGGACGGCCAGTGGCGCGTGCTCGGCGATCTCACGCAGATGCCCGCGGGCGCGGGGTACGTGCTGGAAAATCGCATCGTGCTCTCGCGCCTGCTCGCCGACCATTTTCGCGACAGCCAGGTGGAGCGCCTCGCGCATTTCTTCCAGCGCTACCGCGAAACGCTGCTGCGCTTGAGCCCGCGCCCGCGCGACAACCCGCGCATCGTCATGCTCTCCAACGGGCCGCAGGACGTGACCTATTTCGAGCACGCCTTCCTCGCACGCTATCTCGGGCAGACGCTCGTCGAGGGCGAGGACCTGGCGGTGCGCGAACAGACGGCCTGGCTGAAAATGCTCGGCGGCCTGCAGCCGGTCGACGTCATCGTGCGGCGCGTCGAGGACTCCGCCTGCGACCCGCTTGAACTCGGCGGACCCGCGGCGCGCGGCGTGCCCGGCCTGCTTCAGGTGCTCCGCTCGGGCGCGGTTTCCGTCGTCAACGCGCTCGGGTCCGGCCTGCTGGAATCCGAAGCGATCCTGCCCTTCCTGCCCGGCCTCTGCCGCCACTTCCTTTCCGAAGACCTGCTGGTGCCCTCCGTCGCCACCTGGTGGTGCGGCCAGCCGGACGCCTGCGCGTATGTGCTCGAACACCTCGACGACCTGAGCGTGCTGCCCGCCATGGGCGACGCGACGGCCCTGCCCGTCACCTCGCGCGCGGATCTGGCGGCGGCCATCGCGGCGGCGCCGCACCGCTACGTCGCGCAGGAACGTCTGCGCTTCTCTTCCGTACCCTCACTCGATGGCGACCGCATCGCGGCGCGACGACTCTTCCTCCGCACCTATCTGACGGCCACGCCCGACGGCTACGATGTGATGCCGGGCGGCCTCGCGCGCGCGGTGGAGGCGCCGACCGGCGCGCACGAAGCCGTCGCGGCGGGCGGCGTCAGTAAAGATTTGTGGATCGTCTCCGACCAGCCGGTCAGCGAGTTCAGCCTGCTGCCCACCGGCGCGGGCGCCATCGAGTTGAGTCGCGGCGGCGGCGATCTGCCGAGTCGTGCGGCGGACAATCTCTTCTGGTTGGGCCGCTACGCGGAACGCGCCGACGCCATCATCCGCCTCGCGCGCCTGCTGCTCATCCGTCTTTCGGAACGGCCCGAGGGCGCCTCGATGCCCCACCTCGCGCGCTACGCCATTGCGCTCGGCGATGCGGATGCCCCGCTGCTCCAGGATGAGGCGTCCTACGATTTCCTCGAAACAAAAACGCTCGCATTCCTCTTCAACGACCAGGTCGAGGGCGGCCTGCGCCAGACCGTCGACGGTGTCCGCCGCGTCGCCGGCATCGCGCGCGACCGGCTCTCCGCGGAAACGTGGCGCATGTTGAACCGCATGGAGCTGAACCTGGAGGAGATGAGCCAGAGCCGTCGCGTCCTCATCAGCGAAGTCGTCGAAATGCTCGACCGCATGCTCATCCGCCTCGCCGCCTTCGCCGGCACCAGCCTCGAAAGCATGACGCGCGGACAGGGCTGGCGCTTCCTCGACATCGGCCGCCGCCTGGAGCGGTGCGCGCAACTGCTCAAACTCATCCAGTTCGCCATGATTCCGCAGGATGCCGCGGAGCCCGCGATTCTCGACGACGTGCTCGCCGTGGCCGACTGCTCCATCACCTACCGTCGCCGCTACGTGAGCAGCCTGCGCGACGCCCCCGTGCTCGATCTGCTGCTGACCGATGAAACCAATCCGCGCTCGCTGCTCTTCCAACTGGAAGCCATCGAGGGCCACGTCGGCCAGCTTCCCCGCGACGACCGAACGGTTGGCCTCACCGAGGAGCAGCGGCTCATCGCCCGCTCACTGGCGCGCGTGCGGCTCGCCGACATCGCACAACTCGCCGCACCGGGACCGGACTACGGGCGCTGGGATCTCTTCGCGCTCGTGAAGGATGTGCAGGACACCGTGCCGCTCCTGTCCGATGCGTTGACCCGCCACTACCTAAGCCACGCCCGCCCGTCGCGCCAACTCGACACCGTGCGGCTTGGTGGAGCGCCGGATTAACCGCCGCCATGCGCTACCACATCCGCCATCGAACGGAATACCTCTACGCCGAACCGGTCCTCGTCTCGTTGAACCAGGTCTGCCTGACGCCGCGCGACACCGCGCTCCAGCGTGTTCCGCACCACAAGGTCTGGTTCTACCCCGTGCCGCATGCGCGCACCGCATGGATTGATTGCTTTGGCAACCTGCAAATCCAGTGCTGCTTCAGCGAACCGCACCCCTCGCTCGTGGTCGACGCCGAGAGCCGCGTCGAGCTGGAGCCGATGAACCGTCCACCGCTCGAAACCGGACCCGCGTGGGAGTCCGCCGTGCAGGCCGTGCGCGCGCACGCGGATTTCGAAACGCTGGACGCGCTGCAATTCATCTACGACTCGCCATTCGTCCGGAGCGGGCCCGCCTTCCGCGCGCTGGCCGAACCGGACTTTCCACCCGGCGCGCCGCTGCCGCTCGCGCTCGCGAATTTCGCCGCGCGTTTCCAGCGCGAATTCACCTACGACGCGGGCGCGACGACCCTGCACACCCCGATTGAAGACGTGCTCGCGGACCGGCGTGGCGTCTGTCAGGACTTCACCCTCGTCATGATCGCCGCATTGCGTTCGCTCGGCCTCGCCGCCCGCTATGTCAGCGGCTACCTGCGCACCCTGCCGCCGCCCGGCCAGCCGCGGCTTGTGGGCGCCGATGCGTCGCACTGCTGGGTCTCCGTTTTCGCGCCCGGCTGGGGTTGGATCGATGTCGACCCCACCAACGGTTGCCTCGTCAGCGACCAGCACATCACCATCGCCTGGGGCCGCGACTACGCCGACGTCACCCCCGTCAAAGGCGTCATCCTCGGCGGCGGCAGCCAGCAGATCACCGTCTCCGTCGACGTCGTCCCCGAAGACGACCCCGCCTGATCACCGGGCCGGATCACTGCGGCAGCAAATCCAGCGGACTCCGCGCCGGGTTGCGCAGCTCCTTCACCACGTGCGTATAGATCATCGTCGTCTCCACATTCGCGTGCCCGAGATATTCCTGGATCTGCCGGATATCCACCCCATTCAGCAACAGATGCGTCGCGAAACTGTGCCGTAATGTATGGACCGACGCCGGCTTCGCGATCGCCGCCTTGCGCACGGCCTCCCGCACCGCGCGCTGGAGCGCCGTATCCCCCACATGATGGCGGCGCACCACGCCGCCCCGCGGATCCACCGAAAGCGTACTGCTCGGGAACACCCAGAACCATTCCCAGGCCGTACTCGCGTTGGGATACTTTCGATCCAGCGCATTCGGCATCCAGACCCCCGCCACGCCCGCAGCGCGATCCCTCTCAAAGACCTCGCGGACGTGCGTCAGGTGGCTCTTCAAGAGTGGAATAACCCCTTCCGCCAATAGCGTCGACCGGTCCTTGTCCCCTTTGCCACCACGCACGAACACCAGCCGGTTGTCGAAATCGAGATCCTTGACCCGAAGTCGACAGCATTCCGACACACGCAGGCCCCCGCCATAAATCACATACGCCATCAGCCGCAGCGCATCGCCCAGCGCTCCCAGCAGCGCCTGCGTTTCCGGCACCGACAACACCACCGGGAGATGCTTGCCCGGCTTCGCCCGGACCCCCTGTTCCATGTGCTCCAGCGGGACATCCAGCACTTCCCGGCAGAGGAAGAGCAACGCGTTGAACGCTTGGTTTTGTGTTGAGGCCGACACCCGGCGCTGCACCGCCAGGTAGGCCAGGTAATCCCGCACCACACCGGCATCCACCCGGGCGCGGGGCTGCCCCTGGATCTGTTCGGCATACTGGAGGAAGCGCCGCGTCCAGTCCGCGTAAGTGGCCTCGGTCCGGTAGGAATAGTGCCGTGTGCGCAGGCGATTCCGCAGCTCCTCCACGGCGCGCAACGCATCCACGCGTCCTGCCTCATCCACCACCAGTTTCGCCGGTCGATGCCTCCAATTCGACACCTGCTGGAAGTTAACGAAATACAGGCGGACCGCCTGCTCTGCCTGGGTAAGCTGCCACGGCTGATACCGACCCGATCGTTCCAGGCGCTCCAGAAAGCGATCCAGCCGCTCTTGAATCGACTGCTCCCCGGACTCCTCGCGCAGAAACCAGCGCACCCAGCGAACCACATGCGGCGCCCGCTGTCCCTGCGCCAGATTCGACCGCAACAAGAACTCCCCAAACTTCTGCAATTCCACTTCGGTATCCGGCATACGCCACCTCCGCCGGATTACCTCGCAGGCGCCGTGCCAACCAGCCCGATTTCGCGCTAACCACTGTCGCGCAACGCATAACGCAACGCGCACCCCAGGGTCGGTTCCCCCGGAATTTCAATCCAAATTGAAATTTCTTCAACCCAAATTGAAACCCTCGCCAGCCCAACCACCTCACCAGCCTCCAGTCCCTCGATATCCTCCTCCCCCCCCCCCCCCCACCCCCCCCCCCCGCCCGCCCAGTACCACCCCCGCCGGATCGCCAACATCCCCACAGATTCCACACATCCACCAAACCTCCCTATACCCAGCTTAGGTAGACATCTCCATTCACCCCCAAATTTGCCGTAACTCCCTCCGGTTTAGAATTGAACACATTCCCCCACCCAGCTACCGTAAACCCAGCCAAACTTGCAAAAAACACGACATCGCCCCCAAATAGGAACCGTCGTCCCACAGGACGTTCGGTCTTAAGACAATGAAATCAGTCCATGTCATATCAATGGTCTTCCTTGCGGGTTGCTGCTCTGCTCCCAAACTGCCACAGGGAGTAGACATGTATGTCGCACCATCGCAAGACGTGCTGATCACTTTGGATAGCGGGATGGCCGTATCCATACGTCGAAGCGGAGAGAATCATCCCCGAGCCATCGTCGGGAACGTAAATCACGAATTGCACCTCATGCAACTCGATAAGGGCGGGGAACCATCAAGAAGCATGGAGATAGTCTCGCCCGAAAAGACCCGCACTTCATACATGACACACGCCGGGGGTAAACTCCACCTTATCCTTGATGAAGATGGGGATGGCTTGCCTGACAGGATGATTGATGGTGGCAAGGCATACACGAGAGTGGGAATTGAATGGCAAGAAGTCGAATCGCAGATAATCAAAGAGACCGAACCATGAAATCGAGCGTACTGCGAGCCCGCGACAGGCTCGCAGTCGCTCATTTCAAACGTTCGACTTGAATGATATGATAAATGCGACAAAGGCATTGCTGCTCATCATAT
>DAOLDD010000058.1:0-18069 GCA_035327585.1 Kiritimatiellia bacterium | reverse complement strand
TGCCGAAAGCGGCGGGCGGCACGGCGTCACCCGGCGCGGGCACGATGACGGTGGGTTGGGACGCGCTGCAAAGCGGCATGCCCTACGTGCTGCAAGCGGGCGAGTCGGTCGCCGGGCCTTGGACCGACACGGAGACGGTCGTCCCCACCAACCGCCTGCACCACGTCGACCTCCCCGCCACCGGCCCCGCCCCCCAGCAGTTCTTCCGCTTGCGTGGGCCGTGAGGCGTTAGTCGTTGTACCTGCCGAATTCGCGCGCGCTGGCGACGAGGGCGGCGATGTTTTCCGGCGGGGTGGATTCCGGGATCGCGCAGCCCGCGTTGAGGATGAACCGTCCGCCAGGCTTCCAAACGGCCATAAGCTTCTCCGCCGCCTCGCGGACCTGGGCGGCCGTGCCGCGCGCCACCACCCCACTGGGGTCGATGTTGCCGAACAGCACGTGACCAGCTCCGACCGTTGACTTGGCTTTGACGACGTCGGTTTTGTAGTCCAGCTCGAAGCCGCAGGAAGGGAACTCCGCCAACTGATCGAGGATGACGTCGGTTTTTCCGCAGATATGGATGGTGGTGAAGATGCCATCCGCGGCCAGATCCTTCACGAGCCGTTCCTCGTACGGACGGGCGAACTGCGCGAACATCTGCGGCGACACCACATCGGGCCCGGCCGGGCTGTCGCCCATCGACGTGAAGTGGGCGCCGGCCTTGAATACCGCCTTGTGGACGGCGAGGTGGCTCTGGTAGCTGACTTCCAATAGATCGCGCAGCGCGGGTTCATCCGGGTCGCTCATCAGGTCCACCAGGAAATCCTCCGTGCCCCGCAGCAGACCCGCCAGTGAAAAGGCGCATTGGTCGGCGTTGCCGCGGATGGATACCTCGTTGCCGACGCGCTCCGCCAGCCGATGCACGGCCTCGAGAAGAACGGGAATGCGGCCGTCGCGCTCGGGGTCGACGACCTTGAGCCGCCCGACCTGTTCGAGCCCTCTAATCGCGGGCGCCTCGACGTGGCCCGGCGCACCCGGTGTGCAGTTGCGTTTCGCCCCCATGGCCTCCGCCAACATCGTCGTATCCAGATCAATCAGGATGCAGTCATGTCCGTATTTCTCGACGGCATGCAGGTGGGCGTCGGCTGCCGCCTGGGGATCGGCCAGATACCGCTCCAGAGGGATGCCCGCCTCGTGCGCCGCCGGCAGGAAGTTATGAAGGCAGACGGGAACCCGATCCGGCATGCGGCCCCGCAGGACCGCCTCCACGCGTTCTTTGGAATTCATGGCGGAATCTCCGTATGATTTTGTGCCGTCGCGGACGCGCGGTCCACTGGTTTTGCCCCGGAGCCGTGATCGGGTGTGGCGACACGATGAGCAACGACGTTGACGGGCTGTATATAATGTGTAGTGTAATACGTATGAGCACAAGCAACAAATCTGCCCGGCTGCGCGGATTTACGCTGATCGAGCTGCTCGTGGTGGTGGCGATCATCATGGTGCTCGCGGCGCTGTTGTCCCCGGCGCTGCAAAGCGCGCTGGCCAGGGGGCATGACTCCACCTGCCGGAGCAATCTAAAGAGTCACTATACCGCGCTCCTTCGCTACTCGCTCGACCGCAACGGTCAGTTTCCGGGCGTGTTCAATCCACCCTCGGCTGGAGCGGATTGCAATTCGTCCACCTGGGTCATCTGGCAGACCACGCTCGTCAAGGGCGGCTATCTGCCGGGATGGACCAACGCGGCGGGGAATCGGGGTTTTGTGGCGCGTGGTTTGGACTGTCCCGCCAATCTTAACGGCTACTACCCGGAACCGGGGTCGACGCCCGGCAATACGACATTCAAGAACGGAAGCCCTGACTATTTATATAACGCCGAAATGGGCTATGACGCATCGTGCGCCGCCGCAGCTGGCGGCGCGCGTTCGCTGGTTGATATCTCCATGATTGATGGTGTTTCCAGGAAGGGCGTCATGTTCGAGGGTGGGAATCCGTACGGTTGGCCGGAATACAGGAGCGGCTACACGATTACGGGATGGGCCGGCTATTTCGACCCCACGTTGGTCACCTACAGCATCGCCGATCCGCACGGCAACCGCTCCAACGTGCTGTTCCTGGATGGCCATGTGGAGTCGTTCGTCCGCGGCACGATCGATTGGCGGATCGCCGCGCTTACCAATCCGTAAAGCGCCGTTTCGCGCGCATCCATTTAGCGTGGTTCTCAAAAGTTTTGGCCTGAACGTCAGCGGGCGGCAAGGACCTGCCGCCCTCCAAGAGCCGGGCATTCGCGGTGGAGGGCGCCGCGGGTATGGCGACCAGGGCAAAACTTCCGAGAACCGCAATATGCCGGAATACTGCTCCGACCGGCGCAACCTACGGGAGACGGACGGCTGCGCGATAGCTTCGATGCGGCGCATCGTTCGTGACGACGAACAATACGGCCGCGCCGCTGCCGGTTTGTGCGGAGCCGTAGGCGGGCCATGAAGCAGGCGTTCCGCTCAGGTTCGTTGTCGCCGACACCTCGTACACCCGCGCCGTTGAGGTGGGATCCAACACGATCCAGAGCTGGCCGTACGGCGCGTTTGACAGCGTGATGGGCGGGAACACCGATCCCGCGTTGGTCGGATTCAAATCCGCGATCCACGCCTCCAACACCGTATTCACGCCGTTCGACGCCAGCGCGGAGGGCGTGGCATTCGTGGGGCCGCCGTAATGCAGCGACTCCCACCAGTCCGGGATGCCGTCCCCATCCGTATCGGCGTCACTGTCGGACTCGAACTCCAGTGTCACGTCGTTCCCGTCACCGCCGTCGTAGCGAATGCGGAAATAGCCTGCACCCGCGGCAAACACGTGTCCGTTGGTCATGCCGGTGAACGTGCCGGTGACGGGGTTGTCGCCCTGGTTGTCGATCAACGTGAAGGTGTCGCCTGGGTTCGGTTCGTAGGCATCGATCAGGAACGCGTACAGCGTGCCGTCCACCGCGACGTCTCCGAGAACGACGATCCGGTCGTAATCCGCGGCAGCGGGCCCGCCGATTTCCATTTCCACGTCGGCGGAAGAGCCGATGGTCAAATTACTGACGAAGGTCAGCGCGCCGACGGAGGTGCCCGGCGTCATGAGCCCATTCATCGCGACAGTTTCGCTATGGATGAACCCGTTGCCCATCAGCCGTCCATCCGCGCCGATGGTCAGATTCGTCACCCGCGCCACGCCGTCATCGAGTGCGAGCGCCCGATAGTTCGTCGGATTGCCGGTGTTCGCGATGGCATCGAAGGTGTATGCGCCGACCGCCGCGTTGGTCGCGCGGACCAGTTCATACGTGTTGTCGCCCATCCATGTCAGGTTGGTCAGGCCTGTCCCGGTTGGCAGCAGCGGCGCGTTATTGACTTCGAAGAAGGAGACGACGCCGTTTTCAATGGAAATCGGTCCGCCGGCGGGCTGAATTCCCGGCGTGGCTATGCGGAACTGGTAGACGCCCCCCACGTTGGAGATCGTGCCCCAGGCGGCCGTGCGGGTTTGAAGGCCGTTGACCCGGAGGACGCCGCCATCCTGCACCTGCGCGTGGTTGTTGCTCGCCCCGGCCGCCCAACTGACCAAAAGATTCCGCGCCACCACCACCGCCCCGCTGGAGACGATGAGCCGGGTCCCTTTCGCCAACGTGGTCTGCCCGACCTGGATATTCATATTGCTGCCCGTGAGCCAGGTTCCCGCCCCCGTCACCAGTGTCGTCGACTCCGGACCCCAGACACCCAGGGCATAATCCCCGATGCTCACGGCGGTGGCGATGACGACCGCGCCGCCGGACACCTCGCAGTATGAATTTGTCCCGTTGCCCCCCGATGCGAGTTCAAATCCGTTCGCCATCTGCACATAGGTGTTTGATCCGGTGATTTCCAACCGGGCGCGCGCAGTGTTTCCCACTCTTAAAAATCCCGACGTATCCGTCAGATATACGCGCGCCCCATCCCGGATCGCCATGCGGTTGTCCTGCCCGTTCAGGCCGATATAGGTGTTGCCCACCGGGTTGGTGTACACCGTGCCTGCTCCGGAGATTTCGAGCAGTGAGTTGCTCGCCGCGGCCGCTGAGCCGAGATACAATTGGAAGCCGCTCGCCAGGGTGACCGTATTGGTTCCGCCCTGGATGCGCCAGCGCGCGGGGAAGGCGTCGCCGACCTGAAGGTGCGCGCCCTGCCGGATGTCCACCCCGTGGCGGGTCTGAAGTTCCCCGCTGGAGATGCGGAACTGTGATTCCACGTTCGTGGACACAAGCCGGTCCACGCGGGCCGTGCCCATTCCGGTGGGCAAGCCGACCACCACCTGCAACTGGGCCCGGTTGCCCACCTCGACCAGCGCGGTGCCGGCCCCGTTGGTGACATCCAATTGATTGAAATACTCCCAAAGCATCCGGGCTGAGTCATTGGTCGTCGTCCCTTCCGTATAGATGTCGATCCGGTTGGTCACGAGGAGTGAGGCGCCAAGCTGGGGATTCGCGTTGAAGCGGGCATAGCCATTGCTGGAGAACGTCTTGACTTCGATGCGGTCGACCTCGTGGAAAATGTTGGTGAAGTAAACCAAATAATTTCCTCCCGGTGCATTGGTGAACAGCGCGGTGTCGCCGGGCCCCGGCATATACCCCAGATCCCAGGCGGCCGGGTCGTTGAAGAATTTCGGCGGATCCTTGAACGTCAGCGTCGCCGCCTCCGCGCGGGTCGCGAGCGATGCGAGCGCCGTGAGGGTCAGTATGCCGAGAGAGCGACGCATCGTTTTCATGTTGTATCTCCACGTGTACCCACGATCATCACGGCGGGTCCTTGAAGACTCCGCGAACCGCGGAGCCGGGCCTGCGGAAGTCCATGCTCATAGGTATGATTCAATATGTACCGCGCTCGCCGGTGGAGGGCAAGGGAAAAGAGGACGGCACGGCGCGCGTCGATATGGGCCCGCGTCTGTCCTTCGTTTGGCGGGGCGTATGAATCAAATTCATCAATCTCATACCTATGAGCTTGCATGCCGCCGGGTCGGACTTCATCATGCGAGCATGGAAGTGGCGGTGCGCATACACGGCGTGAAAAGGGTGGCCTCGATCCTCGCGGCGCTCGTGCTGGCCGCGTCCGCCGTGTGGGCCGGGGCGCCGGAACCGGTGACGGTGCGGGTGTTTTCGCTGCCGCGCGCGCAGGCGAGCAACCCGGAGCAGGTGGCGGAGCACCGCATCCACCAGCGCTTCCTGGAGCGTCACCCGCACATCCGCCTGGAGAGCGCCACCGCGCTGCGGATCGAGGGCGATGTGATGGACGCCGCGCCGTTGATGGCGATCGCGGGAGGTACGTCGCCGGACGTCATCTATGTCAATTTCCGCCAATCCGATACCTACATCCAGCGCGGCTTTCTCGCCCCGATGGATGAGTTCTTGAGCGAGGTGCCGGACGAGGAACTGGCCGAGATGATTCCGCCCACGTTGGCCCCGGTGGTGCGCCGACCGGGCCCGGACGGGGAGACGCGGACCTGGGCGATGCCTTACCAGACGCTCGCGGTCGTGATGATGTATCGCCGCGATCTGTTCGCCGCGGCCGGGCTCGATCCCGAGCGGCCGCCGCGCGACTGGGACGAATTGCGCGAGACCGCGCGCCGGCTCACGGATCCGTCGAAGGGCGTCTATGCGCTCGGTTTCGCGACCGGCTCGCAGGCGGCCTATGGCATGTACACCTTCCTCTGCAGCGCCGGTGCGCGCGCGGTCGAGCAGGACGCCGATGGCGCCTGGCGCGCGGCGTTCGATTCCGAGGCGGCGGTGGACGCCTTCGCCTATGTGGACGCGCTCCGGCGCGACCGGGTATCGCGCAACGGACGCGAGGGGCCGGTCGCGTATCGTGGGGCGGATATTGTCGAGCGTTGGGAGAACGGACAGCTCGGAATTTTCTTCGGCTATCTCGGCAGCGGAAAACTCGCCGGGATCAATCCCCAGCTCATCGGCGTGGCCCCCGTGCCGCGCGGGCCGAACGGGCTGTCCAGCGCCGAGGTCAATGCGCGGATGTTCGGCCTGTTCGCCGGGCAGCGCGACCCGAAGGTGCGCCGCGCGGCGTGGACCTACATCCGGTTCCTCTGCGGCCGCGAGGCGCGCCAGATTTTCACCGAGACGATGGTGGAGCAGGGCGCGTGGCGGATGCTGAGTCCCTCGTGGTTGCGCGAATTCGGCTTCGAGCACCTCGCGCGCCTCGCGCCGCCGGGGCTGGAGGAGGCGTTCCAGTCGGCGCTGGCGAACGGCACGCCCGAGCCGTACGGGCGGAACTGCCAGTATGTGTACGCCTACCTTACGCGCCCGCTGGACCGCATCACGCACGCGGATCTCGGTGGGCTTGACGAGGAGGCACGGCGCGAGCGGATCCGTGCCGAGTTGCGCGCGGCGGTGGAGGAGACGAATGAGAAGATGCTCGGCGTGCTCCCGCCGGAAGTCCGAAGCGCGCGCAACCGCACCGCCTGGGTGGCCGCCGCAGCCATTGCGCTGGCGTTCGTTGCGCTGGTGCGATTTGTTTTCCGCGGCATGCGCGGCGGGCGCACGGCGGACAAGCGGGAGGGCGTCACCTACCGCGACCGCGCGGCGGTTTTGCTCGTCGCGCCCGCGCTGCTGCTCATCCTGATGTGGCAGTACTACCCGCTGGCCCGCGGCTCCGCGATGGCGTTCCAGGACTACAGCGTGATGGGCGACTCGGCGTGGGTCGGCATCCGCAACTTCGCCGACGTGATCTTCGACGCCCGCTTCTGGATGGCGCTCGGCCATTCGTTTTACTTCTGCGCGCTGTGGATGCTGCTCGGGTTCTTCCCCCCGGTGCTGCTGGCCGTGCTGCTGCAGGAGATCCCTCGCGGCAAGATGCTGTTCCGCATTCTCTTCTACCTGCCCGCCGTGGTATCCGGCGTCGTGATCCTCTTCATGTGGCGCGGCCTCTTCGATCCTTCGCCCGACGGGTTGCTCAACCGCCTGCTCATCGCGCTCAACCTGCCCGCGCAAACGTGGCTGCAGGATCCGAAACTCGCGATGCTGTGCGTCGTCTTCCCGCTCGCGTGGGCGCACCTCGGTCCCGGCTGCATCATCTATCTCGCGGCGCTGAAGGGCATCCCCGACGACCTCTACGAGGCGGCCGACCTCGACGGCGCGTCGTTTGTGGACAAAGTGCGCTTCATCGTCGTGCCCTACCTGCGGCCCCTGCTGGTCATCAACGCGGTGGGCGCGGTGATCTTCGGGTTCAAGTCGGTGGACGCCGTGCTCGCGATGACCGGCGGCGGACCGAATCTCGCGACGCATGTCGCCGGGTATGAAATCTGGCAGCGCAGCTTCCTCTATCTCCAGTTCGGGCAGGGCACCGCGATGGCGTGGATTCTCGGCGTGCTGCTGCTCGCGTTCACGGCGTACCAGTTGAAGATCCTGAACAAGGTCGAGTTCCGGACGACCGGGAAATAACCCATGCCCATCCTGCACCAGGTCGGACGACGCGCGTGGAGTGGACGCCTGCTCCTCGCGGGCATGTATGCGTTGCTGGCGTTCGGCGCGGTGTGGATGGTGTACCCGTTCCTGTTGATGGTCAGCGGGTCGATGAAGAGCGATCTCGACATCCGGCGCTTCGACGTCGTGCCCCGCTTCCTGCGCGACGACACCGTGCTGTTCCAGAAATTCGTCGAGCAGCGCTACGGCGGCCAGCTCGACTGGTTCTCCGCGGCGACCGGCTACCGGGGCCGTGACGGGAAACCCGCCTACGCGTTCGATCAACTCGAGGCGCCGCCCGCGGCGGACGCGGCGACGCTGCGCGCGTGGAACGAATTTCTGGACGCCGAGGCGCCCGGCTGGCCCGCGCCGTTCATGCAGGTCGGGCACGCGTTCGGCTTCAAGACGATGCCCGAGCTGCTGTTCCGCTACATCGCGTTGCTCCGCCGCGAGCACCCCGGCGTCGCCCGGCACCAGTTGCCTGCCCGCCTGCCGTTGGAGCGCTGGGCCGAGCGTTCCTACCAGCCGCTGAGCGGCCCGTTCGCCGCCACCTACGCCGCGTTCCGCGCCGAACTCCCTCGCCGCTATTTCGTGCCCACGCCGGTCAGCGGCTACTTCGTCACGCAGTATCTCGTCCCCCGCTACGGGCGTGGCCTGGAGGCCGTGGCGCGGATCAACGCCGCGTGGGAAACTGAATACGCCGCGCTGGAGGACATCCGCCTGCCCGCCCGCGCGCCCGAGCAGCCCGGCTTCCGCGAGGATTGGTGGTCGTATGTGCGCGACACGCTCTCCGGCCGCTTCATCCGGCTCGATCCGGCGTTACGCGGCGACTACCAGGCCTTCCTGCGCGAACGCTACGGCGATCTCGACGCGCTCCGCATCGCGCACGGCCGCGCCTACGCGGAGTGGACGGAAATCGATCTGCCCGAAGCCGGCGTGGAGGGCCCGTTGCTGGCCGAACGCGAGGCCTTCCTCGCCGCCCGGCCCGGCCCCGACGGCGTTTCGCTCGACGGTCCCGAATTTCGCTGGAACGCGTGGCTCGCGACGCGCGGCGAGCCCGAAGCCGCGATGCCGGTCTTCGCCTACGACGCCCAATTGCTGCGCGAGCACCGCGGCGCGATCATCCGCGATTTCATCACCCGCAATTACCGGATCGTGTGGGACTACCTCGCCGGGCATGGCCGCGCGATGCGCAACACCGTGATCTTCTGCCTGCTCGCCGTGCTCACCGCGCTGATCGTGAATCCGCTGGCCGCCTACGGCCTCTCGCGCTTCCAGCCGCGCTGGGGCTACAAGGCGCTGTTCCTGCTGATGGCCACCATGGCGTTCCCCGCCGAGGTCACGCAGATCCCCGCGTTCCTGATGCTGCGCGAACTCGGCTGGCTGAATACCTTCGCCGCGCTGATCATTCCCGCCGCCGCCAACGGCTATTCGATCTTCCTCCTCAAGGGCTTCTTCGACAGCTTGCCGAAGGAGCTGTACGAGTCCGCCGACATCGACGGCGCGAGCGAGCTGCGGATGTTTTTTACGATCACGCTGCCGCTCTCCACGCCCATTCTCGCGGTCATCGCCCTCGGCGCATTCACCGCCGCCTACGGTGCGTTTATGTTCGCGCTGCTCGTCTGCCAGAAGGAATCCATGTGGACGCTGATGGTCTACATCTACCAGCTCCAGCAGCAGTTCGGCACGCCCGTGATCTTCGCATCGCTCGTCGTGGCCGCGTTGCCCACGCTCGTCGTGTTCGTGTTCTGCCAGAACATCATCCTGCGCGGCATCGTCGTGCCGGTGGAGAAATAGTCATGAACATCCGGTCGTTGTCCTCAATCCCGCCCCATCATCTCCTGGCGGGCGTCGCCGCCATGTTGCTCGCGTGGACCCTGTGGGGTTTCCTGCGCGCGTCGCCTCCGCCCGAGCCTTCCACGAACACGGACCTGTATGCCCAGCTCGGTGGCCAGGCTGCCGAAAAGACGCTGACGCTCGTGAATCGCGGTGGTTCGGTGTTGATCATTGAGCCGCGCCTGTTCGGGCCCGCCGCGACGGGCGTGCAGGCGATGATTCACGCCTACGAGAGGGCGTTGCGCAAAGGCGGCGTGTCCGTCGCGGCGCGCGAAAGCGTCACGCTCCCCGTGCCATCGGAAGGGCCCCGGGAAGAGCCCTGGACCCTGCTCGCCATGCAGGAGCGACATCCGAAAGTCAGCGCCATCGCGAGTTTCGCCGGCCTGCCCGTCAATCCCATGGTGCGCGGAGAACTCGTCCCGCTGCTCGCGTTCTGCGCGGAACCCGTGGACGCCCGCGCCATCCTCCGCCGCGGCGAAGCCAACATCGTCATCGCGCCCCGTCCGACGACGGGGGAATCGCCCGGCCAGGCGGTCGGCATTTATGCCATCCTCACGGCAGGCGATCTGTAATAAGTGAAGCTCCCGTGCACGTACACGTTCACGTGCGCGTGCTCGTACACGATCTGAGGGATTTCGAGAACGTGGACGTGAACGAGAACGTGAACGGGAAGAGGGTTGTCATCCCGTCCATCCCGTAAATCCCGTCTCTCCTCATTCTGTGGGCTGCCTTGAAAACGCCACGCAAAATCTCGGCAGGCGTGGGGCTCAGCGGACCAGGATCCAGTCGAGCGTCGCGCCCGCGGGCGCGGGGCGCTCGAATCGGGCGGTGAAACCGTCCGCCGTCTTCTCCGTGGTGACGGCGGTGAACCAGGACGGCTGAACGTGCAGCGCGTAGGCCGCGTCGGCCTCGGGCTGGGGGAACCACACCGCGTGCTCGGTCCGGTTCTCCCGCACAGCCACGCCGATGCCGCGCAGGTTGCGCGCGGGATGCGCGCCCGCGCTGATGCCGCCCGCCGGGGACACATTGAGCGCGTCCACCGCCGTCGCGCCGCCGGCGAGCGCGAAGCCGCCTCGCTCCGGGTCCACCGTGAGCCGGTGCGTCGGGAACCCCTTCACATTCCACAGCATCGGCTGCGGTTTTCCGTGGCGCTGGACGAAGTGAATGGCGGCGTCCTGTGTGTCGCCGGCAAACCGCAACCCCACCCGCGTCGAGGTCAGGAGATTCACGCCGTAAAGAAACGCCGGGTTCCGGTCCTTCTGCTCCGCGAGCGCCTTGTCGAGCGACGGATCGCCCGCGATGGAAAACGCGGAATGAACCGCGACGCGCCCGATGTTCTTCACCTGTACCGAGGCATCCTCAATCGTGCTGGGGACGTAGTTGAAGTGGCGGATGCGCAAGCCGGTCACGTTCCACGGGTCGCTGCCGATGGCCTGCGCGATCGGGTCGCCCGGTTGGAAGTCAAACGTCGTGCCGCTATCCGGTGACGGGGCGAGGACCAGCGTGCGCGAATACGGCTTCTCCGCGTAGCCGCCGGAGGCCAGCGTCTCCTTCCATCCGCGTGTGACGTCCGCCACCTGCGCGCCGGGCGCGATGATGTAGTTCAGCGGGCGCTCGTGGTCCTTCCACGTCATGTTCTCGCGGTCGTACAGCGTCGGCGCCACGTCGTGCCGCGCCCACCAGCGGGTGCGCTCGATGTACAAACGCTTCGTGCCGTCGGGCCGATCCTCGACGTTCATGATCTGGTACCAGCGATGGACGCGAATGTCGGGCGCGGCCGTGTACCCCGCGTCGGGATCGTTCGCCGGGTCAAGATATTCACCCGGTTCGTCGATGGCGAAAAAACGTCCAATCACATCGCGTGTCCAGCCGCAGTCTTTGCTACCGATGATCGCGCCGTTGGGAATCACGTCGACCTTGCCCGCCGCGTTCGTTGCCGGCAGCCATGGATCGGGATACCCCGGCGCCACGATGTGCACCGTGCCCGCGGTCACCCATTTGGACGTGTTGAAGTTGATCAGCGGACGACTGGTGCCCAACGTATGGATGCGCGCCGGGCCGGGCTCGAACACCAGCTCGCCCGTCGCCGGGTTCATCGAAACAACCTTGCTTCGGAACGGCCGCAGATCGTTGTAGATGTCCGAGGCATACGTCAGGCCACCCTCGTCGCCCGCGCCGGACATCACGTTGCCCATGGTGCGGGAGTGGGCGGCGATCACGAAGCTGTCGCCCTGTCCGTAGTTGTAGCGCGCGACGTTAAGCCCCATGGATTGGTTGTCCGACTGGGAATGGTCCACCAGCGTCATCGAGTTGACGACGTGCTTGTTGTAGAACAGCGCTTCCGCCGGGTGATCGTGTTTAAGATCCATCACCACGTAGGGCAGTCCGCGTTCCTTGTCCCAGCCGAGCGCCTTGATCGGGCCGCGATCGTTCGGTTCCCCGTAGCCTCGCGGAACGCCCGACACGACGAAGTGCGTGCCGACGGCGAGCCCGCGCTGGCTCGGCAGGTAGATGCGCACATCCGTGCCCGCCTTCACCGCGTCCACGATGGGCTGATCGTACGAGGCCGTACCGCCGGCGATGCGTGTGTCGATCTTCTCCGTGGAATGCACGCCGAAGGTCATGTCGATCGGCTCCGCCACGGTGCGGATGACCTGGCGCGGCGTCCACGCCGTGCCGTCGGCCTGCCCGTTGCCCGGCACATACACTTTTTCGACACCGAACCGGCGATCCACCAGTGTCACGGTAGGCGAGCCGCGTTTCGTCGAGGACGACGCCGGATTCCGCGCAACCCAGTCCGCCGTCACGCGCCCGTCCACGTTGATAAAGCCGCCGCCTTCCGCGACCACGCGCGCGACCGCCGCCGTCAGCGTGGCCTCCACCTTCGCCGGCGTGTCCACGGGCCCCAGGTCCGCCAGTGAATATTCAGCGGCGTTGGCGCGACCCGCGAGCAAGAGCATCAGGGCTAGACGGACGACCGGATGAATGCGCGACATGATGAAGCTCCTCTCGGCGGGGTGAATCAATTGCTGGTGTTTGCCTGCGGATATAGCGGTTTTCAAAAAGTTATGTCCCGTTGGTTGTAGCGACGGGATTGTATCCCGTCGGCTCATCGGCCCAAATCCGACGGCATGCAATGCCGTCGCTACAGGGCAAAACTTCGCGACAACCACTCTATATCCGCACCAGCGCCAGTTCCATCGGTTTCAACGTCAACTGCCCGCTCTTGACGATCGATTTCCCGACCAGATTGCTCGCGCCTCGCACGGCGCGCGTGGGAATGCGGAGCGTGCGTGCTTCGTTCCCGAGATTGGAAACGAGCAGCGCGCCGGGCGCGACCCAGTCCTCGACGCTGACGCCGCGCCAGTCACATTCGGTGAGCACGCGCGGAAGTTCAGGATTCGCAGCGAAAACGCCCTGGCTCCAAGCTCGCGCCAACTGGAACGCCTCGCTGCGGTCGAACGCCACGCCCATGCGGCGGGTATGTGTGTGTTCGTGCTGCACATGGAACAGCCAACGCACCACGCCGCGTTCGCGCTCCAGTTCGTACAACATGGCGCCCTCGTTCATGAGGCTGACCTGCGTGCCCGCCGATGTCTCCACGCCGAGGTAGTATGAACTCGCGGTGCGGTCCTCCTTCGTTTCGGAGCGGACGTTCGGATTGAACCGCCACACGCGGCTCAGCGCCGTGTCGAGTGTCCATTCGAGCGCGAGGAAATCGCCCCATTTCCGCAGCATGCCGAAATCCGTGCGCGGGGCATAGGTCACGTTGATTTCCGCGTGGTCGCCCGTCTCCGCGAGAACGAGTTCGAGGTCGACCGTCTGGATCTCCCGGTCCCGCCGCTGATACTGAAGCGTCACGAACAGCAGTCCGCCCCGGCGTTCCGCGCGCGTCGCGACGTGCGTGAAGGGGCCGAGCTTGCGGTCGATCGGACGCCCGCGGATCGTCTGTCCCTTGTAGGTCAGGCAGAGCGGGCCGTTGCGATCGACCGCCACACGCCAGCGTCCATGGTCAAGCGGCAGCTTGCAGGCGCGGGCCGTCGCCGCGCGATTCGCGGGCGTGCGTGCGGAGAACGCGGGGAACGGGCCCAGCGCATGGCTCGCCTCGTCGCGCACGCGCGCAAAGGCCAGCGGCACTTCGGACGCGTTGAACAGCGTTCGCGCGGGCGTGCGCGGTTGGATCAGCGCGGCGGCTTGCTTGAGCGCCGCCTCGGCATCGCCCACCATGCTGGCCACTTTGTCCGTCAACGTCTCGCGCGAATAGGGTGATACTTGATAGGCGTTGTTCGCGTAAAATTCACCGCGGCGAAAGCCCATGCAATAGATGCAATCGTGCGCCTCCAGCAGGCAGAGCGTGTCGCTGCACCGGTCCAGGATGTCGAACAGGCGTTTGCGTTGCGGGTGTTTCGCGCCCGCCGCGCGAAGCTGGCGCAGGCGTCCGCTCAGGGTGTAAATCCGCTCCATGTGGCTGAACGGGTCGACGTTGCTTTCGCTCGGATAGAAGTATTTTTCAGAAAGCTGGTAGTCATCCGCGAAGTACGTCCGCACCGGAGCCGGAGCGTCGGCGGCCTCGGCCATGCGCTCGCTGTCGAGCGCGAAACGTCCCCACACCGGCGCGTAGCGATGCGCCCGGATCATGTGCATGCGGAACGGCACGTAGCCGATGTCCTGGAAGTTCATGTAGTTCATGGAGGGCTCGCGCGCTCCGAACTCATGGTGCACGAGGGGCAGGTCCAGAAAGTAGTTCGCGCCCTTCCGCGCGAGCGCGGGGTGCGGCGTGGTCATGGCGCGCAAGCCGTGGCCGGCGGGGCTGGTCCACGTGATGAACGGCGTGGTCTCGGCGGGCATCGCGCCGCGGTTCTGCACGATGTGCAGCGCCTGCCGGTAGCCGAAATGCCGCAGCAACTCGGGCATCTGCGGCGTGAACGAGTTCTCCTGGCACTGATAGACGTGCGGGCGCTTTCCGAACACCGACGCGAACGTCGCGGCGCCGACCTGGAACTGACGGTATTGCAGCGACAGGGGCGAGAGCAGGGCATAGGGCAGCGAATACGTCCCGTTCGTCAGTTCGATGCGCCCCTGCTTCCACAGCGCCGCCAGCTTCTTCACCAATTGGGGATACCGCTTCGCCAGGTTCATCCAGCAATCAGCGCCCGCCTCCAGATGGACTTTGTACCCGCGTGTCTCGACCTGCTCGATGTAGGACCGGAGCATGTCGTGCGTGCCCTGGGGCCATTCAAATTCAAAAAATCCCTTGTCCTCGAAGAGGATGCCGATGTGCGGATGCTCGAGGAATACGAGGTCCATCGGCGACAGGGCACGACGCAGCTCCGCCAGGCGCTCGAATGCGCGACCCAACGCGCGGCGCGCTTCGGCGTGTCGTCCCGCGAGGCAGGCCGACATCGCCTGCAGGAACGACGCGTCCGCCGGGCCGACGCCCGACCGGCTGCGCCCCTTGAGGTCCAGCAGCCATTGCAGCATGAAGCGATTGAGTCCGTAGGCTTGAAAATCGAGGCGCAGGTCGCGATCAACCTTTCGCGCCGGCGCGTCGCGCTCCATGCCGCACTCCGCTAGCAATTCGCCTAGCATCGCGGCGCCGCGCAGGTACGTTTCCTCCGGAATTTCGGAGCGGAAACTTCCCACCATCGCGAAAAATTCAAATGCAACGGCCACCGCGCGACCCGTTTTGCGCAGCGCCGGCCGCTCACCCAGCATCCATCGACCCGTCGGCCCGTCGTAGACGTCGTAGAGATAGCCGAAGGGGTAGGGGGTTGCCCCAGCCGGCGTGGCCAGGGTTTCCTTCTCGGAGACCCGGTCGGCCTGCACGATCTTCGGCAACCCGGCGGGGCGGACATAAAGACCCGGGCGGGTCGGATCCCGAAACGGCGCCGTGGCCTGCGCGCACGACGTGATGTAGAAATCACCCGGAACCGACTTCTTGTTCCACCCGTTCTCCCATTCCGGCAGCGTTCGGGTGCGCGCCCACAACACGGGATCGAACAGCAGCGCATAGCCGTCGATCCACCCATACATGTGCTCCCAGCAGATCGACGGGCGGACTTCCCGGAGGTTGTCGGTCGCGGGAAGGATGTAGCGCAGGCGCTTTATGCGGTGGGGCACGGCACCTCCATTTCGCTCACCTTGACCACGCGGTGCTCGCGCTCGGAAAGCTCCGCCGCGAATCCGGCTTTCATGGTTTCGTAGGAATCCTCGGGCGTCGTCTCCGGCGGCAAGCCCTTGGCCACGAGTTCGATGATTCGCAGATTCTGGCCGTGCACGTTGTGGATCCATTCGTTGTCCTCGGCTGACGTGTAGGTCACCTTCTCCACCAGCTTGCTGACGAGGCGTTCGGGGCTGTCGGTGAATTCCCAGCGCCGGATGCGGCGGCGGAATACGTCGGTCTCAATGGCGCCCTTGGTGCCGATGATGTGGTATTGCAGGCAGTGGCCGTCGTCCGCCTGTTTCTCCAGCATCTCCAGCAGGGGGTCGCGGTGGTCGGATTCCGCGATGTACATGCTGAAGTTGAGGTCCGCGACGGCCCCGTTCTTGAAGCGCATGTTGATTTGATGATTGTCGGGGTGGTTGAAATAGTCCACGACGTTCGGGGCGGTCATCGAAAACACCTCCTCCACGTCGTTGCCCGTGAACCAGCGCTGGAGATCGATGTAGTGCGAGAGTTTCTCGCCGATGAGCGAGCCGGGGCTCTCGCTGCGCCAGGTGCCTCTCGAATGGAATTCGCTGCAATAGTAGCGGCAGTGGGTGATCACCACGTCGCCGATTAGCCGCTGGTCGATCCACTCCTTCGCCAGTTGGTAAATACGCGAGTAGCGCAGTTCGAACCCGATCTGCAGGAAGCCGCCGGTTTCGCGGGCCGCGTCGACCATCGCACGCGCGCCGGCCAGATCCTCCGCCATCGGCTTCTCGCACATGACGGCCTTGCCCGCGCGCAACGCCGCGATGGCCTGCTCGGAATGAACGGCGTTGATCGAGGCGATGCTGAACAGCTTGATCGCGGGATTGCGCAGGAGGGAATCCAAATCGTTGGTGGCCTCCACGCCAAGCTCTTTTCCCCGCAGCGCGGCGAAGGCCGCATCCGGTTCGTAACCGTAGATTTTTCCCACATACGGAGAGGCGCGCAGCGCCCCCACGTGCGTTCCACCCATCGCGCCCAGCCCGATTACCGCCGCATCCATCATGGTTTTCATATTGATTCCGTTGCCCCCCTACTTATCGCAGAATTCCCTCGAGAGTTGCCAGCACGCGCCGGCGCCCTCCGATGCTTTCCCGTTTGACTGCCGTCGAACGATCGCATACTCATACGTATGCATAGCATGTCGGCAAATACTACCGGGGCGGCATTTGTTGTCAAATCGGATTCTTGCCCCGCGGGTTTGGCGCGGGAACAGCATCGATCGGAACAGGACAAATATGAATAAAGTCAATTGGTTCGAAGAAGCACGTTATGGAATGTTCATTCACTACGGCCTTTACAGCCTGCTTGGGCGGGCCGAGTGGGTGATGAACCGCGAGGAGATTCCCGTGGAGGAATACCGCAAACTGGCGGATCGCTTCACGGCGGAGAAGTTTGACGCCGAGGCCCTCTGCGACCTCGCCGTCCGTGCGGGCATGCGCTACGTGGTGCTCACGACGATGCACCACGAGGGGTTCCACCTGTACCCGACGGCGCTGAGTCCGTTCCACTCGAAGCGCGACCTCGTGGGGGAGTTCGTCGCCGCCGCGCGCAAACGCGGCCTGCGCATCGGGCTGTATCACAGCCTCAATCACTGGAGCTGCAAGCCCGACGCGGTGGACGCGCTCGAGAATCCGGCGGCGTATCGACTCTTCATCGATAGCGTGTTCGCGCGACTCAAAGAGTTGGTGACGCGCTACAACCCGATCGATGTGCTCTGGTACGACGGCTGGTGGCCGTTCAACGCGGAGCAGTGGCGGGCGGAAGAAATGAACGCGATGGTGCGCGAAATTCAGCCCCACATCCTGTTCAACGGGCGCAACGGGTTGTCAGGCGACTTCGCGACGCCGGAAGGCCACATGGGCGCGCCGAAGCCGTGGCGTCCGTGGGAGGGCTGCATGACGTTGAACAACAGTTGGGGCTACCACGCGGGCGACCACGACTGGAAAACGCCCGGCCAGGTGGTGGACCTGCTCGCCACGGCTGCGCAAGGGCGGGGGAATCTGCTGCTCAACATCGGCCCGCGCGGCGACGGCTCCGTACCCGAGGCTACCGTGCACGTGCTGGAAACCGTTGGCGCCTGGCTCACGCGGTGCGGTGGCGAGGCGATCTACAACACCGATCAATTCACCTACGACCTGCGGGAGCGCGGCGAACATCGCGGCGACTGGAATCACATCGGCCCCTGCACGGCGAAGGGCAACACCCTGTATTGGCTGATGCGGCGCTGGCCCGGTCGATCAATCTCGTTGGGTGGCTTGGAGATGAATGTGAAGTCAGCGGTGCTGCTGGGCGAAAATCGCGCGGTCGATTTCCGGCAGGAGGGAAGTCGCCTGATATTGGACGACCTTCCCGACACGCCGCCCGATGCGCTCTGTCCGGTGTTGCGGTTGGAGTGCGACCGCGCGCCCCGGCTGTATCAGACGGGCGGCATGCGCCTGCCAAACGCCCCGCATCCCCATTATGACCCGTGTCCTTCGGATATCGCGCATTAGAGTGCTTCTCGAAAGTTTTTCCCGAACCCCTGTAGCGACGGCATTTCATGCCGTCGGATTCGGGCCGACGGGATGCAATCCCGTCGCTACAACCAATAGGA
>DAOLDD010000057.1:0-19806 GCA_035327585.1 Kiritimatiellia bacterium | reverse complement strand
CGCGTGCCTCACATGCACGAGGTCACTGGTTCGAGCCCAGTATCGCCCACCATCCTTCGGGTGGCAGAACACGGTACGGAAAGAGCGAGGGCTGGGGGAAAATCCGAAACCAAAACGCTCCGTTGTTGCCAGCGTGGAGCGGGAAGAATACACTGTCCGCGTGGTTGAGCTGCCCGCCATCATACGCAATTCCGCCGGCATCCATTGCCGACCGTCCGCGTGCATCGTGAAGGCCACCGCGGGCTACCCGGGCCAGATCACCGTCGTCGCGGAATCGGGCGAGTGTGATCCCCGCTCCATCATGGCGCTGATCGCGCTGGGCCTCGACGAGGGAAGCGAAATCACGATCCGGGTCGAGGGCCCCGATGAAGAGGACCAATGCCGTCGCATCGTGGACCTCTTTGAAACGCATTACGACTTCCCCCACCGCCACCCGGGCGAGGATACGCAGATCATCCTGCAAGACCTCGGCGCACGGCCTCCCCCGTCCGGACGTTGAACGCCCCTCCCGTCGACGCAGCGAATGCGTGAAATATTTCGACTCCGGCATCCCCGCGATTGCGTTGCGCACGTTGGGCCGCTAGAGTCGCCGCAGCTTTCATGCCATGTCACAGCCCTACCTAGGCCTTTCCCAGCAGCAGCGACTCCAGATGGTGCTGGCGCCGCAGCTTCGCCAGTCGCTCGAATTGTTGCAGGTTCCCATGCTCGAACTGCGCACGCTCGTGCAGCAGGAAATGGAGCAAAACCCGACGCTGGAGGAGCAACCGCAGGAGGCGGAGCAAATCGAGATCGAACCCGCGGTGACCGAGGTCGCGGAAGAGACGGGCATCAAGGACGAGTTTGAGAAACTCGCGAAACTCGACGAGGAGTGGCGCGATTACTTCAACCAGAACCAGGGCACGCAACGCTACTCCTCGGAGGAGGCCGCGCGCCGGCAGTACTTCCTCGACTCCCTCTCGCAATCGGTCTCGCTCCAGCAACACCTGATGAACCAGCTCACGCTGGCGGAACTCTCCGAGGCCGACGGCCAGATGGGCGAACTGCTCGTCGGCAGCATAAATGAAGAAGGCTATCTCTCCTCGCCGCTCGATGAACTCGCGGCCACCACCGGATTTCCGTCCGTTGAACTGGAACGCGTGCTCGCGATCGTCCAGGACTTCGACCCCATCGGCGTCGGCGCGCGCGACCTGCGCGAATGCCTCCTGTTGCAACTGCGCCGCCTCGGCAAAGGCGACTCCCTCGCGGCGGACGTCGTGCGCGGTCATCTCGACGACCTCGGCGCACGCCGCTTCGCCGATATCGCGCGGGCGCTCAAAACGCCGGTCGAGGAGATTCATGACGCGGCCCGCCTGATCTCCACGCTGGAACCCAAGCCCGGAAGAATCTTTGAAGCCGACGCCACGTCGTACGTCACCCCCGAGGTCTCGATCCAGAAGGTGGACGGCGAATACGTCATCATCCTCAACAACGACCAGATTCCGCGCCTCCACATCAGCGACCACTACCGCCAGTTGATGAGCGACACGGGCACGTCGGCGGACGTCAAAACCTACATCCGCGACAAGGTGCGCGCGGGCCTCTTCCTCATCAAGAGCATCAACCAGCGCCAGCAGACCATCTTCAACATCGCCCGCGAAATCGTCGCGGTGCAGCGCGACTTCCTCGACCACGGCGTCACGCACCTGCGCCCGCTCACGATGGCCCAGGTCGCCGCGATCGTCGGCATCCACGAAACCACCGTCAGCCGCGCCATCGCGAACAAATACATGCAGACGCCGCGCGGCACGTACGAGATGAAGTACTTCTTCACGCCGGGCTACCGCACGGCGGACGGCCAGTCCGTCTCCAACAAAACGATCAAGGACGCCATCGCAAAACTCGTCGAGGAGGAAGACCCCGCGCAGCCCCTCTCCGACCAGGAGATGGTCGCGCGACTCGGCGAACAAGGCTTCAAGGTCGCGCGCCGTACGATCGCGAAATATCGCGACGAACTGAAAATCCTGCCCTCGCACCTGCGGAAGGGCTACGCGCGATGAAGCCCGAATGACGAATGGAGAAATGACGAATCACGTCGTCATTCGGATTTCGTCATTCCTTCCGTTCACTTCATGAACACCCTCGTCCTCTTCGACATCGACGGCACGCTGCTCGACACGCGGGGCGCGGGGCGGCGCGCGTTCATCCGCGGCGTGCAGCGGATTTTCGCGACGGACGATCCGCTGGACTACATCACCTTCGCGGGCGCGACGGACCTCGACGTGCTGGAGCGCATCGCGACACGCAACGGCTGGAACCTGGCGACCAGCCAGGTAAACGACTTTTTCGGATTGCTGCCCGGCCTGCTGCGCGAGGAGCTCGCGAACGAAGCGCCCTACGTCTTTCCCGGCGTGCGCGAACTGCTGCGCGCGCTCACCGAACACCCGGATGTCACACTGGGCTTGGTTACGGGAAATATCGAAGCCTGTGCCTGGGCAAAACTCGAGGCCTGCGGCATTCACGATCACTTTGAGCTCGGCGCCTATGGCCACGAACACGCGGACCGGCGCGATATCGCACGGCTCGCCCGGCGGCGCGCGGAACAAAAACAGCCGTTCGCCCGGCGCGCGCTGATCGGTGATACGCCGTCGGACGTCGCCGCCGCCCTCGCCATTGAGGCCCGCGCCATCGCCGTCGCCACGGGCGGCCATGGGGCGGATGCGCTGACCCGCGCCGGTGCGCACGCGGTCTTCACCGATCTGTCGAATCTCGACGCGGTGCGCGCGCAAATCCTCGCGGGCTAAACCGTCACGCGCCGGTCCACGCGCCCAGCGCGGGACAGCCGGGCACGTGGCGCAGGGCGCGGGCAAGCATGCGGCGCGCGGCGGGAATGTGGTCCGCGAAATGACGCGTGTCCGGCTGGCCGCCCAGTTTCGCGAACGCGCCGAGCGCCTGGACCAGCCGCTGCACCGCGCCATGCCAGAATACGTCGCGCACGACTACGCCGTCCCGGCTGCGCGCGGCGTAGTACGCCAGCAACCCGTCCACAGTCTCATCCGGCAATTCGACGTACGGGTCGCACAGAAGCGACGCGAGGTCGTAGACCGCCGGCCCGTAGCGCATGCCCTGGTAGTCGATGAACCACGGTGCGCCGGCACGGATCAGGATGTTGCTCGACTGCAAATCGCGATGCACCAGCACTGCGGGCGCCCGTTCCAGCGCGCGCGCCACGCGGGCGAGTTCGCGCTTGATCCGGGCGATGAAGGCCGCCGGACGTCCCTCGCGTTTTCGCAGCATCTCCTCCGCGAAATAGTTGCGCTCCCAGCGGTACAACACCGGGCGGAACGCGGGCATCAGTGTCAAGTCCTCACGCCGCGCCGCCGTCACGCCGCGCTCATGAAATCGGATCACCGCGTCCAGCACCCGCTCGTACATCCGCTCAATCTCCGCGCGCGTTCGACCGCGCTGCCATGCGAGCAGCGACTCGTCGCCAAGGTCCTCGAAAATCGCGACGCAGTCGCGCGGGCGGTCCACCTGCACGCGCGGAACCGGTACGCCGATCCGACGCAGGAAACGCGTATGCCCCGCGTGCAGGGCATTTTCGACACGCGCCGCGTCGTAGCGCACGAGGATCGCGGTGTCCGTGCCGCGCAGGACGCGCGTGTAGGTGCGGCTTGACCCGCGCGGACCCAACGGCAGCGCCGTCGTCGCGGCGGGATTCCAACCAAGCCGCGCGAGCGCGTCCAGTTCCGTCCGGTCAAATGCGGCACAGGCGGGCAGCGCGAGACAGGACACCGGTCCATTCACCCGCGCCCCGGCTGAAATGATGGCGTTTTCAACGCGCGCGCGCGGCCCGAGCACCGCGTCGGCACAGACGACGGAATTGCGCACCACTGCGCGCGGATGCATCCTCGCCGTCGGATCGACCGCCGCGAAATCGCGGTCCTTCGCCAGCGCCCGGTGGCAGGCAAGCACCTGCGCGGGCGTTCCGATGTCCGCCCAGAACGAGCCGGGGCATTCCACGCCCGCCACCACCCAGCCGTCCTGCATCGCGCGCTGGTAGGCGCGGATCACGGATTCGAAAACGGGTTCGCGCGACACGTAGCCCTTCGTGCGGTCAAGCAGGCGCGGATGAACCAGTTGCACACCGCAAAACGTGTACGTCCCCGGCGTGCCACGGCGCGCGCTGGTGAAATTCGTGATGCGGCCGCGCGACACGTCCACCGTGCGCGGGCCCAACGCGCCATGCACCCAGGCCGACGCGATGGTGCGACGCGGGTTAAAGGCGCGCAGCAGTGGACGCGGATCAAGGTCCGCCACCACGTCGCCGTTCACCAGCCACACCGGGTCCGGGCCGCCAAAGAACCACTCCGCCCGGCGCAGCGCGCCGCCGGTGCCGAGGATATCCGGTTCAAACGAGATGGCGATGCGCAAGCCGTCCGGCGTCCGCGCGCGCAGGTGATCCAGCATACGGTCCGCGCGATGATGCACGTTCACCAGCACATCGCGCACCCCCCACCCCCGCAGCATCGCGAATACGCGCTCGAGGTTCGGGACATTCCAGATCGGCAGCAACGGCTTCGGCGTTTCGCGCGTCAACGGCAGCAGCCGCGTGCCGAACCCGGCGGCGAGGACAAAGGCTTTTTTCGGAGGGCGGATCATCGCACAACCACCGGACCCTGCCCGCGCGCGGGGCGGGCTGTCCATAAAAAAGCGGGGCGGTCCCGGTGTTGGGACCGCCCCGCTTGGAATCAGCGCATCGTCCGCCTTACGAGCAACCCATCGAGTTGCCGCAGTTGAAGCACTTGTAGCAGGCGCCGTTGCGGACGGTGATCGAACCGCAGTTGTCGCACGCCGGGGCGTCGCCCTGGAAATGCTCGAACTGCTCGTCGACGCGCATCGACATGCCGCGGTTCTCGGCGACCGTGGCGGCCGGGGCCTGCGGCGCGGGCGCCTTCGCGGCGTCCGGCGTGAGCGCCGTGGTCCCGTGCTGCGTGTCGCCCGACTCGAGCGCCAGCGGGCGCGCGGCGGACGGCTCGCGGTAGCCGTCGAGGAAGGTCATGCCGAACCAGCGGAAGATGTAGTCCGGCAGCGACTTCGCGATCGGGATGTCCGGGTTCTTCGTGAAGCCGCTCGGCTCGAAACGCGTGTGCGCGAATTTCTCAACGAGCGACTTCACCGGCACGCCGTATTGCAGGCACATCGAAATCGCGGTGCCAAAGGCATCCATCAACCCGCCGACCGTGCTGCCTTCCTTCGCCATCGTGATGAACAACTCGCCGGGCGCGCCATCGTCGTAGAGACCGACGGTGAGGTAGCCCTCGTGGCCCGCGATGTCGAACTTGTGCGTGACGGAACGGCGCGTGCTCGGCATGCGGCGGCGCAGCGGACGCACCTTGGAGCCGTTGCCGTTTGGCCCATGCTCGTCGGCGGCGGGCGCCTTCGCGACCTCGGCTTTTTTCTCATCCTTGCCCGTGTTCACCGGCTGGCTGCGCTTGCACCCGTCGCGGTAGATCGCGAGCGCCTTGAGGCCGAGTTTCCAACCCTCGACGTAGGTTTGCATGATTTCCTCAACCGTCGCCTCGGTCGGCATGTTGACGGTTTTGGAAATCGCGCCGGACAGGAACGGCTGCACCGCGCCCATCATGCGGATGTGGGCGGGGTACGCGATGAAGCGTTTGCCGTTGCGCGGTTTGAAGGCGCAATCGAACATCGGCAGGTGCTCCTCCCGGAGCCCCGGCGCGCCCTCGATCGTGTCCTGCTCGTCGATGTGCTTGATGATGCCCTCGATCGTCTTCGTGTCGTAGCCGACCTTGCGCAGCGCCTGGGAGACGGTGCGGTTCACGATCTTCAACATGCCGCCGCCGGCGAGCAGTTTGTACTTCACCAGCGCGATGTCCGGCTCGACGCCGGTCGTGTCGCAATCCATCAGGAAGCCAATCGTGCCGGTCGGCGCGAGCACCGTCACCTGCGCGTTGCGGTAGCCGAACCGCTGGCCGAGATCGAGCGCCTCGTCCGCGCAGCGCTGCGCGGCCTCGCGCAGATACTCGGGGCAGGACGGACCGATCTTGCGCGTCGCGTCCCGGTGCATTTCGATCACACGCAACATCGGCTCGCGATTCTTCGCGTAGCCCTCGAACGGCTGCATCTTCTCCGCGATCCGCGCCGACTGCGCGTACGCATGGCAGTGCATGACCGCCGTGATGCCGGCCGCCGTCGCGCGGCCTTCCTCGCTGTCGTACGGCAGACCCTGCGACATGAGCAGGCAGCCCAGGTTCGCGTAGCCGAGGCCGAGCGTGCGGTAGATGTGGCTGTTGCGCGCGATGTCCTCCGTCGGATAGCTCGCGTTGTCGACCAGAATCTCCTGCGCGGTGATAAAGATCTCCACCGCGGCCTTGAACCGCTCCACGTCGAACTGGCCGCCCTCGGGCATGAACTTCATCAGGTTCAGCGACGCGAGATTGCAGGCCGTGTCGTCGAGGAACATGTATTCGCTGCACGGGTTCGACGAGTTGATCGGGCCGTCGTTCTTGCAGGTGTGCCACTGCTGGATCGTGTCCTCGTATTGCACGCCCGGATCGCCGCAAATCCACGTGCCCTCGGCCATCGACTTCATCAGGTCGCGCGCCTTGTAAGTCGGCCCCGCCTTGCGCGGGTCGGTCACGAAGCGCGTCGTCCAATCGCGGCCGTCCAGCGCCGCCTGCATGAATTCGTCCGTCACGCGGACGCTCAGGTTCTCGTTCTGGAACGCCACCGAGCCGTACGCCTCGCCGTTGAAATTGCCGTCGTAGCCCTGCTCGATCAGCGCCCAGGCCTTTTTCTCCTCGTTCGACTTGGCCTCGATGAACTCCTTGATGTCCGGGTGCCAGACTTTCAGCGTGTTCATCTTCGCCGCGCGGCGCGTCTTGCCGCCCGACTTCACGACGCTTGCAACCGCGTCATAGACGCGCAGGAACGAGAGCGGCCCGCTCGGACGCCCGCCGCCGGACAGCTTCTCGCGCGTCGAACGCAGCGTCGAAAGGTCCGTGCCGCTGCCCGAGCCGTACTTGAAGAGCATCGCCTCGGCGCGCGCGAGTTCCATGATGTCTTCCATCGTGTCGTTCACGTGCTGGATGAAGCACGCCGAGCACTGCGGATATTCATACTGCGACGGCGCCGTCTCGACCTTCGCCGCCGCGCGGTTGTAGAAGAAGTTGCCCGGCCCCGCGTCCTTGCCGATGCCGTACTGCTGGTAGAGCCCGCAGTTGAACCACACCGGCGAGTTAAACGCGCCGTACTGGTTCACGCAGAGGAAAACGAGTTCCTCGTAGAACACCTCCGCGTCCGCCTTCGACGCGAAGTAGCCGTCGCGCAGTCCCCAGTCCGCGATCGTGCGCGCCACGCGGTGGATGAGCTGGCGCACGGAGAACTCGCGCTCGTTCTTCGTCACATCGCCATAAAAATACTTCGAGGCCACCACGTTCGTCGCCAGCATCGACCAGCTCGCCGGCACTTCGACATTCGTCTGCTCGAAAATCACCTTGCCCTTGTCGTCCGTGATCGCCGCCTTGCGCCGCTCCCACTGGACCTGGTCAAACGCGCTCGTGCCCGCCGTGCTGAACACGCGGCGCACGCTCAGGCCAACCCTGGCCGCCGCCTTGCGCCGTCCCGCCACGACCTGTTTCCGACCCGAACCCGTTTCAACCGCGCGACTGTCCAACATGTGAAGACTCCTCCTCCGTGAAAATTGAATGCGTAAAACTCTGCCCAGGCGTGGATTAGGGGGATAAAAGGCGCGCGTCGAATACCACAATCTGTAGGTGTACCCCTAACAAGTCCCAAACAACTACCGCTATGGGTTGTATGCCGCAAGGCTTTTTTGAAGGTTTCGCTAATCGCTTGAAAATCAGCTTGTTGCGGCGCGAAATTTTCAACGTCTGTAAAAGTTATCCACAGGCATTTTCAACGTCTGTAACACCCAAGTTCCCGTCGTTCCAACACGTTGCGCCGATCATGAAAATTTTCGTGTCGCGCGCGATTTTCGCGTGGCAAAAAACATTTACAGACCCCGCGAGCGTCCGCCACAATCGCGGCCATGAAATCATGGCATGAAACCTCCCGCGTCTTCGCGGAACTCGAACGCCTGCACGAAAAAGGCGAAAGCGCCGTGCTGGCGACGCTGGTGCGGCTCGAAGGTTCCTCGTACCGCCGCCCCGGCGCGAAATTGCTGATCCGCGCGGATGGCTCGCTGCTCGGCCAGGTCAGCGGCGGCTGCCTCGAAGAGGACCTGCGCGAGCGCGCCGTGAAACTGCTCGCCGCGCGGGGTGCGCCCGAACTCGTGCACTACGACGCCGGCGCGGACGAGGACGTCCTGTGGGGCCTCGGCCTCGGCTGCAACGGCAAACTCGACATCCTGCTCCAGCGCTGCGAGCCCGCGGCCGGCGCGCAGGTTCGCGCGGAAATCCGCCAGCGGCTGGCCGGACGCGAGGCCTTCGCGATCCGCACGCTGCTTGACGGACCCGAAGCCGGGCGCCAGGTCGTCGGCCCGCCGTTTACCGACGAAAAAACGGGCATCGCCCTGGACGACGACGCGCGGGCCTTCGTGGACCATCTCGAACCGCCGCCGGACCTGCTCGTGGCCGGCGCGGGTGACGATGCGATCCCGCTGGTACGCCTCGCCGCGGAGGCCGGTTTCCGTGTCACGGTCGTCGATCACCGAAAGACGCACCTCACGGAAGTGCGTTTCCCCGCCGCCACGCGCCGCGTCGTCGCCCGCCCGGAAAAGGCGCCCGGCGACCTGCCCGGTCATGTACGCAGCTACGCCGTGATCATGATGCACAACGCCGCGCTGGACGCCGCCTGGGCTGCTCGCGTGGCCGCCGGCGCATCGCCCTACATCGGCCTGCTCGGCCCGCGCGCGCGGCGTGACGAGTTGATGAAGGCGCTGCCCTCGGAGGCCCATGCGCGCGTCTTTGGCCCCGTCGGCCTCGACATCGGCGCGGAGGGCGCGGAACAAATCGCCGTCAGCATCGTCGCCGAACTGCTCGCCATCGACGCGGGGCGCGCTGGCGGCTTCCTGCGCGATCGCGCGGGCGCCATCCACGCATAATTCGTGTCCATTCGTGGTATTTCCCCCTCTCCTTTCGCGTATTTCGCGGGCATCCTTCCCCATACACGTCCATCCGTGTTCTTCCGTGGTTGTCTTCTTGCTGGAGTATGAGTGCATCGGCCATCGGTCGCGCTCGACACGCGCGCGGGTTCCGGCTATAGGCATCGCATGGATCACGTCGTCGAACTCCGGCATCCGCTCGTCCAACACCACCTCGGCAAACTGCGCGACCGCGAAACGCCGTCCGCGGAATTTCGCCGCCTCGTGCGCCGCCTTTCCATCCTGCTCGCCTACGAAGCCGCGAAGGATCTCGGCCTCGACGACATCACCGTTCAGACGCCGCTCGCGCAAACCGCTGGCAAGGCGCTCGCCCAGCGCATCGGCCTCGTGCCGATCCTGCGCGCGGGTCTCGGAATGGTTGACCCGATCCTTGAGCTGATCCCCGACGCGGAGGTCTGGCACCTTGGGTTCTACCGCGATGAGAAGACGCTGCGCCCGGTCGAATATTACAAGAAGCTCCCGCACGACAGCGCGGTGGACGTCGCGCTCGTCCTCGACCCGATGCTCGCCACCGGCGGATCCGCCGTCGCCGCGCTCGAAGCCGTCAGCGGCTGGGGCGCGCGCAAGGTGAAACTGCTCTCCATGATCGCCGCGCCCGAAGGCGTGCGCACGGTGCAGCAGGCCTTCCCTGAAACCCAGGTCTACGTCTGCGCCATCGACTCGCACCTCAACGAGCGCGGCTTCATCGTCCCCGGCCTCGGCGACGCTGGCGACCGCACGTTCAACGCCCGCGCGGTGTAGCCAGTCGTCCCTCGTCGTCGTCCTCGTTCTCTTCCCCGCCACCCGCTATCATGGCGCCGATGCCGCGCGATACGCCCAACCGTCGACGCCTTCGCTGGGTGCTCTTGTTTCTGGCGCTGGCCGCCGTGCCGCTCGCGGAACTCGCGCTTCGCGCGCTATCGCTTGGCCAGTCGCGCGCGCCGGTGGTGGCGGAGGGGGTGCATCTACGCGACAATCCATACTTCGGGCTGCTGGTCTTCCCGCGCCAACTCGCACGGCACGGGCAGCATTTCCGCGTCGAACGCGAAACCGGGGCCTATCGCGTCGTCGTGCTCGGCGAGTCGGCCGCGATGGGCGATCCCGCGCCCGCGTTCGGGCTCGCGCGTCAGTTGGAGGTCCTGCTCGGCGACCGCATCGCCCATCGGCCGGTCGAGGTCATCAACCTCGGCATCACCGCCATCAACGCGCACGTCGTCCGCCGCATCGCCGCCGACCTGCCGCGCCTGAAGCCTGACGCGGTCGTGGTCTACATGGGCAACAACGAAGTGATAGGTCCGTTTGCGCCCGGCGGCGTGTTCGGTCGCGCCGCGCCGGCGGGTTGGGTGCGCATACAGCTCGCTGCGCGCGGGACGCGGCTCGGCCAGCTTCTCGCGCGGGGACTCGACCGCGCCGCCCGGCGCGAGTCGTCCGCACACCGCTGGCACGGCCTCGCCTTCTTCGAGCAACGTCCCTTTACCGCGGACGACCCGGCGCTCCCCGGGGTGTACCGAAATTTCGCGGTGAACCTCGAGGCGATCCTCCAGCACGCGCGCCGCGCGAACGCGCGGGTCGTGCTTTGTACCGTCGCGGTGAATGAACAGATGGCGCCATTCGGCTCGGCGACCAACGCCGCGCCGGATCTACACGCGGAGTCCCGGTGGCGCGCCGCCCGCGCGGCCTTGGCGGCGGAGGGACCCGCTGCCGCGCGGCCGCTTTTCCAGCGCGCGCGCGACCTCGACACGCTTCGCTTCCGCGCCGACTCGCGCATCAACGACCTCATCCGTACGCGCGGCGGCCGCGACGGGGTTTTGCTCGTGGACGCCGAAGCGGCGCTCGGCGCGGACCCGGACCACTTTCTCGACCACGTCCACTTCAGTTTCCGCGGCAACGCCCGGCTCGCCGCGCTCATCGCCAACGCACTCGCGCCGGGCGCGGACGAGTCCGGGCTGGAGGAACAGCTCGCGTTGCGCCTCGCCCATACGCCGCGTGAGGAGTTGCGTGTGTTGGAGAAGATGGCCGCACGCCTGTCGGGCCGGCCCTACATTGGCCGGGCGGACCAGGCCGAACGGTTCCAGCGCATCGCGGCACGCCAACGCGAATTGCGGCCGCGCGCTGGCGATATCCACGCCGAGGGAGCCGCCCTGCAAGCCGCGCTGGCCGCGCGTCCGCGCGACGCGGAATTGATGCTCGCTTGGGGCCAAGTGCTGGAGGAGACGCGTCGGCTTGACGCCACCGCGGAGGTTTATCGCGCCGCGCTGCGGGAAGTGCCCCACCACACACGCGCGCATCTCCTGCTGGGCCGGGTACTGGCGGCGCAGGGTCGCGTGGACGATGCGCTGCGTCATTTTGAGCTGGGCGCGCCACTTGCCGCGCATCCGCGCGCCGAGGCCCTGGCCACGCTCGGTTCCGCGCTGGTTGACGCGGGACGGCGCGATGTGGCGGAGCGTTATTTCCGCGAAGCGGTGAAGGTAGATCCCCGGCACGTGATTGCGCGTTACAACCTCGGTCTCCTGCTCGCGTGGAGCGGGCGGACGGACGAGGCCCTGCGCGAATATTTCGCCGTACTGGACACCGACCCCGGCTTCGCGCAGGCGCGCAACAACGCCGCCGCGCTGCTGCATCGGATGGGCCGCAGCCGGGAGGCGCTTGAGCACCTGCGCCGCATCACCGCGGAGGAACCCGGCTACCGCGCCGCCTGGCAGAATCTCGCCGGCGTCGCCGCCCGCCTTGGCCTCACCAACGAATCCGCCGACGCCCTCGCCCAAGCCACCGCACTCGCGCTGGACGACTGGTCGCGTCCGACCCGGTAGGAAGCCTGAGCAATCGGAACAAACCCGTAAATTACGAGCCTGAAGGGGGGCGGAAGTCTGAAGGGCTGCTAGCCGGCAACGGCGAACCAATGCACCTCGAGGCAGCGACGGAGCGATGCGCGGGCGCGGTGCATGATGGTCCAGAAGTTTTGCGGTGAAATCGACAGCGCGGCGCAAATTTCTTCCGTTTCCAAGCCATCCACTTCGCGCATGACGAACGCCCGCCGGGTTTGTTCGGGCAATTTCTCAGCGCAATCCTCGAAGCGCCGCCAGAACTCGGGCCGGTCCATGTGGGCCACCTGCTCCTCGCTCCACTCCTTCGGCGTGGTGGGGCCCGACTGCCAGTGTCCCCGTTCGTTAAACGCCAGCGGCGAATCCGCCGTATCGTCCACCAGATCGCCGAGCAATGCCTCGCGGCGACCGCGGCGGTAGTAGTCGACGATTTTGTTTTTCAGGATGCCCGTCAGCCACGTGCGTTCCGCGGCGGCGCCCTGGTAGCGGTCACGCGCCTTCAACCCGGCCAGCAGCGTATCCTGCACCAGGTCGCGCGCCGTGTGGTGGTCGCGGACGCGGACGATGGCAAAGCGGTAGAGATAATCGGCGTACAGCTCGACCCAGCGATCAGGATCCACCCGGTTGGAATGATCGGCGCCCATCAGTTGCCCCACTCTACCCGCACCTCCATCCAATTGCCAGCACCCCGGAAAGGGGTCAGTTCTTGTTATTTACTATCGGCGCGAGCGTGATTCGTTAATAGTAAATAACAAGAACTGACCCCTTTCTGCGTGAGCCGCGTGGCGCTTGACGCATGGGCCGGGCTTACGCATTCTGCGAGCCTTATGAGCGATACGAATTCCAAGCAGCAGGCGGCTTTCATGGAAACCCTCACGGCGCTGTGCAAGCGGCGTGGATTCATCTTCCAATCGTCCGAAATTTACGGCGGCATCAACGGGTTCTGGGACTACGGCCCGCTGGGCGCGGAACTGAAACGCAACGTACGCGAGCTGTGGTGGCGGTCGATGACGCGCGAACGCGAGGACGTGGCCGGCCTCGACGCGACGATCATCATGCACCCGAAGATCTGGAAGGCATCGGGCCACGTCGACACGTTCACCGACCCGATGATCGACTGCAAAACCTGCAAGGGCCGTTTCCGCGCGGACCAGATCGACGAGATCCCCTGCCCGCAGAAGCCCAGCAAGTGCGTACGCGACTGCCACGGCGAGAAGACCGAACCGCGCGCGTTCAACCTGATGTTCAAGACGAACGTCGGCCCGATCGAAAGCGCGGAGAACGTCGCGTATCTCCGCCCCGAAACGGCGCAGGCGATTTTCGCGCAGTTCAAGAACGTACTCGATACGTCACGCCAGAAGGTGCCGTTCGGCATCGGCCAGATCGGCAAGGCGTTCCGCAACGAGGTCACCCCGCGCAACTACACGTTCCGCTCGCGCGAGTTCGAGCAGATGGAACTCGAATTTTTCATCCGCCCCGACGAGGCGGTCGAGCTGTTGTGCGGCCGCGTCGCGACGCTGGCGGACAACCCAGACCTGATGGGCGCGCCGCAGCCCGATTGGGGCTGGGAAATCTGGCACAAATACTGGGTGGAACAGCGCCTCGCCTGGTTCCGCTCCATCGGCCTGCCGAAGGACTCACTCGTCGAATACTGGCAGCCGAAGGAAGAGCTCGCGCACTACGCGCGCGCCTGCGTCGACATCCAGTTCGCGTTCCCGTTCGGCATCCAGGAACTGGAGGGCATCGCAGCCCGCAGCGACTTCGACCTGACGCAGCACCAGACGCACAGCGGCAAGTCGCAGGAGGTCTTCGACGACGAGTTGAAGGCGGCGGTCGCGAAGCTCGACGAAGCCGCGCGTGCCGCGTTCACCGAAAAAGTGGCAGCGCGCTGGCAGGCCGCAGGCAAGAGCGGCGAGGCCGCGCGCGCGTTTTGCGCGAAGCTGTTTGAGGGCCGCTACATCCCGCACGTCATCGAGCCGTCCGCAGGCGTGGACCGGCTCGTACTGGCGCTGCTGTGCAACGCCTATGCCGAGGACAAGGCGCCGGACGACAAGGGCAAGGAGGAGTCGCGCGTCGTGCTGCGGTTCCATCCCAAGGTGGCCCCGATCAAGGTCGCGATTTTCCCGCTGCTCAAGAACAAGCCGGAACTGGTGGCGAAGGCGCGTGAACTTTACGACAGCCTGCGCGGCCGCTGGAACGTGTTCTACGACGAGTCCGGCGCGATCGGCCGCCGCTACCGCCGCCAGGACGAAATCGGCACGCCATTCGGCATCACCGTCGACTTCCAGACCCTGGAGGACGGCACCGTCACATGGCGCGACCGCGACACGATGCAGCAGGAACGCATACCAGCGTCCGAACTGGCCGCCCGACTCGCACAAGCCATCGGCTAACCGCCCCGCCACCGTGCCAGAATCGGACAGCTGGCTTGGGCCGGACGCGGCCTAATCCAAACCTTACATTTTGGGGCCACTTTGTTAGTTATTTATTGGCCGTAAAATTCCCATTGCGCACCGGCGTTGAGAGGCGTAGTTATTGCGCCCGGAGTCGGGAAAGCGGGGGGCGGATTCCGCGCGCGAGCTCGATCCGAGTCGAGGGGGGCATTATGAATCTGGTCTGGATTGGAAAGACCCGGCGTGCGTTTGCGAAAAATACATTCCGCTGGTATGCGATTCCCCTCCTGCTCGCGCTGCAAACAGCCGTCTCCAGCGCTCAAGTCACACTGACCGGAACATCCTACTCGCAGGACTTCGATGCCATCGGCTCGGGACTGCCGTCCGGCTGGGATACGCGCATCAGCGCAACGGCCTCCAGCTTGGGCACGGTGCAGAGTTTTACCACAACGGCAACGGCATGGGGCGATACATCTGGTCGTTTCGGCAACGTAGCTGCGGCGGAAAGCCCGGCGACTTCCGCGGACGCTTCGGGCACCCAGGCCTCGCGCACCGACCGGGCTCTGGCTGTGCGGCAGTCCGGCTCATTCGGCGATCCCGGCGCGGCATTCAACTTCTACTTCAATGCGAGCGGCGTGACGTTCTCCGGCGTCGACCCGGCGCTTTCGGTTAAGATGCAGCAGTTCGACAACCAGGGCCGCGCTGCCACATGGTCGATCCAGTATGGCATCGGCGCATCGCCGGCCAGTTGGACGACCTTGGGTACTTGGGACACGGTGGCCGGCTGGAATTCGGCCAACGTCACCTTCACCGGCACCGACCTGGCCGCACTTTCGGGTCAGGCCGCCGCGTGGATCCGCGTAGTGGCGCTTTCAGCATCCACGGGCTCGGGAAGCCGAGACCGCGTGGGCATTGATGATTTCACCCTCACATACTCAACCGCCGCATCCGCGCCGACCGTGTCGTCCACCGCGGCGAGCGGGATCGGGACGACGGCGGCGACGGTGGGCGGCAATGTCACGGCGGATGGCGGGGCGTCGGTGACCGATCGCGGCGTGGTCTACAAAACGGGTTCGGGCGTGACGATTTCCGACAACAAGACGGCGGCCTCGCCGGCCACAGGCACCGGCTCGTTCTCGATCAACCTCTCGTCGCTGTCCGTGAACCAGCAGTATTACCACCGCGCCTACGCGATCAACAGCTCCGGCACGACGCTCGGCACGGAACTCTCCTTCCACACCCTGGCGAACACGCCTTCCGCGCCGACGGTGAACAACGCGACGGTGAATTCGCTGGACGTGACGCTCAACGTCAATGGCAACCCGGCCGCGACGACGTTCGCGATCGAGGCGGATACGAACAACGACAGCGTCTATGACGGGTATGTGCAGGCCAACGGCAGCGTCAGCGCGAGCGCGGTATGGCAGACAGCCGCCACCTGGGGCACGCGGACGGTCGGCGGCTTGAGCCAGGGCCAGACGGTCGCGTTCCGCGTCAAAGCCCGCAACGGGGCCAATGTGGAAACGGCTTTCGGCGGGGCGGCCAGCGGCACCACGGCCTCGGGGTGCAACGCACCGACGGTGAACACGCCCGGCATTTCCTCGTCCGCCGTATGCGCGGGCGAAAGCGTGACGCTGACCGCGAACACGACGGGCGGCACGGCGCCATTCAACTATCAGTGGAAACGCAACGGGTCGAACGTGGGCGCAAACAGCGCCACCTACGAAATCGCGTCCGCCGCGGCGGGCGACGCTGGTTCCTACACGGTCACCGTGACTCCGCAGTGCGGCGGCGCCGGCGTGGAATCGGCCTCGGCCAGCCTGACGGTGAACGCGCTTCCGACGATCACTCTCGGATCAAGCCCCGCCGTGTGCCGGGGTACGACGAGCGCGAACCTGCCCTACTCCGCCACGACCGGCAGCCCCGACCAGTACTCCATCGACTTCAACGCCGCCGCGGAGTCGGCCGGCTTCAGCGACGTCGCGCTGACGGCGCTCGGCGCCTCTCCGATCGCGGTCACGGTCCCGGGCGGCGTCGCGGCCGGCACCTACAACGCGACGATCACCGTGCGGCGGAACAGCACGGGCTGCGCGGGAACCCCCGTCGCGTTCACGATCACGGTGCATGCGCCACCCACCGCGTCGGTGAATTCGCCGTCCACCTGCAGCGGCTCGTCGGCCACGATGACAGCGACGCCGTCGGGCGGCCAGGGGCCGTACAGCTACGCATGGAGCGTGCCGCCCGGCGCGTCGAACCCCGGCAACACGGCCAGTTTTTCCGCCAGTGTGGCGGGCATCTACAGCGTGGTCGTCACCGACAACCGGGGCTGCGCGAGCGACAGTGCGCAGGGCACACTGACGGTGAACAGCTTCGCCGTACCCGGCCCCACCACCACGCTGTTCAGCGAAAATATGGGGACGCCGTCCAGCACGACGGCGATCAGCGCCAACACCTTCGAGAACGCCTCGCTGACGTTTACGGGAACCGCCGATGTGCGCAGCACCTCCTCGTCGACCGGCTACACCGGCGCATCAGCGGGCGGCAATGTTTTCATCACCACCACCGTCGGCACGTTCTTCCAAATCGCCGGCGTCAACACGGTGGGCTACCAAAACCTCGCGCTGTCGTTCGGCATCTACAAGAGTACGACGGCGGGCACGGGCGCGGATCTCGTCGTCGAGGTCAGCGCGGATGGGTCCAGCTACACGGCCCTTTCCTACACGGCGCTGCCGAGCGGGAGCGGCACGGCGGGCTGGTATTATCGCACGGCGACCGGGACGATTCCGGCCACGGCCAACCTGCGCATCCGTTTCCGCCAGACCGGCACGGCGACGCAATATCGCATTGACGATGTCCAGCTCACGGGCAGCGGCTCGCAGGTCACGACGGCGACGGTCACCCCCTCCTCCGGCGCCATCTGCTCCGGCAACGCGCTGCGGCTGACGGCGACGACCAACGGCGCCAGCTACGCGTGGGCAGTCCCGGCGGGGGCCTCCAATCCGGGCAATGTCTCCTCGTTTGACGCGTCGGTCGCAGGCACCTACACGGTCACGATCACGGACGCGAATGGCTGCACGGCCACGGCGCAGGCCACGCTGACCACGGCGACGGCGCCTTCGCTCACGCTGGGTGGCAGCCCCACGGTCTGCCAGGGCGCCACGAGCGCGAGTCTGCCCTATTCCGGGGCGACCGGCAGCCCTGACCAGTATTCCATCGATTTCAACGCCGCAGCGGAATCGGCCGGCTTCAACGACGTCGTCCTCGCATCGCTCGGCGCCTCTCCGATCGCGATCACGGTCCCGGGCGCGGCCCCGGCGGGCGCCTACACCGGCACGCTGACCGTGCGCAATTCGGGCCAGGGCTGCGACAGCGCAGGACAAAGTTTCACCGTGACAATCAGCGGCACACCGGCCCAGCCGGGCACGATCACGCAGGCGAACCCCGCGGGAACGGTGGTATGCACGGGCGCGGCGGGCGTGACCTACACGATTGCGGCGGTCAGCGGCGCGACATCCTACAACTGGACGCTGCCGGTCGGCGCCAGCATCACGGCGGGCGACGGGACGACCTCCATCACGGTGAACTGGGGCAGCGCGGCGAGCGGTTCCGTATCGGTGCAGGCCGTCAATGCCTGCGCTTCCGGCACGGCGCGCACGCTCTCGGTATCGGTGACGGCGGGAGCACCCTCGGCGCCGACGGCCACGGCGGGCTCCGACGTCTCGCCGACGGCGTTCACCGCGAACTGGCAGCCGCTCGCCGGCGCGACGGGCTATCTGCTGGATGTGTCGGAGACCGAGGACTTCAGCGGCGCGTTCGTCGTGCAGGACCAAAACATCGCGAGCGGCGCGACGGTGAGTTATGCCCTGTCCAGCTTGACCAGCGGCGCGACCTATTTCTACCGCGTGCGCGCCTACAACGCCTGCGGCAACGGCCCGTATTCCGCGACCGTCACCGTGCTGACGCCGCTCGTGCTGGCGGGCTGGGACATGAGCGGGCTGAGCAATTTCGGACCCTCGCCGATGGCGGCGTCGATGAGCGCCTCCGGGGTGACGGTGGGTGGCTTGACGCGCGGCAGCGGGGTGGGCATCGGCGGCACGGCAGCCGCGCGCGGTTGGGGCGGCACGAACTGGAACGGCGCCTCCGCGTCCGCCGCCGAGGCCGCGGGACAATTCGCAACCTTCACGGTCGCCGGCAATGCCGGGGTGTCGGTTTCCTTCAACCAGGTGAGCCGCTTCGATTACCGGCGCTCCACCACCGGACCGGACACCGGCGTCTTCCAATATGCGCTCGACGGCGTGAACTTCGTCGACATCGCCACGGTGACCTACAGTTCCACGGCTTCCAGCGGCGCTTCGGTCTCGGGAATCCCGCTCGACCTCTCCGGCATCGCCGCGTTGCAGGACGTAGCGCCCGGTGTGACGGTGACCTTCCGCATCGTCAACCACGGCGGATCCAGCACCGCGGGCACCTGGTATCTGTTCGACGTGGCGAATTCCACGGCGAACGATTTTGAAATCCGCGGCACGCTCTGCGCCACGCCGACCGCCTACACAGTCACCGGGGGCGGCACGGTTTGCGCGGGCGGCAGCGGGACCGCGGTCGGCCTCTCCGGCTCGCAAGCGGGCGTGAGCTATCAATTGCTGCGCGACGCGACGCCCGTGGGCAGCTCCGTCGCGGGTACCGGCGGCGCCATCAGCTTCGGGCTCCACACCACGGCCGGCGCCTACACGGTGGAAGCCACGCGCAATTCCGGCGGATGCGACAACACGATGAACGGCAGCGTCGCGATCACCGTCAACACGGCGCCCTCCGCGCCGACCGGCCTCGCGGCGACGCCGGGCAATGGACAGGTCGAGCTGAATTGGAATGCCACCGGCGGCGCCACCGCCTATCGCGTCAAACGCGGCACGAGCAGCGGCGGCCCGTTCTCCACCCTCGCCGCGGGCAGCAGCGTGGCCGGCACCACGTTCACCGACGCCACCGCGCAAAACGGCAACACCTACTACTATGTCGTGTCGGCGCTCAACGGCCCGTGCGAAGGCCCAAATTCGTCCTCCGTCCAGGCCTCGCTCGCCGGGCCGCCGCCGGATGCGCCGGTCGCGCTGACCGCAACGGCCGTCACGCCCACTTCCTTCCAGGCAAACTGGAACGCGGCGTCCGGCGCAACCAGCTATCGCTTTGATGTCGCCACCGAGAACACATTCTCCAGCTTCGTCGCCGGCTATCAGGACCTGGCGCTGGGCAACGTGACGCTGCGGGCGGTGAGCGGCCTGGCGCCGGGACAAACCTACTACTTCCGCGTACGCGCGCAGAACAGCAGCGGAATCAGCGAGGATTCCAATGCCATCACCGTCACGCTGCCCTCGTCGACGACCGTCGCCATCTCGGGCCTGGCCGCGGTTGACGCGAACACGGGCACGATCAACTTTGGCGCGACGGCGAACGCGTACTACGACGTGTACTACTCCGACAGCGACCTGTCGGGCAC
>DAOLDD010000056.1:0-20948 GCA_035327585.1 Kiritimatiellia bacterium | reverse complement strand
CATCACCGCCTTGATGCGCTCCTCGAACTGGCCGCGGTACTTGGTGCCGGCGACCATCAAGGCGAGGTCCAGCGTGACCACGCGCTTGCCGCGCAACAATTCGGGTACATCGCCCTTCGCGATCTGCTGCGCGAGTCCCTCGACGATCGCCGTCTTGCCCACGCCTGCCTCGCCCAGCAACACCGGGTTGTTTTTGCTGCGACGGCACAGGATCTGCACCACTCGCTCAATCTCGTTCGCGCGCCCGATCACCGGGTCGAGTTCGCCCTTGCCCGCCAGTTCCGTCAAGTCGCGTCCGAACGTGCTCAGGGCCGGGGTCTTTTGATCCTTCGCCGGCGCCGCTGCGCCTCCGGACTCCGCCGCGCCTCCGGCTCCGCTGCCTTGCGCGGGTTTGCCACCCGCCGCGGCATCCTGTTCGGGGTCGTAGTTCGGATCGAGTTCCTTCATGATCTCGACACGCGTCTTTTCCAAATCGATGTTCAGGTTGCGGAGCACGCGCGATGCCACACCCTCGCCCTCACGCAGCAGCCCGAGCAAAATGTGTTCGGTTCCCACATACGCGTGGTTCAACGCGCGAGCCTCGCTGCCCGCGAGGGCCAGCACCTTCTTCACGCGGGGTGTAAACGGCAGATTGCCGACCGTCTTCGTCTCGGGCCCGACGCCGACCGCTTTTTCAACCTCCAGGCGCACCGCCTCCAGGTTCACGCCCAACCGTTGCAGCACATTGACCGCGACGCCCTGCCCCAGCGCGATGATGCCCAGCAGCAGATGCTCCGTGCCCACGTACCCATGGTTGAACCGGTCCGCTTCCTTGCGGGCGAGTTGCAGGACTTGCTGTGCGCGTGGAGTAAAATTATTCATTCGAAATCCGGTCCCCGCGACGGCGAGGCGGTGCGGCGAGTCTTTCCCTCACCAGCCGCGCCCGGTAGCGATCGCGTTCTTTCGGTTTCAAGGCCTTAGATTCCATTTTTTGCAGGTGCCCCGGCTGGGTCAACAACAACAACTCATCGACCACGCGCCGGCTCACAGTCGTCAGTATACCCAAGTCGACGCCCAAACGCAAACCGGAGAGCAGGTCCAGCGCCTCTTTCGATGTCAGGATGTGCGCATGCGACAGGATGCCCAGCGCGCGCCCCACATGGTCGCGGACCACCGCATCGCGCCGTTCCAGCAGGCGCTCGCGTGCGTTGCGCTCGTGTTCGATCAATTCCTGCACAATCTGCTCGATCACGCCGACGATCTGCTCCTCCGAATCGCCCAGCGTCATCTGGTTTGAAATCTGGAACATGTTGCCCGTCGCCTCGGTGCCCTCGCCCCACAGGCCGCGTACCGCGAGTCCGATCTTGCCCATGCCCTTGATCACCGGGTTGATCTCGTTCATCAGCACAAGCCCCGGCAGGTGCAGCATGACGCTCGCGCGCATGCCCGTGCCCACGTTCGTCGGGCAGGCGGTCAGATAGCCCAGCTTCGGCGAAAAGGAATATTCAATCTCCTGCTCCAATTCGCTGTCGAATCGATCGATTTCCTCCCAGATCGCCCGCAGGCTCAGCCCGGGCCGCATGCCCTGCAGACGCAGATGGTCTTCTTCGTTCACCATCGCGGACAATCCCTCGTCGCTGCGCAGGACAAGTCCGCTTCCTTTCGTCTTCTCCGCCTGTTCTCGGCTGATCAGGTGGCGTTCAAATAGTATCTGGCGGTCCAGTTCCTCCAGGTCGCCCATCGCGAGACTCGAAGCTGGCTGTAAGGCGGGTAACGCCTCCAGCACCGGGCCGAGGCGATGCCACAACCGGTCGCATTCTTCCGCCCCAGCCCAACCCGGGAACGCGGTATCCTTTACGTTGCGCGCCAGGCGGATGCGGCTGCTGACCACGGGCCCCTCGCCCGCGCCGATCGCGAGCCAGGCGCTGGGCTGCCGCATGAGTTCCGGGATGGTCATGTCGCGCCCCGTTGCTGCGGTTCGCTCAAGCGCTGCCGACAGGCGAGAATGCTGTCGCGCAGGCGCGCGGCCTCCTCGAAATTTTCCGCCGCGATGGCCTTGTCCATCTTTTGCTGCAATTGCGCGAGTTCGGCGCTGGCCTGCACGCGCACAGATTCCCGGCTGGGCACCTTGCCGGTGTGGTGATCCGAACGGTGCATCGCCTTCAACAGCGGCGGCAATTCCTCCGCGAAGGCCTCATAGCAGGCGGCGCAACCGAAACGACCCGTCTTCTTGAAATCCGTGCGGCGCATGTGGCAGCGCGGGCAGGTCCGTTCCGACTCCGGCTTGTCCACGGGCTTCTCAATGCCCATGCCCAGCAGGATGTCGGTTATCGAGAGCGGACCCTGGATGTCGAATCCGCTCTTCGCCGCACACTCCTCGCACAGGTGCAACTTCTTAATTGCGCCATCCACCACCTGCGTCAGGTGCACCGTCGCGTCGCGCTCTTTGCAGGACTCGCACAACATCAGGAGTTCCTCACGCGATGGGCGTGCCCACGCGGCGGGCGTAGCGGCTGAACGCCTTCGCCAGCTCCCGTGTGTGCAGGCCCGGCGTGCCGTCGCCAATGTCGCGCCGGTCCACTTTCACCACGCTGATGATCTCCGCCGCGGTGCCGGTCAGGAACACTTCGTCCGCCGTGTACACGTCGTAGCGCGTCAGCACGTCCTCCTTCACCTGGAGCCCGTGCTCCGGCGCGAGCTGCATCACCACCGCGCGCGTGATGCCCTCCAGCGAGCCGCACCACGGCGGCGGCGTGATCAGCGTATTGCCGCGGATGATGAACAGGTTGTCGCCCGACGCCTCGGCGATGTACCCCTGCGGGTTCAGCATCAGGCACTCCATCACGCCCGCGTTGATCGCTTCGATCTTCGCCATGATGTTGTTGAGGTAGTTCAGGCTCTTGATGCGCGGGTTCACCGCCTCCACGTGGTTGCGCAGCGTGCCCGCCGTGATCACGGAAAGCCCGGTCTCGTAGAGCTTCTTCGGATAGAGTTGGATCGCCGCCGCGATGATGATGACCTGTGGGTTCGAGCACAGGTACGGATTCAATCCCAGTTCGCCCACGCCGCGCGACACCACGAGGCGGATGTAGCCATCCTTGATCTTGTTCGCCGCGCAGGTCTTCACCACGGCCTTCGCCATCTGCGCCTTCGTCATCGGGATCTTCAGCGCGATCGCCGCCGCCGAGCGGTACAGCCGATCCACGTGCTCGTCCAACATGAACACGCGCCCGTTGTAGGCGCGGATGCCCTCGAACACGCCGTCGCCATACAGGAAGCCGTGGTCAAACACCGACACCTTCGCGTCTTTTTGGGCCACCAATTTTCCGTTGAGATAAATTTTCATGCTGTTCCCTGTTTCATTGAATCTCCGCACACCATACATCATTCCGCCGGATCGCGCAGCAATCCATCGCGCAAATGCAGGCGACGGTCGCAGAGACCCGCCACCTCCGCGTTGTGCGTGACGAGCACCAGCGTGCGGCGATTCTCCTGCGCGAGCGCAAACAAATAGTCCAGCACCTGCTGCCCCGTCGCCGAGTCCAGGTTGCCCGTCGGCTCATCGGCCAGCAGCACCGCCGGCTCGTTCATCAGCGCCCGCGCCAGCGCCGCGCGCTGTTGTTCGCCGCCCGACACCTCGACCGGGCGATGATTCAACCGGTGCGACAACCCCACACGATCGAGCAGCCGCGCCGCACGCTCCCGCAACTCGGGCATCCGCTGCAACGCGCCCGGCCGGCTCAACGCCGGCAGCATCACATTTTCCAATACGTCCAATTCGGGCAGCAGATGATATGCTTGGAACACGAATCCCACCCGCGTCGCGCGGAATTCCGTCCGGGCCGAGGGCGACATGCTGTACAGGTCCGTCCCCTCATAACGCACCGTGCCCTCGTTCGGGCGATCCAGCCCGCCCAGCACATGAAGCAGCGTGCTTTTCCCCGCCCCACTCGCCCCGGTGATCGCCAGCCGCTCGCCGTGCCTCACGTCGAGCGATACGCCGCGCAACACGGGAATCCGCACCCGCTCCAAGTCATACGTCTTGTGCAGGTTCTCCGCCGAAAACTGGATGGTGGGCTCACTCATAACGCAATGCCCGCACCGGATCGAGTCGCGCCGCGCGATACGCCGGGATCACGCCCGCCAGCGTGCAAATCACCATCACCGACGCCGCCACGATGCCGATGTCCGAGAATGACACCGTCGCCGGGATCTCGTTCAAGTGATACAGTTCCTTCGGAAACAGCTCCATGTCGAACCGACTCGACAGCAGGTTGAGGAGATTGTTCCGGTAGCGCAGCACCAACAGTCCCGTCCCCACTCCCAGCACCGTACCCAGCGCACCCTCGATCCAGCCCTGCCAGATAAAAACGGCCATCACGCTCCGGTTCGAGAAGCCCAGCGCTTTCAGCAGCCCGATTTCGCGCGTCTTCTGCACCGCCACCGTGATCAGCGTATTCGTGATGCCGAAAGCCGCCACCACCGTGATGAAGATCAGCAGGAAGAACATCATGTTCTTCTCCACCCGCAGCGCGGCGAACAGCTGCCGGTTCTGCTCCATCCACGTCGTGATGCGATAAATCGGCGGCAACACTTCGGCCAGACGCCGCTTAACCTCCTCCGCGCGAAACGGGTCGTCCGTCATCACCTGGATCGCATGCACGCCCGAATCCATTTTGTAGAGGTCGCGCGCGCGGTCGAGGGACGTGAGGATGAACCCAATATCGAACTCCCACATCCCGAGGTCGTACAGGCCCGCGATCGTGAATTCCTCCGGGAGATAGACCTCGTCCGCCTCCACGAACCGCTGCGGTGAATAGACCAGCACCGTGTCGCCCACCGCCGCGCCGATTTGGCGCGCGAGGTCCAGGCCCATCACCACCTGGTCGTCCTCGACGGAAAATTCGCCGCGCTTCATGTGCTCCGGAATGCGGCTCACCTTGTGCTCGTGCGCCGGATCGATCCCGCGCGCGATGGGCGTATGCACCCGGTCGCCCTTCTGGAGGAAAACCAGGCCCTGCACCAGCGGCGCGGCCCCGGCAACGCCGGGCACCGCCTCGATCTCCGCGATCAACGCGTCCGCGTCCTCGACCACCTCGTAGCCGCTCACCGTCAGGTGCGCGTTAAAGGACAGGATTTTGGTCCGCCACATGTCGTCGAACCCGCTCATCACCGACAGGACGATCACCAGCACCGCCACCCCCAGCAACACGCCCAGCACCGAGATAATCCCGATGATCGACTGGAACGAGCGCTTCGGGCGCATGTACTTGAACGCCAGAAACAGTGAAAACGGAAATTGCATGGCCGCCTGTTATACGCCGAATCCCCGCACGCTCAATGCAATATCGACACCCCGTCACGAAGGGCGAAGGCCCCGTTGGAAAAACAAAAAGCCCGGACCTAGGTCCGGGCTTCAAGTTGGTAGCGGGGGTTGGATTTGAACCAACGACCTTCAGGTTATGAGCCTGACGAGCTGCCTGGCTGCTCCACCCCGCAGTCCTAAATGGGTGAGACGTACTATATAAACAGCAGATTCCGCGGCGGGCAAGTGGAAATCGAAACTTTTATGAATTTCTGCCCGCCGCTGCCAAAATCTCGTCCCACACGGAGTCCGGCACGCTCAACGGACCCGTGCCGCGGCCCATGCGGATTCCCGGGGAGAGTTCGCCGTGGTAGTCGCTGCCGCCTGTCGCCAGCAAACCAAGTTCCTCAGCCGCGGATTTGAATTTGCGCTGCATTTCCGGGCTGTGCTCCGAATAGTAACACTCAATGCCCGCCAGTCCCGCGGCTTGGAGACGGCGCGCGAACTCCGTAAACTCCTTCATGGACAGTTTCAGTGTAAACGGATGCGCGATCACCGGTAGCCCGCCCGCGGTGCGGATCAATTCCATCGTGGCCTCCGGCAGGAGGCGCCGTCGCTCCGCATACGCGGGTTTGCCTTTCGCCAGCAGTCGGTCAAAGGCATCCCGCTTGTCGCGTACGTAGCCCTTCGCGATCAAGGCGCGCGCGATGTGCGGGCGGCCCACCGCATCGGCGCCGGCGTACTGCTTGAGTTCCTCGTGCGAAATCCGCATACCGAGACGGTTCAGCTTGTGCAAAATCTCTCGATTCCGCTCGTCGCGGCCCTCGCGAATCCATCGCAGGTGCTCGATCAACGTCCGGTTCTTTGGGTCCACACCGTAACCCAGTACGTGCAGCGTACCCTTCTCGACATCCGCGCTTACTTCCACCCCGGTGAGTACCGGCATGCCCGCCTTCGCGGCGGCCTCGAGAAATCGCGGCACCCCACCAACCGTGTCGTGATCGGTGAGGGCCATCGCCTTCAAGCCGATGGCGACGCCCTCCTCCACCAGTTCTTCCGGGGTCTTGGACCCGTCGGAGAACACGGAGTGCATGTGCAGGTCAATCATGCAGTGCGATGAAGGACCTCTCGCGCCGTCGCCAGCACGTTGGCCACCGTGAAGCCAAACTTCTCGGCCAACACCTTCGCGGGCGCCGACGCGCCGTAGTGGTCGATGCAAACCGTGCGGCCCGCACTCCCCACATAGCGCTGCCAGCCCATTGATATACCCGCCTCGACGGCGACGCGGCGCGTGCAGGACGCCGGCAGGACGGATTCGCGATACGCGGCGGACTGTTTTTCAAATAGTTCCCACGAAGGCAGGCTCACCACACGCACTTGTACACCGTCCTCGCGCGCGAGCCGCTGCCCGGCCTCCAGCGCCAGCGACAGCTCCGAGCCCGTGCCAATCAAAATCACGTCCGGCTTCGCGCTGCTCTCCCACAACACGTAGCCGCCCTGCAAGACACCCGAAGCAGGCGCACATTGCGTCCGGTCAAACACCGGCATGTTTTGACGGCTCAAGATGAGCAGCGACGGCCCTTTCGTATTGCGCAAGGCGGCGAGCCACGCATACGACGTCTCATTCGGATCGCCGGGCCGAATCACGGTCATGTGCGGGATCGCGCGCAACACGGCGAGATGTTCAACCGCCTGGTGCGTCGGCCCGTCCTCGCCAAGGAAAATACTGTCGTGCGTGAACACCGTGATCGCCGGGATCTCCATCAACGCGGCGAGGCGCAGGGACGGGCGGCAGTAGTCCGAAAAGACGAGGAACGTCGCGCCAAAAACCGTGAAACCGCGGTGCAGCGTCATGCCGTTCACGATCGCCGCCATGCTGTGCTCGCGCACGCCATAGTGCAGGTTGCGGCCGGTGAACGCGTGCTTGCCGACCGAGCCGCCATCCTTGATCAACGTGCTCGTGCTCGGCGCGAGGTCCGCGGAACCGCCGACGAAATGAGGCATCGCCTTTGCGATTTCCTGAATGGCTTTGCCCGACGCGGCGCGCGTCGCAAGCGGCTTGTCCACCGGGAACACCGGCAGCTTCGCCTCGAGGTCCGCGGGCACCTCGCCGGTCAGGCCGGCGTCCCATTGGGCCGCCAGCGCGGGCTGCGCCTTGCGGAGGGCCGCCATGCGGTCGTTCCACGCCTGGTATGCGGCCTCGTTCTCCTTGCGGCGAGCGGCGAACGCCGCGCGCGTTTCATCGGAGACCCAGAATTCCTCGTTCTCCGGTAGGCCGAGATTTTTCTTCGAGGCCTTGACCTCGTCCGCGCCGAGCGGAGACCCGTGCGACTCGTGGCTGCCCGCGAGGTGCGGACTGCCTTTGCCGATCGTGGTGTGGCCGATGATGATCGTCGGGCGGCTCTTCTCCGCGTGCGCCGCGTGCAGTGCCTGCTCGATCGCCGCGTGGTCGTGCCCGTCGATTTCCAGCACGTTCCAATGGTAACCCTCGAAGCGCTTTCGGACATCGTCCGTGTACGCGAGGTCCGTGTAGCCCTCGATCGTGATCCGGTTGCTGTCGTAGAAGAGGATGAGCTTGTTCAGGCCGAGGTGCCCCGCGTGCGAGCACGCCTCGTGCGAAATGCCCTCCATCAGGCATCCATCGCCCGCCAGCACATAGGTGTAGTGGTCGACGATGTTGTGGCCGTCTTGATTGAACCGCGCGGCGAGCATCGCCTCGGCCAGCGCCATGCCGACCGCATTCGCCGTGCCCTGCCCCAGCGGGCCGGTCGTTGTCTCAACGCCCACCGTCAGGTGCGATTCCGGGTGGCCCGGCGTGCGGCTGCCCCACTGGCGGAACTGCTTCAACTCATCCATCGGCAGGTCGTAGCCCGCGAGGTGCAGCAGGCTGTAGATCAGCATTGAGCCATGCCCGGCGGACTGTACATAGCGGTCGCGATCCGGCCACTGCGGGTCGGCGGGATTATACTTGAGGAACTTGAGGAACAGGACCGACGCGAAGTCGGCCGTGCCCATCGGCATGCCCGGGTGCCCGGAGTTGGCTTTCTGGACTCCATCCATCGAGAGTCCGCGGATCACATTGGCGACGTGCTGGGTATTCATAGGAATAAATCGCAGGGAATGGGTTGGAATTGCCGTTCCGCTGTAACAAACCCCACCCGCCCCTGTCAACGCACCACACCCGTTAAAGAAGAACCGGGCTCCCTGCCGTCCGGCCGTAGATCGCGTGCGCCGCCCGCAACCGCGAAGGACTCGCGTCAGGTCATGCCATCGCCGCGGGCCATCAGGACTTTGCCGGTGCGCACGAGTTCGATGATGCGGAACTTGCCGAGCATGCCCACCAGCGCGTCGATTTTCTCGCTGTTGCCGGTGCACTGCAGGATCATGGACGTGTCGGTCAGGTCCACGGTCTTGCAGCCGAAATGTTCGCCGATTTGCAGCACCTCGGCGCGCCGGGAGGCGTCCGCCCCCACCTTCACGAGTGCGAGTTCCTTGATGACCGCGTCGTCGTCGGTGTGGTCCGTGCAACGCAGCACGTCGATCAACTTGCTGGTCTGCTTGATGATCTGCTCCATGCCCTCCGGGTTGCCGCTCAACCCGATGGTCATGCGCGAAAACTGGCCGTCCATCGCGGAGGACACGACGAGCGACTCGATGTTGTAGCCTCGCCGCGCGAAGACCTGCGCGATCCGCGCGAGCACGCCGGGCTTGTTCGCCACATACACGCTGATGGTGTGGTGGCCGGTGGATTGGGCGATGTGGGGGTTGGCGATGGAGGTAGTCATTTGAGGAGGGAATGGGGAATTGGAGTTGGGAGTTGGGAGAAAGAATCAGGTGGAACCGGTGGGCTTTTCCATTTTGTATTTCGGGGCTTCGAGGATCATGTCCTCGATGGCGCGGCCGGCGGGGATCATCGGGTACACGTTGTCCGCCTTCTCCACCTCCGCGTTGATCACCGACGGGCCGTCGTCGTAGTCCATGGCCCGCTTGAGGATCTTGCGGATATCCGCGCCGCGCTTGAGCGTGAAGCCTTTCGCGCCGGGATAGCACTCCGCCAGCTTGGCGAAATCCGGATTGCCTTCGAGATTCACGCCGCTCTCGCGGTTGTCGAAGAACAGCTCCTGCCACTGGCGCACCATGCCCAAATAGTGGTTGTTGAGCACCAGCACCTTCACGGGAAGCTTGTGCAACGCGGCGGTCGCCAGCTCGCACATCGTCATCTGGAACCCGCCGTCGCCCACGATGGCCCACACCTGGTCCTTCGGCTTCGCAAACTGCGCGCCGATGGCCGCGGGGAACCCGTAGCCCATCGTGCCCGCTCCGCCCGAACTGAGCCAGCCGTCGGGCCGGATCGTCCGGTTGAACTGCGCGGACCACATCTGGTGCTGGCCCACGTCGGTCGAGATGATCGCGTTGCAGCCCGTGAGCTTGTCGAGCTCGTCCAGGATGTACTGCATCTTGAGCCCGCCGTATTTCTTGTACTTCAGCGGATATTTCTTCTTGTAGCCGTTGAGTTGATTCAGCCACTCGTTCGTGTCGAGCCGCTGCACGTGCTGCGTCAGCTCCTCCAGAATCTCGCGCGCATCGCCCACGCACCAGTGGTGCACATGGATCATCTTGTTGATTTCGGCCGCGTCGATGTCGATGTGGATGCGCACCGCGTCCTTGCAGAACTTCGGCGCCTGGCCGATGATGCGGTCGTCGTAGCGCGAGCCCACCGACATGATGAGGTCGCACTCCACCATCGCCTTGTTCGCATAGGCCGTGCCGTGCATGCCCAGCATGCCGAGCGACAGCGGGTGGTTCTCCGGAAACGCGCCCTTGCCCAGCAAGGTATTGGTCACCGGGGCCTGCAACGTCTCCGCCAGCCGGCGCAGCGCATCCCACGCGCGGGAAATCAACACGCCGTGTCCCGCGAGAATCACCGGCCGCTTCGCCTTGCGCAGCGCCTCGGCGATCGCCATCACGCGTGCCTTGTCCACCGGGATTGACGGATTATAGCCGGGCAGATCCATCGGCGGATTGAGGTCCGCCGTGCACGGCCCTGAACTCACGTCCTTCGGGATGTCGATCAACACCGGCCCCGGGCGCCCCGTGTTGGAGATGTGGAACGCCTCCTTCACGATGCGCGGAATGTCGTTCGTCTTCTTCACCAGGTAGCTGTGCTTCACCACCGGCATCGTGATGCCGAACACGTCCGCCTCTTGGAACGCATCCTTGCCCAGCATCGGGGAAATCGTCTGCCCCGTCAGCACCACCATCGGCACGGAATCCATGTGCGCGGTCAGAATGCCCGTCACCGTGTTCGTCGCACCCGGCCCGCTCGTCACCAGCACCACGCCGGGCCGCCCGGTCACACGCGCATAGCCATCGGCGATATGCGTGGCTCCCTGCTCATGCCGCACCAGCACCAGCTTGATCTTCGTGCCGGTCGTCACAATGGCGTCGAAAATCGGAATCGCCGCGCCGCCGGACAGGCCCCAGATATATTCCACGCCCTGCTGCTCCAAGCCCCGCACCAAGGCCTGCGCACCATCCAGAACCTCCTTCGCCACCTTCGGCCCCTTCACTTCCAAGCCCGGCGTTGGTTTGTTCGCGGATTTCGACTCAAGTTTCGGCTCTGTAGCGGTAGCAGTCATAAATCACCTCATGAATGTGTGAAACATACACGCCTATTTGATATGTGCAACAATATTATTGCGATTATTTCTGCAAATTCAGTCTCAAGATTGATGCGATATGAATTTTGAGATGAAATTTATCGCAAACATCGCCTGCAAGCCCGCCCCAACCTAAATTTTGGCGGCTTCAGAGCGGGAATGAGGACGAATTCCGCCACTTGTAGATAATCCTTGGGCGCGCTACGGTATCCACATGGACATGCAACCCCTTGTGAAGCAGATGCTCACCGCGATCGGAGAGGACCCAGAGCGGGAGGGCTTGGTCAAAACACCGGAACGTGTCGCGAAGGCCTGGCAGTTCCTGACCCGCGGCTACCACCAATCCGTGGAGGAAATCGTGAACGGCGCCCTCTTCGAGGCGCACACCCGGCACATGGTCATTGTTAAGGATATCGAAATCTACAGCATGTGCGAGCATCACCTACTCCCCTTCTTCGGCCGCTGCCACATCGGTTACATCCCGCGCGACAAGGTCATCGGCGTGAGCAAGCTCGCGCGCATCGCGGACATGTTCGCGCGGCGGCTCCAGATCCAGGAGCGGATGACGCAGCAGATCGCGGACGCGCTGATGGAGCAGTTGAAGCCGCTCGGCGTCGGCGTCGTCATTGAGGCGCAACACCTCTGCATGATGATGCGCGGCGTCGAGAAGCAGAACTCGCTTATGATCACCTCCGCCGTGCTCGGTTGCTTCCACGACTCGAACGCAACCCGCACCGAGTTCTTCAAGCTGCTTGAGCGCCCCAGCGCGCGCGGCTGAAATTTACAACGTCTGTAATTCCTTTTTTCGCGGCTTACAACGTCTGTAATTCTTGTTTCCGGCGCGGGCCGGGCCTATACATCCGGCATGCGTGCCTTCTCCCTCATCACCGTGGTGTGCGCGGCCCTGGGATCGACGCTGCTCGCGCGCGGGCAGGCGCTGGAACTCGGCGTTCGCTACTGGGAAATGAAACCCGGCGGCACGGTATCCGTCGGCAGCGGCGGCACGGCCGGGACCACGGTCGATATCAAGGACGATTTGGGATACCGGTCCACTGAACAGATTTTTGGTTTCGATGCGGCGCTCGGGTATGCCGGGGAATTCCATGTGTCCTATTTCGCAATCGACGCGTCGGCGCGGAATACAATCGAGATGCCGATCACCTACGACGACATCACGTTCGCGGCGGATGCGAATGTGCGCTCGTCGCTGGACGCGGATTTTTTGCGACTGGCGTACCGGCATCCGCTCGGCGTCGAACCGGTTTCCGGCGGGCTGCTCGCAGGCGTGCAGTGGGTCGACATGAAATCCGAGGTGGAGGCGGATGGATTCGGATGGGCGAAGGCGAAGGCGAACGCGGTGTTGCCGGTGGTCGGCGTCCAATTGCGCGTGGAGCCGACGCCGATTCTCCGACTCGAACTGGGGCTGACCGGCGGCACCTGGGACTGGAGCAGTACGCGGGTGACGTTCTGGGATGGCGAAGCTTCGCTGCGCTTGCTGGTGTATCCGTTCTTCGCGGGCTTTGGCTACCGGCACGTCGCGGTGGAGGGCCGGGAGAACGGGGTGCCGCTCGACATCGACCTGAATTTCCGTGGCCCGCAGTTTATCGGCGGGTTCGTCTTCTGATGGCGCGCGCACGCATGCTGCTGGTGTGCGCGCTGCTGCTCACGGCGTGCGGTCGCGAGGCGCGCCGGGAAAACGGCGTCGCGCTTCCCGCGCTGGAGCCGGAGGGCGCGCTGCTGTTGCCGCCGTCGGATATCCAGGGGCTCACCTTCCCCACCCGGCAGACGCGGCTGACGGACACGAACCTTGTCGGCGTGTACCAGGCGACGGCGTCGGGCAATCCCGAATCCGGCATGTACGGATCGGTGCGGCTCGGCAACTACGGCAAGTTGATTCTGCCGCGCTTCCACGAGGGGCTCGACATCGCGGCGCTGGAGCGCGACAGGCAGGGGCGGCCGCTCGACGAGATTTACGCCGCGATGCACGGGCGGGTGGCGATGATCAACCGGACTGCGGGCAACTCGGATTTCGGCATCCACCTCGTGCTGCTGCATGAGGACCCGGTCGGCACGTTCTACACGTTGTACGCGCACATGGCGTCCATCGACGCGGCGCTGCGCGAGGGACAGGTTGTCGAGCCCGGCCGGCGGCTGGGCATCATGGGCAACACCGCGCTCACACCGATTCCGATGAGCCGCGCGCACCTGCATTTCGAAATTGGGTTGATCGCGAACGATCGGTTCCTCACCTGGCCGGAACTGCCGAAGAAGCACACGCCGGGCGGGAAGTATAACGGGCAGAATCTTTGGGGGCTGAACCCGATGCTTGTGTTTCGCGAGGCGGAGGCGACGGGCGGGCAGTTTACGCTGCTGGAATTTATTGGTCGCACGGCGACGGCGTTCGAACTCGTGGTGCGCGTCGGGCGGTTGCCGGAATATTTCCGGCGATACCCCGCGTTGTGGAACGGCCCGCCCGTATTCGCCGGGATCGCGGTGCTGTCGGTTTCCGAAGGCGGTGTCCTGCTCGCGGGGCGACCGGCCTCGGAAGAAGAAGCCGCCGCACTCGGTCGCCAGTCGCGCGCGGTACTCCGGGTGGATGAGACGGAACTCGGCCGCAACGGCCGCCGCATCATCGTGAAACGCAATAGCCGCTGGGAAATCGGCAACAACGGCGAGACGTGGCTAAGCCTGCTGCTGCATTAATTTGAAAATTTCACCGCAGAAGACGCGGAGTGCGCAGAGGAAAACAAAAGGCAAATTTCGCGAAACCGGTCCCCGCTCCTCTCGGCGACCTCCGCGTCTCCGCGGTGACGTAATTTCCGGGCTAGTCCGCGCGCGCGATTAGTGCGGCGAGGCGGGCGTTGTTTTCGAGCAGGGCGAGGTTTGCGGACATGCTGCGCTTTTCAGTCAGCGCGCTCACCCGGGCGAGCAGGAACGGCGTTACTTCCTTCCCGCGGATGCCGGCGGCATCGGCATCGCGCAGCGCCTCGGAGATCGCGGCTTCTACTTCCGTCGCCGGCAGTTCGTGTTCCGACGGCACGGGAATGCACACCAGCAAACCGGCGGTCAGGCCCAGCGCATCGCGCGCGTGCATCAGCGCGGCGACCTCGGCGGCGGAATTACAGCGCACGTCAACGGGCAGCCCCGAGGAGCGGGAATAGAACGCGGGGAACGTGTCGCATTGGTAGCCGACAACGGCCACGCCGCGTGTCTCCAGCGCCTCCAACGTCAGCGGCAGGTCGAGGATGGCCTTGGCCCCGGCGCATACGACGGTGACCGGCGTCCGCCCCAGTTCATCGATGTCCGCGCTGATGTCAAATGGGTGTCCGCGATGCACGCCGCCGATGCCGCCGGTGGCGAAGACGCGGATGCCGGCGCGGTGCGCGAGCAGCATCGTCGCCGCCACGGTCGTCGCCCCGTGTTCGCGACGCGCGATGGCGATGGGCAGGTCGCGGCGGCTGCACTTGCGTACGCCGTCGGTCGCGGCGAGCCGCTCCAGCACGGCCGACTCCATGCCGATGTGCACCACCCCTTCCAGCAACGCGATCGTCGCGGGCGTCGCGCCGGCCGCGCGCACGGTGGCCTCCAGGCGGCGCGCCGTTTCGAGATTCACCGGCCGGGGCAGGCCGTGCGTGATGAGGGTACTTTCAAGGGCGACCACCGGCTGACCCGACTTCCGCGCCGCCTCGACTTCGCCGCTGTAGATGAATTCCATGCGCTTTGCACTCCGCCTCGTTTTGCCGTATGAGTCTGCCATGACGAGTGGCCAAGACAAGTACGCCCTTCCGGACCTCGCCGCCTTCCTGGGCGTGCCCCGCCGCGCCGTGCTCGCACCCGCGTCCGGCGGCTGCGCCCAGTACCTCTTCAGCGCGGACGTCGAGGTGACCCCGCTGCCTGGAGGCGGAATCGGCGTGTGCACCCCGGCCCGCGCCGATGCACAACAGCGGGTGCTGCAGGAAACCACGTTGAGCCTCCGTATCCCGCTTGAGGTCGAGCCGGATGGCACTGAACGAACTCAACTCGTCCTTACGGGTCGACTCGATCCTGTAGGCGCTGCCTCCGCCCGCGTCGTCCGATTCCTCGTCGAACGGGCCCATCTGGCCGATATTTCGGGCCGTGTCACATCCGTAAATCCAGCCGAGCTGGGACTTTGATTTGTAACTCGCTTATGCACAATGTGATAGACAAGTTGTCGTCGGCATACGAATAATCGACATACTCCACAACGTTCTATCTTGCAGCAGGATGCGTAAGTGGACGGGCGCCGTGGAATATTCCTGTTGATGGGGCCCGCGTGATATAGGAGCATCATCGCTTTGCACCCCGACTTGGGGGAATGCCCATGCGAATCTTAATCATAGGTGCAGGGAACGCGGGGCGGCATCTGGCCGCCAAGTTGAGCGAGGAGCGGCACGACATCGTCATCGTAGACCGGGACGAAGCGGCTCTCAATGAAGTCGCGTCCCAACTCGACATCCAAACGGTCAGCGGCGAGGGTTCCAGCCCGCGCGTCCTGGAAAAGGCCGGCCTGACCAAGGCGGACCTCGTCGTCGCCGTCACGGATCGTGACGAAGTGAACATTCTGGCCTGCGCCTTCGCGCATGCCGCCGGGGTGCCGCATCAGGTCGCGCGCGTCTCGAATCCCGACTTCCTGCATGCGCACGCCAAATTCGACCTCGGCAAGATGGGCATCGACCTCGTCATCAGCCAGAAGGAGGAGTGCGCCGACGAAATTTACACCGTCCTGCGCATGCCGGGCACGCTGGAGGCCGTGGATGTCCTTGAAGGCCGCGTGCTGGCGGTGGGCATCAAGGTCCACATGGACAGCCCGATGGTCCTGCAGACGCTGAAGGACTTCCCCCGCCCCGATTTGCTGCAGAAAATCCGCCTGATCGGCTTGATGCGGGCGGATGAGCTGTTGATCCCCAAGGGCGAAACGCAACTGATGATTGGGGACGACATTTACTTTTGCGGAAAACCGGCCGATGTGAACGAATTCCTGGAATGGGCGAGTCCCGAGCACGAACGCTTTGAAAAGGTCATCATTGCCGGTGGCGGCGACCTCGGCTTGCAACTCGCGCAGCGTCTCGAAAAGACGGATACGCCCGTCGTCTTGATCGAACGCGATACCGGCCGGGCCGAGGCCTGTTCGCTGGTCCTTGATCGCGCGCTCGTCATCAAGGGCGACGCGCTCGACCAGGAAACGCTGGAAAACGCCGGGGTCGTCCACGGATCCGCCTTTGTGGCTGTTACGGGCAGCGATGAAAACAACATCATGATTTGCCTGCTCGCGGAAAAGGCCGGGGCGGCGTTCACCCTCGCGCAGGTCACCCGCCCGGAGTACGTGCCGATCATCAGCAGCCTGAGCTTGCTTGATCGCGCCGTCAGTTCCCACATGTCGATGATCAACGCGATCCTTCACTTCGTGCGCGGCAAAAACGTCCGCGCCGCGGCGTTGCTGCACAAGCTGCCGGGTGAATTGCTGGAGGTCGTGCTCGCCGAGGGCCATCGCTGGGCGGACAAACCCGTTCGCGGCCTCCGCATTCCCGCGGGCGTCATGATCGCGACGGTCCTTCGCGGCGATGAAATTTTGCCGCCGACGGGCGAACAGGTACTGCGGGTTGGCGACCGGCTCGTCCTGTTCACCCTGCCGACCGCCGTGGGCCGTGTGGAAGATCTGTTCAAGGGTTGAGTTGCCGTGAATTTTCGCGCCGTTTTCCACCTCATCTCGTTCCTGCCCCTCGTGCTCGGCCTGAGCATGTTGGTCTGCTGGGGCGTCGGGGCCTACCACGAAGACTCATTGGCCGCGCAACGTGGCTTCGCGCTGTCCGCCGCAATTTCATTGGTTTTGGGCAGCATTCTGTGGACGTTCACACGGGGTACGGTTGACCTTAACCGCCGCGACGGCGTCGGCATTGTAACGTTCGGCTGGCTGCTTTGCACGCTGCTGGGCGCCATCCCATTTATGATGACCGGCGCGATCCCGCACCCGGCGGACGCGTGGTTTGAGTCCGTCTCCGGCTTCACCACGACCGGCGCATCCGTAATGACGGCGCTCGACGCTGCGCCGCGCAGCGTCCTCCTCTGGCGCGCGATGAGCCAGTTTTTCGGCGGCATGGGCATTCTCGTGCTCTGCGTCGCCATTCTCCCCCTGCTCGGCTCAGGCGGCATGCAGATCTACCGCGCGGAAGCCGCCGGCCCTTCCAAGGATCGGCTCACCCCGCGCATCGCCAACACCGCCAAACTGCTTTGGGCCGTGTATGTAGGCTTGGCGATTGTCCTGCTCGGCCTGTTGTACGGGATGGGCATGTCCGGATTCGACGCCGTCTGCCACGCCCTGTCGACGGTCGCCACCGGCGGGTTCTCGACGCGCGATGCCAGCATTGCCGCGTTTCAAAACCCGGCGATCGAGTGGACGATCATCGTCTTCATGTTTCTCGGCGGCATAAATTTCGCCTTGCACTGGCGTCTGCTTCGCGGCGACTGGGGCGCCTGGGTTCGGGACGCGGAATGGCGGCTCTATGCGGGCGTGATCCTCCTCGCCATCGTCATCATCGGCATCAATACCGGTTCCGCCTCCTACGATGATTTCTGGACGGGCCTCCGCGGCATCGCCTTCTCCGTTGTCTCCGTCATAACCACGACGGGCTTTGGCACGGATGACTTCGCCCAGTGGCCCGCCCTCTCCCAATACGTCCTCCTCCTGTTGATGTTCCTCGGCGGCTGCGCGGGTTCAACCGCCGGCGGCATTAAAATGATCCGTGTACTCGTCCTGCTCAAACAGGTCTCGCGGGAAATGAAGCTATTCATCCAGCCCCAGGGCATTTTTCACGTCAAGATCGGCCGCCAGGTCGTGGAGCCCGAAATCGTTTCGATGATCAGCGCATTCTTCATCATCTTCATCCTGCTCTTCATCGGCGCGGCGGGGGCCATGATGTTCTTCGTCCCCGACCTCAAAACGGCGGTATCCGCCGTCGCCTCCGCGCTCGGAAACATCGGCCCGGGGCTCGGCGAGGTGGGTCCCGCCAGCACCTACGCCTTCATCCCGACCGGCGGCAAAATCATCCTCGCCCACTGCATGCTGCTCGGACGACTGGAACTCTACACGATGCTCGTCGTCCTGATCCCCGGTTTCTGGCGCCGCTGACCACTCGACACGGACGGCGCCCGGGGCTACACTGCGCTCGGAGGTGGCGTATGAAACGCATACTGGTTCCGGTCGACTTTTCCTCCACCACCGATGCCGTTATCGGCGTGGGGGCCGCGCTCGCCAAATCGCTCGGCGCGGAACTCTTCCTGCTCCACGTCGCGCAACCCGAGCCCGAGTTCATCACCTACGAACCCGGTCCCGCCTCGGTCCGTCAGGCCGTCGCCCGCGAGATCAGCGAAGAGCACCGAAAGCTGCACGCATTGGACCGCGCTCTTGAAGCGCAGGGACTCACCGTGACCTCGCTCGTCATCCAGGGCTACATCGTCGAAAAAATTATCCAGGAAATCGAGCGGCTCCAGATCGACCTCGTGGTCATGGGCTCGCACGGCCATGGCGCGCTCCATCACCTCCTGCTCGGCAGCGTGTCCGAAGGGGTGATGCGGAAAACGACCTGCCCGGTCCTCATCGTGCCGTCCATCAAGGAAAATCAGTCCACTTGATCACAGATCGACCGCAGGCGGTTCGGAGCGTCCGACGCCCGGCAGCAAACCCGCATCGGCCAGGAACTGGCCAAGCCACTCCGCTGTGCGCGCGTGACCCGTTGCGCTCAAATGCCAGATGTCGTTTTTCTCCACGAGGAAAAGCGACTTCGCGTCGGGCTCGCCCCGCATCACCGGGTCCAGATCCAATGCGGGAATTCCAGCTGACGCGGCAAACGACGCGATGCGTGCGCCGGGGCGGAACGGATAATCATTCTCCATCTGGTACGCCAGCGGGAAAATGACCAGCGCAAGCCGCGCCTGCTGAGCGGCCGCCGTGTCGCGCAGGCGCAGGACCAGGTTCGTGAACCACCTCCACTCCGGCGTGTCGGACATCCATCGATCAATGCGCGTCGTCTCCTCCGCCAGGTAAACCGGCCAGCGCCGTTCCCCCACCGGCATATACTGACTGCGGGCAACGGCTGCATTGTAGCGACGCCAGGCCAGGGAGCGAACCAGCGCGGATGGATGATCGCGGCCGCGCAGAAAGGGCCGGGCCACCCGTCGGTCCACCTCATCATTCGGGATCGCCGCGGCGGGAATATTTGTGATGGCTTCGCGGGCATACCCCCAGTGCGTGCGCGGGTTCACGATGTCATTCAGGCATACGCACAGCAGAATCACGTCCGCTCCCAAATCGCGGCCCTCTGTTTCGTAATACAGTACCTCGTTGTACGTCGTGTAGCCGCGCACGCCGGCGTTCATGATTTCCACTACCGGTCGGCTTTCCCCCAGCGCCGCCTCCAGGCGCTCGGTGAATAATTCTTCACGACGAAAACCGCTGCCGTACACAATCGAATCGCCCAGCACGAGCACACGCCATGTGTCCGGCGGCTTTGGAACCGCATATTCCCGATCGCGCAAACCGCGTTCGTTGATTTCCGGATGCGCGGGATTTAACCGATAGAGAAACGGCGCGGTGGTCACAATGTGCGAAGGCGCCTGCGAGGCATCAGAAGGTTGCTCCGTCGCGCGCAGACGACGCTGGTGCCATTGCATCGCGCCCTCGAGCGCCAGCACGGTCACGACGATCGTGCCCACGCCCAAGACCAGTTTCCCGCGGAGACCCGCCATCGGATTAGTCCCTGATCCGGCCCTTCAGCCAGCCCTTCGCGACGTACCCCTTCGCCGTCTCGCGAATCCCCTGTTCATTCGTGAATCGTGGCGTGAACCCCAGCCGGTCGCGCATCTTCGCCGTGTTGAATGCGCGATCCTTCGTGAAAAACGCGACGCGACGGCGATGAATCGGGGGCTCCAAGCCCAGGGGTTTGCACAGCGCTTCGCACAGCCCCGCGGCGAGAAAGAACGGCCACGCAGGAATCCGCACCGGGATGAACGGACGCCCCAGCGTGTGAGCGATCGTACGCCCCATGTCCGCCAGCCGGATCGGCTCGGTGTTCCCAATAATAAACGCCTCGCCCGCCGCTGCCGGATGTACCGCCGCCACGAGCATCGCGTCAGCGAGATCCTCGACATGGATCAAATGATACAGGCACCTGCCAAATCCCAGCATCGGGAACACCGGCTTCGTCGCCAGCTTGAAGACTTTCAACAACCGCGTGTCGTCCGCGCCCATGATCGCCGCGGGTCGAATCACCGTGTAATTCAGGTTGAAGCGCGGCGCGATCGCATGCAGCCAGCGTTCCGCCTCGGCCTTCGTGTTTTGGTAGAGGTCCCCGGGCGCGAAACGATACGTCTCGTCCGCCGGCGGGTTGTCGATGTGCCCGTGTACGCCAACCGTGGACACGTGGACGAAACGCTGGAATCCCGGCTGCGCCGCCGCCGCCTCGACCAGCAGCTTCGTGCTCGTCACGTGGACCAGCTCGTACACCTCGTCCGCGATGCCCGCCGCGCGATACGCCGCCGCCACGTGAAAAATGAACTGCACGCCCGCCGCCGCTTCGCGCACGACCGCGGGATCGTAGACCTGCCCGCGAAACCACTTCACCGGCAACGCGCGCAGCGCCTCCGGCGGCTCATTGCGCGCAATCGCATGCACCGTGACGCCGCACTCCACGAGTTTGCGCAGCAGCACCGACCCGGTGAAACCCGTCGCGCCCGTCACCAATACCGTTGTTCCCGCAGAAAGTTCCAACGCCGCGCCTCCAAAAATTATTAACGGTCTCACTATATGCGCACGATGGGCCGACCTGTAGTTCCGGCGCTCCGTCGCCGGAAAGTCCTACCAAGGAACTCCGGCGGCAGAGCGCCGGAGCTACAACGGTGTACCGATCCGCCTGGAGTGGTTCTCGAAAGTTTTTCCTGTTGGTTGTAGCGACGGGATTGCATCCCGTCGGCCCAAATCCGACGGCATG
>DAOLDD010000055.1:0-21387 GCA_035327585.1 Kiritimatiellia bacterium | reverse complement strand
GCATGAAATGCCGTCGCTACAGAGGTTCAAGACAAAACTTTCGAGAATTACTCTACAACACCTTCCATACTTCAGCCGCTCCACCCTTTGGCGAAGCGGCCATAGACCTGGCGCTGGTGCAGGCGGTGTACATCGGGCGCCAGCGCGCCGAATTCAGCGCGAACGGCGGCGGAGGGCCCGCGAAGGCCCCAAACGATCCAGCGCAACGCCTCTTTGAGGGCGATCATCCGGCGCAGCAGCGGATTTCTGGCCTTGGGATCAAACAGCGGACGCATGGCGGCCTGTCCGCGGCCTATGCCCTCATAGAGGCGCGCCAGATACGCGGGCTCCGTCCGCGAGGCGGGGATGCGATGAGCGATCACGAGCGACGGCTCGTAACGAACCTCGTATCCGAGTTGGTGTGCGCGAATAACAATCGCGGTGTCTTCGCCGCCCGTCAGCGCGGTACCGGTACGACCGGTGACCCGGCCGGCCAGGCTGGATTCCTCGAAAATCGTTTTCATCAAGGCGCGGCGTACGACCATGCCCGCACCCGCCGGTCCCCCGGTCACATCGGTATAGGCGAATGATGCGTCGCCGCGATCGCAGATGGCGAGGGCGAAGGAAGCAATTGAGCGACCGAGCGCCGTGGGTTCCCCAATCCATTCCGGTTTCACCCGACCGCCCAGCACGCCTGCGCGCGGATGGCGAGGGAGAAGCTCCAGCAGTTGGGCGATATAATCCGATTGCGGGATGTTGTCGTCGTCGAGGAAGGCGATGAACTCGCCCGCGGCGGCCTCCGTGGCGGCGCGCCGGGCGTGCATGAGTCCGGGCGTCGATTCATGAATGAGTCGAGCCCGGCCAGGCAGATGCGCGGCGACTGCCTCGCGCGTCACGGCGGAGGTATCGTCGCGGCTGGCATTGTCCACCACCACCACATCCCAGCGGGGCGTGACATCGGTCTGGCGCGCGAGCGCTTCCACGACCAACGCGATGCGATCCGCTCCGTTGAAGGTGCAGATGCACACGGAAATCTGAAGCGAGGACTCGGCGGACTCAGGCATCGGCTCCCCTCCGCGTCACGCGCCCCCACAAGCGACGCAGGATGCCGCCGACCTCGCTCCGATCGTCGCGATTGAGACCCAGGCCCCACGCCATGGGCAGATAGACGATACCGCAAACCGCAAAGATCACGAAGACATCCAACAGGTTGGCTGGCGTCCACATCCCCTTCACAAGCAACGCCACGCCATATAACGGCAGGGCCGCGAACAAAGGCCGCAGACAGCCCGCGGTGAGCCAGTCCCGCCACGGGCAATCGAGCAGGCGCAGCGCGTAGCCGATGCTGTAGATGGAAATGATCAGCAGCGCCGCGACGCTGCCCGCCGCGATCCCCAGCAGCCCCCACCCCGCGCCGCGCACCAGTGCGATGCTCAGGATGATGTTGAGCACGCCGCAGGCGAGGGCCATGAAGACCGGCCCCTTCATTCGCGCGAACGCGATGTTTACGTTGTAGGCCATTCGCTCGGGGATGCAGAGTAGGAACTGGAGCATAATGAGCTGGAGCACCGGAGCGCTGATCCGGGCAAAATCCGCGCCGACCCAGTGCCGCAGGAAGGGTTCGGCAAACGCGATGAGCAGCACGGCGGGCGCGATGCCGATGAGCAGCGAATAGCGGGTGCCGCGCAGGAACGTCGAACGCAACGCGCTGAAATCCTGGCGCGCCACCTGCGCGGTCATCAGGGGCAGCAGCGTGCCGACGAAGGCCATCACCAGCACGCGAATCTGCGGATCCCACCGCTGGGCGACGTTATAGAACACGATCATTTCCGGACCGAGTTCGGGCAGGTTCGAAATGATGATGGAGTCGCTGGTGTAGTAGAGGAGGAACCCGATGCCGCCGATGAAATTCAGTCCGCCAAAGGCCATCATCGACCACACGGCGCCGGATGATTTCACCAACGACGGCGCGATGCGGAACGAAGGCAGCAGGCGGCGCGCAAGCGGCATCATGACGAAAAGACGCCAGGCGACGAGCGCACCGTTGCTCAACAGCACCCAGACGAAGATCGAGGGCGTACCGTATTCGAAAGCCAGGACGACGAGCCCGGCGGAAGCCAGGGTGCAAATCAGGTGACCCACGTCCTGGACATAGAACCGTTCCGTCACGAAGGCCGGCGTTTCCCAGACCCCGGTAAGGATGAGGAAAGCGGTGGAGATTCCGATCAAAAGGAAAACCGGCCGGGCGATGGCAACCAATTCCGGCGTCAGGCTGAACAGCGGACCCGCCCACCACGCCAGCGCGACACTGCCCGCCGCAAAAAGAAGCGCGGAAATCGCCGAAACGAGAAATCCCGCCGAAAGATTGCTGTTCAGCTCGTTATAATCGCCGCGCGCGAAACTGTGTTTCGCATAACGTTCGTAGCTGATGCCCATCGCGGTGTGCGCGAGTCCCACGAACTGAAGCGCCTGATGCGCCAGTGTCTTCAACCCCAGCAGCAGCGGGCCCAGGGTCTGGATGAGATACGGCGTCAGGAAAAATACAACGAGATTGCCGACCACCAGCGTCACATATTTGGACGCGGAATTGATCGCGATCAGGCGCTTCGAATCGATGACCGGGGCGTCAGCGATCGGCGTGCTCATCCCGGCCGTATTGTTCCCGGTAGTTGTAATGGGTGTCCTTGTAGCTGTAGTTGCTCAAGAAGGCGCCCTTGCTGAAGTCGACGTCGTTCACCACCGCGCCGAGGATTTGTGCGCCGGCTTCGGACAGCCGTTTGATCGCGTGCTGCGTGGCGCGTTTGCGGCTCTTGTTGGGGCGGCAGACCAGCACGAGGCAGCCGGTGAGCCCGGCCAGCGCGACGGCGTCGCTCACGATGCCATACGGCGGCGAGTCGACGATGACGCGGTCGTACCGCTTCTCGGCCCAGGCCATGAATTCCTTCACGATGCTGGACCCCATGAGTTCAGCGGCACTGATCTCGTGGGTCGGGCGGCTCGAAATCACCTGCAGGTTTTCGCAATCGGTGTCGGTCGGCAGCGAATCGAATGCAGCCGGATCCTGCGCGGCCAGCGCGTGGATCAGGCTCCCCGCCTCGGGCGAAACCTTGAACATGCGTCCGACGCGCGGGCGGCGCAGGTCGAAATCGACCAGCAGGGTTTTGAGGCCGCGCTTCGCGGTCATGATCGCGAGGTTGCACGACGTGATCGTCTTGCCTTCCGCCGCGGTGGTGCTGACGACCATTACGCTGCGGCTGTTCGCGCCCGCCATCGAATCGATGAGGCTGCGCACGCCGGCGAACGCTTCCGCGACCTGGCTGAAGCGGTCATTGAGACTGGCCAGCGCCAGTTCCTCGCGCGTCGCCACGTCGGTATGGGGAATCAGGCCGAGCACTTTAAGCCCCAAGTCCGATTCGAGATCGTGCGTGCTGGTGACGTAATCCTCCAGGTTGTCCGTGAACAAGGCGAGCGCCACGCCGCCGAGGGCGCCGACGACGAACGCCAGCAGCACGATCCGCATGCGCTTGGGCTTGATGGGGTTCGCCGGCGGCGTGGCCTTCTTGACGGTCTTGATGGTGGCGGTGTTTTCGTCGGCTGACAGACGCGCCTCCTCAATGCGGTTCAGCACGCCGCGATAGCTCATATCGCTGGCGTCGCGTTCGCGCTCGAGCGCGGACAACGTGGAGCGGCCCTTGACGATATCCAGTTCAAGCCCGGCCAGCTCCTTGCGGCGGGATTCGCTCTCCTGCTTCAGGCTGCGCACCTGGTTTTCGAGCAAACCGAGTTCGGATTGCAGCGTCTCTCGTGCCCGCTGGACGGCGCCGTCGAGCTGCCGCCGCACGATGGATATCGCTTCTTCCTGTGCCAGCACGTCCGGGTGCCGGGGCGTCAGGCGCGTGAGCAGGGCGTCCCGCTTGCCGCTCGCCTCCGTCCAGCGCAACAGCACCTCGTTGATTTCCTCCTGCCGCGGGATGGAAAGCGGGATACGACCCGCGCTGGCGGGATCGCGGTCCAGGTTGTTCAAGACGCCGACCATTTCCTGCAGCAGCAACTGCTGGCCTTCGAGCCGGATCAGCGTGGCATTAAATTCGATGAGCGATTCCTGGATATTCTTTTTGCGGGCCTCCAGCGCGTCGAGCTGGTTCGCGGCCCGGAACTCGACGAGGGCCTGCTCCGCCTTCTCCAACGCCTTGCGCTGGGCGATTACCTGCGACTGGAGCCAGGCCACCGCGCTATCGGAGGTGATCCGGTTTTCCTCAAAGGCCAGGTGCTCGGCGGCGAGGCCGAAGGCATTGGCCAGATTCGCCGCCATCCTGGGATCGCGGTGATCAACGGTAACACGCAGGAGACGCGTCCGGGGGACGAGGCGAAAATCAATATCCCAGGGCGGCGGAATCAACGCCTCCATTTCCTCGATCTGCGCGGCGGGTTGGCCCAGCACGTCGCGCAGTTTCTCGGCCGCGATTTTCCGGGTGTCGTCGCCGCGAAATTTTTCGAGCCGCGTATTAAATATTTCCTCGGTGCCCCACGCGCTGGCGGCCTCATCAATGATGGCGCCCTGCCCCGCCGTGATGCGGGGTCGGCGCGTATTCATCTCAATCAACGTGTCGGCGCGATAGACGCGTTTGGCGACGAGCAAATAGAACCCCGCGCAAAGCATGGCAAAGGCAAGCACGAGGCCGGCCGTCATCCATTTGCGGGCCATCACGCGCAGGAGACGGTCGAGCGTCACCTTGCCGAGCAGCCCGGTTTCGGCGGCCATGCCGGCCGGTTCCCCGTAATACGGATCGGTATAATGAATGCGCGAGCTGTAGAGCGGTTCGTTGCGGGGGGGTGGCGGGGTGGATTCGGGAGCTTTATTCACGTGGCAACCTCGGTGCGTCGGACCATATCGTTACAGGGTTCAGCATTCAACAGAATAGGCCGGATTGGTACAAGCCGGATGGCGCCCGCGAAGGCGCAGAGCCAGAGCATCAGCACGGCCGGTGAGCGGAAGGGCAGGTCGATAAGACTTTGCAACCCGACGATTCCGACGCCCATCAGGGGCAGCAGCAGCAGTGGCGGTGCCCCGGCGCGACGGCGCCAGGCTTCAACGCCAAGCACCAGCACAACCGCGGCCATCGCGCCGCCGCCGATCAGGCCAAATTCGGCGAGGAATTGGATGGGGTCGTTGTGCACGTTGGCCTTGCCCTCGGTGACGCGCTGCCACTGCTCGGGCGGCAGATAGTGCGCCATCAGGTAGCGATATCCCCACCCTCCCACGCCGTACCACGGGTGGTCCCGCCAGATCCGTGCGGCTGACTCGATCTGGAAGATGCGGAAATCCGTTTCACGGGTCAGCAGCGTCTTGTTGTCATCCTCGGGTTTGAACTCCGTACGGATCGCTTCCTGGCCCAGGCCGAACGTCAGAATCATCGCCAGCACCACCGCCGCCAGCGATAACGCGATCATATTCACGCGCTGCGCGGGACCCAAACGGAACCAGACCGCGCGCAAGACCAGCAATCCGATCGGCAGCAAAAGGAACCAACTGGCAAGGATGGAGGCGCGGCTCAGCGCGAAATTCGCGCCCAACAGGCAGAGGACGAAACAGACGGACAATAGGACCATCCGCCCGCGGCGAATCGCGTCTGGGCGGGACAACTCATGCACAAGCAGGGCCGCGCACAGGCACATGGCGATCAGGAAGTAGGAACCGGCATGGTTGGGGTAGCCGAACGAGGCAAAGAAATGCGGGCGCATCGGGATGAATCCGAACATCTTTTCGGTGCCGGAAAGAAACTGCAACAAGCCGAACACGGACAACACGGCCGCGCTGCAAACCACGAGCCTCCACAGCAGGCGCACTCCACGCGCGGAAAACGACGGCGAGCGAAGCAGGATCAGCAGCACGAACGCGGGCACAAACCAGTCGAGCATCTGGCGCGATTCCAACGAGGTGATGGCGGACGGCAACGCTGGATGGCGCGGCGCGCTGTACGCCCAGGCACGGGCCGCCGGGTCGTAATACAAAATGCGCCCTGCATTCCACCACTGGACCGCCAACAGCGCGATCAGAATCAGTCCGAACCAAAGGACCGGGTCTTTCCAGCGCAGGACGGGCGCACCAGAAAACGGTTCGCGCCGGATGCGGGACGACCACACGCAGGCGACCGGAAGCGAGAGCAACCCCACAAGCGAGATCCAAAGCAGCGGCCACGACCAGGCGGGATGCGTGCCGCCGCGCAGCCAGGTGGCGGCGAGAATTGCCAGAAAGGCGACCGACGCCATCCAACGATCCGCGATGGAAAGTCCCGAACGATTAGAACTCATGAAAATTGCCCGGTTAACGAGAGCGGGCCGTCGAACGGCGGCTTCTTGCCACGCATTGGACGGCCCGGACTCAAGTTCTGATTGGTTGGGCGATTACTGGTTCACGTACGTGCTGGCCACCGGGGGCGGTGTCGGCGCACCCGCGCCACGCGGTACAATCGGCGGAACCAAGGTCATGGGCGCCGTTGCGGGCGGCGGAATCACCGGAGCGGCCACGCCACGCAGCTCAATGACAAGCTGCTGGATCATTCCAATGAGGTCATCACCCAACACGGAGCCGGGATTCGCGGCGGCGGCCGCCACGGCATCGCCACCAACCTTCTGAAGGGAGGCGAAGACAGGGCCTTCATTCGAGCCCACGGCTACCGCGGTGGAGGCCGCGAGGACCGGGATAAGATCCGAACCGAGCTGTCCAGCCAGACTTTCGACCATCTGGGGGGCATTCTCGCCCGAGAGCAACAACGCACGGACATATAGCAGGGCTGCGGTCTGCTGTTTGCTGGCCGCGGGCAGGGACGAGCTCTCCAGTTCCGCCAACGTCATGACCACCGTCTGCGCCGCCTGCGCTGGCGTCGCGCCTTGAAGGGCGGCATTCAGCTGGCTGTGATCCGCGAGGATGCGCTCGATTTGAGCGTCGGTCGGCGGAACGTACCCGAAAGAGGGCACCAACATACCGGCCGCGATAAAGGCGGCCACCGCAGTACGAATCATGTTCACGATCTTGCCTCCAATATTGTTACCAAGTACCCCAAAACACGAAAAAAAACAATACTAAATCTCAATACGCACGCCGATGGTCAGGCGCAACTGGTCGTAATCCTCATCCGGCAGAGTCGTTTCGCGGTTCTCGTACCGCGCTTCCACGTAGGCGTTGAGCCGGGCGTTCGGCGGCAAATAATCCAGCCGGATCTGTCCCCCCCAAATCGTGTCCTTCTGATCGATGAACACGCCGGTATCCACTTCGACCGGATCCTCATAATCGTCATTGCGGTAGGATACGGTTCCCGCCAGGCGGAAGCGGTCAAAAAGCCGGTGTGATATACCGACGGACGCCACGGTCACCAGTTTGGGATTATCCTCGTACTGGGCGGCGGGTTGGATGGCGTTGCGCCCGATGAACTGGAGTTTTGTGCGCTGGCTCAAGTCATAATCACCCGCGACGTCAAAACTCAAATAATCGATGGTGTCATCGCTCGTGCTGCGCACCTCGTCCGCGGGATCCACGTCATCCGCGTCGGGTTTTTCGCGGAAGCGATCGTAGCGTCCGGCGCCCACGCCGCCTTTGAACGTCAGCTTATCCGTCGTGCGGTTGAGGAAGCCGCCGCGCAGCACGTAATAATCCGGTTCATTTTCCAACCCATCGCTGTTCTGGATACCGTATTGGCCGGTCAGCAACAGGGCCGTGCGATCCGTGACGCGGTAGTCCAATTCGGCCTGGCCTTTCAGATCCTCCCAGTCAAACAACTCATCCGTGTCGTATTCGATGGTGCCATAAGCGACCGAAAAATCGGCGTTGAGTTTTTCCGTGATCCGCCACGTGAGAATGCCCGCGAGGTCCAGCAACTGGCGGCTCACCCGCTCCGTCCGGTCCTCCGACAGGAAGAGTGCGTCCGTATCCGGATTCGTCAGGTCGTCGGGATAGGCCATGCTTTCGTAGTCGAACACCTCCCGGTAGGTCTGCCGGAGGGAGACGGTGAACTTGTCGAAGCGGCGCTCGCCGAGGCGGAGTTCCAATTCCTGGATAAAACTTTCGTTGTCGAGCTCGTCGAAATCCACGTAACGGCGGGCCTGGATCATCGCGATCAACGCGGCATAAAACCGGTCTGTTTCGCGAAAGAGGCGGCCACCCAGCGAAAGTTCGAAGAAGATATCGTCTTCCTTGTCGGACAAACCGCCGACCGCCTCATCCTGAAAGATTTGCCGGTTCTGAATCTCCCCCTCCGGCACGACGATGCGCGCGTTGGAGTCGTAAGTTCCGCTCAATTCACCCCACAGGTTGAGGCGCACCACGCCGAGGTTGATCCCCTCATTAAAAGCCAGTGCGACCGTCATGGTCACGGCCAGGCTGACAGCACCAAGAATAATTTTTTTCATCGTTTTATCCCGTTTAAAAGGCACCGCACCCACCACCCGCATGCCGGGGCCACTTCCCGGCATACCCGCCTGCTTCGTTAGAAAATCCGCTCCGGAACAAAGATCAGGTCGCCGGGACGCAAGATCAAGTCATTTTCAACCCGGCCCTGCTGGCCCACCGCCGTCAGGTCGACCGTGATGCGCTCGCGCTTCCCGTCATCCTTCTGGCGCGTCAAGCGGATGGAGGAGGATCGGGCGCTCGTATCCAGGCCGCCGGCCAGTTGGATGGCGCCGCTCACCGTAAGATCCTGCGTCGGCGGAATGTTCACACGGCCCGGGGTGCGCACGCGGCCGAGCACGACGACGGAGCCCCAGGGGGATATCGCGTCGGGACGGTCCTCGACGACGAATTCGGCGACCACCTGTGGATTCACGAAGTAGTCCTGATACCGGCGCTGCAGCGTCGCGCTCAATTGTTCAAGCGTCATGCCCTCCGCGGTGATCGCCCCCACCAGCGGCAGATCCAACTGGCCGGTTCCCGACACACGCTTCACCTCGGAGTCGATTTCCCGCTTGCCGGAGACCAGCACGGAAATGCGGATGACGAACCCGGGGCGGATCTGGGGCGAACGGTCGGGCAGGCCCGGCGCTGCGTCAGGCGTCCGGAAGATGGAGGACGGAGCAGCATCCGGCTCGTGAACAGCGACGGGCGGCGCTTCAGATGGTTCCGCAGACCCCGTTTCCGCGACCGCCACGGACTCCGCCCGGCTCAGGGCTTGCAGGGATGTTTCCAATTTGATGGCAACATTGTCGAATACGTGCGCGGTTTCAAACCCGGGTGAAGTCGTCGCGAAAACGCCCATTTCGCCGCGGGCGAACGTATCGTCGTAGCGCTCCCACTTCAGGTCCCCATTAATATAGAATTGAAGCAGTGCGCCACGCGCCAGGACCGCGAGGCGGTTGGTGCCGAAACCGACACCCTCCACGGGCATCCACTCCTGCAGGTAGCTCATCGATCGGCCCTTCTGCGTGAAGACGGCCAATTGCCAGCTATCGCCGTCCGAGCCGATGGCAAAAAGGTAACCGCCGCCCCGCAGCCACGGGCGGAAATCCCTCGTTGCGCGCAGCACGAGCCCGCCCGCGCCGACGGATCCCGCTTCCCGGATGTAGTCGACTTCAACCAACCCGTTCGCCCAGGGCGCGGAACGATACAGGGAGACGGTCGCGGAATCCTCGCGCGTCAGGGCGACATACCGCCCCTCGATCACCTGCCAGTCTTCCGGTTTGTCCGGGCTCCATCCTTCGGTCTCCGGCGCGGAAAAAGAAACGGCCAGATCCTCGGGAACAGCGGCATAGGTGTCGAGTAGCGGGCCTGCGGGAACACGCGGCGTCGGAGTCGCACACCCTGAAGCCAGGAGCAACAGCACGGCGACGCAAACGCAGCACCCCGCTACGCCCGCAACGGTACAGGCTGAATGGTTCTTCATAATATTGTCACCGCGCACGCATGAAGGCATCAACGCTTGCCGAGGAGACGCAGCGGAATGCGCACCACCGAGAGACCTGCATCCGCGAGGTCGGTTACCTTGACCTGCAATTCATAGTCGCCCGCATCCAGATTCGCCGGCAGGCGTAATTCCTGGATCAGGAAGAAGTCGCGCCGCGCGCGCCGTGACAGGTCATTGATCTGCGCGGGTTGTTCGGACCACACAGGACCGCGATCACGACCGCCCACCCGGTGCAGGCTCAACTCCTGGATGAGTTGCACGCCAACGCGGCCATCGGCTTGCTGGGTCGACTTGTACTTGTCGAGTTCCGTGTACACGAGGATGCGGGGTTGCTCGGAAAGCCGGAATTCATTCTTCGGGAATGCCTCGTAGTTGCCAAACCCCACCACCTGGCTGGCCAGCACGGCCTGCACGATCGTCACCTTCTGCTGCGCCGCCAGCGCGGAGGACAGCGCCTTCGAGGAAGCCAGCAACGCTTCGCGTTCCGCCGCACGATCCGAACCGCCCAACTGCTGCCCCAGCGCGGTGAAGAGCGCCTGGTATTCAGCAACCAGCGCGCGGTCCTCCGCGTTCAACATCCGGAGGTCTTCCTCCTGCAAACGGCACTCCGAGTCGAACAGGCAGAGGCTCGCCTTCGCCAGATACGGGCGCAAACCGGCGCGGCGCCCCGTGATGTCGGTCGTCAGGACCTCATCAATGCGCTTGATCATCGCCTCGGTGGTCATCGGCTTTTCGACCACTTTTTCGACAATTTTCTCGACCGTCACCTCGACAATTTTTTCGACGGGTTTTTCCACAATCTTCTCGACGGAGACCTCCACGATCTTCTCCACCGGCTTCTCGACGATTTTCTCGACCGTCACTTCAACGATTTTCTCGACCGGTTTCTCGACGATCTTTTCGACAATCCTCTCCACGGGCTTTTCGACAATGCGCTCGACCACCTCGGTCCGCGTGGTAACGGCGACGGACATTTGCTGCACCATCCGGGTCAACTCACGAACCTCGGCGGAGAGCGCGGAGACCTCCTTGTCGGCGTGGGTCACCGGGGAGTTCGCGAACACCATCGGCGGCGGCGCATTGGCCACGAGAACAGCCTTCTTGGGTTCGGCCTCGGGCGCGGCGGGCTTGGTTGCGGGTTCGGGTTTAGCCGCGGGTTCGGGCTTCGCCGCGGGTTTCTCAACCGCCGGTTTCTCCGGCGTCGCGGGCACGCTCGCCACGGGCACGGGCGCGGGTTCCGTCGCTGCCACGACCACCGGGGGTTCATCCAGCAAGCTCACCAACTGTACGGGGGCGGGCGCCGGCGTTTTGGCCACGCCTCCATCCGTCGACGCGCATCCGGCGAACGCGAGAGAGCCCGCCGCCGCGGCGATTACAGCCAAACGCCTGACAATCAAACTCTGGTCCATCATGTTCTGCTCACTCCTCAACTGTAAAGTTTGGGTCCGTGCACTCGCTTCCATAGTAGCGCGGATGCGCGCGCGTGCAATCACCAACAAACGGATTAAAACAAAACGCCCCGGCGGTATCGCCGGGGCGTTCGGTTCCCTGATGTGGTCCCTCTTACGGCTTCAAGTCGATGCGATAGAAGATATTCGTGTCCGACGCCATGCCGGTCACCACGCTCTTGTTCGTCTGGAGCGCTGTGCCGAAATACAATTGCTGCCATGCCCCCTGAACCTGGCCGGCGCGCTGGAGGCGGTAATTCCGTTCGGCCACCGCATCCCAGCTCACCTGCATCATGCCGTTGGACATCACCATGGCGGTGATCTTGAGCACGGAATTCGCGTTCAACGGATGCGTACCCGCGAGGTACTCCTCGTAGTTGGTCATGCCATCGCCATCCGAGTCCACGTTCGGATCGAGGTCGCCGTAGATCGCCTCCCACCAATCGGGCAGGCCATCACCATCGGAATCCCAATCGCTGTAATCCGGAACGCCGTCGCCATCCGTGTCCGGATAGGTTGCGTTGATGTCGACCAGCTTGAGGTATTGCGCCTGCTGGCCAAAGAAGGGATTGCCCGTCAGGCCAACAGTGATGCCGTTGTTGATGATGTCCGTTCCGGTGCGGGAGGTCTGCCAGACATAACTGGTCGACCCTGATGCGAGATCAACCAGATTGTAGGTCTTGCCCGCCTGGATGCCGAACCAGTTGACGCCCGGTGAGACTTCCGCATTCACCAGATACGTCTCCCAACGATTCGTGCTGGCCTGGAAGTTGTTGTTCACGAATACGAACACCACGTCCTGGGACGAGGCGCTGGCCCCGGCGACTTCGTACTTCACGACGCCGAAGATATCGGGATTCCACGACATGGAGTTGCTGCTCGCCAACATATAGTTGTTTTGGGAGCGCAGCGCCGGCGAGGACAAGCGGGCCTTGTTCAATCGCGCGTAGGTTGCGCGCAGTCCGTCGGCCCAGCCACCATTAATGTTGTTCCACACATTCGTGAGGTGGTTGTAGCGCTTGAACTGCGGAATGCCCTTGCCAAAGTTGACCTCGTACCGCCCGTAGGTGTTGTCCGTTCCGTTAATGGTGCGGTTGGTGTAGATGTCCGGCGTATTCTGCAAGCCCGCCTCCTGCCCCGCGAACAGCATCGGCACACCGTCCCACGCCGCGAGAATCGCGTGCGCGTACACCAACCGCCACTGCTCGTCGTGCGGCAGGATTTCGTCGTGGCCGGACAGGTTCAACAGGATCGGCACGACGTCATACGCATTGCGCCGGTTATCAAAGGCCTGCCAGGTCGGGAAGGTGAAGGGCTGCTGATTGGAAAACGGCACCCCGCCGCCGAACGGCTTGTAGTCGAAATACTGGTCGCGCCAGTAGAACACCATGTTCTCGTTCATGATGTCGAAGTGGCGGGCGGAACGGAAACTGAGGCCGTTTCGCTTGTTGCCGTTGATTTCTTTGAAGCCATCGAGCGACTCGGCCATGAAGAGGAAGTCCCACTTCACGCTGCGGGTCTTGTTGATCGCGTATTCCCAGAACTCACTGGGCAGCCCCTGCGCGAAGTCGCAGCGCAGACCATCGATGCCCTTGTAGGACTGGCTCTTCGGCGTGCCCACCGGGTGGCCCGTCTGTTCCAGCCAATAGATCGGGTAGCGCGCGAAGTATTCCCACAACTCGCGGGTCGCGTTGGTCGCGAAGCCGTAGAACTGGTCTTCCTGGAGGAGATAACGATCCTTCCAATCATCGGTCTGGCCCTGAACGAGCGCGTCGTAGGTGCCGAAGAAGAAGTCCGCGACGTCGTTCCACTTGCCGAAGTCGGTGCGGTCCGGCGCGACGGCGATGTCGTTGTTGACCGAGGTCTGGTAGTAGGTCGCGGGCAGGCCGTAGTTGCCCTTGCGCGAGTACCACGACGGGCGGGCCGTGCGGATCAAGTCCGTCGCATTGGTCGCCCAATCGGGGAACATGTCCACCGCCACATCGCCGATCTCGCAATCCCAGGCGCTGTGGTTGAACGTGCCGTCGAGCATCACGCCGACGCCGTTTTCGTCCATCGCCGCGACGAATTCCTGGAACTCCAGCATCGCCTGGCTGCCGTCCGCCACGAAGGGATCGCCGAGCACGGGATTGACCTTCCAGTAGTTGCGCACGGCGTACGGGCTGCCCGGATCGTAATCCTGGCCGGTGGACGGATCGGTCTCACGGTTGTCGAACCCGATCGGGTGGATCGGCTGCAACCAGAGCATGTTCACGCCCAGCGTCTTGAAGTAATTCGTGGAGATGACGTTCAGGCCGTCACCCACGTCATCCTGGTAAATATCGCGGAACGTGCTGCGCCCGGCGAACTGGTCCGTCGTCGCCTCAATCGTCAGCGGATTCAATTCATACATCGTCAGGTCCAGCGCCTTCTTCGGCGTCACGACGACCGCGAGGTCGCGGCGCAGCGCGTGGTCCGTGAAGTAATAGCGCACGCCGTTGATCTTGTAGCGCGCGTTCACGCGATAGGCGCCGCACTTGTTCACCGGCAGCGTCACCGTGTATGGCCCCTGCCCGCTTCCGCTCATCGGATACGCGCGGAAGTATGTCGTGTCCGACGCCGGCGTGATCGTCTCCCAATCCTCATCGCCCGGCAGCGCCGCAAAGTCGCGGCGATTCAGGTTCGAGAACAATTCCACCTCGGAAATCACATTCGTGCCGCCGGGACCATTGATCCAGAGGTTGAACGTGATCGACGCCGAGTCGCCGGCGAGTTCGTTCAGGAAGAATCGGCGGATGTTGTAGTTCGCGGTGTTCGTGTTGCCGTTCACCACGGACTCCATGTAGGGACGACCGCCGTCGAACACGCCGTCGAGGTTCTCGTCCCGGATGCTCGCGATGTTGACGGGCAGAAACTCCATGATTTCCAAGTCGTTCCAATCGTTCCACGCCGGCGGACACTGGCTCAGGATCGCGCCGCCATCGTTGTCGCCATAGGCCACCGCGGCGATGTAGACCTTCTCCGGGATGTAGCCAAAGACCTCCGCGAGATTAAATTCGCCCTCAAGGGCCTGGGTGTTGAGTCCCATCGCACTGCGACCGGAAACACCGGCGTTGTTGAACGCATGGTAGCCGTTGGTGCTCCCGGATTCAGCGACCAGCATCGGCTTGCTCCCCTTCGCAAAAAAGACATTGCCGTCCTTGGCCCACGGCGCCGGTTCCGGCGCGCCGAATTGGTCGGTCACGAATACGAAGTGATCCGCGCCACTCGCGTCGCCGTTCGCCGACCAGGTCGCGACATAGAGGTTGTTGCTCTTGACCGCGGCCCAAATCTTCATCCCGCTGTCCGCGATTTCATATTGGGCGCTGTCCACCGTTCCGTTCATCACGAAGAAGTTCGTGGCGATGACGCAAGGGCCGACCGCGACCGTATAGTTTGCGCCGCCATTGTTGTCGAAGACGTTCGTGGTGGTGTTGTGGAACCAGAACACGATCGACGTCGCACCGGCGGGGAGGCCGTAGGTGTAGCCCCACGAGTCGCCCTGCGCGTTCATATTCGCGTGCGAAACGGACATCGCGTTGGTGCCAATTGCAATCATTACCGGCGAGGCGTTGCTGAGCGGACCCTGATTCGGCGTGTAGGTCACCGTCAGGGTGCTGCCTGCGCACTGGTTCGGGTTCTGCGGCGTCCACGACACCTGCGCCGGGATGAGGCCGCCGCTGCTGTCGGGTTCCGCGCACGTAGCCGGCTTCTGGCCGCCGTTGTAGATGCTGAAGTGGAACGCGTTCGTGTGCTGGAAATAGCCCTGCCGCACTTCGCAACCGTTGGAAACGCCGTCGCCGTCCCAATCCTCGTCGGCGTCCCACGTTCCACTGTAGGTGGTGTCGTGGGCCATCGGATTGAGGCGGGTCCAGACTTCGCCGTAGTTCGGAATCATGTCCTGGTTGCCCTGGCCGGAATTGTCACCGGGCCACGGCACGTTCGGGCCGGGGTTCGTGCCCGCGTAGAAATTCGGCATCTCGACCTCGTCCGGCAGGCCGTCGCCGTCGGAATCCATCAGGCCCGCGCCGTATAGATTGAACACGCGACGCACCGCGGTGCGATTCGTCGTCGAGCCGGTCACCGAGACGGCTTCGAAGAATTGGGGCCCGTTCACGAAGGCGCCCCACAGCCGCTGCGTCGTGCCGCCGACGAGCCAGCGTCCGTCAAACACGTTCGTCGCGCCACTCACGCCGCCGACCAGCGGCAGTTCGCGGCCATCCCAATACAGCTTCACCGAGGTCGCGCCCGGCGCGCTGACCACTGTGCGGAAGAAGGGCAGCTCGATGTCCGACCCGACGCCGCGGTTGATCGCCTGGAAACTGATTGAGGGCGCCGTGCCCGCCGCCACGTTGAACACGCGCGTCAGCAGGCTGGTGTTGATGATGTTGCGCGTCGGCTCGGCGTAGTCGGCCTCCAGTGCGCGCACCGTCACCGTGTGCGTGCCCGAAGCGAGCGCGGGCAGGACGAAGCGCCACTCGCCCTTCTGGATTTCGTCACAGAAGTTAAAGGAACCGCCATTCACGCTGTATTCCATGAAGTAAGCGGTGTGGTCGCCGTTGGTGACCGTGACCACCGTCGCCCCCTGCACCGTGCCGCCGTCCGAGGGCCAGGGCATGTGCAGGTCGGGGCCGCGGCGGTCCACGTAAACCACTTCGCGGAACGTGTTGAAAAGCGCGGGCTTGCCGGTCCGGCCCACGAACGCACGGCCCTGCACGAGGTGCAAGCCCTCCGACACGTTGGTCAGACTCGCAACGAGCCGGAATTGACCGAGGCCGCCAGGCCCGTTCGAAACAACCACGTTCGCGGACTGAAACTTCCCGCTGACATTATCCACGCCAGGCGAAAAATAGTTGCTCGAATTGAGCTGCTGGCCCAACCCCCACTTGATCATCACCGAATCCACGGCGGAATCGGGCGCGTTCTGGTAGTGGACATTGATGTCCACCGTGTCGGCGGTCAGGCGGGTCACCTGCCGCGATTTGGGCGTCGCGAGCCGCCCGCCCGGCACGACCCAATCCATCGTCGGCGCGGGATTGCCGCCCTGCACGAAGCGAAGCGGATCGCCGTCCGACTCCGGCACACGCGGCGCGTAGAACACCCAGCCCTGCCCGTTGTTCCCGGCGGGAATCGTCAGGTTCACCTGGCCGGAGCCGTTCACCACAAGGTCATCCGCGGGGAAGATGGAGTAGTTCTTGAGCGTGGTGCCCGGATCAAATGTCGTCTGAACATTGCTCCGCGTCTGGTTGTTGCCCGAGTCGTTCAGGCCCACGAGCAACAGGCCTTCGCCGGCGTTGGGGCTGCTGCTGGCGTTGAGGTCTTGAAAGCGCTCATACACATAAAAATCGCCCTCGACCCAGCGCGTCCATTCGGAGGCGCGCGCGAATTGCTTGTTCACCCAGACCATGTTCGGAACGGCCTGGTAGTTGTAATCGCCGAGTGCGGAGCCGTAGCCGATCTTCATCCAGCTCTTGTTGTCGTTGCCTTCATTGCCCGCGATGTTGTTTCCCGTGAAAAAGACCACGGGCAGGCCCACGCGAGTCAGGATGTAGGCATACGCGAGGTCGAGCTTCCCGGGTGGGTTTTCGTCGTGACTGTGCGCGAACATCACGCCCTCGGCCGGTGAAAATCCTGCGGTCAGATTATCCAGCGCGGCCAGGTTGCCGCCGCCGAATGCGGGTCCGATCATCTGGGACTTCCGCGGGAAGTCGAGGTAGCGGAATTTGTTGCCCACGCCCTGGAAATTGCGCCAGTAGTCCACCTCGCTCTGGTCATAAATGAAGAACTCGGAATAGATCAGCGCGTCATCGCGCTCCTGATAATTGACGTACAACTGGTCGAAGCTGGTGTTGGCGTTCGTGTAGTCCGTGTAACCGCGCCGTGAATCGAAATTGTACTGGATCTCATGCAGGAACGTCCCGACCTGCCCGGGCAGGCCGAAGAAATCCGCCGTCATGTGCTTCGGCGCGTCGAGACGCACGCCGTCGAAATCCATCGCGTTGCCGAGCCAGGCGATCCAGCGGTTGAGGAACTCAATGGTATCCTCGGCGGCAGGCGCGCCATAGGGATACTTGTCCGGCTGGCCAGGGTGGCGCAGAATCTTGGGGTTGCCCTCCTTGCCGGGAGGAAACGAGTAGTTTGGCGCGTTATAGCTGAACCGGGCGTCCGATTCCGTCTGGAAGTCAATCAGGCTGACCAGTTCCTGGTGCAGCGTGCCGCCCCACCCGTTGTCGGGCGACCACTGGAACATGCGGGGAGCGCGTTTGAAGCCGCCCGGCTGCCCACCATCGTACCAGCCGTGGAAATCGTGCGGCACCTGGCCGGGATAGGTCCGGTAGTCGGGCCCGTTGCCATTGTGGTTCATGACCACATCGGGATAGATTTTGAGGTGCGAGCGACGCGCGTTGTCGATCATGTTGCGCATCGAGCCGCGTGTACCGTAACGGGTGGCGCGGGAGCCGCGCTGCGGGATGTCGCCCAGGTCAAACTTGTCAAAATGGCTGTAGCCCACGTTGCCGCCGCCGGCAAACTGGCCGCCTGCGTGGGGGGACTTGGCGGGGGGGGGCGTCCAAAGACCTTCGTAGCCGATTTCCGCCATTTCGGGGATTCGGCGGTAAATCTCGTCCCACTCCGTCTCAAAATACTGGATCAAGACTTCCGCGCGAACCGTGCCCAGCAACACCGGCAACGCAACCATCGCGGAAACAAAGGTCAGCAGGTTCTTTCGCGACATAACGGCTCTCCCTACGTAATCCTGATTCTACAGCCCAATGTGAAGCAATCCGCACCACCCCAAGCCCATTGAGGGGGTAAAACGCTTTACTACATTACGACCCCGCGTCCGAAGTGTGAAGCGATTTCGTAAAAAATTTTACCTGGGACTCGCGTATTCGTTAAGGAGGCATAACACAAAAGCGGACCTTTCGTGCTTGGGAGTGGCATTTTCCTGTGCTATTCGTTGATGCATGCAAACACCTGTGCACCGGAAGCATCGCAGCTCCGTCGTGCTCGCGGCCCTGATCGGCACGCTCTTAATCGCTTGCGGACTTCTCCTCTTGCGGATCGAGTTGACGATCCGTGCCACCGGACACGTCTACGCGCGGGACGAAGTTCGGCTTTTCGCGCCGCAAGACGCGACCCTGCTCAGACAGGCGGTCGAACTGGGAACCTTGGTGCGTGCTGGCGACATCGTACTGGAACTCGAAGATCGGGAGCTCGACCTCCGCGCCATCCAATTGGAACGTGAACGTGCCGTAACCGAATCCGCGCTGGCCGCGCAACGAATCAACCGGCGCGAGTGGGAGGTACGGCCCGCCGCACTCGACCTCCTGACGGCCGGCGACCGCCAGAAGCGACTCGCCCGCATCGCCGAGATTCAGGCGCAAATTGAAAAGAACTACAACGAGGGGCATGCCCGGCAAATTATTTCCGAACTGGAATTGCGACGACAGGAAATCGACCGGTTGAGATCCGAGATGGATGTGATGGACGCCGCCCTGCTCCGCGACTGGAACCAGGCCGGCCTTCCCGCCCTGCATGGCGAACGAATCGACCTCGAAATACGAAGGCTCGAATCCACGCTCGCCCTCATTCAACGGGAACTGGAATGGGTGCGCGCCCGCCGGGAGGCGCTTGTCATCCGCGCGCCGCTGGACGGACAGGTCGTCGCACGGCCCGTCCGCCACCCCGGAATGGCGATCGCGCGGGGCGCGGAACTGATCAAAATTGCGCCCACCGGCAGCCCGATCCACATCAAGGCCTACATCCCGGAACGAAACGTCGACCTCGTCGCCGCCGGCACACCCGTCTTGATGGAATCGCATGTGTTTGATTCGATGCTGGAGGGCCGCGTGCGCGGCGCCGTCCATCGCGTCGCCCCGGACTCCGAATATGCGGCGGATGCCGCGCCGGGAACCGCCCGGTACGAAATCGATATTGCCGTTCTCGACACCCCCCACCCCCTCGTGCTCGGGTCGTTGCTGGATGTCCGCCTCCAGCTCGGACGACGCTCGCTCGGAGAAGTTTTCCTGCGCAGCGCCCGCCATTTGCGGGACCGCGAGACGCGCGGGAACCTGAAGAAAGCCGGATGAACACCCCAACCGCCCCGCTCGACTCCAATGCGCTGCAATCCGACACCCTGCTTCACTATCTATGGGACCAGCGGCGCCGATTCTCCCGCGGGCTGACGCTGTCCATCCTGCGAAGTGTCGTCATCGCGCCCTGTCCCTGGCTGTTCCAGATCATCATCGATGAACAGGTCCGCAACGGGGACGGCGCCGGCATCCTCGTCATCGGCCTGATCTTCATCGGCCTGCTCTTCCTGCACTACGCCTTCGCCGTCGCCGGCGCGATGACCATCGCCCGGGAGATGGCCTCGCTCATGTCCGGCCTGCGCGGTGAAATTTTCAACAAGCTGCACTTCCTGAATTTCGGCTATCTCGACCGGCAGAAATCCGGCCGCCTGCTGTCGAAATACGCCTTTGACACCCAGAAGGTCGAGGGCGCGCTTTCCCAAATCCTGGGTCAATTCGTGCCCAACATCCTCTATTCGTTGAGCATCACCGCGATTCTCGTGACCCTGCACTGGCAGCTCTCCATCGCCCTGCTGATGATGGTGCCGATCTTCATCATCATCCGGCAGACCTTCTACGCGCGCATCCAGGTTTCCAACGAAAATTCGCGCAAGGCGCAGGAACGGCTGACGGGTTCGGCCAGTGAGGCGATCACCGCGCTGCGCCTCGTCCGTTCGCTTGGCGAAGAAAAACAAGTGACCGCGCACATGGAGGAGCGCAGCAGCGACTATGCGCGCACCAAGGTCGAGTTGAGCGGACTCAGTTCGAAATTCGGCACCTTCAGCTACGCCGCCACGCAATTCCTCTCCCTCGTGGTCATCGCGGGCGGCGCGTGGTTCGTCATCCAGGGTTCCATGACGCTCGGCACGCTGCTCGCCTTCATGGCCGGGCTCCCCATCATCATGATGCCCGTGCACGCGTTCGCGGCCGTCAGTGAACAATACTTCATGGGACAGGAGAGCTATCGCAGCATCAAGGAACTGCTCGATTCCAACTACGTCGAGGAATGGCGCGGCACGCGCAAACCCGCCCCGCTCCGGGGCGAGATCAAGTTCGAGCACGTGGCCTTCAGCTATCCCGGCACCCAGCGCCCCGTGCTCTCGGATTTCGACCTGCACATCCGGCCCGGCGAGCATGTCGCGCTGGTCGGCCACTCCGGCGCGGGCAAGAGCACCGTCACCTATCTCGTGCTCGGCCTTTACCGTCCCGAACAGGGCAACATCCTGATCGATGGCATTTCGCAAGCCGACTTCGACATGCGCTGGCTGCGCAAACAAAGCGCAGTCGTCTTGCAGGAGAGCCTTTTGCTCTCCGGCTCCATTTCCGAGAACATCCGCTTCGCGCGCCCCGACGCCACGGACGAGCAGGTGCGCGAGGCCGCGCGCCTCGCCAACGCGGAGGAGTTCATTCTCCAGATGCCCGAGGGCTTCGACACCAAGGTCGGCGAACGCGGCGTCATGCTCTCCGGCGGCCAGCGGCAACGCCTCTCCATCGCGCGCGCCCTGCTGCGCGACCCGCGTATCCTCATTCTTGACGAAGCCACGTCGGCGCTCGACTACAACAGCGAGCGGCTCGTGCAGGAAGCGCTTGAGCGACTCGCCTCGGGCCGCACCGTCATCACCATTGCCCACCGCCTCAGCACCATCCGCAAAGCCAATCGCGTCGTCGTCATGGACGCCGGCCGCATCGTGGAAACCGGCACCTTCGACGAACTGCGCCGCAACGGCGGCTACTTCAGCGACATGCTCACCGCCCAGGCCCTCGGCCCAGGCGGCGAACTGGTGACGTAATCCCCCCCCAATCGGCATCGGTCTCGGCATCGGTCTCGATTTTCACCACGGAGACACGGAGGCACTGAGGGGAAATCTGCGTTTCGTTCAGTCTCCAGAAAATATTAACCGTCTCGTTTTAGTGAAGACACTCTGTGGGTGGTCCGGGCGCTCCGCGCACGGAAAACGCCGCGCGGAGCGCGGCGTC
>DAOLDD010000054.1:0-21599 GCA_035327585.1 Kiritimatiellia bacterium | reverse complement strand
CTGCGCCGAGACAAGCAAGCCCGCAGGGGGCAAGCGAAAACCGGGGAAAGTCCTGGTTCGGCTTCGCTTGCGGCCCCGGATTCCCACCTGTAAGGTGATCCACGTGACTATGCAGACACCCATTCCGGAAGTGCCGCCGAAGGTGGAACGCGCGGACCATTTTATGCAGCGCATGCTGCACTGGTTTGAGAGCGTCGTCATGCGCCTGCTGGTGGGCATGATGATGCTCACCATCGGCATCGCCACGTTGGAACTGCTTTGGATGCTGGCGGAGGACCTGCTGGCCCCGCCGTTTGATCTGTTGTCGATGAACGAGATGCTGGATCTGTTCAGCTTTTTTCTCATCATCCTGATCGGATTGGAGCTGCTGGACACGGTTAAGAGTTACCTCACCGAGCACACCATCCGCGTCGAGGCGGTGTTTATGGTGGCGATGATCGCGATCACGCGGAAGGTCATCCTGCTTGAATACAAGGATGTGGCGCCGATGACGCTGGTCGGCATCGCGGCGCTGGTCATCGCGCTGGCGGCCGGCTACTGGCTCACCCGCGCGCGTCCCCGATAAGGCCCTTCGGTTCCACGCGCCGGACGCCGGAAACGTACCCGGGAGGAAATTCCATGTTGCGGTTTGACAGCATCAAAGGGGTTGGACTGATGTTCTTCTCGCTCCCCTTCGCGGGGGCGGGGCTGTTCGTGTTGTATCTGTCCTTCGCCTCGGTGCGGGAGGGCCGTGAAAACCAGCATTGGACGCCGACGCCCGCCCGGCTGCTGGAGACCAAGCTGGAATCGCGACGCAGCAACAAATCCGTCACCCATATCGTGACCGCGCGCTACACCTATGAGGTGGATGGCCGCGCGTATGAAAGTGATCGCGTGAGCCTGCACACCGGCGCGGACAACATCGGCAACTGGCATCGCGGCCGCGCCGCCGAGTTGAAAAAGGTCGAGCGGGCGGGCGGCTCGTTGACCGCTTACGTCAACCCGGCGGACCCGGGGAAGGCCGTGTTGTACCGCGGCGCACGGAGCGAGTTGGTCCTGTTCTACTCGGGATTCGGCGGATTGTTCACCCTTGTCGGACTCGGCTTCTTCTTCGGCGGGATCGCCTCGTTGCGCAGCGGGCGGCGCCGGGCCCGGCTGGAAGCTGAATTTCCCGGTGAACCGTGGCGCTGGCGTCCCGGCTGGTCGGATGGCGTGATCCCCGCCGCAAACCGCACCACGGTGATCACGCTGGGAGTCGCCGCCGCGATGTGGAACGGCATGATCGGTTTCATCCTCACGCTGACGCTCACGAGTTCCGGGCGTGTGCCCTGGGCGGCGGTGGCCATCTACGGCGTGTTCGGCCTCATCGGCCTCGGCCTGTTCGCGTGGGCGATCCGCGAATGGCGGGTGTACCGGCGCTACGGCGCTGCATCGCTGCATCTGGCCAGCGTACCGGGCGTGCTCGGCGGCAAGCTGGCGGGCGTCGTCGCGCTGCCGGGCTATGCCGAACCGGATGTCTATGTGACGGAACTTCGCTGCGAGCGCACCGTGCGGCGCGGCAAGCATTCGTCGACCGAGACGTTGTGGAAAACCGAACGCGTGCTCGACGCGAAGAAATTGCCCGCACGCGTCGATGGCGTGCAGATTCCCATTCTATTCGGCATCCCGATCGTCCTGCCCGCGAGCGAATACGGCGTCACCTGGAAACTCTCCGTCAAAGGCGAGCAGCCCGGCATCGACGTCGCGCTCCACTTCAGCGTGCCGGTCTTTAGAACCGCCGAAAGTCATCCCGACTTCCAGCTCGACGAATCCAGCATCGCCCGCTACGCCCCGTGAAGCGTGCTAGTCCCCGGACGGCGCACGCAGCTCAATGGGCGCGGTGCGAAACAGGCGCAGCACGCGCCCGTTGAGGTCGTAGCCCGCGATGTCCACCAGTGCGCGTCCGGCGCGCAGGGAAGTCAGCGGCAGCGCGGCGTGGAAGTGTCCGTCTTTTTTCGGCGTCATGTCCACGGCCAGGTCGGCCTGCCCTTCGCGGTCCGACCGCTGATAGATCGAAACGCGGACAAGATGATTGGTGTCCGCCGGGTTAAGCTCCACGTCCTGCACCCGCACGTGCAGCGTTTCATCGAGATAGAAGATCGTGACGTCCTGATCGCCGTCCTCGGTGGTGGAGAAGCCGATGCGGGTGACGGACACATCCGGTTGCGCGGCCTGGTTCGCGACGGTTCCGCGGGCGTCGCGTTGCACAGTCGCCGCTCCCGACGGAACACCGATCGACTCGAGCCGTTGCACCCGTGGCTCGTGACGTTGCGCAGCGTCCTCCACTGCGCCGCCTGAATGCCCGGCCCGCGCCCGGCTCGCCGCTGCCGCTTCCGCGCCTTGCGCGTAGAGCGCGGCGATATCTTCGGGTGACAGGGCTCGTCCATACACGCGCACCTCGTCAATCCGTCCGTCGAGTCCGTGGATGTCCGCGCTGTAGCTGCCCAGCAGAAACCTTCCGCCCGGCCGCGTCTGAATGGGGCGCGGCGCCTCGTTGCGGGTGGGACTCGGCTCGCCGTCGACGTAGTACTCGAAACGCCCGTTCCCGTGATAGTTGAGTACGGCGTGGCGCCAGACGCCGATGCGCTCCACGCGGCGCGCGCTGACGACGGCCCAGCCATACGGTGAAAACGTCGGGCTGTCGCGCCCGACGCGCCAGTCAATGCACGTGGCAAAAAACTGCGCGGGCGCCAGCGTGCCGTAGTTGATCATGTCCGTCGTGATGTGCGGTGGACGCAGGCTGTCGAGCGAGAACCACCACGCGACCGCGCGCGGGGCGTCGCCCATCGGCAAGCCCTCGTCGCTGGTTTCGATGATGTCGCCTTCGTTCCGGAAATGATAGGCGCCGCCCTCCACGCCGTCCGCGATCCAAACGGGTCCCTGCACGCGCCCGTGGCGGCCATGCCCGCTCAGGTCCGAAACGATCCCGCCCTCGTCGCGCTCAAAGCTGTAGTGAAGCAACAGGCCGTCCGCCGGACCGGCCAGCGCCGCCACGGCTGAAAGCACGACGATCAGCATGCACCACCGCAGCAGACTGAATGGTCGCGCATTCATCCGCTACTCCTCCACCTGCACGCGGACCTCGGCGGAATTGGCGCGCAGTTCGGGCACGTACATGGCGTGGGCGACGAGCGGGAGCGCGTGGAAATGGCCGGGCGTCTCCGCGCGCAGTTCGTAGCGCAGTTCCCAGAGCCCCTGCGGCAGCTTGTCCGCGAACAACGCGACGCGCCGGTCGCGCCACTCGGGATAAATCCAGCGGCTGTGCCCCGTGTAGTCGGACGCATCGACGTCGTGCAGGCCCGCCGCGAATCGGCGCCGCCCCGCGGGCTCGGTCAATTGCCGCGCGTGCAGGTTTCCGCCGCTGCGCACTTCCACGGCCTCAAAACCAGCCGGCTTCAAATCCTCGAACACGAGATACTCGTAGTCGTTCTTCGACTCCACCGCGACGACGACTTCGATCCGCTCGCCGCTGCGCACACGGTCGCCGTCATTGAGCGGCAGCTTCTCGTACACGACGCCCTTCAACAGGGTGGGGCGCGGCACGATCTTAAAATACTGCCGCTTCACGAACAGCTCGTGCCCGGCGGGCGCAATCGGCTCCTCCAGGCTGAAGAACGTCGCGAAGGCGCTGATGTAGAGGGGGCCGCTGCCCGAGGTGCGCACGACGCGGATGTCGTTCGTGCCGTCGCGCAGCAACGCGCGGTCGACGACGTACCGACTCGGTGCGCCGAGTGCGGTCTCCGGCGTGACTTGCGCCGAGGCGATTTTCGTTCCGTTCACCACGACGTCGTAGCCCAGCTCCGCCGCCGTCTCCTTGCTGTGGCGCAGGTAGTCGCTCAGCGCGAGCAACACAAACGCCGTGTCGCGCGTATTGCTCCACTGCGCGCCGCGCCGGTTCTTCACCAGCCAGTTCATCGCGGGCTCGATCAGGTCGTCGGCCGGATTCGCCGCGAGCAGCGCCTTCAACGCGAACGCTGTCGACTCGATCGGTCCCTCGCTCCAGCGCCACCAGCCGCGCGCCAGCCCCCAACGCGCGGTTGCCAACGCGCCTTGCCCCGCGCCCTCCAGCAAGACGCTGGTGTCGGGCTTGTCGTCGATGAATACGCCGTCGCGCAGATTCTGCGCGAGGATCGCCGCGCGCTGGCCTTGATCACCGTAGTTCACCGTCGCGAGCAGGAACAGTGCGCGCGTATAGGCGTTCAACGTGGCGCGCCGTTCCCAAAGATTGTTCGACGCCTTGCTGGCAAACGCGCTGGTGCGGCGATGCGCCGACAGCGCGTGCAATAGCCACGCCTGCTGGTCTGGCAGTTCCTCGGCATCGACCAGCTTCTTTTCAAGCCACGACAACCCGCGCTCAATCGCGTCGCCGCGGATGTCGATGCCCGCCTCCATCGCGAGCGCAAACCCCCACAGCACATACGCCGTCATGTAGGCGTCGCTGTCGCCCTCCTTCCACCAGCCCCAGCCGCCGTCCGCGTGTTGGAAGTCGTAGAGGCGCGCGAGGCCCGCGTCGACCATCCGGTCGAGTTCCGCCAGCGTGTTCGTGCGCGTCGCGCGGTTCGCCGCTTCGATGCCGCCGAACAGCTTGTCCGCCACCGCCTCCGGTTTGAGGCCCAGGTCCTTCAGGGTCTTCGCGACCACGACGGACGGCAGGAAGCGGCTCATCGTCTGCTCCGTGCAGCCGTATGGATAGTTCGCGAGATAGGGCAGGGCGTCCAGCATCGTCACCGCGATGCTCGGCGCGACCTGCACCACGACCTCCGTCGACTCGGGCTTGCGCGGAGGCAGGTCGAGCCGAAGCGTCGCCGAATCCCCGCGCAGCTTTGTGGACGCGCCGAGGAATTTATCGATGCCGTGTTCGTACACCGTATAGGTCTTCTCCATCGCGTCGCCGAACCGACCGCCCTTCGCCGTCGCCGTCAGCTTCGCCTCGCCCGCCATTGTCGCCGCGACCTGCCAGTCCACACGCACCTCGCCGCGCGCAGGTAAGGTAAGCGGATTTCGGATCTCTGTTTTCTGACCTCTGATCTCCAGCCCCTCGGCTGCCAGCTCCACCCGCACCTCCACCGCCTCGTCCGTATTATTCTGAATCACCGCGCTGACAGTGCAGGTGTCGCCGACCACGAAGAAGCGCGGGGCCTGCAGGCGGCAAATCAGCGGCAGGCGCGCGGGGAAGCTGACCTCCGCGATGCCAAACTGGTTGTCCTTCGTCAGCACCCGCGCCTTGCCCTGCCACGAGGTCAACGAATCAGGAAGCGCCACGGTGGCCGTTGCGCTTCCTTTCCGGTCCGTCACAAAGTCCGGCTTCCACAGTGCCGTCGCGCGGAAATCCGCGCGCACGATTACGTTCGGTTGGTCCGCGCCTGACTTTGCACCTGATTGGGGAAAGGAGGTATCCGCCTCCGATCCCGACATCGCGGCAACCGCGCCGAACCCGCCACCAAAGGCGTCCGCCGGCGCGGCGGACGGTTGCGGCATCGCGGACATGCGGGCGCGCCGTCCGCCGGCTGAGCGCCCGGCGAACAGCCCGTTCATGGAGAGCTCGGATTCCTCCAGCCGGTCGCCAAATCCCCAATCATCCAATCCTCTAATAGACGCATCATCCTTTTGTTCCACCAGCAACTCCGCCCTGCGGAGTTGCTTCATGTTGAACGAGGTCCAGGTCTGGACCTGGTGATTTCGCTTCGATCCGAAATAAAATTCGCGCGGGTCGCCGGCGAGTTCCTGCTGGATGTAGAGCACGGCTTCGTCCGCCACCGCGAGCGCGACCTCGGCCTCGACGGGCATGCCCGCGTGGTCGGTCACGGCGACCTGTAGCTTCGCGTCCTCACGCGGCTGGTAGGCGGCGCGGTCGGTGGTGACCGTCACCGAAAGGAAATGCTTCACCGGCGGTACAACGATCTGTTTCTGGTCCGCGCTGAACTGCGCGTCGCTGAACGATGCCGCGGTCAGGAAAATGTTGGGCACGTGTTTTTCGGTCACGGGCAACTGGATGAGCTTCACCGCGCCGTCGAGTTTCACCACGCGGTGTTCGTAGAGATCGTCGCCTTCGACGCCGAACAGCACCCAGCGGCCGCTCGCGGGCGTCGCGAGCATGACGGCGGCGGTTTCGCCTTCGCGGAACGTGTCCTTGTCGACGATGAGTTCCACGCCGCCCGCGCGGATGTATCCGATGTCGGCATCCTTTTCCGTGGTGGCCCAGATCGGACACTCCGCGGAAACCGGCGCGCCGCCCGCCTGCGGACTGTGCCAGCGCACCACGTAGTAGCCGACCTCCGCAGTCGTAAACACGAAATCGGTCGTGCCGTTGGTGGGAATGACCACCGTTTGCAGCGAAATCTCCTTCTCCTCGTAACGGCGTTCCACGCAACGCCACGGTGGACGATTGGGCGGGGGCAGCGGCGGCCAGATCGCGGCTTCGGCGCGAGCGGCGCGCAGGCTCGGTCCGGTGATCGTTTCACCCAGCGGGCTGATCCATTTTTCGGTCCAGACCAGCCGGGCGACCTTGACCTTGCCGGTGACGCCGATGGCCTGGTCGTTGGCGTCGCGCGCGCGCAACTCGACCTGCGCCTTCTGTCCGGGCCTGCGCAGCCGGTTCTCCGGCTCGAGATGGACGAAGTAGCGCTGGTTCCCGACGCGTACGCTGCCCGTGCCGACGATCTCGCGGCGCGAGGCATCGGTCACGCGGGCCTCGATGGTGTATTCGAGTTCCTGCCCGCTGCGCTGCGTGTCGAAGGAAATCCGCGCGCGCCCCTCCGCATCGGTGCGGATCGTCTCGCGTTTGACCACCTGGCCTTCGCCGCCCCACCAGCGTTGCTGCTGCGGCTGCATGTCGCGATAGAACCAGCCGTACGGGCGCGGCGGCTGCCAGGTGCGGAAGTAGGGGCGCTGCCGGATGACCACTTCCACCGAAGCATTGGCCACCGGGCCGCCGGAATAGTAATCCGCCTGGATCTCCGCACTGACCGTGTCGCCCTGCAGGTACGTGGCCTTTCGCCCGTCCACCTCCGGCGTCCGCACCGCGACCTTAAATTCCGGCAGTTTAAATTCCTCCATCCGGAACAGCGTGGCATTGCCCACATGCCGGCTGCCGTCGTGGAACGTGACCTGGTATTCGCCGAGCGGCATCGTGTCGGTCACCGGCAACTCCGACCAGGCGGCGCCGAAGGCGTTCAGGGTGAGATTCGTTTCCAGCACCTGCGCGCCGCGCGGGTCGTTGACGATGGCGGTGAGCGTGGCTTCGGCGGGCGTGGCGTAGTGCGAACCATCGTAGGTGCGGGCCATGATTTTCCACTGCACGGTTTCGCCGGGCCGGTAGGCCGTGCGGTCGGTGAATGCGTAAATTTTCCACTGCGTCTCCCGCCGGTGCCGGTTCCACCAGGCGTGTCCGGTGGCGAGGGCCTGGCGTTTCCCGTTGGACGCGAAGACCAGCGTTTCGTAGTGGCCGTCCGGCAGGTCGACCTGCGCGATGCCGTCCTGGTCGCTGCGCGCGGGCACGACGCGCCAATGGTCGCGCCCCCGGTCGTGGTAGCGTTGCCAGATGCGGACGTCCGCCTCGGGAATGGGCTCACCGGTGAGCGCATCGCAGAACCAGGCGAGGGCCTTGGGGCCGCCGGTTTTAATGGCGAGCGCGGCGTCGGTCACGAGGACCAGTTCGCGCGCCGTCTGGCCGCCCGCCGCGGCAAGCAGCAGGTACGCGCCCGGCTCCAGCGGTTTCCCCACGGGCATCGTGGCGCGGCCCGGCTCGTGCGTGCCGTCGTCCTGCGTGTCCTTGTTCAGCGCGTGCACTTTTTTCAGCGTCGCGGGATTAATCGATTCGAGCCACGGCTTGTCCGCCTTGCCCGCCAGCTCCACATCCTTCACGAGGTCCAGCGCGTAGAGCGTGAATTCGATCCGCTTCACGTTGCGCCAGGTCGTGAAGAAGGAGAGTTCCGAGCCTGGCAGGAAAAAATGTTCCACGCCGACGGACAGCGCGGGGTTCACGATGTTCTCCAGTTGGTTCTTCGCCTGGTCGCGGTGGCGCGACTCGCCCTGGGCGAATTCCTTGAGCAGGCGTCGATACAGTTCCGCGGCGCGGACATAGTCCGGCTTGCGCAGCAGCGCGCCCTCCTCATTGGTTTCGACGCGCCCCTGCCGTTCCATCCACTGCGCGTAGTGGAGCAGGGCATCGTCGTACCAATCCGAGGCCTTGCCCGGCGCGAGCGCGGCCTCGAACGCATCGGTGATCCGGTTCGGATTCGGGCCGCCGCCCTGCTGCTGGGCCGCGAGGGCGATCAGGAAGTTCATCCACGCCTTGTCCTCGGGCCCTTTCGCGATGGTCAGCGCATTTTCGAGGATGCCGAACGGCAGTTGGTTGCCGAAGTGGCCGAAGCGTTGCCAGGGATGGTGGACCTCCGGGCGTGTCGCTTTTCGGACAATGGCGAGGTAGCGGGCGCGCGCTGTATCGAGGTCGCTTTGCCCCGCCCACCAGTCGAGGGCACGTTCATAGAAGGGCCACGCCTGGCCCCAGTTCAGTTCCTGCCGCCGCCAATGCGAGTCGCCGAGCGACTCCTGGATCTCCGCCCAGACCCGGTCCTGCTCCTCGACGCGTTTGACCGCGCGCAGCAGCTCGTGCAGCGCCTCGCGCGCTTCGTTGAACTTCGTCGGATCGGCCTGTTGCGCCGCCGACTGCTCGCGCCACCGGCAATCCGCCATGCGGAATTGCGCCCAGCGCCGCGCCGTCGCGTCCAGTTCCAGTTGTGCCACCGCGTTGGAATAGATGCGGTACGCCTCGCCGTACGACTTTTGCGCGAACGCGAGTTCCGCCGCGTCCCGGCGGTCTTCAAACCCCGCGCCCGCTCGCGCGACGGTGCACAACCCCAGGAGCAGGACGAACACAACAAATCGTTTCATGGCAGTTCCCTTTGAGAGGACAACGCGCGACAATGGCGAATCTTGGCAAAATAATCGCCGCCCGGCGAAATTCTTTTCCGTTGATCGGGAACGGGTGTTCAGTTATGCTTTTGTCATCTCAACGGGAGCCACGCCATGCCGCGCACGATTGACCTGAACGCGAAGATCCAGCAGTTGCGCCTCTACCTGCACCGCGAGCGGCGCCTGCCGACCTACCGCGAGATGCTCGACCTCTTCGGCTATCGCTCGACCAACGCCGTCGCCGGGCTCGTCCGCAAACTCGTCTCGCTCGGCTACATCCTGCAGGACAACGAGGGGCACATGGCGCCGACGCGCAAGCTCTCCGGCGTGCTCAAGCTGCTCGGCACCGTGCAGGCCGGCTTCCCGTCGCCCGCCGAGGAGGAACTCGTCGACGTGCTGAGCCTCGACGAGTACATGATCCGCCGCCCCGACGCGACGTACCTGCTCACCGTCAACGGCGACTCCATGATCGACGCCGGCATCCACCCCGGCGACATCGTACTCGTGGAGAAGGGGCAGACCCCGCGCAGCGGCCAGATCGTCGTCGCGCAGGTGGACGGCGAGTGGACGCTGAAATATTACGTGAAGGACCGGGCCGGCGTGCGCCTCGACCCCGCGAACCGCAAATACAGCTTCATTCGCCCCCGCCAATCCCTCGTCATCGGCGGCATCGTCCGCGGCGTCATCCGGCGATATGAATAAGAAATGACGAAGGGGCTGACAGGATGCCGGATTGACACGGGGCGGGCGCGGTGTATATCCATAGTATAAACATGGAGTTCGCATGATTGCCACCGTGCAAAAATGGGGAAACAGCCTGGGCGTTCGGATTCCCAAGCCGCTCGCGCAGGATGCCGCGCTCAAGGAAGGCACCGCCGTTCAAATGAACGTGCAGGATGGCCGGCTGGTGCTGGAGGCGCGGAAGGCCCGCCGCTACGACCTGTCCACCCTGCTCCAGTCGGTCACCCGCAGGAACGTCCACAAGGAAATCGACACGGGCGCACCGGTGGGAAAAGAGGTTTGGTGAACCCATGCCCTACGTCCCGGATCGTGGCGATGTGGTCTGGATTCAAATGAATCCGCAGGCCGGACGGGAACAGGCGGGACACCGCCCCGCCTTTGTTATCTCGCCCAAGGCATACAACGGGAAAGTGGGCCTGGCCCTGTTGTGCCCGATCACCAGCAAAGAGAAGGGGTATCCCTTCGAGGTGCGCGTGGAAGGGCGATCCACGCGGGGCGTCATCCTGGCCGATCAGGTTAAAAGTTTGGATTGGCGCGCCCGGGGCGCGCGATTTGAAGAACACCTTGACGAATCCACCACCGCCCACGTGCTCGCCAAGCTGGAGACCCTGGTTGCCTGAGATGAGCGCCGGGATGATTTGTCAGGGTGGGACGCGCGGCGCGACCCGGGTATTACGCGGTCAGCGCCCGCGTCTACAGGGTGCCCTCTGTAGCCGCGCCCGCTGGGCGCGGTGGAACGCTCATTTCCCGACGCAAGGCTTCGATGCGGGCCGCCGGTTCATCCGACTCGCCCCGATGACCCAGAGCGCCCCCGCAGCGAGCGCGGCGCCGGTGGCGTCGGCGAGCACGTCGTACCAGTCGGGGTGGCGGGTGGGGATGAAGGACTGGTGGATTTCGTCGATGCCACCGTAGAGCGTCGCCGCGCCCCACGCGAGCAGGGCGGCGAGCGGGAGGCGCAGGCGGTGCCCGGCGCGCAGGGCGAGGAAGCAGAGCGCGGCGAGGAAGCCGAAGGCGAGCGCATGCGTGACCTTGTCGTGCGAGAGGAACCACGGCGGGATGCCGGGGCCCGCCGGCCGGTTGCTCATCCAGAACAGCGTGCCCGCCCACGCGGCGGCGGGAATCCAGTACAACATGCGTCGAAGCGAATTCATGAATTTGAATCGCGGACTATGCCGCGAACGCCGTAGAGTACAAGCCGCGAGGGGAGAAAATTGCAACGTCTGTAAAAATGATTTTCCGGGCTTACAACGTCTGTAAAAACCGGCTCCCGAACTTCCTGGCCCCCGGCGGGCTTGCCCCGCCGGAGCCACAGTGGGTTGCGCCAGCGCGTGGAAATGAACCTTGTCTTCCCGCGCCACCCCGCTTCGCCAGGCTGCGTTCGCGCGCGCTGGGGATGGCCTTCAAGTCTCTTCCGGCGGCGCTGCTGCTTTGCGGCGTAGCGGGGTGCGCGACGCTGCCGGTGGATTTGCCGCCGGTCCCGGTGGGGGGCGCTCAACAGCATGATGGAATGACGAATTCCCGAATGACGAACAAGCCAGCGGCTCCGCCGCCCATTCGTCCTTCGTCACTTCCTCCGGTCGTCATTCCGGATCCCTCCCGACCCGCGGGGTTGGATGCGGAAATTCTTCGGCTGCAGGTGCTGCTGGATCGCGCGAATTTTTCGCCGGGTTGTCTCGACGGGCGGCTGGGTCCGCAGACCCGCGCCGCGTTGCGGGCCTGGCAGCGGCGCGAGGACCTGGAGGCGACGGGCGAATTGGATGATGCGCTGCGCACCCGGTTGCCGCCGGAGGAGGAGGCCTTTACGGCCCACACGGTGACGGCGGAGGAACACGCCGCCTTGCGGGCGTTTCCGCGCGATTGGCGGGAGCGGGCGGCGTTGGACCACCACGGCTACGCGACGATCCGTGAGGCGGTGGCCGAACGGTTCCACCTGACGGAGCGCGCACTGGTCGAGTTGAATCCCGGCCCGGCGTGGCCCAATCCGCCCGCGGGCACGGTATTGCGCGTACCGCGGGTGCGCCCGGTGCAGCGTGTGACGGCGGCGCGGCTCGAGATCCACCTGCGTACGAAGGTGCTCCAGGTGTACGATGCGGCGGACCGGCTGGTCGCGCAGTTTCCCTGTTCGATCGCGCGCAACGTGGAGAAGCGGCCGGTCGGCGCGCTGCGGATCGTGAACGCGGCGGAGAATCCGAACTATACGTTTGATCCCGAGTTGTTCGCGGAAGACCCGGCGGCGGCGGCGATCGGGCGGCGGCTGCTGATCCCGCCGGGGCCGAACAACCCGGTGGGCGTCGCGTGGATGAGCCTCGACCGGCCCGGCTATGGCATTCACGGCACGCCCGCACCGGAGGACATCGGGAAGACCGAATCGCACGGCTGTTTCCGCCTCACAAATTGGAATGCGCGCAAACTGCTGGGCATGATTTCGATCGGACTCCCGGTGCAGGTGCTGGAGTGAGCGGTCGTCATTTTCGTCAATTGCGCACCCGGCGCTTGACGCTGGCCGCTGATTGGCCTAACTATCTTGCACCGTGTGGTAAGCGCCGCCGCATCGGTTAGAGACCTAACATGATAAATTTCCCGGTTACCCGATTGTCGATCTTCGCGCTGGTGGTTGTCCTCTCTGGAGGGCTGGCGCGTGCGCAATCCGTGGACCAGGAGTTCGAGTTCGCGAACAAGCTGGTCGAGCGTGGCTTCCCGGATTTCGCGAACAAGCTGATGGAAGACGTCGCGCGGAAGCATCCCGACCAGATGGGTCGCGCCAAGGTCATCAAGGCCGAGAGCCTCATCGCCGCGCGCAAATTCGACGACGCCGAGGCGGTCATCAAGGAACTGCCGGCGGGTGATCCCAAGGCCGACGCGATTCGCCTGGCGCTGGCGCGCGGGTACTACCGTGTCAACAACATGCAGCGCGCGAGCGAGATCTACAAGGCGTTCTTCGACAAGTTCAAGCAGCCGCCGGAGGATGCCGATCTCCGGAAGTTCTTCACCGAGGCCGCCTATCAGTTTTCCCAGATGCTCCAGCAGAGCGGCGATCTGCGCGGCGCGGTGGATGCGCTGGACCGGGTGCTGGCGACGAAGCCCGGGCGCGAAATCGAGCGATCGATGATGGCGGACCAGGCGCAGATGCTCGTGGATCTCGCGGGCAGGCTCCAGGGCGCCGAACGCGACAAGGCGTTGGCGGACGCCGCCAAGAAGTGCTCGGACATCCAATGGGGCGGTGTGGATATCTGGTTCGGCCAGTCGATCATCACGCTCGCGAACATCGAGTTGATCCGGGGCAACCGCGCCCGCGCGCAGGAATTGATCACGAAGCAGTACCGCGACATCCTCCGCGAGATCGACAAGCTCATCAAGGAGCAGAACCTTCCGGGCGCGCTCAATCCCCGCGCCGGGGCGCGTTTCCTGCTCGGCCAGATGCACGACCAGGACGCGGCGAAGTTCGAAAAAGATCCCGCGCAGAAGGACCAGGCGATTGACCTGCTGGGCAAAGCCTTCACGGAATATTTCAACGTATTCATCCAGTACGGCGATAGCGACTGGGGTCCCCGCGCGGGCGTGCGGGCCAATGACGTCAAGGCCCGCATCGAGGCGTTGGGCCGGAAGGTTGACGTGGATCTGGGCAAGCACGTCGAGGAGGCTGCGGCCACGCAACTGCGCCTCGCCGACAACCTGTTCCGCGAGCGGAAATTCGCGGAGGCGGCCACGGAATACCTGCGCGTCATGAACAGCTATCCGACCGCCAGCGGCACCCTGCGGGCGATGGGGTTCCTGATCCAATGCTACCTGGAACTGGACGACAAACTCACGGCGCGCGCGATCATCTCGCACACGGCCGAGCGCTATCCCGGCAACGCCTTGGCGGCCAACGCGCTGCTTGTGGCGGCCACGGCGGCGAACCAGAAGAAGGACACCGCGTTCGCCGCGGAGATTTACGAGCAGTATATCCGCGGCTTCCCGAAGCATGAACGCGCCGGCACGATCCTCTTCTTCCTCGGCAGCGAGCGCCGCAAGGCGGGTGACCAGGAGGGCGCGAACTACTACTTCCAGCGCATTGTCGACAACCTGCCGCAGGACCAGTACTACCCTCAGGCGTTGCGCTTCATCGCGCGCGGCTACTACGACACCGGCGATTTCGAGAAAGCCATCGCGGCGTATGCCAAGCTCGTCGAGGACATTCCGCCCAGCCCCGAGCGCGCCAACGCCCAGTTCAGCATCGCGGACGCCTACATCCGGCAGGGGGACTGGCTCCGCGCGGCGGCGGCGTTTGAGACATTGATTTCCTGGCTCGCGCCGCGCAACAACCCGTATGCCGCCAACGATACGGATCGCGAAAACAACCGCCTGCTGCTTGAGCGGTCCATTTTCCAGCGTGCGAATTGCTATGCCCGGATGACCGAGCCGGCGGACCAGATCGCGGCGTTCCGCGAACGCGGCACGCGTGGCTACGAGCAATTCATCCAGTTGTTCCCGAACTCCGAACTCGCCCCGCGCGCGATGATGGGGCAGGGGCAGATCCAGTTGAGCCTTGGCCAGTTCGACGCGGCGGCGGCGACCTTCGACCAGCTCGCCGCGAAGTATCCGCTGTCCGAGGAGGGGAAGAACGCGCTCTATTCACTGGCCCGCAGCGCGATGGAGATCGGCCAGTTCGACCAGGCGCGCATGGCGTTTGAGAAAATGGCCGCGAATGCGGGCAACTACAAGCCGGAGGAGTTCGCCCGGATCGGCCAATTGATGATCGACGCGAAGTTGTATGACCAGGCGATGCAGGCGTTCCGCCTGGTCAGCGATAACGCGCAGGTCCAGGCGAACCGGGAATCGCCCGAGTCGCGCGCCCTGCTGGAGCGCGCGTTGTTCGGCGTGGGGCGCGCGAATTTCGCCCGCGGCAACCACCAGGACGCGGTTGTCGCGCTGGAGCGCCTGCTGGCGGATTATCCCCGCAGCGGACTGTTTTTCGATGCGCGATTCATGCTGGGCGAGTCGTATGCGGAGATGGGCAACTTCTTCAAGTCGAGCGAGGCGCTGAGCGAAATCTTCCGCTTCTCCAACGACCAGACGCAGATCAACCGGGCCAGTGTCAAGCTGGCGGAAGTGCAGATTCGGGCGAAAGACCTTTCCGGTGCGCTCGCATCCTACTCGCGCATTTTCCTGCTGGCGGACCCGACGAAGGCCGAGCAGCGGCCGTTTATCGAGCAATCCCTGCTGGCCGGCATTCCGCTGGCCATTCAGCTTGAGCGCTACAAGGATGCGATCGATGCCTGCGATCAGTTCTTGCAGCTGTTCCCAACCAGTGACAAAGTACCGGAGATCAGACGCTTGCGTTCCGAAGCGAGCCTCCGGGCAGGCGCCAGCGGTGAACCTGTCGCCGCGGGAACACCTTGAGGGAGAGTGAGATCATGACTGCCAACAAGATGCGAATCAGCCGCTTTTGGATTATCGCGCTGCTCGCGGGCGCCGCGTGGATGCCGGCATTGGCCCAGAACCCGTTTGTGATCCTGCCGAACGGGAATCGCGTGGACGGCACGGCGATCCGGTCGCGCGCTGACGGAACGGTCATCCTGACCACGGGGCAGGGCGAAATCACGTATGCCCGCGGCCAGTACCAGCGCGCCGAGGCCGTGCGACCGCCGGACTTCGACCGTGCCCGCCAGCTTGCGCAGCAGGGCAAGCCCGACGATGCCATCCGCTTGTTGGAACAGGTCGCGACGAACTTTCGCTTCCTCCACTGGGACACCCAGTCTCGCATCTCGATCGCCCAAATTCTAGCGAGCAAGGGCGATCATACCGCCGCTGTAACCGCATATGAGCGACTTTTCCAGGCCTCCCCGGAACTCCGCCGGGAAAGCGCGGTGCTCTGGGGTTATCTCACCGCGATGGTGGAAGCCAAGCAGTTCGACAAGTTGTCGCCGATGCTGGAGGAACTCATCGCGCGCGGGTCCCGCACCGACGTGGCGCGGGCGCAGGTGTTGCGGGGCGATTTGAAGATGGCGCAGGGCCAGGTCGAAGGCGCCGTGATGGATTATCTCCGCTCGGTCCTGTTGTACGAGTCGGAGCGCACGGTGCTGCCCGAGGCGTTGGTGAAAGCCGCCGAGGGGCTGGAACGACTCCGCGACCCGCGCAGCCGCGAGATGTACCGCCGAGTCGCGCAGGAATTTCCGGGCACGTCTTTCGCGCAGCGCGCGCAGGGCAAGTTTTAGGGACGTAGGAAGTCGAACATCAGGAGCACGAACATGTCGAAGGTCAAACGCTGGGTCTTGGGCGCCGTGGTGGTGGGAATGTTGTTTGCCGGCGCGGGCGCCGGACGAGCCGTGGCGCAGGAATTGGAACTGGCTCCCGAAGCCAAGGCCGCCGAGGCGGCGAGCAAGAAATCGCCGATGAGCTTTGTGAACGTCGTCGCCAGCGGCGGCTTCATGGGCATCGTGCTCTGGTTGGCCCTGGTGACCTGCTCGGTGGCCGGGTTCGCGCTGATCACCGACTCGTTCATCACGGTGCGTGAAAAGAAGATCGTGCCGCAAACCCTCGTCCAGAAAGCCCGCGAGGCCATCGAGCAGGGCGATGTGATGAAGGCACTCAAATGTTGCGAGGAGGAGCCCGGTCCGCTCGCGAACATCCTGACCGCGGGTTTCAGCAACGTGTCCGAGGGTTTTGAGGCGGTGCAGGAAGCCGTTGGCGTCGCCGCCGATCTCGAGAGCGAAAAGCTGCTCCAGCGCGTGACCTACCTGAACGTCGTCGCGAACCTGTCCCCGATGCTCGGACTGCTCGGTACGGTGCAAGGTATGATCTTTGCCTTCGCCAACCTGGCCACCATGCAGGCCGGCGCGGCCCAGCAGCAGATGCTGGCCATCAACATCGCCCAGGCGCTCTACACGACGGCCGGCGGACTGGTCGCGGCGGTGCCCGCGGTCGGCTTCTTCTATTTCTTCCGCAACAAGGCGACCAAGATCATCCTCGGCATGGAAGCGCTGACGACGGACCTCGTGAAGTCGCTGCGCAACGTCGAAGTCGTGTCCGAATAAGCGCCGCCGCCGGAACCGGGAAGCGCACATGAAGAAACGGGCAGAAGAGCAGGGCGTAAACATGACGCCGATGATCGACGTCGTGTTCCAGCTCATCATCTTCTTCGTCGTCACCTCGGATATGCAGCAGAAGGCCATCGATGAGAGCATCAAGCTCGCGATGGCCCCGCACGCGAAGCCGACGGAGCAGCGCGATCATCGCGAGGTCGTGATCGAGGTGGACCGCGAGGGAAAAATTTCCATCGCGCGCACCTACATGAGTCCTGAATTCCTGTACACCGTGATGCGTAAAACCGTCGCGGAGCACGGCCAGTCCGTGCCGGTTCTCATCCGGGCCGACAGCCTCACCCGCCATGAATCTGTGCGCGCGGTCATGGATGCCTGCACCCGGGCCGGGCTGTGGAAGGTCAAGTTTACCGCGGTGAAAGAGAAGGCGGGGTAGGCCATGGCGCGCGAACGCAAACGCGATCACAGCGGCGAATCCGGCGAACTCAACATGACGGCCATGATTGACGTCGTGTTCCAGTTGCTGATTTTCTTCATCGTGACCCAGAAACCGATCGACACGATGGCGAACCTGGACGTGTTCCGGCCCTCTCCGGAGAGCAAGCAGGAACAAATGCAGACGCCGCCGAAAATGATCCGCATCCAGATCTTCGCGGACGGCTTCACCATCAATGACCGTCCCGTCGGCGTTGTGGAACTGGAGTCCCTGCTGGTGCGGCTTGCGGGCATTGAGCGCAACCAGACGATCATGATCATGGTATCCGGCTCGTCTAAACACGAGGACCTGATCCGTGTATTGGATTTGTGTGCAAAAACCGGACTGTCAAACCTTTCCGTCGTAAGCACAAACTAGCGAGAGGGCGCCATGAATTCCCAGGAACGCGACGAATTTCTTCGGAAGTACAAACTGAAGCGTTTGATGGAGCACATGACCGGGCCCATCGGCTCGATCATTCTCCACGTTCTGGTGGTCTTCCTTGCGGTGCGGTTCATGGTGTTCGAAGCCACGGAGAAGCAGGCGGAAATCGAGGTCATGGTGGTCGAACCCGATGCCGTGGATTTGGAGGACTTCGAGAAGGAACTCGAGGACCTGCCCGACATGATGGAAATGGTCGACATGTCCATGCCCACGGACATGCCGGTGATGGATGCGCCCGTGGCGGACACGCCGAACCAGACCGAAGACGCCTCCATGGACCTCGCGCAATTGAATATTCTCAATGACTCCAGTCCGCTCGTCATGAAAGGGTTGTTTGCGGGCCGCTCGGCGGCAGGACGGGAAAGCGGGCTGGCCAAACATGCCGGCCGCTGGGCGCAAGTGGTTGATGCCTCCGTAAAGCGGGCCTTGGAGTGGCTCAAACGCAACCAGGCGGCGGACGGTTCGTGGGGACCGAACAAACCGGCGATGACCGGACTGGGGCTGCTGACTTTCCTCGCGCATGGGGAAACAACGTCCTCAAAGGAATACGGACAGACCATTGAGAAGGCGATCCGCTTTCTCCTTAGCATCCAGAATGACAAGGGTGAATTCGCGCCGGCCAGCCAGTCCGCCTCCTACGCTCACCCCATCGCAACGTATGCCATCAGCGAGGCGTATGGACTCACCCGCATCCCCGACCTGAAACCCGCGATGGAGAAGGCCATTGATGTGTTGCTCAAGGGCCAGCAGCCGGGCGGTTCGTGGGACTATTCCTGGAACAAAGGCGCCCGTCGCGATACCTCCGTCGCCGGCTGGTGCATTCAGGCGCTCAAGGCGGGTTTTATCGCGGGAGCGGAGAATCCCGGCCTCAAGGAAGCCATGGACCGGGCCTCCAAGGACATCTTCTCTGCGCACAATTCGGATACTGGTTTGTTTTTCTACTCTGGAAGAGCCGGCGGAACGATTTCCATGACCTCGGTGGGCGTGCTCAGCCTGCAATTGCTGGGTCACGCCAGGAGCCCGCAGGCGCGCGCCGGGTTGCAGGCACTCGCGGGAACCAAGTGCGACTACCGGCAGCCGCCCAGCTGGCCCATGTACACCTGGTATTACATGACGCAGGCCAAATTCCATTCGGGTGGACCCATCTGGACGCAGTGGAACAACCAGTTCGCGCCTGAACTGACCAAGAATCAGAATCCGGATGGCAGTTGGACCTCCGCCGGCCAAAACTTTGTTGGCGATGGACATGGCAGAGAGACCAATTACGGGCTCGTGTATTCGACCACGCTCGCCGCATTGACCCTGCAGGTCTATTACCGTTTTCTGCCGACCTACCAACCCATCGCGATCGAAACGGAAGAGGAAACGACGGACGAGGACGTTTCGATCCGGATTATCTAGGCTTTTTCGCGCACTCCGACCCGCGCGAAGGCGGCAGGGTCATGTTTGTACGCCTTAATTCCGTGCCGCGCGCCGCGCGCCGTAAATTCGTTGGCTCGATTTTGGGCGTCTTCTGCTAAACTGGCCGCATGTCCCGCCCTGCCGTCATCCAGGTCCTGCCCGATGCCGTTATCAACAAAATCGCCGCCGGCGAGGTGGTGGACCGGCCGGCGTCCGTCGTAAAGGAACTCGTCGAAAATGCGCTGGATGCGGGCGCACGCTCCATCCGCGTCGACCTCGTGGGCGGGGGACGCCAGGCGGTGGTCGTGTCGGACGATGGTGTGGGCATGTCGCGCGATGACGCGCTGTTGAGCGTGGAGCGCCACGCGACGAGCAAGATTCGCGATGTACACGACATCGAACAGGTGTCCACCCTCGGGTTTCGCGGGGAAGCGCTCGCGGCGCTGGCCTCGGTCTCGCGCTTTACGCTGACCACGCGTCCGCGCGACCAGGAGTCGGGCACGGAGTTGACCATCTCCGGCGGGCGCATCCTGGATGTCCAGGAAGTGGGCTGCCCGCCCGGCACGGCCATCGCGGTGCGGAACATTTTTTTCAATGTGCCCGCCCGCCGGAAATTCCTGCGCGCCGAACAAACGGAACTGGCCCACGCCCGGCAGGTCTTCCTGATGCACGCGCTCGCGCATCCACGCGTGGCCTGGAGCCTGCGTGTCGATGAACGCGAAGTCTACGAATTGCCCGCGAATTCCACGCTCGAGGAGCGCGTCCGGCAGCTTTTCGGCGCCGACTTGCTGGATGGGCTTCGCGCGGTGGCCGGGGACCGGGCGGGGATACGCGTCCAGGGGCTGGCCAGCCTGCCGCAGGTCACGCGCGCCGATCGATCCGAGCAATATATTTTCGTCAACGGGCGCCCCGCTTCCGCGCCGGTCATTGGGTTCGCCGTCAATGAGGCCTACCAGGCATTGATCCCGCGCGGACGCCACCCGGTGCTCTTCCTGTTTATCGAATTGCCGGCGGGCGAAGTGGACGTGAATGTGCATCCGACGAAAAAGGAGGTGCGTTTCCGACAGGGCTCGCACGTCCGGGATGCCGTGGTGGAATCGATCCGCGCCGCGATTGCGATGCCCGCGGAGCCGGGGCGTCCCGGTCAGCCCGTCGCCGACCTCCTCACCGCGGCGCGCGCCGCGCCCGCATTGAGGGTGGTGGACCTGCCGGAACTGCCCGCCTTTTCCTATCCGCGCCTCGATCCCGTGCTGGAGGGTGCACCCCCGCCCGTCCCGCGTGAGCCTGTGCGGACAGCGGAGCCGGACACGTCGCCGCGCCACGAGGCGCCGTGGTCCTGGTGCCGTGTGCTGGGACAGGCGGGCGGCCTTTACGTGGTGCTTGAAACCGAGGACGGACTCATCCTGATGGACCCGCACGCCGCGCATGAACGCGTGCTCTTTGAGCGCTTTATGCAGGCGCTGAAACGGCACGACGTAAAAGTGCAGGGCTTGCTGGCCCCGGAAGCGATTGAACTTTCACCCGAAGGGGCGGAGCGCGTCCGCGGCAACCTAGACCGCCTGCGCGAAATGGGATTCGGGATCAGCGATTTCGGGGGCGACACGTTCGTCGTGGATGCCATGCCCGCCTTCCTCGGCGTGACGTCCGCGCGCGCAATGGTCAATGAAATCGCCGGCAGCCTGGAGCGCGGCGGCCGACGCGGCGGCACGGAGCGCTGGGCGGAGGACCAGATCGCGATGGCCGCGTGCAAAGCGGCCGTAAAGGCGCGCGACAAGCTCACGGTGCAGGAAATCGAACAGCTCGTGCGCGAACTCGCCGCGTCGGAAATGCCCTACACCTGCCCGCACGGCCGCCCCACGCTGATCTATATGGGCTTCGATGAACTGCGCCGGAAGTTCGGCCGGGAGTAGGCCGGCGTATTCGCCGAAGATCCCGCATCTGTAGTTCCGCCGCTCTGTCGGCGGAAGTTCCGTGACCTCTGGCGGCAGAGCGTCAGCCGCTACAACGTGATGAACTCCAGCGCATCCGCCGCCAGGTCCAGCATCGCCACGGTGCAGGGACTCGCGCGATAAACGGCGCCTGGATTGATGACCCGCGTGCGGCCCACACGCTCGTCGCGCGCCTGGTGCGTGTGGCCCGTGAACACGTAGTCGTACTCGCCCCCTGAAATGGCCTGCTCCAGCGCGGCGAAATGGTGCCCGTGCAGGATGGCCAGCGACTTGCCGGCCAGCGTCAATTCCGCGCGAATGGTGATCAGGCGACCGTCCGGCCCGCTCCAGATCACCGGTTCGTATTCATCCACATTGCCGAGCACGGCGTGCAGCGGAAGATCGTATGCCCGGCAGAGCGCCATGATTTCCGACCACGCTTCCTCGCCGCCGATATCGCCGCAATGCAGGATCGCTTCGCTGCCGCGTCCGATGAGCGTGTCCATCGCCCGCACCGTGCGCCCCACGGCGCCATGCGTGTCCGATAAAATCCCGATTTTCATGTGTGGCTCAGTGTGCTTTCGAATTCGCGCAGACTTTTATGGGTGGACGCCGCGCTCCGCCGCGGCGTTTTCCGTGCGCGGAGCGCCCGGACCA
>DAOLDD010000053.1:0-22261 GCA_035327585.1 Kiritimatiellia bacterium | reverse complement strand
TTGCTCCACCGGCGCAAGGCCGGTGGGGGCAGGCGAAAACCGGGGTAAGTCCTCCGATTGGGCCATTGCATGCGCACCGGCAAGTCGGTAAGGTACGCCGGTTTGTGGGGGGAAATCATGTCACTTTCCGAAAATTCCGAAGTATTAACCGCGCCGCCGGACGGACGCCTGCCGCCGATGCGCCGGACGAAAATCATCGCCACGATGGGCCCGGCGACGGACAGCCCGGAGATGATCCGTTCGCTCATTCGCGCGGGGCTCAACGTCGCGCGCATCAACATGAGCCATGCGAATCCGGAAACGACGCGCCAGACCGTCGCGCGCATCCGCGAGGCCGCCGAGGCCTGCCAGCGCCGCGTCGGCATCCTGATGGATCTGCAGGGGCCCGCCATCCGCACCGGCGACCTGCACACCTCGCTCAACCTCAAACCGGGCGAGCGCATCGCTCTGACCGTCCGCGGCGAAAAATCCGAGGAACAACACTCGGTCGACGTGAATTATGATCACCTTGTCGACGACATCCGCGTCGGCGACGTGGTCGTGGTCGACAACGGCATGATCCAGCTCAAGGTGCTGGAGAAACGCCGCAACCAGCTCACCTGTGAGGTGCTCACCGAGGGCGTGCTCGGCAGCCGCCGCCACATCAACCTGCCCGGCGTCCGCGTGAACCTCCCCGCGCTCACGGAGAAGGACATCAAGGATGTCGAACTCGGCATCGAACTCGGCGTCGACTTCATCGCCATGTCGTTCTGCCGCGAGGCCGCGGACGTCATGCGGCTGAAGGCGATTCTGGAATATCGCAAGGCCTCGCAACGCGTCATCGCGAAGCTGGAGGACCAGGAGGGCATCCGCAATGTCCTGTCCATCATCGATGCGGCGGACGGCATCATGGTCGCGCGCGGCGACCTCGGCATGGAGTGCCCGTTCGAGGAGTTGCCCATCATCCAGCGTCGCGTCGTCAAGCAGTGCATCATCCGCGGCAAACCCGTCATCGTCGCCACGCACATGCTGGAATCGATGATCGAAAATCCGTCCCCCACCCGCGCGGAAATCACCGACGTCTCGAACGCCGTCTACGAACAGACCGACGCCATCATGCTCTCCGGCGAGACGTCGGTCGGACGCTACCCGGTCAAGTGCATCGAGATCATGGACCGCATCGCGCAGCGCGTCGAACGCAGCGGCGGCGCGAACTACGCGGAGCAGGCGCAGATGGACAGCCTCGGCGCGAAGATGGTGAAGTCCGCCTACGTGCTCTCGAAGGAAGTCAACGCGGAGGCGCTCATAGTCTTCACACGCAAGGGCTCCATGGCGCGGAACGCGGCCTGGCTGCGCCCGCTGCACTCGCCGCTCTACGCGTTCACCGACAACCCGGCGCTGCTCAACCAGCTCACCCTGCACTGGGGCATCACGCCATTCCTGATCGAATTTGGGGCCGACCCCGAACGCAATTTTGAACGGGCCGTCGCCGTGCTCAAAGAGCGCGGGCTGCTTCATCCCGGCAGCCCCGTCGTCGCCGTCACCGAAGTCGACGTCGGTGGCCGCCTGATCGACACGATCCTGATGGAAACGGTGGAGTAGCCGCGCGCCCGCGCCCGCGCTTCCCTCTTGATGCGCGGGCCGGGGAATCCTACGGTTGGGCTGTATGACGTGGATGGGGTTTAATCTGGTCGACGCGGCGGTGCTGGCGTTCCTGATCGGAGGCGTGATCGGCGGCATCCGGCGCGGGCTTTCGGGCGAACTGGCGCGCGTGCTGATCGCCGCGGGCTGCGTGATCGCCATTTACGCCTATGCCCGGCCGCTGGCGGAGTGGCTGGGCAATCGCTACGGGTTCGACGCGCACATTTCGATCCTCTCCGGCACGATCATCATCCTGCTGGCGGCCTATGTCGCGCTCACGGTCGCGCGACTGGCGCTCGCGGCGCTGTTTAATTTCTCGTTCAAGGGACGCCCGGAAAAAATCGGCGGCGCGGTCTGCGGGCTGTTGCGCTCGGGTTTCGTCGCGGCGCTGTTGCTGATGCTGTTCAGCATGCTGCCGAACGACACCCTGCACCGGCTGATTTCCGAGGAGTCCCGCGTTGGCCAACTCGTCACCGCGCGCGTGCAGCCGCTCTACCACAAACTATCCGAAAAAATCCCGGAATTGCGCGCGCCGGGCCAGCCGCTCGACGAATGGGCGGAACCGATCATCAACGACGCGACCGAGGTGTGGGATCCCATGCCCCTCGGCCCGGTCGAGTGACGCCCGGGCTCCTCCCACCCCCTTCGTTCACGTTCACGTACACGTACACGGCCGCTTTCAAGTGGCTTCATTACGTGAACGTGTACGTGAACGAGAACGTGTACGGAGGAGAGCCTCGTTGCTATCGACGACGAGGAGGAGGACGAGTACGATTGGAGCCTTCCCATGGCTGTCTCCCGCCAGATCCTCGATGAAATCCGAGCCCGGGTCGATATCGTCGACCTCGTCGGCTCGTATATCACGCTCAAGCGCGCCGGGACCGCCTACAAGGCGCTCTGCCCGTTTCACCGGGAGAAAACGCCTTCCTTCACCGTGAATCCCGCGCGGCAGATCTATCACTGCTTTGGGTGCGGCGCGGGCGGCGATGTTTTCAAGTTCGTGATGCAGCACGAGAACGTGCAATTCATGGACGCCATCCGCCTGCTCGCGCAGCGCGCGGGCGTGGATCTGGAGTTTACGGAGTCGGAGCGCAAGGAGGAGTCCCGCAAGGACCTGCTCTACAAGGCGCACGAGGAAGCACAGCGTTTTTACCAGGAAATCCTGTTGAACCACCCGTCGGCGGCGATCGCGCGCGCCTACCTGGAGGAACGCAAGCTGGGCCCGGAGGTCGTTGAGCAGTTCGGACTCGGCTACGCGCCGGGTGGATTCGACGTGATGGAGCGGTTCGCGGCCAAACGCGGGTTCTCGATGGAACTCCTGGAGACGGCCGGCTTCATCGCCACCAATGAACAGGGCCGGCGCTATGATCGGTTCCGCGAGCGCCTGATGTTCCCGATCCGCGACCTGTCCGGGCGCATCATCGCGTTCAGCGGGCGCATCCTCACGAAGGATGACCGCACGGCAAAATATCTTAACAGCCCGGAAACGCCGCTGTTCCGCAAAAGCCGCACGCTGTTCGCGATGGATCGCGCCCGCAAGCCGATCATCGAAAGCCGCACCGCGCTGCTCTGCGAGGGACAGATCGACGTCATCCGCTGCCACCTCGCCGGCTTCACCCATGCCGTTGCGGCGCTCGGCACGGCGCTGACGGAGGAGCACGCGGCGGTCATCAAGCGCCATGCGGACCGGGTGCTGCTGGTCATGGACGCCGACAACGCGGGGCAGAACTCCGCGCTGCGCTCGGCCGAAATATTCCTTGGCGCGGAACTGAGCGTCGAGGTCGCGCAACTGCCCGTCGGAGAAGATCCGGACAGCCTCATCATGAAGCGCGGCGCGGAGGCGTTCGCCGCGGTGATCGCGAAGCCGCGCAGCGTGATTGATTTCCAGGTGGACGTGCTCGCCTCGCGTGAGGACATGAAACAGGAGGTCGGCATCCGCCGCGTCGCGCGCGCCGCGCTGGAAACGATACGTCACTCCGCGAGCGAGGTACAGCGGGGCCGCATGCTGCGCGAGCTGTCGATGCGCGTCGGCCTGCCCGAACACACGCTGCGCGACGAGCTTCGCCGGACCGCCCCCCAGCAGCGGTTCGCGCGGGCCGGGGAAACCGCTGACCCGGACGCCACCCCGGCGCCGCAGACCACGCCGCCGCCCGAAGAAGAGCGGCACCTGCTCTGGCTGGTGCTGCACCATCCCGAATCGGCGGAGCTGGTTTATACCTACGTGCGGCCCGAACATTTCGCCGATGCGCGCTGCCGCGTCCTGTTTGAGCTGCTGGCGCCGGGTCACGGTGAGGATTTCACCGCCGCGGCTCGCGAACGGGGCGAGGAGTACCTCGCTCTCGCGGCGGAGCTGGCCAGCGACGAACGCCGCATTCGGGAGGACGAACGGCTGCGGACGGCCGCCACACAGGATTGCATCATCACCATCCGGCGCAAAGCGCTTGAAACCGAATTGCGCGAGCTCACACGACAACGCTCCGACGCGCCGCTGGAGGAGCAGGCCCACCTCATCGGCGAAATCGCCACCATCAAACGCTACCTGTTCATGCTCCGCGAAGGCTGGGAAAAGGCCGCGCTGGTGCTGGAGCTGTGAAGGCGCGCGCCGGCGCTTAGCCGCGAAGATTCATCGCAACCCGCTTTCGTTTCGCGGGTTGGACGCGACGGAATAATGCAATTTTTATGGCCGGAGCCCTTGACGGGTGCGGGGGGATGGCGCATAGTCCCTCCCCTTTTCGGTACCATTAGGTTAACTCTGCTCATCCATCGGAATCCGCATGCCCAAACCCGTCGCCGCAAAGAAAAAGTCGCCCGCCGCCTCGAAAAAAGCCGCTGCCCCGGAAGCACCGGTTGAGCCGCAGCTAACGAAACTCGCCGCGGATGGCACGGACGTCAAAGTCCAGGTCAACCGCGAGGAGCGGCAGGCCAAAATTCGCGAACTCGTCAAGATCGCCCAGGAACAGGGCTTCGTCACCTACGACGACATCAACGAGACGATTCCCGAAACGATGGTCAGCCCGGAGGAGTTCGACTCCATCCTGATCCTGCTCAAGGGCATGGACATCGAGGCCGTCGAATCGGACGACGAGGCGGTCAAGCTGAAGGCGGAGCAGGAGGAAAAGGCCCGCGCCACCCAGCGCGTCGACGTGCTGGATGACCCGGTTCGCATGTACCTCAAGCAGATGGGCCAGGTCCCGCTGCTGACGCGTGAGCAGGAAGTCGAAATTTCGATGCGCATCGAGGAGGCGGAAATCAACGCCCGCAAGCTCTTCGGCATCTTCGGCTTCGCGACCGGCGCCTACCACGCCGTCGTCCAGCGCCTGGAGGAAGGCCGCGAACGCTTCGATCGCATCATCAGCGACAAGCATGTCGACAGCCGCGAGCGCTACATGAAGGCGCTCGTCAAGCTGCGCAAGGACACGCTGCGCCAGCACGAGCTGGTCGGCAAAAAATTTCTTGAAGGCCACAAATCCGGCGGCACCAAACAGGAACGCGACCGCAAGCGTCGCTCCTTCGAGCAGGCCCGCGACAAGCTGTCCGGCTATCTCGACCAGTTGTTCTTCAAACAGAAGGCCATTGAGGATTTTGTCACCGTCGCCGACGAACGCAACGCGCTGCTGAAGGGCATGCTGGACGAGCTCAAGCGCAGCAGCAGCTCGAAGGCGAAAAATGCGCCGGATCTGATCAAGGACGTCCGCAAGAAGATCCAGCAGTTCGAGTTTGAAGAGCGCATGACGACCGAGGAGTTCATCGTCAACTACAAGGAACTCAAGACGTGGCTGCGCAAGGGCCTGCGCGCCAAGACGGAGATGGTTGAAGCGAACCTGCGCCTCGTGATCTCCATCGCCAAGAAGTACACGAACCGCGGCCTTTCCTTCCTCGACCTGATCCAGGAAGGCAACATGGGCCTGATGAAGGCGGTCGAAAAGTTCGAGTACCGCCGCGGCTACAAATTCTCGACCTACGCGACCTGGTGGATCCGCCAGGCGATCACCCGCTCCATCGCCGACCAGGCGCGCACGATCCGCATCCCCGTGCACATGATCGAGACGATCAACAAATTGATGCGTGTGCAGAAGGCGCTCGTCCAGGAACTCGGCCGCGAACCGACGCCCGAGGAAGTCGCGGAGGAAATGAACCTCCCGGTGGACCGCGTGCGCGCGGTGCTCAAGATGGCGCAGCAACCGATCTCGCTGCAAAGCCCGGTTGGCGACAGCGACGACACGCATTTCGGCGATTTCATCGAGGACAAGAGCGCGGAAAACCCGTCGGAAATGACGGCCTACTCGCTGCTCAAAGACCGCCTGCAGGACGTGCTGAAGACGCTGACCGAGCGCGAACAGGAAGTGCTGACGTTGCGTTTCGGCCTGGCCGATGGCTACTCGCGCACGCTGGAGGAAGTCGGCCGCAAGTTCCAGGTCACCCGCGAACGCATCCGCCAGATCGAGGCCAAGGCGCTCCGCAAGATGCGGCACCCGACGCGCATCCGGAAGCTCGAAGGCTTCCTCGACGGCGGGGAATGAGGAAGTGACCGGTAACCAGTAACCCGTTGCCGGTCACTGGTTACTGGTCACCTTCCCATGCCGCCCGACCATTTGCTGCTGATCGCTGCGGTTGCCCTGATCGGGTTCCTCTATTCGTCCGTCGGCCACGCGGGCGCGTCCGGCTACATCGCGGTCATGTCCCTTGCGGGCCTCGCGCCGGAGGTGATCAAACCCACGGCGCTCACGTTGAACATCTTTGTCGCGGCGATCACCGCCGGTCAGTTTTATCGCGCGGGTCACTTCTCGTGGTCGCTGTTCTGGCCCTTCACAGTCCTGGCCATTCCGATGGCCTTTCTCGGCGGCTATCTGGACCTGCCGACCCGCGCGTTCAAGGTCCTGGTTGGCGTCGTGCTGCTGTTCTCCGCATGGCGCTTCATGGCGCGACCCTCCGCGGATGGATCGGGCCCGCCGCCCCGACGAACAGCCGCGCTTGCGCTGGGTGGTGGATTGGGGCTGCTCTCCGGACTGACCGGAACCGGCGGCGGCATCTTCCTGACACCGCTCCTGCTGTGGACCGGCTGGGCGCGCGTCAAAACCGCCGCGGCCGTTTCGGCGCTTTTTATTCTCTGCAACTCCGTCGCCGGCCTGCTCGGCAACTGGAGCAGCACGCGCTCGTTCCCCGCCATCGGCATCTGGCTGCTGGGCGCGGCGATCGCGGGTGGATCGTTCGGCGCGTATTTCGGCAGCCGCCGCTTTAATCCGCTGGCGATAAAACGCCTGCTCGCCGTCGTACTGTTCATCGCCGGCGCCAAGCTTGTGCTGGGGCGCTGACGGGCTATTTCAGGGCGGAACCCCGCTTCAATGCCGCGCTGCCGAAGCGCCTGCGCAGCGCGTCCGCGGCGCTGTCCAGTCGTTCCACCTTGCGCACATCCGGCTCGCGCGTGAAGGGACCCAGGTTGAGTTCACCCTGTGCGGGTTCCGTGTCATCAAATCCAGTGACGCCGAAACCGATCAGCCGGACCGGCCGCGCCGCTCGCTCCCGCTCCCACAAATCGACGGCGCAGCGCACGAGCTCGCGATCCGCGTGGGTGGGTCGCGCGAACTGCTGCTGCCGCGTGATCGTGGAAAAGTCCTCGTAGCGGATGCGGATGTGCCCCACCCGCGCGCTCCGTCCATCGCGCCGGAGTCGGCGACCCACCTGCTCCACCTGCTCGACCAGCGTCTGTCGCACAACCGCCGGATCGGTGCAGTCCTCGTCAAACGTAAGTTCGCTGGAAATGCTCTTCGCCTGGTACTCCGTCACCACGGGCCGGTCATCGCGGCCCCAAGCCAGGGCTTGCATGTGATCCGCCATCGCCGCGCCGACGCAGGTCACCAGCGCCTCGCGCGCGATGCGTTGCACATCGCCGAATGTGCGCAACCCGCATTCGTGCAGCCGTTTTTCCGTAACCTTGCCAACCCCCCAAATGCGGCCCACCGGCAGCGGCGCGAGGAATGCCGCGATTTCATCGGGGTCGTCCGGTACAACGAACAGGCCGTCGGGTTTCTTTAAGTCGCTCGCGAGCTTCGCGAGAAATTTATTCGGCGCGACGCCCACGGACGCGGTGAGGCCCAGTTTCTCCCGGATGCAGCGTTTGAGCGCGCGCGCCACCGCCTCCCCCGATTTCCACCGCCGCAAAACACCCGTGACATCGAGGAAGGCCTCGTCCACCGAAAGCTGCTCGTGGATCGGCGTGAACGATTCGATGATCGCCATCACCTGTTCCGACACCTCGAGATAGCGCGCCATGCGCACCGGCAGGAAGACCGCGTGCGGGCACAACTTGCCCGCCGTGCGCGAGGGCATCGCCGAGCGGATGCCGAATGCGCGCGCCTCGTACGAGGCCGTGGACACCACGCCCCGCTTGTCCGGCGGCGACCCGATCACCACAGGCTTGCCGCGCAACTCGGGATGATCCAGCAGCTCCACCGCCGCGTAAAAGGCATCCATGTCGATGTGCAGGATTGCGCCCATGTGTCCATCGTGCTGCACCCCGGGAATCACGTCAATTCCGCCGACTCCCCAGCCTGCCACCTCGACACCTGCGCCTCCGCGGCGAAGCCATTTACGGTTTAAAGAACGCTTGGCACTGCCGCGGAATCGTGGCGTAGTCAGAAGCCATGCAGCCGAAGGATCACCTGCGCGCCATCGCCGACCGGCAAGCCGGATTTTTCACCGCGGCCCAGGCCACCGAGGCGGGTTATCCCGACAGCTTGCACGTCTATCACACGCGCGAAGGCCACTGGGAGAAGGTCCAGCGCGGAATCTACCGGCTTGCCGACGCACCCCGCGCGGACTGGCCGGAACTCGTGGTCTGGTCCCTCTGGTCACGCGACCGGAACGGCTTTCCGCAAATCGTCTACTCGCACGAAACCGCGGAGATGATCCACGGACTCCGTCCCCGGGCGCCCGGCCCGTTGCACGCCACCGTGCCCCGCGCGTTCAGAAAGAATTGCGCGATGCCGCCGGACCTCATTCTCTACAAGGACGACCTGCCGCCGGAAGCCATCGAGGAACGCGCCGGCTACCGCGTTCGCGCCCTCCCCGCGTCCCCGCGCATCGATTACAACCGCGTCATTGAAGCAGGCGAAGATTGAGCGCAACGATTCCGCGTCATCAGTAAATAAATTTCGCGAGCAGCATCAGCGCCGGGACGGTGACGAGGGCGGCGACGGTGGTGAGCAGGATGGATTGGCTGATGAAATTGCGGTCGCCTCCGAACCGCTCGACGAGTACGCCGCAACTGACGGCGACAGGCATCGCGGCGATCAGCAGCGCGGTGCGCCAGATGTCCGGCGGCAGACTCAGCCACGGCGCGAGCAGGCGGAATACCAGCAGCGTGATGAGCGGAATGATGACCAGTCGCGCCGCGTTGACGCGCAGCAACGGCGGGTCGATCCGCCACCCGCGCGCGAGCGCGCCAAGCTGCGAGCCCGTCACCAACATCGACAGCGGGATCGTCAGCGTGCCGGCGGTCTTCAGCAGGTCGAACACATGCCCCAGCGCGCCGGTCGCCTCGGGCCAATCCCGACTCGCCGGCCAGCCCAACGCGAGCGCCGCACCCGCAAACGTCGCGACCAGCGCGGGATTAAGGATATTTACAAAACCGGCGCGCGCGGTGGAACGGAACCCGCGCAGGATCGCGACGCAGCTCGTCCACAGGAAGAATTGCGCGGAGACGTTCATCAACAGGACGGCGGCCAGCCCGTCGGCGCCGTAGAGCAGCGTGGCGATCGGGAGCGGGAAGAAAATCCAGTTCGGCGTCGCCATCGCCAGCCAGGCCGTGCGCCGTACGCCGTCCGACAGCCCGCCCAGCGCCGCGCGACCCGCGAGCAAGGCCACCAGCATCATGATCGCGCCGAGAGCGACCACGCCGCCCTGCTCCGCGAGCGGGCGCCCGCCGACAATGTGGAGCATTTGAGTGAACGTCAGGCAGGGAAAACACACGTCCACGCAAAGGCGGCTCAGCATCCGCGTGGCCGGTTCGCCCAGCCAGCGCAATCGCCGCGCCGTCCACCCCGCGAGCACGACGAGGAACAACACGGCGAGCCGGAAGGCGATGGCTTGAACGTCGTTGGTCATGTCGGATTAGTAATCGCGACCGGCGGTCGCGTCTACAGCTTGGTTGCGCGCCAGGCCTCGACGCGCCAGGGGTGGCATCCGGCGTAGAGTGTGCGGAACTCCGATGGCGTCACATCCACCACCGGATATCGGGGATCAAATTTCTGCCGGATGCGCGTGGGTTCACCGTCCGGCCCGGTCTCGAGCACGATGGCGCTGTGGGTGATGATCCAGCCGCCGGTCTCGTCCGGCCGCGCCGCGACCCAGACATCACCCGGTGCGGACGGGCCCGCGATCCGCGCATAGCCGTAGGTCCGCAAGCAACGCACCGTGAGCAAATCCTGCCGCGGAATGGGCAGCACCGCCTCACCGCGCGCACGGCGCAGGTGGAACCGCGTGTAGAAATGACAATTGTATGACTCAGGCGCGAGGTGCGCGAGCTGGCGGTCGGCCTGCACGGTGGACGCCTCCAGCGTCACCGACTCGCGCCAGCCCAGCACGGGGAAAAATTCGCCAGGCCGCTGCCAGCGCACACGGAGGCCCGCCCCCTGATACATCGGTGCAGCGTCCGGCGCGGGCGCATACGCGGGATCCGGCCTGCGCGACAGCGCTGTCGTCGCGGTGATGAAGACCACCGTCGCGCCCGACAGCGCCAGCGTAACGGCCAGGCGGGAATGCGTCCGATTCATGCGGGCCAACCTAGCGCAAGGCCTCGCCCGGCGCCAGCCCGGCGCGGCTCAATCGACGCTTTGGAGCCGGTTGGGATAGCTCAGGTAATTAAAAATGGCATTCGCGGCGTCGGCGCTTTCGAGCGCGCGGACGGAATTGTCGAGGAACAACACGTTGCGGAAATTCGCGCCGTGGTTGTCGAGTGGCCCGATCGGCGGCATGTTGCCCGGAGTAGCGGCGCCGTTTTCGATCGCGTTGGATTCATCCGCAAGCACCGGGGAGGTGCTGGGCGCCTCCGGCGTCGATGCGACGTTGTAGCCGGCCACGTACATATAGCTGCAATGCCTCCGCGTATCGTACGTGTCGGCGCCGGTCCCGAAAAAGGTTTTGGGGTCCACGACCTGGTTCACGCCGCCCACGCCGTCCACCTTGTCGCTCGGACAAAGCCAGATGCGCGTGACGCGCACGTATTCATTTGAAGCAAGCTTCAGCACGTGGTTCCGCATCGGATACTCGTCCTGCAGGTTACCCCCGCTGCCGTACACCGGCACGGTCCCGCGCAGCACGAACCAGTCATCGTGGTCGCGTGCCCAGAGCATCATCGCCAGGCCCAGGTCGCGCAGGTTGCTGCGACAGGCGGAGCGACGGCCCTTCTCCACCGCCGACGACGCCATCGGCGTAAGCAGCGCGGCGAGAATCGCGATGATCGCGATCACCACCAGCAGCTCAATCAGCGTGAAGCCGATTCTGGATCGGAACACCATCACGGATATGGATTGGGTGCGATGAAGGCACGATTGAGGCGACCACCGGGATCCGACTCGCCGTCATAGATCGTGCCGGACGCGTTGCGGAACACGAAGTTAACACTGAGCGTTCTATTCGTCGGAACAGTGATGGCGGTTTGCCACAGAGTACCGCCGATATTCGTCATCGGGATGCTCGACGAGTCCGACCAGAATTCGTCATACCCCAGCCATGCGCTGATGGTGGGCGAATTCGTCAACTTGCCCGTTGAGTTGTCGTAGGTAATCGTCAGTGTTTCTCCATTCGTCGGCGAGATCGGAGACCAGGTCGCCCGGCCGAATCCTTTATATACGATGTAATTATTATCCGGAATGCCGCTGGTCATTTGCTCCCAGACAGTTCCGGCCAAATTCCGTGGTTTGAACATGACATTCGACGACGTGGCGTTATCGACGAGCACTTCATACCGCCACACGCCGTCACCGATAAAAGTCATCGGATCAGCCGCCCATGAATTGAAGACGCCCGAGATGTGTACATTCCGATCGCCGACAAGACCACGGCTGTGCTGGATATAATAAATGCGCAGAAGCCCGCCGGTGGGATCGAGCGGGAACGGATCGATGCGTACGCCCTGGAACGGAGTGGCCGGACCCGCACTGGCGCGGTAAAATTCGGCCTGTCCGTCCGCGTTCTGCACGAGCATCGTCCAATTGCCGCTGCTGCCGCTCGCGCGGTGACCGAAATCCATCCAGCCCTGCGCGAGGTTGGTGCTGATCTGGACGCCGTGCTGCAATTCGTTGGTGAGGTTTTCAAACAGCACGCGGACCTGGCCGCCCCCCAGTTGCACCGGCGCGAGCATCGCGGGAGCGTTCGAGGCGGGCGGCAGCGGAAGATCCTCGTTGTCCCAGAGGAATGGCGAAAGCACGAGATTGGTGGCGTTCGCATCCTCCAGGTAGAGCTCAATGTTCGAGGCGGGGCTCTCCAGCACGCTGGTGTCGGATTTCAGGATATAAAATTTGTAGATCACGCTGCGCGGGCTGCGGCCATCAATCCAGCCTGTGGCGTAATACGGCGCCGTGCTGAAATCCCCGTTAATGAGCGAGTACGGGAAGTCAGGAACGATCGCGGAGTCCGTTCCGTCCGTCGAGAAGGACCACTGGCGCGCATAAATGCCGTCGCCGGCCACGGCGTCGCCGAGCGTACCGTCGTCAAGCAATTCGATGCCGCCGACGTTCCATCCCACCGCGCCGCTTCCCGCCCAATCGGAGACGGACCCATCGGAATTGAACCCGCGCAGCGGATCGGAGCCCTGCAGGATGACGCGGCTGATGCCGGCCCGGTTGCGGCCGGACAGGTCGAGTTGGAACGTAACCGTCGTGCGCTGGCGTACGCCCGCGTCGCCGCGCTGTGCATCCGTGTAGAGGCTGACGTACTGCGCGTTGTCCGACGGATCGCGATAGGGCCCCGCCGCCGCGCCGAGGTGATCGGTCACCACGAGGGACGTCGCGTCCAGCGGCAGCGTGAGCTTGCGCGACGCGCTGGCGAAGTCGACGAGGCGCACCGCTTCGTACGTGTTCGTGCCCGTGGCGGTGAGCAGCCCGCTGTATTTGTAGTTCAATTGCGCCGGCGTGCCGGGCGGAAAAATCACATCGCGATAGTGCAACGTCCCGCTCAACACCGCGAGGGGGCTGGAGGTCGAGGGCGGGAAGCCGAATTGCAATGGATACGCGCCGCCATTCACGAAGAACGCAGTCGCGCCGGGCGACACGCCGAGGCCCGACGCGGTTTCCAGCACGAAGCGCACTGTCAGCGCGTTCGTCAAGCCGCTCGCCGAGGTCACCAGGCAAATCTCCACCGGGCGCTGGTTGCCCACGCCATCCTGCACGTTCGTCGCGCTCACCAGTACCACCGTCCCCGCCGCCGGCAGATCGTTCGGCACGGTCAGCAACGCGCTGCTCGCGTCCAACAGCTCCACGGTGTCCGGGATATCCGCGCCGACGCGCCAGTGGAGCGTGTTCGACGCATGCACGGCGGAGACCGGTTCGCTCAACCCGACGAAGACCTTGCGCGTGCCCTGCACGCCGGCGGAGTACACGATGAACGGTGCGTTCACATCGCCACCGGCGAGATCGGGCAGCCCGTCGTCGTCCGCGTCAATCAGCACGTCGAGGTAGGTGTCCGTCTCCAGCAGCCCGCCGCTCCAGGCCGCATTGATGCTGGTCTGCTCGGGGATGACGTCGTTCGCACTATAGGCGCTGGCGGGGTTGTTGTTGTGGATGTTCGCGAAGAGTCGCAGCGTCGCGCCACGCGGGACCGTCTCGCCGGGAAGCACGGCGCCGAACCGGTCCGCGGCCACTCCGTTCGTCGGATACAACACGCTCCACGGGATGCGCGCCTCAATTCCCTTCAATTCACAAGCCGAGTCGTCGCTCTGCACCGCCATGTCCACGGGCGTGCCCAGCGGACTCGCACCGTTCCCCGCATCGAACAGGGCCAGCACGGTGTTCGTGTCCGGCACGGCCTCGCCGTCGTGGAGGATCTGGATGATGTTGTTGAAGAAACCTTCGGAGGCAATCTGGTAGTCGAGCCCGAAATCCACCGCGCCGATCGCGTCGGACTTCCGCCAGCCGACGTCATTGTATTCGATGAACGACGGCGCCACGCCGGACCAGTTCGTCGTCGTCGTCGCGCCCGTGCCGTTGCCCGGGTCGACGTCCAGCATCACCACCAGCTTGTTGTCGACCTCCTGCCCCTGCAGCGCGATGTAGAGGTAGTCATCGTCCCACGTGACGAAGAGATTGGAAATCGCGTTGCCCGCGCCGAACACGCCGCCGCCGCCCGTATAGGACGCACGCAAATCCTCGGCATCATATTCCAGCGGACGCCCGTCCAGCACCGGCGTATTCGGCGGCGCTCCCCACGCCGTCACCGCACACGCCATCCCCACCGCGAGCAGAAACGTTTTGCTCCACATGGTCATTCCCTCCCATCAAGGAATTTAGAACGTGAAATCAAACTAATCGTAACCCGAACCTCACCATTTGTAACGCGTCCAAATCGCCGAAGTCAAACGCTTTACTGATTGCGACGTAAATCCGCTCATGCGCGGATTTATAACCGTCATATCCACTTGCCCGCTGCGGCCGGCTCGCGTTGAATGAGGCCATGCGTCTTGGCCAGATTGTTCTCGGCGTTTCGTTGGTCGGCGGACTCGCCGGCTGCAAGCCGCAGGGAACGGAGCGGGTGATCGGACGGGAGTTGGCGGCGCGGTCGCGGGTTCCCGCGTCGGAGGCAATGGATTGCGCGCGATGCCACCCAAAGGAGTTTGAGGAATGGCAGGCCTCGCAGCACGCCTTCGCGAACCGGATGGTCTCACCCGGCATCGACCGCGCCATTCTCGCGAACGGGCCGCCGGAGGCGCGCACCGCGGAAGCCGTCATCGGCATCACGCCCCTGTTCCAATACCTCATCCCCTTCCCCGGCGGACGCCTGCAAGCGCTGGAGTGGGCGTACGACCCGCGCAGCAACGAGTGGTTTAATGTTTTCAACGACGAAAACCGCCAGCCCGGCGAATGGGGTCACTGGACCGGACGCGGCAACACCTGGAACGTCCAGTGCGCCTTCTGCCACACCACGGGTTTCGAGAAGAACTACGACCCGGTGAAGGACGTGTACGCGTCGTCGTGGAAGGCGATGGGCGTGTCATGTACGCAGTGTCACCGGCTGAAGGAAGAGGTGTCAGGTGTCGGGTTTCAGGTGTCGGGGAGGACAAACACCTGCCCGATGATCGAATCCTTCCCCCCTGACACCCGACACCTGACACCCTCCCACCCCGCCCCCCGCCACCTCGACAACTGCGCCTCCTGCCATACACGGCGCGAGGAACTGTTTGGCACGTTCAAGCCGGGCGACCGCTTCGAGGACCACTTCCGCATGATCCTGCCGGACACGCCGCGCATCTTCCACCACGACGGGCAGGTGCTGGACGAGGATTTCGAATATGCCTCGTTCATGATGAGCCGCATGGGCCACCAGGGCGTCTCCTGCATGGACTGCCACAACCCGCACAGCGGAAAACTGAAGTTGCCCGTCGAAAACAACGCGCTGTGCATGCAATGCCACACGCCGCCGGGTGCGAACGGCGCGACGCCGATCATCCCAAAGGACCACATGTTCCACGCGGAGGGCATGCCCGGCGGACGCTGCGTCGACTGCCACATGTCCGAGCACGTCTATATGGCGCGCGACTGGCGGCGCGACCACGGCTTCACCTCGCCCGACCCGCGCCTCACCATCGAACACGGCGTGCCCAATGCCTGCAACCGCTGCCACACCGATCAGACCCCGGAGTGGGCCGAGGAATGGACCACGAAATGGTACGGCGACAAGATGGAGTTGCGGCGTGCCCGCCACCGCGCCCGCGCCGTCGCCGGATTCCACGCGGGCGACCCGCAAATCCTCACCAACCTCCTGCATATGGCGCAAACCGAGGAGATTGACGCCTGGCGTGCGACGCTGGTCGCAATGCTCGCGGAGTGGAACGACCAGCCGCCGGTACGAGCGTTCCTCGAAGGCGAACTAAAGCACCCACACCCGCGCGTACGCTCCTCCGCCCTGCTCGCGGTGGGCAGCGCGCCGGGCGGCGAGGCGTTGATCGAGTCGATGCGCGCGGATGCGAGCGCGCTGGTCCGGGTGGACGCCGCACTCCTCACGATCCAACCGGGTCGGGCACCTCACGCGGAATTGCTCGCCTACCTGCGCAACATTTCGGACCAACCCGCGGGCGCGCTGCGCAATGCGCAAGTCGCGCTGCAGGAGGGCCGCCCCGCGGACGTCCTGCCCTGGGCTGATAAAATTCTCGCCTGGGATAATTCGCCTGACGCCGCCTTCACGGCGGGCCGCCTGCAACACGCCGCGGGCGCGCTGGCCCCGGCCGTCTCCAACATCGCCGCCGCGGCCCAGCGCGAGCCTGCGAACGCGGACTACAGTTACACGCTGGCGCTGGCCCTGGCGGAAGGCGGCAACACGGCGCGGGCTCTCGAATGGTTGGAGGAAACCGTGCGCCGGGAGCCCCGGTTTGGCCGCGCCTGGTACAACCTCGGCCTCGCCTACGCCGGGGCCGATCGCCTGGCGGAGTCGGTCGCGGCGCTCCGTCAGGCGGAACCGTTGCTGCCCGGATCGCCCGACCCCGCCTTCGCCCGCGCCACCGTGCACCTGCGCATGAACGACCCCGCAAACGCCCGCGCCGCCGTCATATCGGCGCTCCAGCAGGACCCCACGCACGCGCAAAGCCGCGCCCTGCTGCGCCAACTCGGTTCGCCCCGGTAGACATCGAGACCGGGGTTGGTGCGTGTGCAGGGACTTCTCGTTCAAGTCTCCGCCGCCTCCACTCCGATGCGGTGATGCTGTGTGCGGATTATTAATCCGACTCGATTTGATCACGACACGATTTTGGTGGTCCGGGCGCTCCGCGCGAGGAATTGCCCACCTCCTGGCGAAGAGCTGTTCGGGATCGGCGCCGGGGTGCGTCAGGGCCGATTCAGCCAGGCCTGAGCCGCGCTGAATTCCGCCAGCGGAAAATATTCAATATCGGTCCGGCGGGCACCCTTGCCCGTGAAGGCAAGGGCTTCCGCCTCCCATCGCACATCGCCGACGATGGCCATCCGCTCGATGCGGTCCCCGTATTCCGCGGCAAAGCCGATGTCGCCCCAATCAGCGCCCGCCTGAAATCCGCGATAATCCCGCAGGATGACCAGGGCCCGCATGCGCCCCTCGCGCTCGATGACCTCGCGGGATGCGGCTTGGATGGCCCGAAGGTCATCCAAGCTCATCACCCCGCTGATGGTCGTCGCCAGCGTGAATGCATCCAGTTGCTGGAGGAAATGGGGCATGATCAGTACGTGTAGCCCACGCCGAGGATCAGGCCCGCGAGATCGGCGTTGAATTCGTTGTCGCCATCGCCTTCAAAGCGCCAGCCAACGCGGCGGTAGCCGAAGCGAACCGAGAGCGCGTCATTCACGTCGTACTGCACCTGCGGGAACAGCTCATACGCAAGATCCGAGTCGCCCGCGCCGATGCCGAGCACCGGATTGAAGCGCAGACCGTCGATGGAGGAGCTGAACATCGGCACCGACGGCAGCACGTAGAACATCACGTCGGTGATGTTGCGGTCATCGCTGAACGTTCCACCCGCGTTGGATTTCAGGTCGGTGTCCAGGCTCAAGTTCCGCACGCCGACGCCAAACACGAATGATTGCCCTTCGGCCCAGCCGTCGACGCGGTAGCCCACCAGCGCCTCCGCCAGCAGCATCTTGGCGTCCACCGTCCCGCCGCGCGGTTGGTCCTCCTCCTCCAGCTCATCCGTGCTTAGCGAGAAATAGTCCACCAGCGCGCCGATAACGAAGCGATCGTAAGTCGCGCCAAAACGGATCGAGCCGCCGACTTCCGCGGCATCCAGCAGGTCCGCGGCGTCTTTTTCAAAGTCGACGCTGCGCCCCGCGACCTTCAGATCGCCTTCCAACCCCGCGTACCACACGAACGGCGTCACCTCGAAGGACCAACCCTCCGTGCTCTGCGCGTGCGCGGCGCCCGCCGCCAAACCCATTGCCACCGCCATGCTCATCATCGTCCGCTTCATCTGGAATCCTCCACTGTATTGTTTATGCACCTTTGTACCCTTCCCACTAGAATTGATCGTGCGCCCCAAACCCATCATCCCCGGGCAGCAGGGGTTCGCCCTGCATGTTGCGGGTGATGACCTTGAACTGGTCCACAAGGAACAGCGGTTTCGCGGCTTCGCGCGCGAGCAGGTCCAGGCGCTGCTGCATCGCCGCGACTTTCTCCGGGTGTTGCCCGGCGAGATTCCGCTCTTCCGACGGGTCGTCCGCCAGGTTGTAGAGGTCCACGCTGGACGGCAGCATCGTGCGCCAGATCAGTTTCCAGTCACCCTGCCGGACCGCGGCGCGGAACGGTTCAATGTTGTAGACGACCTCGCTGCGCGGCGACGGCGCGCCCTGCGCGATCGTCTCCCACACATTCAAACCGTCGATTGGTTTGCAGCCCTCGGTCGAGGCGTTCGCCAGCGCGGTGAACGTCGCGAATACATCCACGGCATGCATCACCCCGTCCACCGGCTGCGCCTTGATCCGGCCCGGCCAGTTGGCGAACGCGCACACGCGCGTGCCGCCCTCAAACAACGCGCCCTTCCCGTCGCGGTACGGGCCGTTGTCGCACGGTATTCGCACCTTCGACATATCCGCCATCACGCCCGCGAACATGGCATTCTTCGTGCCGCCATTGTCGCTGTGGAAGATCACCAGGGTGTTCTTCCGCAGGCCCTTGCGCTCCAGAGCCTCCATCACGCGCCCGATGTTTTCATCGAGGCAGGCAACCATCGCCGCATAAACGCGGCGGGTGGGATCTTCGATGTGCGCGAAGCGGTCGATGTACGCCTGCGGCGCCTGGTATGGCGTGTGCGGGGCGTTGAACGCGAGATACAGGTAGAACGGCTGGTTTTCGTCCTGTTGTTCGATGTAGCGCACCGCATCGTCACCAAACAGCGTCGTCGTGTACCCTTCTTCGCGGACCTGCTCATTGTTCCGGAACCAATCGAGATGGCCGTGTTCCTCGTGCGTGAAATAGTCCAGCTCGCCAATGAGCGCGCCGTACTGGTAGTCGAACCCGCGCTGTTTCGGCCAATATTGCCGGTCCGCGTGGCCGAGGTGCCACTTGCCGATGATGGCGGTTTGATATCCGGCGTCTTTCAGCACTTGCGGCAGCAGGCGTTCCGAGAGGTCCAACCCGTAGGCGGACACGGACGGGATCACAGCGGTTTGCAGGCCGTAGCGGAACGGATAGCGCCCGGTCAACAACGCCGCGCGGGTCGGCGTGCACATGGGCTGCACATAAAACTGCTGCAGGTGCGCACCACCCGCGGCCAGCGCATCGAGGTTGGGCGTCCGGATATCCGTCGCCCCGTTGAAGCCCACATCCTTCCAGCCGAGGTCGTCGGCCACGATGTGGACGATGTTCGGTCGCTCCGCCGCGGTCGCCATCGACGCCAGGGCAAAACTCATCACCGCCGGGGCCACCCATTTCTTCACATTCAGGTTCTTCATTCCACGCACTCCTTTCAGATCAATCCTCGAACAGCCATCGTTCTAGCGCAGCATCTGCGCGACGCACCATAGGACCTTGGTCTTATGCCCCCCCGCGACCCCGCGCCCACTCAATCGCATCAATCAGCGCCCGGTCATCGACGGGTTTCCGGAAATAGGCGATGGCGCCGGCCTCGCGGGCCCGCTGCCGGGCCTCCGGCGTGTCGTGCGCGGTGACAAAGATGAAGTTCGCGCGCACCTTGCGGGCCTTCAGCGCAAGGCAGAGATCGAGACCGGAAAGCCCGCGCATCATGACGTCAAGAATGATGCAGGCGCCCTCCATGGGCGCGTCGGACGCAAGAAAGGCATCGGCGCTCGGAAAGGCGCGAACCCGGATACCCGCAGCAATCAACAGGCGTTCCAGCGCCACCCGCACGGAGGCATCATCGTCGATGATGTAAATGGGACACGGCGCAGCGGTCGCGGCCACGGATGGTTGTTGCGCCTTCATTGGGGCGCATTCCTAACAGTACGCGGGCGCAGGTCGCTATGGGACCTTGGTCGTATGGGCGGGCTGGATGTCCACCAGCGCGCAGAGGCGGACCAGTTCGGCGACGGAGGTGACGCCCATTTTTTCCATCACGCGGCCGCGGTGCACCTTCACCGTTTTTTCCGCGATATCCAGCGAGCCGCCGATCTGCTTGTTGAGCGCGCCCGTCAGGAGATGGCGCAGGACATCCAGCTCCCGCTCCGTCAGCGTATGGACGCGCTCGCGCACGGCATCCTGCATGGCTTGTTCCGCGCGGCGGCGGGCGCCCTCGGCGAAGGCCTTGCGCAGCGCAGCCAGCAGCACCTCGTCATCGACCGGCTTGGTCAGGAAATCCGCGGCGCCGGCCTTGATCGCGCGAACGCTCATCGGGATGTCGCCCCGGCCGGTCAGGAAGATGACCGGCATCGTGCAGCGGGTGCGTGCAAGCGCCTGCTGGAGCGCCAGGCCGTCGAGTCCCGGCATGTGTACATCCAGCAGGATGCAGCCGGCGCGGCCGGAGACGCCGCCGCGAAGAAATGCGTCGGCACTTTCGAAGGATTCGGTCGGGTAGCCGCGCACCCGCAGCAGGCGTTCCACGCTTTTCCGGAAGGACGCATCATCATCAATGATATGGACCGTGTCGACGGGCGCATTCACGACGAACGATCCTCCCCGGCCCGCCGCAGCGCGACCGCGAACAGCGCGCCACCGCCCGGCTGGTTCTCGGCGGTCAGCGTGCCCGCGTAAGCTTCGACCAGGGAGCGGCAGATGGCAAGCCCCATGCCAAGGCCCTGCTCCTTGGTGGTGAAGAAGGGACGGAAAATATCGGGCAGCACCGCCGGGGGAATTCCGCTCCCCTGGTCCGCGACCGTCACCGTCACATGATCGCCGGCCCCGCCGGTGGCGACCGTCAGCCGCCGCGCACCCGCCGGAACATCCCGCATGGCGTCCATGCCGTTCACCATCAGGTTGAGCAGGACCTGCTGCATTTCCACGCGGCCCGCGCGCACCGGCGGAAGATCCGGCGCGAGGCGCAGGACGACATTGACGTTGCGCGTCGCCGCCTCGCTGTTGAGCAGGCGGGCGACATCCTGCGCGACATCGTTTAGATCGAGCACCTCGTGTACCTCGTGATCGCGCTTCTGCAGCATGGTGCGCAGGCGATGGATCACCTCGCCGGCCCGCTTGTCGTCGCGAATGATGTCGTCAACGATTTCCCCCATCTGCGCGAGGTCGACCGGGGTTGCCCCAAGCAGCCAGCGGGCGGCCTGGGCATTGCTGAGGATCGCGGCGAGCGGCTGGTTCAGCTCGTGCGCGAGCGAGCCGGCCAGTTCGCCCATCATCGAAATCCGGGAGACATGGGCCAGCTCCTTGCGGATATGTTCGACATCCTGTTGCGCGCGCTTGTGATCCGTCACATCGATGACCACGCCGCGCATGATCGCGGGTGCACCGGCACTGGACGCGTCCACGCGGCCGCGCGCGCTGATCCAGCGCTCCGGTGCGTCGGCGCTCACGATGCGGTATTCAGCTTCATAGTCGGCGCCGCTGGAAACGGACCGCTCCACCGCGCGGCGAACGAGATCCCGGTCTTCGGAGTGCACGAACTCCATAAATCGCTCGAAGCTCAGGGGCGCTTCATTCGGAATTCCGAACAGGGTGCGCGCGCTTTCAGTCGCCCACAACACGTTGTTTTTCAGGTCCCAACGCCAGAAGCCCAGCGTGGCGGCGCGTGCGGCGAGGTCCACCTGCCGGTCGCGCTCCTGCAACTGATCGGCCAGGTCCGCCGCGCGAATCACGTCCACGCTCAATTCCCGGCCCATCGCCGCGATCAGCGCCAGGAAAGGGAATATGAAGAAATACGGTGTTTCCAGGTGCTGGAATTCAACCAGCGCGGCGTAGGTGCGGGTGACGCCGAGGAAGAACACGATGGCGCCGCCGATCATCACGGCCTGTCTGCGCCGTCCCCCGCGCCAGGCGCGCAGGGAGGCTTCCACCACGAAGACAATCAGCAGGGCGCTCGTGACGATCTCAAACCCGGTCAACAGACCGTTCGAGAGGTGCGCATAGGTGAACTCCACCCCCCCGAACGTTTCGGCGGTGCGGATCGATTCGGCGTACCGGATGCGCCAGGGCGCGGGCGCCACGCAATTCGCGGCCAGGGTGATCGCGGAAAGCGCGAACACGACCAGGACCGGCCAGCGGCGGCCGCCGAAATAGTAACGGACGAACCCCGCCAGCGAGACGAACATCAGCGAGATCGAGAATTGCGCGCCGTACATCAGCGCGCGATAGCGTTCCACGCTCTCCGTCTTCAGCAACGCCAACTCAAAACCACCGGTCGCCGCGACCGCCAATGCGCCGAACGCGAGACAGAGATGCGCGCGGCCCGCGCGCGCGGCGAGGTTGCGGCCGATGCCGAGGTGTATGAATGCGAGCGTGAGGCACGCGGCGATGGCCATCGGCCAGGCTAGGTCGATCCAATTCACGCGCGCAGGCTAGCCGCAAGTGCCCC
>DAOLDD010000052.1:0-24059 GCA_035327585.1 Kiritimatiellia bacterium | reverse complement strand
CGATCCGGCGCATCCGCGTCGCGGATGCGAAAACGCACGCGTTTTCGCCCGCGCGAAGGCGCGGGCGCCGGATCGCGCCCAAGTGGGTTTGCCGCCCGGTAGACCAACGCACTTCTTCACCATCCGCCTTCGCAGGGCTACGGCGAGACGCAGCCGGCACAAGGCCGGTGGGGTCGTTTCACTTGTCGAATTCCATGTTTCTCGATCTGCGAACGACTTACACATTCATCAAACCTAAAACCAAGAAATGTCCTGCGGTGGTGAGGGTATGCCCATCGGACCGAGCCTGGAACACCCCTGTAGCCGCCCACGCTGGGGGTGGTCGTCATTCTCCGGCGCAGGCGACATTGGGCATCCACGATCTACCCGCCGCCAATTAGCGGAAATTCGCGCCAATTCGCGGTGGTACCTCCGGAAGAATGAAACGCGAATTACGCGAATTTCGCCAATTACGGATTGGACCTTCACCCCAAATGGAAATTGTCACCGCCCCAATCCTCTGCCAACATCCGTCCCAATAACCCGCCGGCTTGGGAGGATAGCTGGAAACCGACCATCCAGCCGCTTGGGAGGATAGTAAGAAGCAATTTTGCGTAACTCCTTGCAAATCAGCGCGGCGATCTAAATTTGGCAGGATAGTAGGAAACCGACTAATGACTTGTTGGGCGTGACGATTTATGAAACCACTGAAATACACGCCGAAGCAAAAGAAGCGCGCGAGCACGATGATGGCGCTCGGGACATCTGAGTGCGAAGCCGCCGAGAAGCTCGTTGCTGCCGGCCTTTTCCGGGAAGCGGTGGTCCATCTATATTTCACGTGCTTCTATATCTCTCAGGCGCTTCTGTGTGACAAGGTGCCAACGGAACCGTCGCACAAGAGTCTCAACTCGGCGATGCACCGCGCATATGGACGGCGTCGGGACTTCCCGCGGCGATATGTTGAGCTGCATTCGCAGCTATACACGCAGCGCACAGAGTTCGACTACAAGACGACGCACACCCCTGACCCAGATGCAATAAAGAAGCAACTAGGGATCCTCACCGCGTACGTGAAATACGCGATGCGAGTCGTGCCCCGCGTCGAAGTCTTGGATCTGCTGAGAAGCTTCTTCGAAGATAGCCCAAAGCAGATCAAAGACTTCTCATTCGACGTCTACTGCCCGAAGACTTATTCGCACCACACACGACTGACGTTTTGGCAACCTCCCTTCTATCTCGACATTTTCGGCGTGAGCAACATTTCGCGATATGCCATCGGTATGCTCGCCAGGCTACGCGTGCGGCGCCACACCGATTACGTTGTTGGTCTCAACAGCAAGGTCAACCAGTACAAGGACGATCACCTTGTCATGGTCGATATTGACGCCGTGAATCCCGCCCTCGAAGCGGCCCTGAAACCAATAGGCGGAATCTTGCTGAAGAGCGGACGTGGATTCCATTTCATTGGGAAGAAGGTCCTTATCGGCGTTCGTACATGGAAGAGGGAGATGAAGGCATTATTGCGAAACCCATCTCTGAAACCTCACGTTGACAAGAATCACATCGAGATATCGCTTCGACGCGGATATGCGACTCTTCGAGTCACTTCAAGCCCGGTAAAACCAACCGTGCCCTACTTCTACAAGGAGATATGAAGGCGCCCAACCAGCGGTTTGACCGTACGGCTCACCCGTGACGTTCTGCGGAATGGATTCCGCTCATGAATATGAATTCTGGATCACCAACATTCTCCATCGATCCCGCGGAGTTCGCGGGGAAGCGCGCGTTCATCACGGGGGGTAGCAAGGGGGCTGGGGAGGCGATTGTGCGGCGGCTGGCGGCGGGGGGAGCGGACGTTGTCACGTGTGCGCGCGCTGCACCGGCGGAATCGGATTTGCCGGCGCATTTTATTCCCGCTGATCTCACCACGGCGGAAGGGGCGGAGAAGGCGACGCGTGCCGTCGTACAGCAGTTGGGCGGGGTGGATATTCTCGTGCATAATCTCGGGGGATCCAAATCGCCGGGCGGAGGATTCGCCGCCCTCACGGATGAGCTGTGGCTTGATGAGCTGAACCTGAATTTGCTGGCCGCCGTCCGTCTCGACCGCCTCCTCGTGCCGGGAATGATCGAGCGGGGGAATGGCGTGGTGATCCATATTTCGTCCATTCAGGCGCGGTTGCCGCTCCCGGAATCAACCACCGCATACGCCGCGGCAAAAGCGGCGCTGACGACCTACAGCAAGTCGTTATCCAAGGAACTGGGACCCAAGGGAATCCGCGTACTCAGCGTTTCGCCCGGCTGGATCTACACCACCGCGGCCCAGGCGTTGGTTTCCCGCATCGCCGCAAGCGGTCAAATCGATGAGGATACCGCACGACAGAGCATTCTGGATGCGCTTGGCGGCATCCCCATCGGACGCCCCGCCTGGCCCTGGGAAGTTGCGGAGCTGGTGGCCTTCCTCGCCTCGTCCCGCGCCGCCTCCATCCACGGTACCGAATACGTCATTGATGGCGGCACGATCCCCACAACGTAGCGCGATGCGCCGACGTTTGTCCCAATCACCGAAGTTCTGACTCGCGCCCTCATCCCAACTCTCTCCCCGGAAACGGTAGCCCTTCGGGGGGGGGGCAGGTCAGCTTCACCACCCCGGATAGGTGCGCGGCCAAAGACAACCTTTACACAAGACAGCTTGTCATTAGGGGTTGCGTCAGGAAGTATTCCCGCTTTGCGACCGGACGAAACGAATTCATGGCCAGATTTGGACAACTAGCACCCGGCGGCGGCGTTGCGGCGGAATCCGCGCCGGTTGGCCGACCTCACGCGCTGAAGTCGCACGAACATGTCTGCCTGCTGGGCGCGGCATTGGATGGCGGCGATCTCGGGGTGACCGCGCAGACGCTCGCGCTCATTCATTTGATCCGCACCTACAACCCCGGCGCGCGCATTTCGCTGCTGATTGAGCATCCCTCGCCCGAGCCCCAGGTGGCGCGGGTCGGCGGGCAAACGGTATCCGTCGAGGTGGTCAACGGCCGACTCGAGATGAAGCGGCCCGTCTGGGATCACCTGCTGTTCCTGCCGCTGCTCGCGCTGTTTCACCGCGTATGCCGCCGGTTTGGCTGGCTCCAGGAAAAGCCGTCGCGGTCCCGTTGGATCGAGACGCTGAAACAGGCCTCATGGCTTGGCGAATTGCAGGGCGGTGAAGGATTTTCCGATGAGCGCGGGCTGCGCGATTTTTTCAGCGGATGCCTGCCGACGCTCGCCGCGATTTCGTTCGGACGACCGCCCTATCTCCTGCCGCAGTCGTACGGGCCGCACGGAACGACCGTCGGCCTGATGCTCGCGCGATTCGTTGCCCGGCGGTGTCGCGGGTTGTTCGCGCGCGACCTCGCGAGCGTGCAGGTCGGCATTACGCTGGCGGGCCGGTTTCCCGCGCCGCCGGTTGAGTTCTGCCCCGATCTGGCCTTCGCCCTGCCGGCCGGCGACCTGACGTCCGATGCGATCGAGCCGGCGCTGCCCGCGGGCGCCCCGGTGTTTGGCTTGAACGTGAATGGCCGGATGTACAACGACGGGTTTGCCAAGACGCCGTCATTGAACCTGAAACTCGACTACACCGGCCTCATGCCGGAGCTGGCGCGCGCGCTGCTTGAGAGCGATCCGCAGGCGCGGCTTCTGCTGATCCCGCACATGGTGGCGCCGCCGGGCCATCCAGAGAACGATCGCGAGGCGTGTGAGCACGTCGCCGCCGCCCTGCCGGAGGCATTGCGCACACGCGTTCACCTGTTGCGCGAATTGGCCGATCCCTGCGCCGTGAAATCCGCCATCGGCCGCTGCGACTTCTTCGTCGGCTCGCGCCTGCACGCCTGCATCGCCGCGTTGTCGCAGGAGATTCCGTGCGTGGCGATCGGGGATTCCTGGCGCGTCGAGGGCGTCTTTGCCTCCGCGGGCATGCAGGCCAGCGTGATTGACGCCCGGTACGATGAGGCGGCCGCTGCGCTGCGGTTCGTTCTCCAACAGGCGCGCGAACGTGCGCAGCAGCGGGAGCGTCTCGCCGAGGCGCTGGCGCCGGTCCGCGAACGCCTGCTGGACGTATTTTCGCGCCTCTTCGCCCCGAGCCGACGCCCGTTTTAGGCCCGGTCTTGACTTTTAGGCGGATTCGGTCTTTTTATTGCGGTTTCTCCTCCGACGCCCCCATCGTCTAGAGGCCCAGGACGCCAGGTTCTCATCCTGGTAACACCGGTTCGAATCCGGTTGGGGGTGCCATCGTGGTCCCGCAGTACGCCACTAAATACGTCCGATCCGGCGGATCACTTCCACTTGATCGAGCAACCCATCGGATTGGTGTTGGGCCGGGGGGCGGGTTGTCCGGCGAGGATCGCGTCGAGCGCGTCGCGCAGGTCGTGCGCTTTCGCGGCGGACGGCTCCTTCCAGTTGTCGTCGATCCGGCCTTCGTAGGCGATTTTGCCGCCGGCGATCACGAACAGGTGCGGCGTGCACACGGCGCCGTACGCCCGGGCGACCGCCTGCGTCTCGTCGCGCAAATACGGGAAATTGAACCCGCGTTCGGCGGCGCGCTCCTTCATCTTCGCGAAGCTGTCGTCCGGATAGCGCTGCTCGTCGTTCGGATTAATCGCGGCGAACACGATGCCCTTTGGCGCATAGGCGCGCGCGAGGTCCATGAAACGGTCCTCGTACGCTTTAGCGTACGGACAGTGGTTGCACGTGAAGTTCAGCACGAGCGCCTTGCCGCCGGACAGCGAGGCGAGCGTGTGCGTGGCGCCGTCGGTGCCGGGCAGCGAAAAATCGGGGGCTGGCGAGCCGATGGGCAGGGTGTCGGGTCCGCTTTCCGTGATCAGGGCCATGTGCGCGTCTCCTTGATGGGTGAACGGGGTTAACCTGACGCACATCGCGGCCCAGTGCAAGGCCGCGTGAAGGATTCCCGGATGCAACCGTGCCACCGCCGGGGTATGATGGCCTCATGCGCGGATTTCTCCTAGTCCTGGCAATGGCGGTGCTCTCCTGTCCCGCGCGCGGCGCGGATTTCCATGTCGCGCCGGACGGGGACGACGGGGCGGACGGGCTTTCGCCGGCGTCGGCCTGGCGCTCGCTCCAGTCGTCGGTGAACCGCCTCGACGCTGGCGATACGCTGTGGGTGCACCCCGGCGAATACCGCGGGCGCGTCACGTTCACGAATGCGCGCGGCCGCGCCGACGCGCCCATCACGATCGCCGCGCTGAGCAACGGCACGGCCATTCTCAAGGGCTCGGAGATCGTGACCAACTGGCAGCCGGCCGGCGGCGGGGTGTGGTACGCGGAGGGCCGCGCGACGAACAGCCAGCAGGTCTTCGTCGACGGCGTGGTCCAGCAGCAGCTCGGCTGGCCGAACGACTACGTCGCCACCCGCGCCTGCTCCTGCGGCGACTGGCTCTACATTCCGCATGGCCACACCTGCAAGCAGATCAACGGGACGACCTACGTCATCGACATCGGCGACCCGCGGACGAACATGCCGCCCGCCTCGTTCTTCTGGCACGCGGCGACGCAGCGACTCTACCTGCGTACGGCGGACGACGGGGATCCGAATGAGCGCGTCGTTGAGGCCAGCGTTTCGCTCGGCGTGTTTTACGACGAGTCCAGCGCCGGCCACCTGCGCGTGCGCGGACTGGTTTTTCGGCACGCCAACACGTTCACCTACACGCTGACCGGCTGGCCGCTGGTCCTGATCGGTCACAACGGCGTCATCGAGGATTGCGTGATCGAGTGGGGCGATGCCTCGGGCCTGACCCTCCGCCACAACTCGCAGGCCCTTCGCTGCACCGTCCGCAACAACGGCATGCTCGGGATCGCCTGCAACGCCTTCACGAACATGCTGGTGCGCGGCTGCACTGTGGTGAGCAACAACTACCGCGGCTTCGGCACCGCGTACACCGGCGGCATCCGCTTCATCCCGAACGCGGGCGCGACGGTGGAGGATAACGAGGTCGCTTACAACGACTGCACGGGCATCTGGTTCGACACCTGCGGCGCGGGACATCCGATCATCGTGCGGAACAACCACGTTCACCACAACCGGCTCCCGCCGAATCCGCCGGGCGATACGACGCCGCGCGTGGTCAAGGGCATCTTCATCGAGCTGACGGCGAACGCGCATGTGTACAACAACATCGTCGCGAGCAACGGCAACGTGGGCATTCACCTGTCCGCCGCGCGCGATTGCCGCATCGAGCACAACCTTATTACCGGCACGACCAGCAATGCCGGCGGGCATCGCGGCGTCGCCTCAATCCAATTCGATAATCCGCTGCCCGGCTATCCCGTCGTCAGTAATCGCGTGGTGAACAACCTCGTGGCCGGCAACAACACGGATTACGACATCATCGCGGTAGCCTCGAACGGCGTCTCGGTCTACGACAACGTATTCGACCACAACCTCTATCACCGCGGTACGGGCGCGGGCACGGCCTTTCCCTCCAGCCCCGTGGCCATGGCCATTCCGGGCGTTGGAACCTTCAACACCTGGGCGGCCTGGACCAATGCCTCCCGCTGGGACGCGAATTCACTCACCAACGCCCCGCAACTCCAGCCCGGTTTCGTGCTGGCCGCGGGCTCTCCAGCGATTGATCGCGGTTTGACGACGGAGTCGATTCCGCTCGACCTCGACGGACACCCCCGCCCGGTGGACGGGACGGGGGACGGCGTCGCGGCGCCGGACCTCGGGCCGCGCGAAGTGCTGGCCACCGGCGCCGTGGTGTATGTCGATGCGCAGTCCACCAACCCCGTGCCGCCCTACGCGACGCGCGAGACGGCGGCGTTGCATCCCGCCGACGGGATCGCCTTCGCGCCGACCGGCGGCCTGATGGTGATTTACCCGGGCGTCTACGCGATGAGCGCGCCGCTTGTCGCGGATCGACCGATGATGATCCAGGGCGTTGATGCGCCCGTACTGGACGGCGGATCAAACGTGCCGTGTCTCCGTTTGGAAGCGCCCGGCGCGTGGGCGCAGGGGCTCGTCCTTCGCCACGGCAACACTCCAGCGGATGGCGGCGCGGCCTGGGTCGGCGCGGGTGCGGTGTTGCAGCAGTCCCGACTTGAACATTCCCGCGCGGGCCAGCGCGGCGGCGGGGCCTTCGTTGCGGCGGGCGGTTTGGTGCGCCATTGCACCTTCACCGACAACGAGGCCGAATTCGGCGGCGGGCTCTATGCGGAGGGCACGCAAACGCTTGCACATCTCGTTTTCTCCGCGAACGCCGCGGCGCTGGATGGCGGCGGTTTTTGGGCGGGACCGGGCGTGCGGGTCGAGCGCAGCCGGGCTACGGGCAACGGCGCGGGCCGTGATGGCGGCGGATTCCATCTTGCGCCCGGCGGGCAGGCCTTCATTTCGGTACTGGTTTCAAATACGGCGCAGCGCGGCGGTGGCGTATTTGCCGGCGCGGGCCATTTCATCAGCGAAGCCACCGTGCAATTCAACACCGCGGAGCAGGGCGGCGGCTTGTTCATGGAAGCCGGCGAAATCCAGCGCGCGCGCGTGCAGCGCAATCGCGCGCTCGCGGGGGACGGCGGCGGCATCCGCGCCTCCGCCGGCACGCGCGTGGTGAACAGTATCGTTCACGACAATGAAGCAAGTGGACAGGGCGGCGGACTGTTTCTCGACGCGTCGCGCGCGGAGTTTTGCACGGTGGTCGCCAATCGTGCCGGGGAGGGCGGCGGCATCGTCGCGTCCGGCCCGACGGCGCGGGTTGTCAACAGCATTACCTGGAGCAATGACGCGGACGTCGTGGGGACCGCCGATGGCCTCGCACTGGCGGGCGGCGCGTTTGAACAGGTGAACGCTGGCGTGCTGCTGCCGGGCACGAACAATCTCTCCGCCGATCCGCAGTTCCTCAACCTGGCCGCGCGCGAGCTCCGGCTCGTCCGGCCCTCCCCGTGCATCGACGCCGGGGTAACCCTCGCGGGCGTTACCAACGACATCGAATACAAAACCCGGCTCGCCGATGGCACGGGCGATGGCGTGGCGCGGCCCGACCTCGGCGCGTATGAAAATCACCAGCTCCGTTTCGTGGACGCCGCGAGCCCCTTTCCCGCCGAGCCGTACCTGACGTGGCCCACGGCGGCGCGCGCACCGCAGTCCGCGATCAACGTCGCCGCGAACGGCGATGTGGTGATCGTCGCCACGGGCGTCTACACCGTCGCCTCGCCGGTGCGCGTGAATCGCGGCGTTGTTTTCCGAAGCGTGGGCGGGCCTGAACACACCGTACTGGATGGCAACAATGTCTCCCGCGTGATGCACGTCGAACACGCCAATGCCGTGGCCGAGGGCTTCACGCTGCGCCGCGGCCGCGCGGACGCCGGGGCCGGCGCCTACGTCTCCGCCGGCGTCCTGCGGCGGTCGATCATCACGGGCAACACCTCCATCGGTTCGCTCGGCGCGAATTTCGCCTACGTGGCCTCACCGGGTTCCTGGTATTGCCGGCTCGCGTACGACGCCGTGATCCACGAGGGCGGCGGTGGCGTCGCCGTGCTGCATGGCGGACAGGTGGAAAACTGTCTCATCTACAGCAACACCGCGGTGTATGGCGGCGGCGCATTGAGTTTGAACGGCGGCACGCTGCGCCACGTGACGCTCAGCGGCAACAGCGCGTCCACCGGCGGCGGCTGGTACGCGCGCAGCGCGGGCGCGATCCGCAATTCGATTGTGTGGGGCAATCCTGGCGGCAACGACTACGAACACACCGGTACCTCCGCGGTCTGGCAATCGGTCACCGCGCTGCCGCTCCCGCCGGGCGTGGACGCGAGCGACGCCGATCCGCTTTTCGCCAATCCCGCCGCGGCGAATTACCGGCTGACGGCTGGCTCGCCCGCGATTGACAACGCCGACCCGGCTTTCGCGCCGACCGTCGATCTATTCGGCGTGCCGCGTCCGCTCGATGGCGACGCCTCCGGCGTCGCGTTCCCGGATCGCGGCGCCTTCGAATTTATTCATCCGCACGCCGACACGGACGGCGATGGCGTGCCCGACGCGAGTGAATGGGTGGCCGGGACCGGCTTGTTGGACGCCGCGAGTTTTCTCCAGGTCGAGCGACTCGCGGGCGCGGCCGGCGCGCCCCCATCGTTGTCGTGGGGCGGGGTGACCGGCCGGCTCTACAGCCTGTGGGTTTCAACCAACCTGCTCGACGGGTTTGTGCCCGTGCAAACCGGACTCGTCGGGCACGCGCAGATGGACGGCGCGCTGCCCGGCTACGAGGACAGACCCGACCTCTTCATCGCCGTCGGCGTCCAGCCCGCGCCGCCCTGAGTGACGTCGTCCGTCGGGGTAATCTTGATTTCCGCCAGGAATCGGTATACTTACCCGCACCAATCAGGAGCTCCGCGCCATGAAAAAACTGCTGCTTGCCGCATGTGTGTTGCTTGGCCTTTCCGCCGCCGTCCGCGCCGATTCCAGCTTGGGCTTGGGCCTTCGCGTTTTCCGAACCACCGACAGCCTGCCCGGGCTCTTCACCGAAATGGGCATGGGCGGCGTCGTGGGGTGGCGCACCTACTGGACCGAATACGTCAGCGGCCAGTTCGACCTCGCGTTCTATGAAGAAGGCTACGCCGGGTCGCCGAAGGAAGTGCTCTCCCCGCAGGCGTTCCTGCTGTTCGGCCGCGAATGGTACGCCGGTTTCGGCGCGGGCATCCTGGCCACCGGCGGTGATCTCGCGGACGCGCCGTTCCTCATCCTCCGCGCCGGCTACCAGAAGGCGTGGACGGACTGGCTCTCCCTGGATTTCAACGTCAGCTACGAATACGCCGAGTGGGAAGGCGTCAACGAGTTCGACGAATCGAAAGACAGCGACACCCTCGTCTTCGGCGCCGGCCTCCGCATCGCCTTCTGATCCGCGCGCTTTCCGCGGCTCATTCACAGGGCGGGCATCCCCGTCGTTTCCCTCGGGTTGAAATGGCGCGTCGGTTCAGTCGCCGCCGAGGTAGGCTTCCTTCACCTCGGGATCGTCGGCGAGGTCCTTCGCGACGCCGCTGTGGGTGATGGCGCCGGTTTGCAGGACATAGGCGCGTTGCGCGATCTGGAGGGCGTGCCACGCGTTCTGCTCCACCAGCAGGATCGTCTTGCCGGCCTGGTGCAGCGTACGCAGCGTTTCAAACAGCATCTCCACAAGCACCGGCGCGAGGCCAAGCGTCGGTTCGTCGAGCAGCAGCAGCGCCGGGTTCTGCATCAGCGCGCGCCCGATGGCGAGCATTTGCTGTTCGCCGCCGGACAGCGTGCCGCCGTCCTGCCGACGGCGCTCCGCGAGGCGCGGGAACAGCGCGAAGACCTCCTGCTTGCGCCGCGCGATGACCGCGGGGTCGCGCTCCAGATAGGCCCCGATGTCGAGGTTCTCCTCGACGCTGAGCCGCGGGAAAATGCGGCGGCCCTCCGGTGAATGGCCAATGCCGCGCGCCGCGACGTCGTGCGGCTTGAGCCCGTGGATCGGCTGGCCGCGCAGCAGGATTTCGCCCGTGCGCGGCGTAAGCAAACCGGAAATGCAACGCAGCGTCGTGCTCTTGCCCGCGCCATTCGACCCGATCAGGGTGACGATCTCGCCTTCGTGCACGTCGATTGAAACGCCCTTGAGCGCGTGGATCTGGCCGTAGAACGCCTGCACGTCCCGCAATTGGAGCAGGGGGGGCGAGGCGGATTTCGATTTCGAGGCCGAGGCCGAGGCGGAGGCCGAGACCGAGGCCGATGCGGAGACTGAGGCCGATGGTGGGGAGGGGATCATGCCTGCTTCTCCAGCGCGCCCTTGCCGAGATAGGCCTCGATCACGGCGGGCACCTTGCGGACCTCGGCCGGCGTGCCCTCGGCGATTTTCTTCCCGTAGTCCAGCACCACCACGCGGTCGGAAATTTCCATGACGACTTTCATGTGGTGCTCGATCAGCAGCACCGTCAGGTCCATGTCGTCGCGCAGGCGGCGGATCAGGCGCTTCATCTCGCCAGCCTCCTGCGGGTTCATGCCGGCCGCCGGCTCGTCGAGCAGCAGCAGCTTCGGGCGCAGCGCCAGCGCCCGTGCGATTTCGAGCCGTCGCTGCGCGCCGTAAGGCAGATTGCGCGCGAGTTCAAAGGCGCGGTCGTTGAGGCCCATGTATTCGAGCAGTTCGTGCGTGCGCACGCGGGCTTTCTTCTCCGCGCGGAAGTAGCGGAAGGTCCGAAAAATCGCGTCGAGGTAGTTGTAACGGATGTGCGGGTGCTGGCCGACCAGTACGTTCTCGTACACCGTCATCGCGCCAAAGAGGCGGATATTCTGAAACGTGCGCGCCACGCCGCGCGCGGCGATCCGTTCGGGCGGCAGATGCGAGAGGCGGTGTCCGCGAAACATCACGCGCCCGCCGTCCGGCGTATAAACGCCCGTCAATACGTTGAACAGCGTCGTCTTGCCCGCGCCGTTAGGCCCGATCAGGGAAAAGACCTGCCCCGGCTCGACGCCGAAACAAACGTCGTTCACCGCCACCAACCCGCCGAAGCGCTTGGTCAGGTTCTGGACTTCAAGGATCATGGGAGCGCGAAGGGGAGGAAGAATGGGGAGTTGGGAGACAGCAGGAGGGAGCCGGCGGGCGTCCGTTTCGTCATTCGGATTTCGTCATTCGTCATTTTGTATCCCTCTCCTCCAGCCGGTGGCGGCTTTCGGGGATCAGGCCGGTGGGGCGGAAGATCATCATCAGGATGAGGATGATGCCGAAGATCATGCGCTCGTATTTCGCGGGCTCAACCTGGTCGGACAGGTTCGCGAAATTGAAGGAGATGATGCCGAGGTCCAGCACGTAGCCGGACTGCCTCAGGCCGACGAGGAAGTCGGAGAAACTTTTCAACACCTCAATGTTCAGCAGCGTGACGGCCATCGCGCCGACAATCGCGCCGCGGATCGAGCCCATGCCGCCGAGAATCACCATCGCGAGGATCGTGATGGATTGCAGCAGCGTGAACGATTCCGGGCTCACAAAGAGCTGCTTTGCCGAGAAGATCGCGCCCATCACACCCGAGAACGCCGCGCCTGTGGCGAACGCCTGCAGCTTCGTGCGCGTGAGTGAAATGCCCATCGCGCGCGCGGCGATTTCGTCCTCGCGGATTGCGACCCACGCGCGGCCGAACCGCGAGCGATCGAGCCGTACATTGACGAGCACGACGAGGCCGATGACGCCAAGCACGAGCAGGTAGAAGAAAATCGCATAGCCGAGCGCCGGGTTGTCGCCCAGTCCGATCCACCGCATGAAGCCGAGCAGCCAGCCGATGGGCGGTCGTTCGATCGGCGTGATGCCCTGTGGGCCGTTCGTGATGTTCACCGGCTGGTCGAGGTTGTTCGCGAGTACGCGCACGACCTGGCCGAGGCCCAGCGTTACGATCGCGAGATAGTCGCCGCGCAGCCGCAGCGCCGGCAGCCCGATCAACGTGCCCGTCAGCGCCGCGGTGATGATCGCGAGGGCGGAGAAAATGTAGAAATAGGGCCAGCCCGCGAGCGGGAAGCTGCCGCTCATGAATTCCGCGGCCTGGCCGGAGCCGAAAATGGCCCACGTATAGGCGCCGATCGCGAAGAACGCCGCGTAACCGAGGTCGAGCAGGCCGGCCATGCCGACGACGATGTTCAGGCCGAGCGCCATCGCGGCGAAGATGCCCATCTGCGTGACGAGTTCGAAGAGGAACGTGTTGTTCGTGCCGGCGGCGGGGATGAAGAACAGCAACAGCACGAGCGCGATCGCGAAACGCGCCGGTTTGTGCCCGCGCAGGCTGAGGCAGGCGAAGAGCACGCCGAGTACGCCCAGCAGCGGCCACGTGCTGCGCGGCCACGCGACCAGCGCGGACCCGAACGCGAGCCCCGCCGCGGCGACCAGCGCGAGGATCCAGCGCGGCGTCATACCTTTTCCCCCTGCGTTTTGCCGAGCAGGCCCTGCGGGCGGAAGAGCAGCAGCAGCACGAGGATCAGGAACGCGACGACGTCCTTGTATTCGTTGCCGATCGCGCCGTCGGTCAGGAAAAACAGATACGTGCCGCCGAGCATCTCCACCGTGCCGAGCACGAGGCCGCCGAGCATCGCGCCGTAGATGTTTCCGATGCCGCCGAGCACCGCGGCGGTGAACGCCTTGACGCCAGGCACGAAGCCGATGAAGGGGTTGATCTGCGAATAGAGCAGGCCGAACAGCACGCCCGCCACGCCGCCGAGCGCGCCGCCGATGAAGAAGGTGCGCGCGATGATGCGGTCCGGGTCGATGCCCATCAAGCTGGCGGTCGGCAGGTCCTGCGCCACCGCGCGGATCGCCTTGCCGAGTCGCGTGCGGCGAACGAGGTGGTCGAGGCCCAGCAGCATCGCGACGGTCACGACGATAACGATGATCGACTTGTTCTGGATCGTCATGCCGAGCGGCAGTTCGTGCAACGCCTCCAGCCGCGCGTCGGATGGATAGTTCATGTAGAACTCGCCGTGCCAGAGTCCCTCGACGAGGCGGACGAAATCCTGGAGGAAGAAGGAAACGCCGATCGCGGTGATCAGCGGGACGAGGCGATTCGTGCTGCCGCGTTTGCGCAGCGGCCGGTATGCGAGCCGCTCAATCGCCACCGCGAGCCCGCCGGACACCAGCGCCGCCACGACCAGCGCGACCAGCGCCAGCGCATAGGGGTTGTCGACGTGCGGCCCGAGATGGCGGTAGACCTCAACCCCCGCGACGCCGCCGACCATGAAGACCTCGGAGTGCGCGAAATTGATCAGGCCGAGCACGCCGTACACCATCGTGTAGCCCAGCGCGATCATCGCGTAGACGCAGCCCAGCAACAGGCCCTCCAACAGGACGCTCGGCAATAATTCTAGAAGCCCCTCAGCCAATCCGGATTTCCCCCGCCAAATGCGTGGAACCTAGCAGGGACGGGAGGAGGGGGGAAGCGGGAATGGGAGGGCAGTGACCGGTGACCGGTGACCAGTGACACGTAATCCGAGACCGGTCACTGAACACCGGTCACCGGTTACTTCTTCGCCGGCGGCGCGGACGTGATCGACTTCACCGCTTTGCCGGGATAGGTGGCTTCCTCGAAGTGAACCACCCAGTAGTCGGCCTGGAGGCGGTCGCCGTTTTCGTTGAAGGCGATGGGGCCGGTGATGCCGGTCAGTTCGACGGCGCGCACCGCGGTGGCGACCTGGAGACGCGACGGCTTTTTCCCGCCGTTCGCGGCGATCGCCCGCTCGATGCCCGCGAGCACCACGTTCGCCGCGTCGTACGCGTACAGCGCATAGGCTTCCGGCGTGCGGCCGAAGCGGGCGCGGAACGTGTCGGCGAACGTTTGCGCGGCGGGATATTTCTCCACCGGCCCGGCGACGGTCGTGTAGTACGCGCCCTTCGCGGCGTTCTGGGCGATGTCGATGAAGGCGGACGATTCGAGCCCGTCCGGCCCGAGGAACGTCGCCGTGACGCCGCGCTCGCGCATCTGCTTGAGCAGGACGCCGGCCTGGTCGTAGATGCCGCCGAAATAGACGAGGTCCGGCTTGAACACGCGCATCTGCTGGATCAGCGACTGGAAGTTGGTTTTCTCCTCCGTGCCGAGGAAGCCGACCGGTTTGACGCCGAGCGCCGTCGCCTTGTCGCGGAACGCCTGCGCGATGCCCTGGCCGTACGCCGTCTTGTCGTGGATGACGAGGATGCGTTTCGCCTTGAGGTCGTTGATCGCGAAATCCGCGCCGACCGGCCCCTGCACGTCGTCGCGTCCGCAGACGCGGTTCACGTTGTTGAGGCCGCGTTCCGTCACGCGCGGGTTCGTGCTGCCCGGTGAGACCATTGCGAGGTTGGAGTCCTTGTAGACCTCCGAGGTGGGAATCGTGACGCCGGAATTGAAGTGGCCGACCAGCGCCAGCACATCGGGATCATTGATGAGCCGCCGCGCCACCGCGACGCCGACGTCCGGCTGCGCCTGGTCGTCCTGCGGCGTGAACTGGAGATCGAAGCCCAGATTCTTGAAACGCGCCTGCGCCTCCTCGACCGCCATCTGCGCGCCCAGCTTGATCATTTCCCCCAGGCTCGCCTGCGGGCCCGACAGCATGCTGCCCGAGGCCACCTTGATCACTTCGGCTCGGGCGGTCGCGGCGGAAACCAGCACGCCGGCGGCGGCAATACACGAGGCAATTGCAATCTTCATGGGATTCCTCCGTTTGGCGGGCGGAAAAGGCTGGCGTCCCCAACCGGATTCGAACCGGTGTTACCAGGATGAAAACCTGGTGTCCTGGGCCTCTAGACGATGGGGACCCCAAAGGGAGGGGAAGTTACCACACCTTTTGCGCCCGGCAACCCCATTTTCAGAAAAGATGGATTCCGCTTGAGAGGGCCGCGCCCGAACCCTATAAAGGCGGGCTTTTGCAGGAGTCGCAACCGCGGACGCGGGACGCTCCCCAAAAAGAAATTACAGACGTTGTAAGCCGCGAAAAAAGAAATTACAGACGTTGTAAATTTAAGGAGTACGCACATGGCGAAGAGCTACAATATCGGCGTGATTGGCGGAGACGGGACCGGGCCGGAAGTGACCCGCGAGGCGATGAAGGTCCTGGCGGTCGCCCAGCAGAAGTTCGGCTTCAAGCTGAACTACACCAACTATGATTTCGGCGGCGAGCGCTACCTGCGCACCGGCGAGACGCTGCCGGACGCGGCGATCGAGGAATTTCGCAAGCAGGACGCGCTCTATCTCGGCGCCATCGGCCACCCGGACGTGAAGCCCGGCGTGCTGGAGGTCGGCATCCTGCTCAAGGCGCGGTTCGCGTTGGACCAGTACATCAACTTGCGCCCGGTGAAGCTGTACCGCGCCGAGGATTGCCCGTTGAAGGACAAGGAACCGAAGGACGTCGATTTCGTCGTCGTTCGCGAGAACTCCGGCGGCATCTACACCGGCGTCGGCGGCGTGGTGCAGAAGGGCACCCCGATGGAAATCGCGACGCAGGTCATGATCTATGGCCGTCCCGTCGTCGAGCGCTGCGTGCGGTTCGCCTATGAATACGCGCGCCGCCGCAACCAGAAGAAGATGCTGACCCTCGTCCACAAGTGCAACGTGCTGACCCACGCGGGCGACCTCTGGGTGCGCGTGCACAAGGAGATGGGCGACGCGGAGTTCCCGGACATCAAGCAGGACTACAATCACGTGGATGCCGCGACGATGTGGTTCGTGAAGCAGCCGGAGTGGTACGACGTGATCGTCACGGAAAACCTCTTCGGCGACATCATCACCGACCTCGCCGCGATCGTGCAGGGCGGGCTGGGCATCGCCGCCGGCGGCAACATCAACCCCGAAGGCGTGTCGATGTTCGAGCCGATGGGCGGCAGCGCGCCGAAGTACACCGGCAAGAACGTGATCAACCCGCTGGCCGCCGTCGCGGCCGCCGGCATGATGCTGGACCAGCTCGGCGAGCGCGAAGCCGCCGCCGCGGTGGAACAGGCCGTGTCCAAGGCGCTCAACAGCGGCAAGATCAAGAGCCTCGCCGCCGGCAAAATGGGCCTCGGCACGACCGAGGTGGGTGATTTGGTGGCCGGATTGGTGTAGGATTTATCGGTATCGGTATCGGAATCGCAATCGATTCCGATTGGGATCCCGATCCCGATTCGGATTGGGCGTTTGATGGGGATGGTGGCTTGAGCATGAAGAACTACAACGTTTGCGTCGTCGGCATCGGAGCGGTCGGGACCGAAATGGTCCGGCTGCTCAAGAAGCGGAATTTCCCGATGAAGTCGCTCACCATCCTCGCGCGCAGCGAGCGGGTGGAGACGATTGACGGGGAGCCCGTGCAGGTGAAGGTCGCCGCGCCGGAGGCTTTCGAGGGCATGGACTTTGCCTTCTTCGCGGGCACCGAGGGCGCGAAGGGCGCGTCGCAAACGCTCGGCTGGGAAGCGGTCAAGCGCGGGTGCGTCGTCATCGACAACGGCGACGATTTTCGCATGGACCCGCGCGTCCCGCTCGTGATCCCGGAAATCAACGCGGACGCGTTGAAGGGCCACCAGGGCTTCATCGCGAACCCGAATTGCAGCACCATCATCGCGCTGATGCCGCTCGCGCCGCTGCACAAGGCGGCGAAGATCAAGCGCATCGTGGCCAGCACCTATCAGGCGGTGTCCGGCACCGGCGCGCCGGCGGTGAAGGAGCTTGAGGCGCAGGTCAAGGCCTGGGCCGCGGGCCAGCCGCTGCCGCGCGAGGTGTATCCGCACCAGATCGCGTTCAACGTGTTGCCGTCGGTCGGCTCGTTCAAGGACGACTCGGGCGAAAGCACCGAGGAAATCAAGATGCGCAAGGAGACCCACAAGATCCTTGGCGACGCGTCGATTCGCGTGGGCAACACCTGCGTGCGCGTACCGGTCGTGAACGGGCACAGCATCGCGATGAATGTGGAGTTTGAAAAGCCGCTGTCCGCCGAACAGGCGCGCGAGCTGCTCAAGCACGCGCCGGGCGTGCAGGTGGTGGACGACCCGAAGCAGGCGCAGTATCCGATGCCGTTGCAGGCGAGCGGAAGCTACGACGTGCTGGTCGGCCGCATCCGCAAGGACCAGAGCTGCGACAACGGCCTCGTGCTGTGGTGCGCCGGCGACAACATCTGGAAGGGCGCCGCGCAAAACGCCATCCAGATCGCCGAGGCGCTGATCCAGTAAGGCGACTGGTGATCCGTTCTCCGCGCCCGCCGGCCTCCCGGCGGGCGCTTTTTTTCGCCGGAGCGGAAAAATTACAGACGTTGGAAATTTTGGCCCGCGCGCTACACTGCACCCATGAGCGCGTCGCGCGAGATTCAATGTCCGGCCTGCGGGCGGGAGGCCCTGCTGTTGCGGGAGCCGCGGTATGAGGGGTTCGCGAAGGTGGGCGAGACCTTGCGCTGCGCAGCGTGCGGGCACGTCTTTGCGGATGAAGCCTCGGTGCCGTTCAAGCATCACGCGAAAGTCGAGATCTTCACGGAGGCCGAACGTCCGAAGGCGGTCAACCTCTTCGGCGAGAAGGAAGCCGCCCGGTTGTGCCGGCACTGCGCGAATTACGTGGTGAACCCGTTCATGCAGTGGTGCGGGCATCACAAGAAGGAGGTGCAGGCGACGGACACCTGCCACGCCTTCAAGCCGAAGCCACCGGAGGCGAAGCCCCTTTTGTGAAGCGGCTCCTACACCGGCTGGTCCAGTCCGTGAAGGGCTACGGGACCGGATACGCGCGGGCGAACCAGCTCGGGTTGCGCGCGCTGGGGCTGGTGTATTTCGTTGCGTTCGCGTCGTACCTGGTGCAGGCGGATGGGCTGGTCGGCGCGAACGGCGTATTGCCCTTCGCGGATTGGCTGCGGGCGATCCAGCCACAGGTGGCGGAGGTCGGCTATTGGCGCATCCCGACGCTGTTGTGGCTGTGGCCGTCCGACACCGCGCTGCACGTGTGCCTGTGGGCTGGACTGGCGCTGGCCGTGGCGCTCATGGCGGGACTCGCGCCGGTGCCGGCGACCGCGGGCTTGTGGGCGCTGTATCTTTCGGTGGTGGTCGCGGGCCGCACGTTCTGGGGGTTCCAGTGGGACAACCTGTTGCTGGAGGCGGGCCTGCTGGCGGTGCTGGCGTCGCCGTGGCGCTGGCGCATGCGCTGGCGCGCGCCGGACGACCCGCCTCGCCTCGTGGTGTTCCTGTTCCACTGGCTGGTGTTCCGCCTGATGTTCCTCTCGGGCTACGTGAAGCTGGCGAGCCGCGACGCGGCGTGGTGGGACCTGACGGCGCTGACGTATCACTACTGGACGCAGCCGCTGCCGGTGTGGACGGCGTGGTACGCCAACCTGCTGCCGGTGTGGGTGCAGAAGTTCTCGTGCTTCGTGATGTTCGGCATCGAACTGGGGCTGCCATTTTTCATCTGGCTCGGCGGCCGCGCGCGCGCGTTCGCGGCGGCGGCGTTCGTCTTCCTGATGCTGCTCATCGCGGCGACGGGCAATTATACGTTCTTCAATTTGCTGACGGCGCTGCTGTGTATCTGGCTGGTGCGCGATGCGTGGTGGAACGCTGTAGCCGTGCACCTGGGGCGCTGGAAGACGCGGTCGTCCGCCTTCGCTGAGGCCACGGCGGACAGTCCGCCCGCGTCTGGCGGCGTTTCCAGCAGCGGCGCCCCTCACCCCGGCCCTCTCCCCGTGGGAGAGGGTGTTGGTATGCTCCCTCTCCTGGGGGAGAGGGGTGGGGTGAGGGCTGAATCAAGTGGCGCTGAAGGCGTGGACGGAAAGCTTTCCATGGGAGTTCCAGTTTGGACCCGCCTGACGCGGGAGTGGGTCTGGGCGCCGGGGCTGGTGATTGTGGGGGTCTCCGCCGTCTTCTTCCTGGGCTCGCTGCGGGTGCGCGTGCCCTGGCCGGGCTGGGTGGGGGGCGCGGTGGATCGCGTGGCGCCGTTCCGCAGCGTAAACAGTTACGGGTTGTTCGCGGTGATGACGAAGACGCGGCCGGAAATCGTGCTGGAGGGGACGTGGGATGGCGAGCGCTGGTTTGCGTACGAGTTCCGCTGGAAGCCGGGGGATCCGGGCGAGCGACCGCGCTGGGTGGCGCCGCACCAGCCGCGGCTCGACTGGCAGATGTGGTTCGCCGCGCTGGGCACGCGCGAGGGAAATCCGTGGCTGATCAACCTGATGGTGCGCCTGCTCCAGAACGAGCCGGACGTGCTGGCGCTGTTGCTCTACAATCCCTTCGAGCAGCAGCCGCCGGTGCAGGTGCGCGCGGTGCGCTACGATTACCGGTTCACGACGCGCGCGGAGCGGGCCGCGACGGGCGCGTGGTGGGCGCGCGAATACAAGGACTTGTACTGTCCCCCTTTTCGGCTTAATCCTAACGCACCATGAAAACGAGAATCATCGCGCTGCTTCTTCTCCCGCTCTTGCTCGCCGCCGGTTGCGGGCGCACGATTGATCCGCACGCGGCGTGGCGCGAGGTGGCGACGCAGATTTCGACCTATCCCGCGCTCGCGGCGGGGCACTACGACGGCGTCATCGCGGTGTCGAATCTGCTGGCGTACGGCGATCACGGGCTGGGCACGTTTGACGGACTCGACGGCGAACTCGTGCTGCACACCGGCGTGGTATTCCGCGTGGCGGCGGACGGGACCGCGTCGCGCGTAACGCCAGAGGTGACCGTGCCGTTCGCGCAGGTGACGTGGTTTGCCGCCGACACGATCTACAGCGTTACGGATCTTAACCAGAAGCTGTTCCACAACATGATGCGGTGGAAGCAGCCGGACGCGGGCCAGGTGCGCGCGCTGCGCGTGACCGGGCGGTTCAAATCGCTGCACGTGCGATCCGTGGCGCGCCAGGAGAAGCCGTATCCCACGCTTGAAACCGTCGTGGCGGAGCGGCAGGTGGAGCATCGCCTGCGCGATATCGACGGCACGCTTGTCGGATTCCACATGCCGGCGGTGGCCGGGACGATCGCGCCGCCCGCGTTCCATCTGCATTTCATTTCCGCGGACGGCACGCGCGGTGGCCACGTGTTCGATTTTGACCTTGCCTACGGGCTGATCGAGATCGACGACACGCCCGAGCTCCGCGTGCTATTGCCCGTGTTGGGGGAGTGAACTTCTTCCAATCGGTCTCGATATCTATTTTCGAGACCGAGACCGATACCGAGGCCGAGGCCGATGGGGGGCGGGGATTATCCCACCAGTGTCTCGCCCATGGCGATGGTGACGAGGTCGGACATGTCGCGGAAGGAAAAGGGTTTCTGGAGCAGGAATACCTTCCGCATTTGCAGGACGCGTTTGATGTCAGGGTGGTCCGCGCCGAAGCCGCTGATGAGGATGATGGGCACGCGGTGCGATTTCTGGCGCAGCCAGGTGCACATTTCCACGCCATCGACGTCGGGCATGCTGAAGTCGTAGATGATCAAGTCGGGCGCCTTGCCGCCGGATTCCAGTTGCTGCTGCACCGATTCGCCGCTGGATGATTCCCGCACGCTGTGTCCGTCCGCGCTGAGGACGCGCTGGCACATTTCGCGCACGACGGGATCGTCGTCCGCGACCCAGATGTCGCTCGGCGCGAGGCGGCGGCGCACCTTGCGGTCCTTCGGCGCCAGGGGTTCCGCGGTGATGGGGAATACGAGGCGCGTCGCGGATTCAGGCGTGGCGTCGTCGCGGCCTTCCTCCACGACTTCCGCGATGATTTGTTCGACGCCGCTTTCGATGGTGTTCCGCGTGGCGACGCGCAGGCGAACTCCCTCCGGCGCGCTTTCGAGGGCGTGGCGCAGGAGATTGGCCGCGACGGTATGCACCGTGCCGGGCGCGGCCGGCACCTGGTCATGTTCCGCTTGCAGGTCCAGGCTGATCCGGGTCGCGGCGGGGCGTTCCGCCTGTAGGAGGGCGAGCGCGTTGTTCAGGCGGTCGTGCAGCGAGCAGGCGCTGTCCTCCTCGCGTTGCGAACCGGCGACCGCGAGGATTTCCTCCGTCAACCGGCGCCCCTTTTGCGCCGCCTCCGAGATCCGGTTCAGCGCCGCGGCGGCTTCCGCGGGGAGTTCCGTTTTCGCGAGCACGAGCGAGGAGTAGCCGAGGATGATCGAGAGCAGGTTGCTGAACTGGTGCGCGGCGCCTTCCGCGAGGGCGCCGAGGCTGGCGAGGCTGTCGGCGGGTTCGGCGCCATGCCCGATCACGGCGGCCTGCAATTGGCTCTCGAGCGCCGCGGCGAGCGCGTCGCGCAGGCGGCGATGCAGTCCGGTGAACGCGGCCAGCGCTTCGCCGCCGCGCACGGGAACGGCGTTGGCGGCGGCGTCCACGGTCGCGCGCGCGATGCCGGTGGAGAAGGCGAGTTCCTTGCGCTCCGATTCGGCGAACGGCTGCTCGCGGAATTTTCCGCTGCGCAGCAGGTGGATGTGGCTGCCGCGCACCTTGACCGGCAGGACGAGCTCCAGCAGGCCGTACGGGCCGCGGTGCAACTGATCCTCGCCGGTGTCCGCCACGCGCTGCAGCAGGTCGAGCTCGGAGGTGAGAAAGGTGGATCGCGCCTCGGCCGACTTGAGCAGAACCTCGTGCACGAGCCGCTCGGATTCATCGAACAAGCCCCGGTCGGACCAGGTTTCGCTGGTCTGGAGCAGTTGCCGGGCCGCGTTCAGATCAAGCTGTTTCAGCAGCGGCGGCGCATCCGGCCGGAGCACCGTATCGGGCAGTTGCAGGCGGCGCACGAGCCGTCGAAGTTGCTGCTGGAGATCCTGGGTCTCGGTTGTGCTCATGCCTTTCGTATGCTCCAAACCGGCGTCTTGCGCCAGCAGAATACGTACCCGGTGAAGATGGAACCGTTTATCGAATCGTGAATTACGGGGCCGCCGCCTGCGCGCGCCGCAGTTCCGCGATGCGCTGTTGCACATGGTAATCGAGATAGCGGGCGCGATAATCAGGCTCGGCGCGCAGGCGGGTGGCGCGGTCCATCTCTTTCAGCGCCAGTTGCCGGATATCGTTGGTCGCGAATTCGAGCGTCAGGAAGCCGTTGTCGATCCCCCGGAAGAGGCCTTTGTGGACGAAGCCGTTCGCCATTCGGAGTTCCACCGCTTCGCCCGCCTCGAACAGCGGGGCCCGGCGGTCCAGCTCCATCGCGGCGCGTTCGCGCTGGGTTGCTTCAACGGCGTCCCAATCGATGACCGGCGCGGGTGGTGGTTCCGGCTCGGTCTCCTCCGGCTCCACCGCATCGGTCGCGGGCGAGGCTTCGGTCGATTCGGCAGGCGGGGCTTCGGCGGGTGCAGGTGCTGCTGGTTCAATTGCCGACTCGGGCGTCGGTTCCGGTTCCGCCGCGACCGGCGTGGATACCGTCTCGATTGCGGGCGCGGATTGCACGGGGGGTGGCGCGGGCGTCGGGGATGACGCGCGCAGGAAGACGATGGCGAGCGCGGCGGCGATGAGGACGATGAGGCCGGCGACGATCAGCGGCGATGGTTTGCGTCCGCCCGCTTCGCCCGCCCGCCGTCCGGTCCGCGTGTCGTAACCGCACTGGAGACAAATCACCGCGCCGACGCCAAGCGGTGCATTGCACGAGGGACAGTGCGAGTCATCCCTCGCGCCGGACTGCTCTTGGTTTTCCATACGATTGTCCCTAGGCGTTATACTCCTGACTGCGACGGAGCATAGGCCAAGGTCTTCCGCGGAACAAGCCCGCGCCTGCGCGGTTTATTCGGTCAGCAGCCGGTGGATCGCCGCGCCGTTCGTGGTCGTGATGACGGGGCTGTACACGGAACCGGTGGCGACAAACGCGTCAAGCAGCGACCACGGGCCGATGGCGGGATTTTCCGCGCCTTCAAATCGGTAGGGCTCGCCTTCGCGCAGGTGCAGCCACGTCTGGACCACCTGACCGGACGAGATCGTGGTAGAAACCGCCTCGGGCAGGCGGGCGAGGAAGATGTTATCCACCAGATAGGTGCGTGTCGCATCGAAATCCCCCCCGGAAAGTCCCGGCAGCAAAATTTCAAGCCGCGTCACGTTTGTGAGGGCGTCCGAAAAACCGGTGTATGAACCCACGACATTGGTCCAGCCCCCGAGATCCGGCGCCAGCATGGAGAGCCGAACGCGATACCAAACGCCGGTATTCTGGATCAGGTTGGGGAGAACGCGTTCATAACGGTTCGTGCTGGAGAACAGATAGATGGTCACGCTGGCGCCGCGATTGCTCGAACTGGTTTCCTTGATGTCGAACCCGATGAGCGTGGCATCGGCCTCCTGGTAGTCGCCGACGAAGGCGTTGTTGGTGGCCACGATTCCATATGTGATCGGAGGCCCGGGATTGCCGGGCGAGGGGATTGTAATCGAGAGGGCGCCACCCGGATTTCCGCCGGACACGGTGTTGGTCAGGACTTCCGTTGAAGCGATGCCTCGCCAGCCCCCGAGGCCGGCGGTGAAGGTCTCCGTGAATAGCGACGCAGCCTGTGTTTCGAGCCGGACGGTCGAAAACGCGGCGAGGGCGAGGACCAATATCGTGTATGTGCGCGGTCGCATCGTCGGTTGTTGTCTCGTGTATCAGACCCGCGCCGCGCCAAATTTTCAAGTCCGCGCCGTCGGCGCGGTCGCAAACGGTTCAGGTGTCGTGATGGTGGCGTGCGCGCTTCCTGCGGAGGAGGGCGAAGATGGCGCAGGAGGAGAGGAAGAGG
>DAOLDD010000051.1:0-24408 GCA_035327585.1 Kiritimatiellia bacterium | reverse complement strand
ATTTGGGCCGACGGGATGCAATCCCGTCGCTACAACCAACAGGACAAAACTTTCGAGAACCACTCTAATTCGCGCCCCTTCGCGCAAATTCGCGGAATTCCCTCCGTGATGCCCTCGGCTCCCCTTGCGGCCCGTGCCGGGGTTTGGCATTCTGCGCGCATGATCACTTCGCGGATATTGGCGGGTGCCCTGCTGGCGCTGGCGTGGACCGGGCTGGCGGAGGCGCGACTGGGCGAGAACCAGTTGCAGCACGAGCAGCGGTACGGGCGGTCGGAAGAGGACAAAAGGCGTGGCGCGGCCCTCACCACCACGGAGCCCAACACCGTCAGAACCTACCACTACGAAGGCTGGCGCCTCGTCGTCACCTTCCGCGACGGCATCGCGCACAGGAAGGAGTATTGGAAGACGGGCCCTCAGGAACACGAAGTTGAGGCCATCCTACGCGCGGAGTCCGGAGGCGGGACGTGGACGCAGGCACCGCTCGGTTGGTGGGTGAACAGTAATGGACGTGTATTGACGCGCGAACTTGGCAAGATCACCGTAAAAACCGCTGCCGAAATCCAGCGCGAAAAAGCCGAGGAAGCCGCGCGCAAAAAACTGAAACCCGCGCCGACGTTTTAAACATCGGAACAAATCCATGCCGCCCCCCAGGAATCGTCCCACCCCTCTAATTGTCCTTCATGATTGTAGCATGTATAGACTGACTCCGGCGCTTCTGAAGGGAGGGCTGTTGGCGTTCGCAACGACAGCCGATCCCGATAACATCGGCACCCGCCTCTGGCATCACGACGTGGAATGAGCGCGCGCATCACAATCGCGAAGCTGAACTGGCCAACTTCATTGTTGGGGGACGTGATGGCTCTGCATCGACAAAATGCCAAGAAACTCGGGTTCTTTCCCGCCGGTGCATTCGAGGAGTATGCAAGGCTTCAACGAATCCTTGTGGCGACTGAAGGCGATAAACTTGTTGGGTATCTGCTGTATCGAGTTGCACGCGGTCGTGCCGCAATCGTCCATCTATGCGTATCGCAATCGGCGAGAGGCCGCGGCGTGGCGACATTGCTGGTTCAGTCTCTTAAGGCCGAGACAAAGCACCTTGAAGGTATCGGCCTTCGTTGTCGGCGTGACTACGATATCAATCATGTTTGGGCGAAGTTTGGCTTTGAAGCGCTCCTGAGCAAGGCCGGGCGAGGCAAAGATGGAGCCGAACTGACCTATTGGTGGTTCGGACACGGGCACGCCGACTTATTCTCCCTTGCGGCGGAACCCGATCCAGTGCGCCAGCGGGTTGTGATTGACGCGAACGTGTTTTACGACCTCTTTGCGCGGGAGACACTTGCGAGCGAAGACTCCAAGGCTTTGCTCGCCGATTGGGTTCAATCAAGCATCGAATTGGTTATCACGAAGGAACTTCGCAACGAAATTGAAAACGCGCCCTCCGATGATCAGCGGAGGGCGAGTCGGGCCGAGGCCTCGCGCTACCACACATTGGCAAGCGATGACGAAATATTTCAAAGATTGTGCGCTGAGTTGCGGTCCCTGTTCCCTCAGTCCACGACTCTCCGGGATGATGCCGACCTACGCCAAATTGCATACGCTATCGCGGGTGGCGCTCCGTTTCTGGTCACGCGAGATCAGAACCTTGTGGACAGAAGCGAGCCGCTTTACCGCAGCCACGGTTTGATGGTATTGCACCCTTCGGAACTCATCAATCACCTCGATTCGATTGAGCGGGAAGCGGATTACAAACCGGCTCGCATAGAAGGCTCACGGTGGAAGGGCGAACTGTTGAGAGCGGAAAAGCTTCCGGCCGCCGTCGATGTGTTCAAGTATGACGGTGAAAGAGTCGGTGAGTTCACGCGGAGCTTGAGGAGTTGTCTCGCTCAGCCGAGGAGCGTTGAAGTACAGTTGATTTCAGACGGTTCTGGTGATCCGGTCGTGCTCGGCGTGATGGACCGTAGCGAAGCGTCGGTGTTTCGCGTTCCTGTGCTTCGAAGGCAACTGGCGCATCCGACGGGCGCTACGATGTTGCGAAACTTCCTGCGTGCCTGCCTTGATGCCGCAGCGACTGAGGGGCGGAGCTTAGTAATTATTCTGGATTCGGAGTGGCTGATGCGCGATGCGTCAATTGTCAGCGAATTCGGATTTGTCCGCTGCGGCGATGCGGCGGCAAAACTCACGGCGCGAGGAATTGGCACACGCGATGAGATGGCACGCCTGCTTGCGTCGATAAGTGTTCATCCGATGTACCACCCGGCCAAGCAGGCTGCAATTACCTCGCTTCTCGCGTTCGTTGAGTCCGGACATGCTGTTCAAGCCGCCGCTGCGATGGAGCGCCAGCTCTGGCCGATGAAGGTCATTGGGGCGGATGTTCCAACATTCATCGTCTCTATCCAGCCCAAGTGGGCGCAGCACTTCTTTGACGTCGGCCTTGCTTCACAACTTTTATTTGGGCTTCGCGAGGAACTGCATCTCGGCGTTGAGGGCGCATACTACCGCAGCGCCGAGAACAACAATATGGGCGCGCCCGGGCGCGTGCTTTGGTATGTGAGCAGGGGCGATGGCGACGGCTCGATGACCATCAAGGCGTGCTCCCAACTCGAAGAGGTCGCTGTGGCCAAACCCAAAGAATTATTTCGGCGATTTCGACGACTTGGTGTGTACGAATGGAATGACGTGCTCTCCATGGCAAATGGCGATATCTCGGCAGACCTCGTCGCCTTCCGTTTTCGCATGACCGAGAGGTTCAAAACACCAGTTGAGATGAGATCACTTGAAACACTCGGCATACGCGCGCCGTTCATGTCCCCACGCCGGATTACAGAGGAACAATTCGCCGCCATCTACCGCACTGGAATGTCGACAACTTGATATGCTTACCAACCACGCGCTGCTCATTTCGATTCGTCCGCGATTTGTGGACGCTATTTTCGCCGGAACCAAAACGGTTGAGTTGCGGCGTGTAAGGCCGCGGCTCTATCCCGGCGACTTGGTTGTCATCTACGCATCGGGTGACACCAAGGGCATTGTTGGGGCATTCGAGGTGGCGAGTGTGACGAGCGCAAGCCCAAGCGGAATTTGGCGGAAGCACAACAGGGGGGTTGGCCTCGGTAAGGTGGAATTTGACCGATACTTTGAGGGGAAAAAGGTCGGCTATGCCATTCAAATTGGGAAGCTCTGGAAGCTTCCCAACCCCGTTCTTTTGGGTACTCTTCGGAAGCGCCGCTTGGGATTCCGTCCGCCTCAAAGCTACCATTATTGGCCTCTCGATGAAATCTTCCGTGTCGGAGGGGTCTCCCTGTCGTCAGGGTTTGGAAAGCATCGCGACTTTGTCGTTGCGAACCAGAGTCGGACCGCGGCGTGGGCGGGTGGGCGCGGGGGCGTGGCAATTAGCTAGCCGATGCGTTCGGGGTTGCTGTAGACGCGCACGGTGGGCGCGTCTCGGGGAGACATATTGAGGACGAGGGGGGGGGTGACGCCAAAATGATGTAGATGTATAAACTACATCATGATCAAGACGCAGATTCAGTTGCCGGAGGAGTTATACCGGGCGGCGAAGGCTTTGGCGGATCGGCAGGAGTGGTCGCTGGCGGAGACGGTGCGGCGCGGGTTGGAGACGATTCTGGCGCGGTATCCGACGGCGGCGCAGGTGGACTGGGAGCTGCCGCCCGCCCGCCCGCTGGGTGGGGATGATTATTTTGCGAACCCCGATTGGCGGTATCAGCTTAACCAGCCCGAGCTCGTTCGCGAACCGGCCTCCACATATTCCGCGCGGCGGCGCAGGAAGCCGCAATCATGATTTCGTGCGATACGAACATCCTCTACGCGGCGCTGGACAGCCGGTCCGCCTTCCATGCATCGGCGCGCGCCTTTCTTCATGACCTGCGGGACAAACAGGATTTCGCGCTCTGCGAACTGGTTCTGATCGAATTGTATGGCCTGTTGCGAAACCCGACCGTGAGCCGGTCGCCCTATTCGGCTGACGAAGCGGTTGCGGCGATAGCGCGCTTCCGGTCGCATCCCCGCTGGCCGGTACTGGACTATCCCGGGCCACAGGCCGGCGTGATGGCGGAATTTTGGCGGCGGGCAGCCGATCCGCGGTTCCCCTGTCGTCGCATCTACGACCTGCGCCTGGCCCTGGTCTTGCGGCACGGCGGTGTAACCGCATTCGCCACCCGCAACGTAAAGGACTTCGAGGGCCTCGGCTTCAAGCGCGTTTGGGATCCACTCCGCGGATAAATGCCCGCGGATTTGCAACGTCTGTAAAAAGTGTTCGCGTCGGCTTGCAACGTCTGTAAGTTACAGAGGCTGTAATTTTTCCTGAAACCTGACACCTGAAACCTGGCTCCCCCATGGACACTGCAACCCTCCACAAACAATACGTCGTCAACACCTACGCGCCGAATCTCGTGCTCACGAAGGGCAAGGGGTGCCGCGTGTGGGATGCGGAGGGGCGGTCGTATCTCGATTTCCTCGGCGGCATCGCGGTGATCCAGGTGGGCCACTGCCATCCGAAGCTCGTCGCCGCGATCCAGAAGCAGGCGGCGACGCTGATGCATGTGTCGAACCTGTACTACAACGAGAACGCGCCACGGCTGGCGGCGAAGTTGGTGGAGAAGTTCGCGGTGCCGGGCCGCGTGTTCTTCTGCAACTCGGGCGCGGAGGCGAACGAGGGGCTGATCAAGCTCGCGCGGCTGTGGGGCAGCGCGACGGGCCGGCACGAGGTCATCACGATGAAGAACTCGTTCCACGGCCGCACGCTGGCGGCGATCACGGCGACGGGGCAGACGAAGTACCAGAAGGGGTTCGACCCGCTGCCCACGGGGTTCGTCCACGCCGAGTTCAACAATCTCGAGTCCGTGCGCGACGCGGTGACGGAAAAAACGGCGGCGATCCTGGTGGAGGCGGTGCAGGGCGAGGGCGGCGTGGTGCCGGCGACCCCGGAGTTTCTCAAGGGCCTGCGCGCGCTGTGCGATGAGAAGAACCTGCTGCTGTTTTTCGACGAGGTGCAGTGCGGCATGGGGCGGACCGGTTCGTGGTTCGGCTTCCAATCGTACGGCGTGCCGGCGGACGCCTGCTCGCTGGCGAAGGGGCTGGGCGGCGGGATTCCGATCGGCGCGTTCATCGTCGGGCCGAAGGTGTCGGAGGTCTTCCAGCCGGGCCACCACGCGAGCACGTTCGGTGGCAATCCCGTCGCGTGCGCGGCGGCGCTGGCGGTGATCGACATCATCGAGAAGGAGCGGCTGCTCGACAACGTGGTGCGGGTCGGCGAGTTGATGCAGAACGAGCTGCGCGCGCTGTGCGCGGAATATCCGTGGATGGTGGAGGTGCGCGGGCGCGGCCTCATGCTTGGCCTCGTGCTGGACCATCCGGCGAAGAATTTCGAGAAGGCGCTGCTCGCGAAGGGCCTCATCGCCATCGCGACGGCGGACAACGTGATCCGCATGCTGCCGCCGCTGAACATCACGCAGGCCGACGCCCGCGAGGCCCTCCGCATCATCGCGGAGACCGCGGCGGGCTACACCAAATAAACCAGCGCGGATTTCGCGGGGGATTCACCACGGAGACACGGAGGCGGAAGCTCTGGAGGGGAACCGCTGATTAAACGGATTAAGCGGATTAAGAATAGATGGTCTCCCATCCGCGAAATCAGCGTAATCCGCGGTTAAAAAGTCTTAACCGCAGATGGCGCAGATACCCCAGATAAATTTCGCGCCTATTCGCGAGAATTCGCGGAGTGTTCCCGGAAGAGGACGCAGCTACAGGGTGGCGGGCGGGACGAGGCCGCGGCGGAGGAGTTCGTCGAGCAGGGTGCGGGCCATGAGGGCGTTGCCGAGCTCGGTGTAGTGGCCTTTCGCGCCGCGGAACCGGTCGGTGTCGTCCTGGATAAACAGGTCGCGCACCTGGTCGCGGGGCAGCGCGCGCAGGGTGGGGACGAGGTCCACGAAGTGCCAGTTGTTGGACCGGGCTTCTTCGCGCATCCAGTGCCGCCAGCCATTGGAGTCGCCGTCCGAATAGTCGGACTCGACGGGAAAATGAATGAAGACGCCCGTGCGGCCGTTTTCTTCGTGCAGCTCGTGCAGTTCGTTGAAGATGGCGTGGGCGACCCGCTGGATGTTCTTCTGGCGGGCGGTTCGTTCCGCGTTGAGCCGTTCCGCCGCGCCCGCGGTCAACCAGCGGATGATCTGGAGTTCCTGGATGGCCGCCCCGTAGCGTATCTGGAAGAGCGGTGAATGGCGGCGGCGCGGCGGCGGGACATTTTCGACGGCAAGTTCACCGTCCTCCACGGTGACCACGGGTTTGCCGTACCCCATAAAGCGGTCGCGCCCGGCGCGGCGGAAGTTTTCTGTGATGTACGCGAAGAGGTGCAGGTCGTGCGGCAGCTTTACGCCGTCGCGTTGGTAGCGGAGGAATGCCTGGCCCAGGCCGTAGCCGCCGAGCCCGAGATTTTTGATGTCGAGGGCGGGGTGTTGATTCTCGAGGTGCGCGACCCAGGTCTGGTCGTCACCCACCCCGTAGCCCATGGTGAAGGAATCGCCCGACGCCACCACGCGCAGGGACGGCGGCGGCATGTCGTCGGATGGCGTGAGGCGGGCGCCGTCCGGCTCGATGGTCAGGTCGCGCCCCTCGCCGTAGAGGTTGGTGTAGTGGCCGGGCCGCGATATCCAGCCAAGCAGTGGGTCGTAATTGGTGTGGATCGATTCCGCCGTCGGCCGCAGGTCGGCACGCGCCCCCCAATTGATCCTTTTCCACGCCGCCCGGAAGCTCGCCGCGCCTTCCAGCAGCAACAACAGGGCGGCGGCGATGGCGAGCTGGAGGGTCAGCATGCGCACCCAGCGCAGCAGGGTTTTGGCGGTGGGGCCGAATTTCATGCGCGAAACCATACGGGGGCGCGCGCGAATGCGCCAGCAAGGAACGCCGGGCACGGAGAAATTCACCTTGCATGCGGCGTGGGATTTGATACACCACTGTCTGCCCGTAGTGTGAGAGTGGCAGTGAATTGGCAGGTTGTCCGTCGCCCGCTTCTGTTGGAGTGGTGAGGAGCCTTAGCCCGAACGAGTCGGGACAGTCACGAGAACCTCCCCGGACGCAGAGAGAAGAAAGCAGAAGCAAATGGCAACGAAACTATACGTAGGGAACCTGTCGTTCCAGACCTCCGAAGGCGAACTCCGTCGCCTGTTTGAAGCCCACGGCGCAGTCACGAGCTGCAGCCTCATCATGGACAAATTCACGGGCAAGTCCCGCGGGTTTGCTTTCGTGGAGATGGCTTCCCCCGCGGACGCCCAGAAGGCCATTTCGGCCCTCAACGGCCAGGACTTCGAAGGCCGTGCCCTCACGGTTAACGAAGCCCGTCCCCGCGAAGACCGCCCCCGTGGTGGTGGCGGCGGTGGCTACGGCGGTGGTGGCGGCGGCGGATTCGGCGGCGGCCGCGATCGTCGCGATCGCTACTAAACCGGTTTCCAACCGATAACGAAAACGCCCCGGTGCTCACGCGCCGGGGCGTTTTTTTATTCCGCGGAATGGAGTGCGTCACGTCGGGGTAAATGGAAATTCTACTGGCTTGCCGGCGGGAAACGAGCCATCGTGAGCCCATCCAGTGGAGGGCAAATCCATGAAGACGCGAGCGCGAAACCGTGCGGGCGACGTTGGGGAGATTCCGATGACGCCGATGATCGATGTGGTGTTCCTGCTGCTCATCTTCTTCGTGCTGTCCGTGAAGCCTGCGGACCTGTTGGCGCACCAGGACGTTTCCCGCCCCCACCTGACCGGCGGCACGGCGACGCCAACACTGACGCTGGACGTGTTTCCCGGGGGCTACGCGCTGAATGGCCGTGCGGTCGATCAAGCGGAACTCGCGCACCTGCTGAAAAAGCTCGGCGCGATTTCGACAGATCAGCCGGTACGCGTGATCTCTTCGCCCGACGCCACGCATGCGCAACTGGTTTCCGCCATCGACACCTGCGCCGCCGCGGGTCTCGAAAAAATCGTCCTGCTTTCCAGCCGTTAAACGCGAAGGCGGATGGTGGCGGATAGCCGACATAAAGTCGGCTCTACGGGATTCGGACAAAACGTTCGAGAACCAACAAGCGTTAACCCGGTAGGGCGAGGTGTCCCACCGAGCCGCACGGGGTCCGGCTCGCTCGGAGAACTCGCCCTACCACGATACACACCGCTCGTACTACGGAACGAGTATGCGAGGACGACTTGTTCAGTGCTTCGCGGCGCCGAGGCGGGGCCACTCGAAGCCGAGGGCGGAGAGCAGGGCGGAGGCGATGATGAGGTGGCCGGTGCGGTTGGGGTGCACACGATCCCCGCAGAGCGTCTGCGTCGGCCGGTGCGCGAGGTGCGCGTCGAACGCGGCGGGCACGTCGACGAAAACCGCCTTGAACTCGCCGGCGAGTTTCCGCACCACCGCGCCATAGGCGTCCATCTTCGCGCGCATCGGGTCCTGGCGGTTGCTCTCGAGGTAGAACGGGGCCATGAGCACCAGGCCCTTCAGCGCGGGCCGGATCTTCCCGAGGATTTCGCGGTAGACGGTTTCGTAACGGACGAGGTCAACCGGGTTCGGGTCCGCCGGCGAGTCGAACTGGCGCCAGACATCGTTGATGCCGATGAACACCGAGAGCCAGTCGGGCTTCAGGTCGATCGCGTCGGCCTGCCAGCGCGCCGCGAGGTCGGTGACGCGGTTCCCGCTGATGCCGGTGTTGAGGAGGCGGATGCGCCGCTCGGGATACGCGGCGCCCAGCAGCGCCTCGACCAGGCTGGCGTAGCCGTCGCCGAGGCCGCCGCCCGCGCCCACGGGCCGCGCGCGCCCGCAATCGGTGATGGAGTCGCCAATGAGAAGGAAGGTGTCGCCGTGTTGAAGATTCATGCGCGCATGATTCATCCACGCGCGACGGAATCAAGCGTCTTTTCGACGAGCAGCAGGGTGGCCTGGATCGTTTTGTCGAGGTGTTCGATCGGCGTGTCCTCTTCCTTGCAGTGGCTCAAGCCGCGGGCGGAGTAGGCGAACAACATCACGACCGGCATGTGCGGCACCATCTCGGCGCTGTCGTGCAGCGGGCCGGACGGCAGCTTCGGCGCGTCGCCGGTCACCTCGCGCACCGCCTCTTCCGCCAGCGCGATCAGGTGCGGGTCGAACGGACGCGGATCGATGGTCCACAACTTGTTCCATTCGAGCGTGACGTTGTTGTCCTTCGCCGCCTTCGCCGCGGAGTCCTTCGCCTCCTGCAGCATCTTCGCGAGCACGTCCGCGTCGAGCGCGCGCTGGTCGATCGAGATTTCGCAGACGCCGGGCACCGCGGTCACGATGCACGGCTCGACCTTTACGATGCCGCAGGTGCAGACGACGTTCGCGCCGGGTTTCGTATACTTCAGGCCGATTTCGCGCACGGCGAGCGCGAACTGAGCCGCCGCGAGGAACGCGTCGCGCCGCATCGGGATCGGCGTCGACCCGGAGTGCGCCGCCTGCCCGGTGAATTTCAGCATGTGCCGTTCGACGCCGAACGTGCCGAGCACGACGCCCGTCGGCTTGTTCATCGTCTCCAATACGGGGCCCTGCTCGATGTGCAGTTCGATGTAGGCGCGCGCCTTGATCTGCTTGAGCTCCTGGTGCGCGTCGAGCATGCGGTCGATGTCCACGCCGCATTCCTTCAGCGCCGCCGCCTGCGTGACGCCGGCGCGGTCTTTTAAGTTGCGGATGTCCTCGATGTTGAGCGAGCCGCCCGCGGCGGAGGAACCGACGAGGCTGCGCCCGAAGCGCGCGCCTTCCTCGTCCGCCCAGTCGACCAGCTTCAGCGTAACGGGCTTTTTCGGCTGCGACGCGTATCGTCGCAGCGCCTCCAGCGCGGAGAGCGTGCCGAGACAGCCGTCCAGCCAGCCGCCGTTCGGCACGGAATCGAGATGCCCCGCGACGAGTACCGCGTCCTCCGCGTCGCCCGGGATCGTGACCCATTGGTTGCCCGCGGAATCCACGTGGACCTCGAGGCCGAGTTCGCGCTTCACCTTGTCCGCGAACCATGCGCGGGTCTGGCGGAATACCGGCCCCCACGCGACGCGTTGCGCGCCCTTTTCGTCGGACGACAGTTGGGCCAGTTCCTTGAGATCCGCGATGACGCGTTGGGCACTGGCGGCGAGGGTGGTGCTGTTCGACATGTGTGATCCTCCCAATCGGGTCGAGTATGCGGCGATCCGCGGGCGACCGCAAAAGTTTTTTCCGCGCGCAGCCGCCGACGGGAGGGATAACCACGAAACACACCAACCACACGAAAAGGGGGGCAACCACGGATGGACACGGATAGACACGGATGGGAAACCGCCGATGACACGCGCGGGCTGGGATCAGCCCTTGATAGTTGACAATGTAGACGAGGTGCCGCGGGAGCGTTTTCTCCACGGGCTGTTGCCCAAGCCGAAATCGCGAATGAGCGGAGAACGCGCCCGGAGGTCGCGTTCCACCGATGAACGTTGAGGAGTTACCGGGCGGAGCGGGCGCTCCGCGCGCGCTTCTTGATATGGGCAACCGCCCTTACACAGTTCACTTTAGCGGCTGTCGCTATTGGATTCGGAAACGGAATCAGGGCGGGGGGGCGAGTTCGACGTGGGTGCGGAAGTGGCGGGTGGGGGCGGCGTTGGTGTCGGCGAATTCGGCGGGGGCGCCGGTGCCGGGCCAGTTGGTTGCGATGGGGTGCCAGTCCGGGGCGAGCAGGTTGGTGGTGGCGTCGATGCGGTAGAGCCGGCCGGTGGCGGTGGGGAAAAAGATTTTCCAGACGTTGGAAGCCGCCGCGGGCAGGATTTGCAGACGTTGAAAATCGAGCGCGTTGGTGGGCGCGGTCAGCGCGATGAATTCGGCGCGGTCGGGCACGCCGTCGCCGTCAGTATCCGCGTCCGCCGCCGCCGTGGTCGTGCAGTCGAGCCCGTGCTGCGCCTCCCAGTCGTCCGGCATCCCGTCGCCATCAATGTCGTTGGTGGCTCCGCCGATGCCCGACCAGGTGAGGAGCAGGCGGGGCGATACGCCGGATTGCTGGTTGTTGAAACAACGCCAGTGGTCGCCGGCGGCGTTCGTGACCGTCAGGGTCAGGCCGATGAACTGGCCCGCGTTCCAATCCGGACGATCCAGCAGCGGCTGGAGCAGCGCCGTCAGCGCGGGTGAGGTGACGGTCTGGCCCGGCGTAAACGCGCTGTCGGTCCATGCAACGAGGCTGGTCACCAACGGATGCAGGCCGGTGACGGAAGCGCCGATGCCTGCGACGAACGGTGCCGGGTTGCTGGTGTTAAAGGCGCGAATGAAAACCGTGGGCGCGCTGGACTGGTCCACCGTCGCGCGCAGCAAAAGGCGTGCGTCGTCGAGCATCGTGCCGGGCGAAACCGGAACCGCGAACGCCAGCGCGGTTTCGTAGCGCCCGCCGTTATCGCGGCCCGCGCAGAGGCCCGTGGAATCGTAGAGGTTCGCGAATCGATTTTCGCCGGCGTAGGACTCGACGTTCCGGTTGCCCGCGGGCACGGGCGTGTCGACCGCGCCGCCGGGGACCGCCGCGTAGCCAGCGCGCAGCGTGATGCCATTCGTGGGCACGAGCAGCGTGCGGTTTTGCGGGCCGCCGTCCGACCAGCAGCGGAACACGTACGTCGTCCCATTCAACGCGAGGTTGGTCGGCGCGAGCAATTCGACGAGGTTGGTGATGGGCAGCGCGCGGATGAAGGGCGTCGCTTCGGGCGCGTTGTCGAGCACGAGGGCCAGGCCGGGCGGGATCGACTCGATGGATACGTTCGTCGCGGGCGGCGGTGGCGCGGGCGGGCCGAGCGGCGCGGTCCAATTTGTATTCACGCTGCGCGCCATCCACTGGCCGTTGTTCGTGACGCCTGCGATCAGGCGGCCCGTGGGCGAGCGACCCGTGCTGTCGAAGACGTTGGTGCCGCTGCCTTCCTCGAAGCGGTAGCAGGCGATGAGGCCGGGCGTGTTCGTCGCGATCACGTCGCGGAAGACGTTGCTGATTTGCGCCTGCGACAGCGCCTGCGTCCACACGCGGAACTCGTCGAGAAAGCCGTTGTAGGACGGATAGGCGGGGCCCACATCGTGCTTCTCCGCGCCGAGCACGAGGAAGGGATCGGAGTTCGGCCACGCGGTCGCGCGGCCATCCCGGTAGCTGAGGTCGCCGGTCGGACCCGTACCTTCGGCGTCGAGGCGGCCATCGACGTAGATCCGCATAAGGCCGCTGGTGCGGACGCGCGTGACGGCGACGTGTCGCCAGGCGTTGTCCCCCACGTTGTTCGTGCCGACAATGGTGCGGCCGCCGTTCGTGCTGGCGAGGCCGAACGCGAGCACGCGGGCCGCGTCGCCGGCGCCGATGGAGATGCCGTAGTCGCCGTAGTCGGTGGTGCTGTATTGGTCGCGGTCGACGATGACGTTGCCGGTGATCCAGCCGTCGCCGTCGAAGGTGTTGTTGACCGTGCCATTGTTTTGCGCCGCCGCGCAGCGCATCCAGAATTCGATCGTGAAGTCGTTGCCGACGTCGAGGACCGTGGCCGGACTGTCGATGCGGATTTTTACGCGGTCCTGCTGACCCGTCCCGGCGCCATAAAAACGCAGCGCGTGGTGGGAAACCTGTGCGGAGGCCGCCGCGATGGCGCACCCCGTCGCGAGTACGAGAAGAAGCGCAATCCGGGTGGCGCGCCTTCCCTGACACCTGACACCCGACACCTGCATCTTCCTTACTTGTTCAGCAGCGCGCCCAGCATGGGCTGTCGCCAGATGCGCCACTCGGGGTCGAAGACGCCGGTCTCGCCGGTGAGTTCCTTGTAGCACCAGCCGATGTCGCGTTCTTCAAGGGCGCGGGCGACGAAGAAGGTCCACTGCACGCGTGAATCCGGATCGGCTTTTGCCGTCGCGCCGAAATCCGCGCACAGCAATTTGCGGTTGTGCTCGCGCGCCCACTGGGTGACGCGGTCGAGGTCGCCCTCCACGCGGCGGATGTCCTCGGGGGTTCCGCTCCATGCCGTACCAAGCCACGCGTCCGAGCCGCGGCGCGTGGGGTCGCCCTGATGCGTGAAGGCCGCGGGTTCGTCGTAGGCGAAGGCAAACAGCAGGCGCGGGTCGGGCGGCAGGTCGAGGTACGCGAGGTGCAGCGGATTGTAGCGCTGCGCCGGGCCTACGATGAGCACGCGGTCGGGGTTCGACTCGCGGATCGCGAGGCGGATTTCCTCGGCGAGTCGCGACCAGGCGGAGTCGGTTAGGCGGCCATTCGGCCCGTCGAGCAGTTCGAAATACACGCACTCGCGCGCTTCGCACAGGTGTTGGGCCAGCCGGCCCCAATCGGCCACCAGTCGCGCCTGCGCCTCCGGGGTGGTGAGGTCGCCCGGCATGCGGGCGACGACGACGACGGCGAGTCCCGCGCGATCAGCCTGGCGGACCACGCGCTCGATGCGCTCGAGCCAGGCGGGGTGGAGCAGGTCCGTGTCGTCGATGCGTTGGGCGGTGGAGAAGTCCACCGGGACGCGCGCGGCGGTGAATCCGGTGCGGCGCATTTCGCGGAACACATCCGCGCGGCGCATTTCGATCCACTTCGTATCGTCCGGCCGGTCAAACAGGCAGGCCAGGGTAACGCCGCGCGCCAGCAGGCGGTGCGCCTGTACCGTCTGGCGGTCGACCGCTCCGGGTCCCCGCGGACTCACGCACCCCGCGAGCGCGAAAGCGAGCAGCAGTCCGGCGATGGAGGCGTTGGCGTTCACGGATGAATTGTTCCCCGTATCGTACCCAAAATCCTCCGCGCCGGATACGCAAATCGGCCTGCCCCGCGCCCCGCGTTAACGAGCGAGGCAGATGCTCCGCAAGGGACCCCTGGGTCCAGCCGCTCCCGGCACTCCGGCGGGAAATGATGTTCGGCGTGGGGACTTGAATCACCCTTCGCTTCGCTGCGGGTGACAAGCCCCCGGCGTCGCATTGAGGACTCGAAGAAAGGCCGGCGCGCCTGTTTTCTTGATGCGTTTTTCGAGTCGCGCGGCTTCCGTGCGGGAGGCGAAGGTTTGTTGGTACACCAGCCGCCAATCGCTCGCCCGCTTCGTAAACGTTGAGCGCCCCTCCCGATGTTCCCGCAGCCTGCGCGGCAGGTTGTCCGTGTGCCCGACGTAGTGCGCACCCAAGGAATCGGAAAACAACACGTACGTCATAAAGGACATGTCAGGGGGGGCAGGGTGGCTCGCCACCCCGACGCGCATCGCGCCGTCGGGGTGGTGCTCGGGGGGGGACTTGAACCCCCACGCCTTTTGGGCACATGCACCTCAAGCATGCGTGTATGCCATTCCACCACCCGAGCGAAGGAAGGAGAAATACCGGGCGAACCTAGCAAGGGCGGCGGCGTAGGGCAAGGGGATTGCGGGCGTAAGCTTTTCGGCCGGCGCGCGAAGGTGTCGGCATATGGAGGCTGTAATGAATCGAGAATTGTTTTCCACGTTCACGCTGGGTCGTGTCGAGTTGTCGAACCGGATGGTGATGGCGCCGATGACGCGGTGCCGGGCGACGCCGGAGCATGTGCCGACGCCGCTGATGGCGGAGTATTACGGGCAGCGCGCCTCGGCGGGGCTGATTGTCACGGAGGGTACATCCCCGGCGCCGGAGGGCCTCGGCTACGCACGCATACCGGGACTCTTCAACGCGGAGCATGTGGCGGCGTGGCGCGTGGTGACGGACGCGGTGCACGCGCAGGGCGGCCGCATCTTCGTACAATTCATGCACACGGGGCGGGTGTCGCATCCGCTCAACATGCCCGTCGGCGCTCGCGTGCTGGCGCCGTCCGCGGTGCAACTCGGCGGTACGATGTGGACTGACGCGAAGGGCATGCAGCCGCACCCGGCGCCGGAGGCGATGACGGAGGACGATATCGCGGCGGTGATCCGCTCGTTCGCCGCCGGCGCGGCGCTGGCCGTGGAGGCAGGCTTCGACGGTGTGGAGCTGCACGCGGCGAACGGCTACCTGCTCGAGCAGTTCCTAGGCGTCACGACGAACAAGCGGACGGACCGCTGGGGCGGGTCGGTGGAGAACCGCCTGCGCTTCGTGTTGGAGGTGGCGCGCGCGACGGCCGGCCGAATCGGCGCGGATCGCGTCGGCATGCGAATTTCGCCGTACGGCGTCTTCAACGAAATGCAGCCGGACGCCGATACCGATGCCCTCTATGAACGGCTCGCGAGCGAGCTGTCGGCGCTGGGTCTCGTGTACCTGCACGTACTCGATCACAGTGCGCAGGGTGCGCCGCCGGTGCCTGCCGCGCTCAAGGCGCGTCTCCGCGCGGTCTTCTCCGGCGCGATGATCCTGGCGGGCGGCTACGATGCCTCATCGGCGGAGGCGGATCTCGCGGCGGGTCGGGCCGACCTTATCGCATTCGGACGTCCATTCGTCGCGAACCCCGACCTCGTGACACGCCTGCGCGAGAATGCGCCTTTGGCTGCCGTGGCGGCTGGTTCGCTCTACACGCCGGGCGCGAAGGGCTACACGGATTACCCGGCGTTGGCGTGAGGGTGGCCCGCGTCGAACAACCGCTCCGCGTCCTTGTGACCGGCGCGACCGGTTACATCGGGGGCCGCCTTGCGCCACGCCTGCTCGAGGAGGGGTGCCGCGTGCGATGCCTCGTGCGCGATGCGCAGCGGCTTGAGGGCCGTCCCTGGCGCGCGCGCGTGGAGGTGGCGGAGGGCGATTTGCTCGCGCCGGAGACGCTGCCCGCCGCGCTCGCGGATGTCCAGGTGGCTTACTATCTCGTGCACAGCATGGCCGGTGGGCGCGACTTTGCGGAGCGCGACCGCACGGCGGCGCGGGCGTTCGGCGCGGCGGCGAAGGCGGCGGGCGTGCAGCGCATCATCTACCTCGGCGGCCTCGGCGATCCCGCGAGCGACCTGTCGCATCATCTGCGCTCGCGCCACGACACGGGCGACGCGCTGCGGGAGGGAGGCGTTCCGGTGACCGAGTTCCGCGCGGGCGTCATCGTCGGCTCGGGCAGCCTGTCCTTCGAGATGATTCGCTATCTCACCGAGCGCGTGCCGGTGATGGTGTGTCCCCGCTGGGTGTACACCCGCACGCAGCCGATTGCGGTCCGCAACGTGCTCGATTACCTGCTGGCCGCGCTGCGCACGCCGGACAGCACGGGGCGCGTGGTCGAAATTGGCGGCGCGGATGTGCTGACCTACGGCGAGATGATGCACGGCTACGCCGCGGTGCGCGGGCTGTCGCGTCGACTGTTGCCGGTGCCGGTGCTCACGCCGCGCTTGTCCTCGTATTGGGTGCATCTCGTGACGCCGATTCCCGCCGCGATCGCGCAGCCCTTGATCCAGGGGTTGCGCAACGAATCCGTGGCGCGTGACGATTCCGCGCGCCGCCTGTTTCCCGCCATCGTGCCGATGTCCTACCGCGAGGCCGTGCGGCTCGCGTTGGAACGCGTGCAGGGCCATGCGGTGGAAACGGCGTGGAGCGACGCGCTGTCGAGCAGCCAGGGCGCGCGGCGACCGGTCGAATTGACGACGTCCGAGGGCATGATCATCGAACGGCGTACGCTCGACACGCACGCGGGGGCCGCGCAGGCGTTCCGCGTGTTCAGCGGTCTCGGTGGCACACGCGGCTGGCTCTGCTGGAACTGGGCCTGGCGCGCGCGCGGCGCGGTGGACCGTATTCTCGGCGGCGTCGGCATGCGGCGCGGGCGCCGACACCCGGCCGAGTTGAATCCCGGCGACGCGGTGGATTTCTGGCGCGTGGAAGCGGTCGAGCCGGGCCGGCTCGTGCGGTTCCGCGCGGAGATGAAGGTGCCGGGCCGCGCGTGGCTCCAGTTCGAGGCGCAGCCGCGCGCGGGCGGCGGTTGCACACTCGTTCAAACTGCGTTCTTCGCGCCGAAGGGGTTGGCGGGCCTTGCCTATTGGTATGTGCTCTACCCGATCCACGCGCTCATCTTCGGCGACATGATCCGCGCCGTCGCCCGCGCGGCGGGCCGGTAGGGCGGCCTGCGCTTCCAGCAACCGCAGGTGGCGCAGATTTCACGGATGGGGAGTTGGTCTTTCCAGCGATCCGCGTCATCCGCGAAATCAGCGGTTGCCTCTCCTGGATTTCAACCACGAATGCACACGAATCAGCGCGAATTCATCTGCGACTAAAAGGGTCCGAACCAATAGGGCCGCCGGATGAAACTTGCGCAGGATGAGGAAACGATTGAGGATCGCGACATGCCTGACGCAACTCCATGCCCGCGCCGTATTGCGATTGGCTTGAGCGGCGGCATCGACTCCTCGGTCGCCGCCGCGCTGCTCGTGGACGCGGGCTGGGAGGTCATCGGCTTCACGCTGCACATGTTCAAGGAGGGCTCGCGTTGCTGCTCGCTGGAGGACGTGCAGCGCGCGCGCCGCGTGTGCGACCACCTCGGCATCCGGCACTACACGCTGAACGTCGTCGATGAATTCGAGCGCGACGTGATCCGGCCCTTCGCCGAGGCCTATGCGGCGGGGCGCACGCCGAACCCGTGCATCTTCTGCAACCGGCATTTCAAATTCGGCGAACTGGTGAACCGTGCGCGTGCGCTCGGCTGCACGCACGTCGCGACGGGCCACTACGTGCGAATCGAGCACACGCCCGAGGGCGCGCGGCTGCGGCGCGGGCGCGATCCGGGCAAGGACCAGTCGTACTTCCTGCACCGGCTCACGCAGGACCAGCTCCAGTCGTGCGTCTTCCCGCTCGGCGACTTGCTGAAAGACGACGTGCGCCGCATCGCCGCGGAGAAAAGCATCCCGACGACGGGGATGCGCGAGACGGCCGACCTCTGTTTCATCACCGCGGCGGGGCCTGCGCCGCTGATCGAGAAATATCATCCCGAGGCGCGTCGCGACGGGCCGATCGTCGACGAGACCGGGCGCGCGCTGGGCACGCATCACGGCCTGCACCACTTCACCATCGGCCAGCGCGAGGGCCTGCGCGTCGCCGCGCCGCACCGGCTGTATGTGCGCGAATTGCGTCCCGAGACCAACACCGTGGTGGTCGGCCAACGCGAGCGGGTGATGAGCGCGGGGTGCGAGGTGTCGGAGGTGTACTGGCAGTGGCCAGGCCCCCGGTCGTCCGCTCTCACCGTCCGGCTGCGCTACCAGCATCCCGGCGTCGTCGCGGAGCTGGAGGATTTGGGCGGCGGCCGCGCGCGCCTGCGCTTCGCCGAACCGCAATTCGCCGTCACCCCCGGCCAGGCCGCGGTGTTCTACGAAGGCGACGCGGTCCTCGGCGGCGCGTGGATCGAATCCGCCACCGAATAACGGCGAATTGCGCGAATTACGCCGAGAATGGCAGGGACTTTTCGGAAAATTCGCGACAATTCGCGTAATTCGCGGTGAGCACGCCGCTTGATCACCCTACCGCTTCAGGCGCTGTTTCCACGCCTGCAGGCGCGGCTTGCTTTCCTCGGCGAGGGCGAGGGTGACGCCGAAGATGACGAGCACGGTGATGATGAAGAAGAAGAGCAGTTCCTCGATCGGCAGGATGCCCCCGATGAGCAGGGGGAGCGACTGTTCGGGATCGATGGTCCACGTGCCGCTCGCGATGGCGAGGGTGTCGGCGAGGCCAAGATAGGCGGTGGCGGAAAGAATTGCGCCGCCGACGAGTTCGCGGTGTCGCCACAGGATGTCCGCGCCGAAGGCGAGCTGGATCATCACGGGGAGCAGCGCCCACGAGAAAATCAGCGCGAGATAGGTGCCCGGCTTCCAGCCGGAAATGAGCAGGGCGGTCGCGGCGAGCCACAACACCGCGGTCACCGCCACCGCACCGTGGCGGACGGCGGGCCGGTCGAGCGCCGGTCGGCGCGGCGCGATGCGGCGGGCGAGCCAGAACAGCCAGGCGCTGACGAAAATCGGGTGCAGGAGGAAGAATGTGTATTCCTCGATCGGCACCCAGCCGAGGGTGATGCCCGTGACCAGCGCCGGGTCGTACCACCAGACCCGCGTCGCGACGAGATAGTTGTCCCACGGCGTGGTGTAGACGAGCGCGATGAGGATGTGAATGCCCACGACGATGCGCGGCGGGGCGGCGTGCAACCACGCGGGCAGTGGGCGGCCGCGCCGATTCGCCCACGCGTTCAGCGCGAACAGCAGCAGCGTCGGGGCGACGATGAAGAGCAGCAGGAAAATGAAGTAGGTCACGGCGCGTAACTCCGGGACCGCGCGGGGCGCGGGTGCGTTTTGGACAAGTCGTGCAGGAGCGCTACGGCGGCGTTGCGGCCCGCCGCGCCCATGATGCCGCCGCCGGGATGCGTGCTGGCGCCGGTGAGGTAAAGGCCGGGGACGGGCCCGCGGTAGCGGCTCATGCCGAAACCGGGCCGGTTGAGGAACATCTGGTCGACGTCCATCTCGAGGTGCATCACGTTGCCGCGCAGCAGGCCGAGGGTGCGTTCGAGATAAAGCGGCGTCTCGATGAGGCGGTCGATGACGGCGTCCTTCACGTTCGGCGCGTATTCCGCGAGCTTGTCGAGCATGCGGTCGGCCTCCCGCTCGGCGATGTCGTCCCAGTTCCCGCCGTCGGCGAGTTCGTACGGATAATACTGGCCCCAGAGGAACATCACGTGTTTGCCCGGCGGGGCGAGCGTCGGGTCGACGGCGGAGAACGTCATCGAAATCAGCGCCGGGTCGCGCGCGGGGCGGCCGGCCTGGTAATCGGCGTAGGCGCGCTCGAGGTAGGCCATGTCGGGGCAGATGAACTGCATCGCGCGGTGCTGCGGGCCGGGGGCGTCGCCGCGGGAGGGCGTGGCGATGTAGTCCGGCAGTTCCTTCATCGCGTGGCGGACGACCATGGCGAAGCCGTTGCCGATGCGGCTCCTTCGCAGGATGCGGCGCGCTGCTCCGTTGAGTTGCTCCTCGCCCAGCATGCGCAGCGTGGTGTGGATGTGCGCGCCGGAGACGACGACCCGTGAGGAGAACGAGCGGCCATCGGTGGTTTCCACGCCGGCCACTCTGCCCCGTCGTACGACGATGCGTTTCACCGGCGCGTCGGTCAGGACCGTCCCGCCGTGGTCCTCAATCATGCGCGCGAGCGCCTGCGTCAGCATGCCCGAGCCGCCGCGCGGGCGCTTCACGCCGCTGACGTGGTACATCGGGTGCCAGATCGCGAACGGCGCCGAGCAGGCGGCGTCCGGCGGCGGGCCGGATTGGGCCGCCATCCAGCCGACCAGCGCGCGCAGGCGGGAATCCGTGAACGATTTTGTAATGACGCCGCCGTAGCTGCGAAGGATGTCCGGCAGTTGCGTGACCATCCGGGGACCGGAGCCGACGGCGAGATGTCGGGCGAGGTTCAGCGGGGTGGGGGCGTGGAGGAAGGATTCGACCATCGCCTCCGCGACCGGCCGCCACTTGTTCACGAAGGCGCGGTATTCGCGGGAAGCCGAGGGACTGACCCGCGCCAGCTCGTCGCAGGTCCGGTCAAGGTCGCGCCAGATGGTCAGGCTCGTACCGTCGGGGAAGGGTGCATAGAAGAGAGGATCGCAGTCGATATAATGCAAACCGTAACGTTCCAACCCGAGATCGCGCACCACCGGCGTGTGGTGGATCAGGATGTGCGCCGAGCCGCCGATGTCGAATTTGAAACCCGGCACGTGCTCCTCGGTGACCACCGCGCCGCCCACCACGGGACGGCGCTCCACTACGAGCACGCGGTAGCCGGCCTGGGCGAGGTAGCCGGCGCAAATCAGGGCGTTGTGCCCCGCGCCCACGACAATGACATCATGATCCGCCACGGAATTTCCTTTGTGCTATCGACACCCGTCGCGCGGATGTTCACGATCAATTCCGTTCCAAGCGGGGAAACCTAACAGCATGAGTGCGCCAGACAACAGGAATATGTCCCGGGCCGTCGTCATCGGCGCCGGCTTCGGCGGCATCGGCGCGGCCTTGCGCCTGCGCGCCCGCGGCTACCGGGTCACGGTCGTGGACAAGCAGGACAAGCTCGGCGGCCGCGGTTACGCCTATAACCGGAACGGGTTCATCTACGACGCTGGCCCGACGGTCATCACCGCGAAATTCCTCCTGGAGGAGCTGTTCGCGTTGTTCGGGAAAAACATCGCCGACTACGTCGAACTGTGCCCGGTGACCCCGTGGTATCGCATCCGGTTCCATGACGGCACGCATTTCGACTACGGCGGTACGCTGGAGGAGACGCTGGCGGAAATCCGCCGCATCGAGCCCGCCGACGCGGACGGCTACCTGCGGCTGCTGGAGAAGACGAAAAAGATTTTCGACATCGGGTTCACGCAGCTCGCCGACCAGCCGTTCGATAAATTCAGCACGATGCTGAAAATCCTGCCCGACTTCGTCTCGCTGAAAAGCTACGAGACCGTCTGGCAGCACACCGCGCGCTACATCCGCAACGACAAGCTGCGCCGCGTGTTCAGCTTTCAGCCGCTGCTGGTTGGCGGAAACCCGTTCACCACCACCAGCATCTATTCGATGATCCAATACCTGGAGCGCGAGTGGGGCGTGCACTTCGCGATGGGCGGCACCGGCGCGCTCGTCGCCGCGCTGGGGCGGCTCATGCAAGAGGAGGGGATCGAGATCCGTCTCAACGAAACGGTCGAGGAGGTTCTCGTCGAAAACGGACGCGCCACCGGCGTCGCGCTCGCGGGCGGGCGGCGGATTCCCGCGGACATCGTCGTCTCCAACGCGGACGTGCCGTATCTCTACAAGCACATGATCAAGCCGGAACACCGCCGCAAGTGGACCGACCGGCGCGTGGACCGGCAGAAATATTCGATGGGACTCTTCGTGCTCTATTTCGGCGCGCGGCGGACCTACCCCAATCTCGCGCACCACACCATCCTGCTCACGGAACGCTACCGGGGCCTGATCAACGACATTTTCGATGGCACAAAGCTGCCGGACGATTTCAGCCTCTACCTGCACGCGCCCACGCGGACCGATCCGTCGATGGCGCCGCCCGGCTGCGAGTCGATGTATGTGCTCTCGCCCGTGCCGAACCTGCAGGCGGACATCGACTGGTCCGTCGCCGGCCCGCGCTATGCGCAGGCGATCATCCGCTATCTTGAGGAGACGGTGTGCCCGGACCTGCGCCAACACATCACGGAGGAGTTCTACGTCGCGCCGGACCACTTCGAGAAAAACCTGCTGTCCGTGCGCGGATCCGGCTTTTCGATCCAGCCCATCTTCACGCAGTCCGCCTACTTCCGGTTCCACAACCGGTCGGAGGATGTGCAGAACCTTTACGTTGTCGGCGCAGGCACGCATCCCGGCGCCGGGATGCCCGGCGTGTTGTCATCCGCCAAGGTGCTCGACCGCGTTGTGCCGCCGCCTGTTCGCGTGGGAGCCGGATGAACCATGGCGACCGCCGCGCTCAGCTCGGTTGAAGTGGACCAGCACGCCGAACGCGTGATGGCGCGGCATGCGAAGACGTTTTATTGGGCGAACCGCCTCATGCCCGCCGAGTACCGGCGCGACCTGTGGAACGTGTACGCGTTTTGTCGCGGCGCGGATGACGCGGCGGACGAGACGCCGGACCGTGCCGAGGCGCGCGCGCTCATCGAGCGGATGCGCGGCGAGGTGTTGCGCGAAAAAAGCGACGATCCGTCGCTTGCTGGTTTTCTCGATGTCGTGCGACGGCGACGCATGCCGCTGAGCATTCCGCTGGAACTGCTCGCCGGCGTCGAATCCGACATCGGCGCGGTCCGCATCCCGGACGAACGCGAGCTGCTGCGCTACGCCTACCGCGTCGCGTCCACCGTCGGCCTCATGGTCTGCCACGTCACCGGCGTGCAGTCTGCGCAGGCCCACGCCTACGCGATCGACCTCGGCCTCGCGATGCAGCTCACCAACATCGCGCGCGACGTGGCGGAGGATTTCGACAACGACAAGGTCTATCTGCCCGCGACCTGGATTGCGCCAACCCGCGTAGAAGCCGCCGTGCGGGGCGACTCCGCCGCGCGGCGCGAAACGGAGGCCGCGGTGCAGCGCCTGCTTGCGCTCGCGGACCGGCACTACCGCAGTTCCGATTACGGCATCCGCTATCTGCCGCGCTGGTCGCGATGGGGTATTCTCACGGCGAGACGCTGCTACGAAGCCATCGGCGGCGTCATCACGGCGCGCGGGCTCCGCTATTGGGACGGGCGTTGCGCGACCGGGAAGGCGGGCAAGGCCGTCCGCACCGCTGGCGCGCTGGCGGCCACGCTGCTCGTTCCGAAATACGCGGCGTGGGGTCGCGCCCGCCCGCACGATCCCGCGCTGCACGTTGCGCTCGAAGGTTTGCCGGGCGCGAATGCGGGAGGTGCGGCATGACGTCGCCCGACAGCATGCTCGAAGTGCTGCGCTCCGGCCTGTATTCGGGCGCCTTCCCGGTAAGCCGGTCGGCGGATGAACTCGTCGCGTGGTTTGAGTCCGCCCTCGCGCGCACGGAACGAGCTTTGAATGATGCGCTGGCCGATGCGCCGGGCGTGCCCGCGCGGCTTGCCGAGGCGATGCGCTATCCGTGTTTTCCTGGCGGCAAACGTATGCGTCCGCTGCTCGTCCTCGCATCTGGGGCCGCGGCGTGTCCCGCGCCGGATCCGGGGCGCGAGTCGGCGTGTGACGCGGTCGCCGCCGCCGTGGAAATGATTCACGCGCACAGCCTCGCGCTGGATGACCTGCCCGCGATGGACGACGATCAACACCGGCGCGGCCGCCCGGCCCTGCACATCGCGTTTGACGAGGCCACCGCGATCCTCGCCGCCAACGCGCTGCTGCTGCGCGCCCAGGAATTGCTCATCGCGCCGGGCATTGATCCCGCGTTGTCCGTGCGGTTGTTGCGGGAACTCAGCGTGGCCATCGGGCGTTCCGGCGCCATCGCCGGCCAGTTGCTTGATCTGGGCCTCGCGGGGAGCGGGGCCTCGCGCGCCGACGACGCGGAGCAGGTCAACCGGCTGAAAACCGCGGTATTCGCCGGCGCCTGCTGCCGTTGCGGCGCGTTCGCCGTCGGCGCGGACGACGAGTCCGCGGAGCACGCGGCGGTTTTCGGCGTCGAACTCGGCCTCGCGTTCCAGGCGCTCGACGACGCGCTCGACGAGGTGGCCGACATGGAAGTGCTCGGCAAGCCGACCGGCTCCGACCGGCGTAACGACAAAGTCACCCTGTCCGCCAAACACGGACTGCCCCACACCCTGGGCCTCGTCGAGGAACACGCGCGCCGCGCCGCCGCCGCCATCGCGCCCTTCGGTCCCGCCGCCGATCCCCTGCGCGTCATCCTCGCCGTCGCCATCGACAAACGCCTCGAAACCGCGCGCCGCAAAGTGCGCGAGTTGGAGATGTACTCCTGACACCCCCCGCCAATCCTACTCGTACTCGTAATCGTAATCGTACTCCTCCTCATAATCCTCTTCCGATTACGATTAGGATTATGAGTACGAGTACGAGTAGGATTCGGAGAAGAGGGGC
>DAOLDD010000050.1:0-24837 GCA_035327585.1 Kiritimatiellia bacterium | reverse complement strand
GTTTTGGGCCGACGGGATGCAATCCCGTCGCTACAACAAACAGGACAAAAGTTTTGAGAACCGCTATAAATAAAGAGACTTACGCAATTCCGCGAAATCCCCACGAGTACAATTCAAGGCTGCAAATTCCGGTTGCCTATTCGGTGTATCTTTCATAAATTTGTGAAAGATGAAAACAATGACGGTTTCGGCGGCGGATGAGGCGCGCGAGCGGCTCGTGGAACTGGGCGGGCGCACGGCGCAGGACCTGGGGCTGGGCCGCATCGCGGGGCAACTGTTGGTCTATCTCTATTTCCAGCCCACCGAGTGTTCGCTGGACCAGATTGAATCGGACCTCGGGCTGAGCAAAGCCGCGGTCAGCACGAGCGCGCGGCAGCTCGAAGCCTTCGGGCTTATACGCCAGGTCTGGCGGCGCGGCGACCGCCGGAATTACTATCGCACGGCGGACAATCTCGGCGTGGCGCTCCAGCAGGGGATGATGGCGTTGGTCCGCTCCAAAGTCGAAGCCGCCGCCGGCGAGATGGACGACATCCGCGCACTGATCGAAACGGCGAAACGCGAAGACGGCGCGGATGCGGAACTCACGTTCCTGCAGGAGCGTCTTGCGCGCGCCAATACGTTGCGGTCGCGCGTGGCGGGCTTGTTGGGCAGCCGTGTGTGGCGTTTGCTGGTTCGCTAGGAGATGGGCATGACAAAGAACGTGTATAAATCGGAATCGCTGGTTGTTCCCGAAGAACGCATCCGCGTGCTCGGGCAGCGCGGCGTCGTGGTGTGGTTTACCGGGTTGTCGGGCTCCGGCAAATCCACGCTGGCGAAAGCGCTGGAGCAGGCGCTGATGAACGCGGATCATCCGGCCTTCCTGCTCGATGGGGACAACCTGCGACACGGACTGTGCGCCGACCTGACGTTCAGCGCGGAGCACCGGGCCGAAAATGTGCGGCGCGCGGCGGCCGTCGCCGGGCTGATGGCGGACGCTGGGCTGATCTGCATCACCGCCTTCATTTCGCCGCAGCGCGCGGCGCGCGAAGCCGCCCGGCAATTGATCGGTCCCGAGCGCTTCCTCGAAATTCACGTGAGCACGCCGTTGTCGGTCTGCGAGAAGCGGGATTGCAAAGGCCTCTACGCACGGGCCCGCGCGGGCGAGGTCCGCGAATTCACGGGCATTTCCGCGCCGTACGAGGCGCCCGAACATCCGGATGTCGCCATCGATACGTCCGCTGTACCCACCCCCCAGGCCATCGAACAGATCATCGTCCGGCTCGCCGCCAGGGCGGGTTGGGCGAAGGCTCCCGCGCGTGGGTGAAGACGCCGTGCCCGCACCGATACAATTCAGCGTGGTGACGCCGTCCTGGAACCAGGGCGCGTATCTGGCGGGCTGCCTTGATTCCGTGCGCGTGCAGGGCCGCACGGACCTCGAACACATCGTCATCGACAACTGTTCGACGGACGGAACGGCGGACATTCTGCGCGGTTGCCCGGAGATCCGTGCGATCGTGGAGCCGGACGCGGGCCAGTCGGAGGCGCTCAACAAAGGCTTCGCCCTCGCGCGCGGTGAAATTATCGCGTGGTTGAACACGGATGATCGCTACCTGCCCGGTACGCTGGACTGCGTGGCGGAGGCCTTCCGCGATCCCGCGGTGCACGTGGTGTATGGCCATGCGCTGTTGCGCGACGAAACAACGGGCATCGAACGCATCAACCGGGCGCATTTCGAGTCGCGCGAAGATTTTCTGGTGTGGGGCCGCAACAAACTGCACCAGCCCGCGATCTTCTTCCGACGTTCGGCGCTGGAGTCGGTCGGCCCGTTGCGCACGGATCTGCATTACATCATGGACATGGAACTGTGGTGGCGGCTTTCGGGCCGCTATGCGTTTCATTTCATCGACGCGCCGCTGGCGGTCCAGGTGCTGCACGCGGGGGCCAAAACCGTGCGGGTCGCGCACCGCTTCGTCGAGGAGCGCTGCCGTGTGTTCGGTCCGTTGCTGCGTCGCGAACGCCACTGGTGGCGCTTGCTGCCTGAACGCCAGCACAACATCGCCTGGCGCTATTTATCGCTGGCCTCGCAGCCGGGCGCGCCGCGGCGACGCCTGTTGCTGCGCGCTTTTCTTGAGGACCCGCGTATCGCGATGAACGGCGCATTTTGGACTCGTGTTCGTGGTGGACCTGAAAATGGGCGCACACAAGGGGATGCGAAATGCCTGTCGGCATCATGATCGCCTATGCGCGTTCCGGCGGAACCCTGCTGGCCCGATGCCTGGCCAGCCTGCCGGGTACGATGCTGTTTTCGGAGGTCAACCCTCGCCGCCGGACACGGGTCAAGGGGCGACTGGCGACGCTGGAAAGTCAGGCGCGCGCATGGCATGGGCTGGAATTGCGGTCGGAAGATTTTGGGGGACAGGTCCGCGAGTTGGAAGCGCATGCACGTGTCGGGGGGCGTTATGTGATTCTGCGCGATTGGCCGGTGATCGATTTCGTGCCGATCAAGGAAAACGACCATCAGGCCAGCGGGCGCTTTTCGATCATGGATGCCGTTGCGGACGTCCCTGACGCACGGGCCTTCGGCTTTGTTCGCGATGCGTACGACGTTTGGGTCTCGAACGGCTGCCACGACGATTTTTTCACGCACTACCGCCCGTATCTCGAGGCGCTCTTTCGGTCGGGAATTCCCATTTTCCGCTATGAGGACTTGTGCGCCGATCCGGACGCCTTCATGCGGAAGTTGTGCGCGCATCTGGATATTCCATTCTGCGGCGAATTCCGCAACTTCGCGCGGTTCACCAACGTGACGGGCGATATCGAACTGCCGGGCGGCTCCCGGGGCTCCTCCCGCGCGCGCATCGTGCAATTGCCGCGTCCCCGAATTTCGCGCGACAAGGTGGCGTGGCTGGAGACCCAACCCGACGCGAAGGCCGTCAACGAACTGGCGGGCTACCCCACCGCCTATGCCGCGCGCCGGCTCGAAAATCGCTGGATGGCCCTTGTGAGTCGTTGGAGCCGTCATATCCGCCCCCGCCGGAGGCCGCATGCAGACCGCGTCTGAACCCACCCTGCGCGAACTGCGCGAACTGGCGGTGCGGTACATGGCGCCGCATCGCTGGTCCCTGCTGGGCCTGATCCTGTTCAATGCGCTGCTGGCATGGATGGGACCCCTTCGCCAGATTTCCGTATCGCCCGCGCTGAACATCCTGACCGGCTCCTTCCCGGCGCCGGCGGGCTCGCTCGGCGAGGTCAGCCTCAACAACATCGGCCCCACGCTCGTGCATGTGCTCGGCCTCGACATGCAGCGCCCGCTCCAGGTCATGCTGGCCGTGGTCGGGCTCTACATCGGCATGACCGTCGTGCAGGCGTTGCTCGATATCATCGGATTCCGCTACATGATGCGCGTCCGCCTGGGGGTGCTGCGCGACATGCTGGGGGCGGCAACCCGGCACCTGCTTTCGCTTCCGTTGAGCTATTTTCTGAACCGCCGCGCGGGTGAACTGGTGAGCCGATTGACGCACGACGTCGCGTTCGTCGCGAACTCGCTGGACGCCCTGATTCGCGGAATCATCCAGTCCCTGCTGATGATCGCCGTCTACCTGCTGATGCTGTTCCGTACCGATCCGCTGCTCGGGGGCGGAATCGTGTTGATCGGCTGCTTCCATCTGGGGCTGAGCAGCCTGCTCGGGCGTCCCGCGCGCGAACGCACGCACCAGGCGCAGGGCAAGCTCGCCGGCCTGACGCATCGGTTGGTCGAAATGATGCAGGGCATGCGCGTCATCAAATCCTTCGCGGCCGAGCGCTACATGGACAGCCAGAACCGGGAGGCCGTCGATGAATTCTGCCGCTCCGCGTCGCGCCAGCGCACGATTCTCTACATCGACCAGCCGATCCGCCTCGTGATCAATTCGTTCATCATCGGCCTCGCGGTGATCGCCTGCTACTACTCCTACAGCCTCGGGCGGTTGAGCGCGGAGGGGTTCGGCCTCTTCCTGCTGCTCTGCATGCAGCTCGTCGTCCCGCTCGGCGAGCTCTCGCGCCGCATGATCGAACTCGACAGCATCCGCGGCGGCGCGCGCCGCCTGCTCGAAATGCTGCGGGAACGCAGCACGCTGGAGGATGGCCCGGATACGCCGCAGCCGCTGCGGGACGGCATTGAGTTGCGCGACATCGCCTTTCACTTCCCGGCGGGCGCGTTCCAGTTGCGCGGCATCAACCTGCGCATTCGACGCGGCGAAATGGTGGCCGTCGTAGGGCCCAGCGGTTCGGGCAAATCGACCCTCGTCGACCTGATCCTGCGCCTGTACGACGTGGAGCAGGGGGCGGTGCTCTACGACGGCAGGGACGTCCGCGCGTTTCAGCAGCGGCCGTACCGCCGCTTGTTCGGCGTCGTCGCGCAGGAGAGCCTGCTCTTTAACGGAACCATTTCCGAAAACGTCACGTTCAACCGCAAGCCGGACCGGGACGCGATCCTGCGCGCGCTGGATGTGGCGAACGCGCGGCGCTTCGTGGAGAAGTTCCCGGACGGCTTGGAGACGCGGGTCGGCGACCGCGGCGTCCGCCTGTCCGGCGGCGAACGGCAGCGCATCGCGATCGCGCGCGCGGTCTATGAGAACCCGTCCGTGCTGATTCTCGACGAGGCGACCAGCGCGCTCGATTCCGAATCCGAGGCGGCGGTGCAGGAGGCGATCGACCGCGTGACGCGGAACATCACGACGATCGTCATCGCGCACCGGCTCTCGACGATCCAGCACGCGGACAAGGTGGTGGTGATGAAGGACGGCGGGATCGAGGCCGTCGGCCGCCACGAGGAATTGCTGCAGTCGAGTCCCACCTACCAACGCCTGCACGCGCTTCAATTTCGCGGGGAGGCGGGCCGGACGGAGCAGCTCCCGTCATGAACGGCGTCAGCGTCATCATTCCGGTCTACAACGGCGAGGCCTTCGTGGCGGAGGCCGTGCGCAGCGCGCTGGCCCAGTATCCCGCGCCGCTGGACCTCGTGGTCGTGGACGACGGCAGCACGGATGGCACCCGCGCCGTCCTTGAGTCGTTTGGTTCGTCCATCCGCGTGCTGCGGCAGGCCAACGCAGGCGCCTCTTCCGCGCGGAATGCGGGCGCCGCGGTCGCGCGAGGCGATTGGCTGCTGTTCCTCGACGCGGACGATATTCTGATGCCCGGCGCGCTCGCCGCCTTGTTCGCGTCCGCGCGCGAGGATGTGGGCGTGGTGTTCGGGCAGGTGGTGGAGGCGAGCGGGGATCGGTTAAGCGTGCGCGGCAACATGCGGTGCGCCGGTGCGCCGCCGCAGGGCGCGCTGGGCAATTTCTGGAAGGCCGCGATCATCACGCCGGGCGCGGCGCTGGTCCGCCGTTCGTTGCATGAACAGATCGGCGGGTTCCTGGTCCCGCAGCCGGTTGAGGACCGGCACTATTGGATGTGCTGCGGCATGTACGCCACGTTTGTTTCAGTCGAGCGCCCGGTCCTCTGCAAACGCTGGCACCCGGATTCCGCCTGCATGGATCGCCGCAAAAACCTGCGGCATGGGCTCGCGGTGCAATTTCATTTTCTCGACTGGTGCCGCACGCGGAACCTGGACGCGTCGATCTTCAATGTGAATGACGCGATGCTGATCGAGCACACGCTCGCGAAGTCGATCCAATATGACTGCTGGAGCGGATTTCGCGACACCCTGGCCACGGCGCGCGCGCGCGGGATCGACAGCCCCGCGATTCGCCGCCAGCGGCGCTGGTCCTGGCTGATTCCGTTTCGCGTGAAGGCGGGTCGCCGGTGGGCGCGATGGACGGAGGGCCGATGAAAACCTGGCAGGAGCTGCGCGAGACGTTGCACGCCGACCGGCTGCGCTACAGCCGCACGGCGTCGGGCTGGCGGGTGTTCCGCACCGCGCCGGGATTCCGCTACACCGTGATCTGGCGGTGGAACCAATACCTGCGCGGCAGGGGGCTGCTGCGGTTGCTGCTCGGCGCGCCGAGTGCGTGGGCCTATGGCCACTACACCTATAAATTCGGCATCTCGATTCCGTTGGAAACCGGGATTGGGCCGGGGCTCTACATCGGCCATTTCGGCTGCATCCATCTGAACGAACACGTTGTGATGGGGGCGAACTGCAACCTCAACCAGGGCGTCACCATCGGCAAGCATAACCGCGGCGAGCGCAAGGGGTGCCCGGTGATCGGCGACGGCGTCTACTTCGGCCCCGGCGCGAAAGTCTTCGGCGGCATCCGCATCGGCAACGACGTCGCGATCGGCGCGAACGCCGTCGTGACGCGCGATCTCCCGGACCACGCGGTGGCCGTCGGCGCGCCCGCCCGCGTGATTTCGCACCAGGGCGCCACAGGCTACATCCGCGATCCCGAGGGGGCGACCGCATGAGGGCGTGGTGGAAAAAATCGCCGTCGCGCGGGACCGTGGCGCTGAACATGAAGCCGGTGCGCGGCCCGTGGGGCGGCAGCAGTCCCTTCGTTGAGCAACTGGAGTTGGCGTTGCGCGACTGCGGGTTTCACGTTCAATACGACCTCGGCGGCGCCGTGGACGCGATTGTGCTGATCGATCCGCGCGAGGCGAAGAACAAACCCTTCGGACCGACGGATATCGCGGCGTACCGCAAGCGCCATCCCGACGTGCGCGTCCTGCACCGCGTGAATGAGTGCGACCAGCGCAAAGGCACGGATTTTATGGACCGCATGCTGCGGGAGGCCAACGCGGGCGCCGACTTCACCGTGTTCATTTCCGACTGGCTGCGCGATTACCATGCCGCGCGCTGGTTCGATTCCGCGCGCCCGCACACGGTGATCTACAACGGGGCGGACGACCGGGTATTTTATCCGGCGCGCCGCCCGCCGCCCGCCGATCCGTTCATTGTCGTGACGCATCACTGGTCCAACCATCCCTTGAAGGGATTTGATGTGTACCAGCAGGTGGACGCCGCGCTCGCGGAGGGGCGATTGCCGGGTTTCGAATTTCGCGTCATCGGTCGGTGGCCCGACGGCATGACGTGGCGTGCCGCGAAGACGCATCCGCCCGCGCACGGCGTCGCGCTGGCAAACCAGTTGCGCGCCTGCCATGCGTATCTCACCGCGAGCCGTTGGGAGCCGTGCGGCATGCACCACGTCGAGGGCGCGCAGTGCGGCCTCCCGCTCGCCGCGCACCGCGAGGGCGGCGGCATCGTCGAGGCGGCGGAACGCCATGGTTTGGTGTTCGATTCCGATCCGGTGGCGGCGTTGCTCGATTTGCGGTCGCGCTATGCCGCTCTACGTCGCACCGTGCTGGCCGAACGGCCGTCCGGCGCGGCGATGGCGCGGGCGTACGTGCGCGCAGTCGAACGGATGTTGGAGCAAAACGGGTGAGCGATTCCGTCGTCATTTTGATGCCGACGTTCGACCGCTACCGCTGGCTCGCGTCGTTCACCGAGCGGTATCTCGATCACTGGTGGCCGTCGCATCCGCCGGTCTGGCGCTGCGGCCTGTCGCAGCCGGAGCACGAGCGCGATCTGCCGCTTGAAAACGATCCGCGCGATTGGATCGGCATCGCGCGCTCCGCCGCGCACGCACTCGCGAAGCGGGGCGTACACGCCTGCTACATCGTGCTCGACGACATGCCGCCCATCGGCTCGTGTCACGCGGAGCACCTGGACAAAACCATCCCGCGCTGGTTGGACGAACTCGGCGCGGCGTGCATCGGACTGCACGGTTGGGGGCAGGGCTGTGTTCCCGCGAACGGCGGGATCGATGCGCAGCGCCTCGGCCTGGAGCACGTGCCCGCGGATTTCCGCTGCCGCTTCTCCCTGCACCCGACCCTCTGGCGATTGCCCGCGCTTGTCGATCTGCTCGACGCGCTCGCGGGACACGAGGAAATGAAGAAACGGAGCGCCTGGGCCTTCGAACGGCGCGCCGACGAAACACTCGCCACGCCCGCCGGTCGCTGGTCCGCAAATGCCTACCGCGTGTGCGGCGACCGCATGACGTCGTCGGATTACGCCATTCGCAACGCGTTTCGCCTGGAGCTGTCGCGACGCCTGGTTGGTGGCCTGAACGCACTCGCGATCCGGTACGGCACGTCCGCGCTGCGTGAGGCGTGCGCGAACGGAATGTGCGCGGTATATCGCAATTACGCCGGCCCGTATCCGCTGGTGCACAGCGGCTTGATGACGGCGGGCAAACCGAATCCGCATTTCGTGCACTTTATGCGACGGCAAGGCGACCGCGCGATGTTGGAGGAGTTCCTGCGCACCATCCCATGAACGAGCCCGCCCAGATTGTCGGTCTATGCCTCGTGCACAACGAGGATCGCTTCCTGCGCGACGCGCTGCGAAATGCACTCGCGCTGTGCGACCGCCTGATCGTGGCGGATCACCAGTCGACCGACCGGACGGCTGCGATTGCGCGCGAGTGGGCGGCGCGCGATGCGAGGGTGGAATATGTTGCCCTCGCGTCACCGCCTGACTCGCAGGATCTCCTCCGGCCGTTCCTGAATACCCGCACGTGGATATTCGGGGTGGACGGCGATGAGGTGTACGATCCGGCCGGCCTCGCCCGGCTGCGTGAGACGTTGCGCGCGGGCCACTACGACGCGTACCGGCAGGTGTACGGGAACGTCCTCCACTGCACGGCCCTGGATGCGGAAACCGGCGTCGCGCGCGGCCACCTCGCGCCGCCATCGCGCAGCATGACCAAGCTCTATAATTTCGCCGCCTTGCGCGATTGGACGGGTCCGAATCCCGAACGGCTGCACGGCGGCGAACCGGTTTTTAATCCGGGTTACGACGCGACGATGGATCTCCGGCTGCACGAACGGACGCCGTGGGAGGAGTCGCCGTTCCGCTGCCTGCACATGGTGTTCCTGCCGCGCAGTTCGCAAGACCAGGTCGAGCGTGTCCGATTGAATATCGCGGAGAAGAACAATTTGCGCGGCTGGGCGCGCCTGCGCTTCAAGCTGCTGCGCGCGCTCGGGCGGGAGCCGGACTCCACCTACAAGCACGAGAAATACCGCCGTGGTCCCGAGGTGGAGCGCGATGTGCGGGCCTTCTTCCGGGAGGGCATCCCGTGAAGCCGCGCCGAGTCGGATTCGTCATCGGCAACCAGTTGCGGGAAATCCGCATCCTGAGCGCCGACCGGCCGGGCGGCGGCAGCCTCGGCCTCATGCGCTTCCAGTGGATCGCCGATTGGGTGAACGCGCAGCCGGGGCTTGGCCTGCGCTATGAATTGTTCCGGCCCTGGCGACGTTACGACGCGCTCGTATTCCTGAAGGCGATGGGCGGGGCGAACCAGCGGTTGAATGACTGGTTCCGGAAAGCGGGTCGGCCGACGGTGTTCGACGCGAATGTGAACTATTACCACCCGGAGGGCACGTTCTACTACGACACGATGCGCCCCTCCGAGGAGCAAACGCGCGAGGCTATTGCGATGACGCGCGCCGCGAGCGCGGTGATCGCCGATTCCGAGTATGTGGGCGAACAAGCGCGTGCGTACCACGCGGATGTGCGCTGGATTCCCGACAACGTGAACTTCGTGTTCGTGCCGCCGCTCGTCCCGCGACCGCTCCCGCGCGGTCCGCTGCCGCTATGGTGGTCCGGCCAGTCGCTGAAGTTATTCGATTTGCTGAGCATCAGCGACGTGTTGCGGGAGTATGCACGCCACATCGAGTTGCGGCTGGTGACCAATGATCTCGCCGCCCTGTCGCGCTGGTTCCCGCCGCATCGCGAACACTTCGAGCGTCTGTTGCGTGATGTACCACACCGCATCATGGCCTTCGAGTCGATCCCGGCACTGCTTGCGCACTATGCGGAAGGTGGTCTCGCGATTTCCCCGCGTTTTCTGGACAACACCTACAACCTCGGTCACACCGAGTGGAAGATCACGCTGCCGATGGCGTGCGGGCTGCCCGCATGGGCCGCCCCGGTGCCGAGTTACGAACGGGTTGCCGAACGTTCCGGCGGGCGCGGAATCGCGATTTGCCGCACGCACGATGCGTGGCGCGCGGCTTTGGATGCCGTGCTGGCCGAAGGATACGACTACGCGGCGGAATCCCACGCGGCATGCACGGTCGTGCGGCAGCACTATGCGACGCCCGTGGTCGCCGCGCAGCATGCGGCGCTTCTGCGCGGCCTCGTGCAGGCGGGAGGTGCCTCGTGATCGGCCGGCTCTGGATGCGCGCGCGCGCACGATGCCGGGGCGGGGCGGCGCAGGCCGCCGTCGGTACGCCCCGGGTGTACTACGGCAGGGATCGGTTGCACGGTCGGGCGGGTCTCTCGTTCGGCGGCACGGTAAAATTCCAATTGTTGCAGGATCTCTTTCCCAACACGCCGCGCGGCTACAATCTGATCTACCTCGTGAGCAGTGGAATTCCACCCGCGGCGCTCACGCTGGTTCGCGAGGCGAAGGCGCGTGGCGCGCGATTCGTGTGGAACCAGAATGGCGTGGGCTTCCCCGCCTGGCACGGGCCGGGATGGGAAAAGGTGAACGCGCCGATGCGCGGGTTGATGGCGCTGGCGGATCACGTCTTCTACCAAAGCGCCTTTTGCCGCGCGGCGGCGGACCGCTTTGTTGGTCCGTGCGCCGCTTCGTCGGAGATCCTGCATAACGCGGTGGATACGGCGCGATTCCTGCCCGTTGTTTCCCCCGCGCGCCCCTTCACGCTGCTGGTGTCCGGGAGCCACTGGCAGTGGTATCGCGTTCAGGTGGCGATCGACGCGCTGGGCCGGTTGCGTCGCGAGATTCCGGATGCACGTCTCATCATCGCGGGTCGATTCTGCTGGGACGCGCCGAGGCGCGCCGAGGCAGAGGTTCGCGAATACGTTCGGCGCGCCGGCTTGGAGGGCGTCGTCGAATTCATCGGGCCGTATTCACAGCAGGACGCGCCCGCGGTGCTGGCACGGGGCGACGTGCTGGTTCATCTCAAATGCAACGATCCGTGCCCAACCCTCGTGCTCGAAGCGCTGGCGTGCGGGTTGCCCGTGGTCTATTCCGCGAGCGGCGGGACGCCGGAACTCGTCGGCGACGCGGGCCTCGGCATTGCGTCGCGCGTGGATTGGGACGTGCATGAGCCGCCGGCCGTGGACGCGGTGGCCACCGCGCTGCTGGACGTAAACGCCCGCCTCGCCGCGTTGCGCGGCGCCGCCCGGGCCCGGGCCGAACAATTCGACGCCGCGGCATGGCGGAAACGACACGCGGATGTTTTTCACCAGTTGATGATGCCGGAGGGAGGGTCGAGCGTATGATGACGCGGCTTCTGAATGCATTCCTGCCCGCACGGACGCCCAAGGAGCGGGCCCAGCGGGAGTTCCGGTCCGTGAAGTTCGGCCCGGCGGACATCGCGATCGATTGCGGCGCGAACGTGGGCGTGGTCACCGCGCACCTCTGCAAGCAGGCGGGCCAGGTGTATGCCTTTGAACCCAATCCCCATGCGTTCGCGGTGCTGCGGAAAAGGTTCGAGGCCGCGCCGAATGTGCAGTGCATCCCGAAAGGCGTCAGCGACCAAAACGGGCATGCGCGGCTCTATCTGCACGAGCATTCCGATCAGGACGAGGTGCATTGGTCGACGGGTTCCTCCCTGCTGGACTTCAAGGGGAACGTGCGCAAAGACAAATTCATCGATGTCGAGTTGGTTGATCTTTGCGAATTTATCGCCGGACTCGGCCGTCCCGTGAAGCTGCTCAAAATGGATGTGGAGGGCGTTGAGTGCGCGATTCTGCGCAAGCTGATCGAGAGCGGCATCGTCCATCGGATCGCCCATATTTTCGTGGAGACGCACGAGGAAAAAGTGCCCGCTTTGCGGGCGGAAACGGATGCGATCCGGGCCTTGATCCGGGCGCGTGGGATTCGGAACATCAATCTGGATTGGACCTGATGAACATGAATGCGATGCCCCGCGTCACCCTGGCGTTTCTGAGTTGGAACCGGCTGCACTACCTGCGCGCGACGCTGGAGTCGGCGCGTGAATGCATCCGGTACCCGAATCTGGAGTGGATCGTTTCGGACAATGAATCGATCGAGCCGGGGTTGCGCGAATATGTCGAGAGCCGGGACTGGATCCAGCACAAGTGGTTCAAGCGACAGAGCCACGCCGCGGCGATGAACGAGATGATGGAGCGGGCGACGGGTGACTTCATCCTGATCTGGCCGGAGGACGTTCAGTTCACCGTGCGCGGAGACTGGATGATCGACCTCGTGGAACTGCTGACGGAACACCAATGGCTCGGCAGCATCTGTCTCGACTATATGCGCGGCGCAACACGGGAGGCGATCTTCCATCCGAATCCGCTGGAGCAGCGACACCGGTTCATCGACGAATGCCTGCGCTACAAAGGCGCGTTCCGGCGTTCCCGCATCGTCCGTTCCTCGCGCGGGTTCGCCCTGCGCAGCTTCGGGTGGCCGAAGCAGGGCGTCTGCGGGTCGGGCATTCCGTCACTGACCCGTTCCGCGGTCTGGCGTGAACTGGGGCCGTGGCGCACCTCAGACGGCCCCTCGCGGTTCATCGATTCATCGCTCGGCGCGGAGGACGACATGGTCATGCGGTTCTACGAATCGCGCCGTCCATTGCAGGGCGCGATCCCGCTGATTCCCGTGGCGGCGGACCTCATCACGGACCCGACGGGGTGCAAGGCGAAGGTGCGCGGACATTATCGCTACGGAGTGTACATGCCGCCGCCGGAGGGCACGTTCTACTACCGCATTCGCGACCTCGCCGAGTTCACGGAGCGCGCGGACGGGCTGCCGCTGAGTTTCGCGGAGGGCGTGGAGCCGCTCGGCTTCCGCATCCCGGTCGATGAACGCGGCGACCGGTTGAAGAGCCAGATGAACATGTCGGTGGTGTACGACATCCAGGCGAATCAGCCGGTGCCGTATCCCCTGACGGTCGAACCGAAACGATGAGCGTTCCGCGCATATCCGTCCTGCTGCCCGTGCGCAATGGCGCGGCCCATCTCTGGGCGGCGCTGCGCAGCATCCTGGAGCAATCGCACCGCGCGCTTGAGGTGCTGGTGCTGGACGACGCGTCCGCGGACGGAAGCGCGAAAATTGCCGAAAGTTTTCACGACCCGCGTGTGCGGGTGTTGCGCTTCGACGCGCCGCAGGGACTCGCGCGGCTGCTCAACATGGGATGGATATCGGCGGATGGCGAATACATTGCGCGGATGGATGCCGATGACATCGCCGAGTCGCGTCGACTGGAACGCCAGCTCGCGTTTCTCGCCGCGCGGCCCGCGCTGGCGGGGTGCGGCTGTTGGCTGCGCGTTTTCGGGCGGGGCCGTTCCTTCCTGGCCCGCTATCCCACGGAGCCCGGGACGCTCCACGCGTATGCGCTGTTCGACAACCCGCTCGCGCATCCGTCGGTCCTGCTGCGCCGCGAGCCGTTCGAGCGGGAGAATCTACGCTACAATGAGGAGCCGGCGGCGGCGCAGGATTACGAGTTATGGAGTCGCGCGTTGGAGACGCTCAAGCTGGACAATCTGCCCGAGCCGCTGCTGCGCTATCGCCAGCACGCGGACGCCGTCACGGACAAATACGGCGGAGTCTCGGAGTCGCGCACGCTCGACATCCAGCGCGGGCTGTTGGCGCGGCTGTCGATTGAGGCGTCGGAGGATGAGCGCCGATTTCACCGCTTGGTTGGGCACGGCGCGGCGATGCAGTCGCCCGGGGAAATGAAGCGGGCATACGCGTGGCTGGCGCGGATCGCGGAGGCCAACGCGCGGATCCGCCGGTACGAGGAGGACGGACTGCGCCGGGCGATTGGTTTCGTGTGGCATCGCCTCGCCTTGAACAGCGCGCGCGGCGGCGCGTGGGCGTGGCGGTTTTATCGAGAGGCGCCGTTCGCCGACTGGCATCAACCGGGTCGCGCGGAGCGATTCCAGATGCGTGCGACGGCGCTGCTCGCGCCGTTCCGTTCAGCAAGCGCGGCCCGCGCGGGTGTGCGGAGGAGTCCCTCGTGAGCGCGACGCCCGTCCTGACGGTGGTGGTCTGCACGCACAATCGCGAGGCGTATCTGCCGGCGTGCATCGAGAGCTTGCGCCGGCAAACATTGCCGCGCGACGATTACGAAATTCTCGTCGTGGACAATGCCTCGACGGACAGCACCGCGGCACTCTGCCGCGCGTGGGAGGCGGAGGGTTTGATCCGTTACGTATTCGAGCCCGTGCCCGGGCTCTCGCAGGCGCGCAACACCGGTTGGCAAAATGCGCGGGGCCGTTATGTCGGATATTTGGACGATGACGGCCAGGCCGCGCCAGGCTGGCTCGCAGCCGCGCGGGATGCTTTCGTGCTTCAACAGCCTGAACCGGGGTGGGTGGGTGGGCCGATAGAACTCGATTGGAACGCGCCGCCGCCGGACTGGCTGGATACGGAATTGCAGGAATGTCTTGGCCGTTTGGATTGGGGCGACACCGCGCGCTGGTTGACGCCGCGTGAGCGGCTGGGCGGCGGCAATAGTTTCTACCCGCGCGCCGTATTGGAGGCGTCGGGCGGATTCGACACGCGGTTGGGTCGAAAAAAGAACCTGCTGCTTTCGGGGGAGGAGACGCAATTGCAGCGGCGGCTTGAGGCCGCTGGTCACCGGCTGTTCTATCATCCCGGCGTCCGCATGCTGCACGCAGTGCCGGAGGAACGTCTTCGCCCCGATTTTTTCCAGCGGCGGTACTACTGGGGTGGCATCACCGATGAACTGATTCGCCGCTCGCTCGCCGGCCTGCCCGCTGCGCCGCCGCTGCCCTCCGCCGCCGTCACGGGCCACGCCGGTCCGGTTCACTCGGCGTTGCGGTTAATCCGGAACGCCGTCGCCGCGGCGGGATTTGCGGGGCAGACTCGGCGCATTCGCGGGCGGATCTATTGGTCCTACGTGTGGGGCCGGCTCGTCGGCGCGTGGCGCTGGCAAACGGACGCGGAGCTGCGCAAGACCGCGCGGGAGCTCACCGCCGTATGAATGACGCGCCCAGCCTGTCCGTGCTGATTCCCACGCACCGCCGCCTGGATACCCTGCCGCGTGTGCTGGATGAGGTTTTGCGGCAAGCCGCGACGATTCCCGGCGGCGCGGAGGTCGTTGTGTGCGATGACGCGTCGGGCGATGACACGCCCGCCGTGTTGAAGCGGTTGGCGGATTCCGCCCCCGCGCCGCTGCGGTGGATTTCGCTGGAGACGAACCGCGGGCCGGCGGCCGCGCGCAACGCCGCGCTGAAGCACTGCCGGGGTGATGCGGTGTTGATCCTCGGCGACGACATCATTCCCGCACCCGGCTTGCTCGCGCGGCACGCGGCGTGGCATGTGGAGCATCCCGGAGCGGAGGCCGCCCTGCTGGGCTTCTGCACGTGGCCCGCGGAATTGGCGGACGATCCGTTCCTGCGCTGGCTCGAACATGATGGCCGCCGATATTTTTTCAACTATCGCGACCTGCCCGACGGGCAGCCGGTATCCGGCATGTATTTCTACACCTGCAACGTGTCCTGCAAACGCGCGCTGTTGGCGCGGGTCGGCGGCTTCGATGAGTCGTTCCCCTTCGCATCGCACGAAGATTTGGAATTGGGGTTGCGCCTTGAGCGCGCGGGCATGCGGCTGGTCTTTGATCGAGGCGCACTGGCGCATCACTGGCACCGGCTTACACTCGCCGGCACGCTGCGCCGCGTCTACCGGATGGGGTATTCATCCGTCATTTTCTGGCGGAAAACGCCCGATCCAGCCGGATCTGTTAAGCGCCTCGCGCGCGGGGTGTTGTCACGCCTCGCCAGCATCGATTTCCCTCGGGAATTGCTTCGCCGGGCGGCGGCAGACGATGCGCAAGCGCCTGCCTCGAATTGGGCACGGCTCCTGGATCTTGCCTACTGGTGCGGCGTGGCGGATGGCCGTGCGGGCCGTGTGGACCCGCGGCTCGCTGGAGGTGCGCGATGAACGGATTGCCGGTCGCGCTCGCGGAAGCACTGGTCGTGCAGCTTCTGCTCGTGCTGTGCTACGTTTTTCCGCCGATGTTCGCGCTGCGCTTGTGGCGTACGGGCGATTCGCGGTGCTGGCTCGACGGAATCGTCGCGGCGCTCTGCGTGCAGAGCGTACTCGGTTTCCTGTGGAACGTCTTCACCCCGGCTCCGATGGGCATCGAGGCGCTTTTGTATGTCATGGTCTGGATCGGCGTCGCCGTGTGGCGCGGCGCGCATACGCCGTCGTCGCCTGTGCCCGTATCGACGGATCGGTTGCTGTGGCTGCTCGTGACGTTGGCGGTGGTGGTGCGGCTGATCCATCCGCTGCAAACCTTCGCGCTGGGCCAGTCGGATGCCTACAGCCACTGGCAGTTCATTTTCGATGTGCTGGAGCGCGGTCGCCTGCGACACGTCGTGTATCCGTCCGGTTATCACTGGGTGCTCGCGCTGCCCGTCTGGATCGGCGGCATCGACCCGTATTTGATGGCGCGATTCGGCGGCGCCTTTGCAGCGGCGTTGCTGGTGATGGCGGTTTATGCGCTCGGTGACGCGCTGGGCGGCCGCCGCACGGCGCGGATCGTGGCGTGGTTCGTCGCCGTATGCCCGCTCGCGTGGTGGTTGCTCAAAACCGGGATCGGGGTGTTCCCCAACCAATTCGGGCTCCTGCTGCTGCCGTGCATCTGGCTGGCCTATCTGCGCTGGCTCGAACGGCCCTCCGCGTTGACCGGCACATCACTCCTGCTCCTGTTGGCTGGACTGGCCACTTCCGCTCCTTTGTTTCTGCTGGATGTCGCGATCCTGCTCGCCGTCCACCAATGCGCGGTATGGGCGCGGGCTGACGCTGCCGTACGCCGCCGTTCGGCGCGTTGCGCGGTGTGGGTATTCGTGGCCGCGGTCGTGCCGGTCGCGTTGATGCTGGCGGTGGCGGGGCTTAGGCCGGTGCTCAACTCCTTGAGCGCGATTGCGGGCGGCCTGTCCTTCGACCTTCCGCCGGACGACCCGCGCCAGATTCCGTATCTGCTGAATGCACTGGTCCGTGACTTTTTCCTGCCCAAGCGCGCGGTTTTCCAACTCTCCGCCGTCAGCGCGATGAGCGGCGTGCTGGCCATCGGCTTCACGGCGCTCGCCGTGGCGGGCTGGCGTCGACGTCGAATGGATTGGCTGCTGGTCGGCGCGTGGGGTCTGCTGGCCGCACTCCAAACGGGGTGGGGTATTCTCCAGTTCACCCGCTATCAGCGCGCGGGCTGGCAACTGTTCCTCGCGCTCGCGGTCGGCGGCGCGCTGGCGGTGACGCTTCCCCTGTGGACGAACCATCGAATATTCCGCCTCGCGGTGCGTACCGCCATCGTGGCGCTCACCGTCGTTTGTTTCATGGTCCCGCCGGGCCACCGCCCCATGCACAGCGCCGCGGAGTCCGAATTGGTCGACTTCATGCGCGCCTTCTCGCGACAGGTCTTGCGCACACGTGACCTGCCCGTGCCGCGCGTGCTGTACGAGCCGCGTTTGCCGGAATCCCTTCATCTTGGAGGACACCGCCGCCTCTTCCTCTTGAGCCGGCGCTATACGGGGTTTTCGCGCGGGCAGGGCGACCCGGTGTATGCCGCGCTCGGCCTGCGGCAGGGCATCAAAATACGGCCGCTGGGCCGGGGCGAATGGTCGGAACCCGATGACGAATGTCCCGTCCTCATCGTGCTGGACCGGCCCGCCGTGCATGCCGTTGAACAACTGGGATTGACGGCCCGCCTGAATGCGGCGCTGGCTGAGGCGTCCCTGTCCGGCACGGTGCCCGTCGACGCGGCGCACCGGGAGGCGGAGGAATTCCTCGGACGGCTGGACCCGGCGGCGTGGCGCATCACCCGTGTCAGCATCGCGCCGGCCCTCGAAGCCATTCTGGCCGAACCCATCCCGCGCGATCCCTGACGTTGGTTCTTTTGCCGCGCGCGGATTTGCGTTACACCTTGGGTCCCCAACCCATGAGTTCCGATTCGCCAGCTGGTGCAGGTGTCGTCCTTGCTTTGCTCGCCCTTGCACTGTTGGGGTGGGGTGCGTGGCTGGCGCTCGGACGTGCAATGGTCCTCGCATGGCGTGAGTCGGTCCCGCGCGGCGCCGCCCGCATTTCGTTTTTTCTGCTTTGGATCGCGTTCGCCGTCCTGCTGTTGCGGCCGCATCAGGATGCGTTTATCGGCGTCGACACCTCATGCTACCGCCACATGACTCACGCGCTATCCGGCGGGCGGCCCCTGCATGCGGTGGATGAGGTCCTGCTCGAAGCACCCGAACCCATCCGGCGCGCGTTCCTGCTGATGCCTGACATGCGTTGGCGCAATTCGCGCGATCGTTCGTTCGAATTAATGTCTGTTCGAACCGGCGAGACCCAGCCCTTCTTCTATCCGCTGCTTCCCCTCGCGGCCTCGGGATTCGACGCCTTGCTGCCGGGTCGCGCCGCCGACTACCTGCTGCCGCTGCTGGCGCTGGGCTTCGTCGCGTCGTTCCTGCTCGCCGGCGTTGCGCGCGGCGGCTGCTGGGGTTTGTTCGCGGGCGCGGCCCTGCTGCTGGGTTCGCCGTTTCCCGCATGGTTTTTCCGCGGGTACTTTCCCGAAGTGCTCGGCGCGATCCTGATCGCGGGCGTCCTGCTACAGGTGCTCCTGCGCGATCGGGGCGATCCGCTGCCTCCGTCGTCGCTTCTCCCTCTCGGTCTAGCCGTCAGCCTGCATCCACTGCTGGTCATTCTCGCGCTGCCGACCTACCTGTTCGCCGCCGCGGCCTCGGCGTATCCGCGCAGGCGATGGGTCGCGGGACTGGCGTGGCTTCTCGCGGGAACAGTTCCGCTTTGGGCGATGACTGAATGGATTTGCCAGCCCTATGGCCGCCTCCTTGATGTCGAGATTCTCTGGCGCAACATTCAGGTCAGCGGCGAGCATCGCATGGTCATGCTTCCCGCGTTGGGGCTCGCCGTGGTGGGTGCGCTTTTTCTGCTGGTGCCGCGCGGACGGCTGGTCAACGGGTGGGCCTGGATGCGCCGGTCGTGCAGCCACCCGTTTGTTCGTCTCGCACTTTGCGGCTCGGCGGCGCTTCCTTTGGCGGCGTCCCTGCGCTGGGGTCCCGCTGCAGATGTGGTACGCACCGGCCTGCGCGAGCTTCTCGGCGGCGCGCAGGTCCCGTTGCTCGTGCTGGCGCTCGTGCTGTCCCTCTGGATCGCAGCAAGGGGACGTGCCCGCGAGTGGTCACTGCTCACCATCCTCATGCTGCTTCTGCCGGTTTTTCTCTATCTAAAAGGCGTCGAACAGGTTGGTCTCTGGAGCCAGCGCCGGATCGCGCCGTGGGTTGTGCTCGCGCTCGCCGGTCTGCTTCCGGGCGCCGCGCTCTTCCACGCGCCGCGTCACGCGCCCGCGCGCCGGCGCATCGCCGCGTATGGTTTCGCCGGCCTCCTCCTGCTCGCCGCCGGACTGCACAACATCGCGCGCTGGCCCGCCCCGTACATCGTCCGTTTCGAGGCGGGCGCTGATGACTGGATCACGCGGTTGCGCGGTCACATCGGAAACCGGCTCGCCTTCTTCGATTACCATTCGTACAGCTTCCCGCTCGCCGTCGACGGGCGCACGCGTGTGCTTGGGTTGGGGGAGCGCGCGCACGGTCTGCTGGGCCCCGTAATCGACTGGCTCGCCGATCGAGCCGCGGAGGAACCCGTCCTCATCGTAACCGCGTTTTCCAATCCGGGGCTCGAACACGGTTTTCGACTGGAACCTCTCGCGGTCGAAACCGCCGCGGTGTCCCGCATACGCTCCCGCGCGGCCCTGCCCGCGCAATCCTTCTCGCGCACGGTGCGCGCCGAGCTGATGACCGCCCAACCACTCCATGATGATGACCGGCCGCCCGCGCTGCACAAAGTTTTCGATGGTGGTCCGCTCGCCCTGCGCGGCGAATGGTGGCACGACCTGCGACGCCTCCGGAATCCGCGGGGCGAACCGTGCACCGCGCAGTGGAGCCGCCGGAACAGCGCCCTCGTCGGCCCCGCCCCGCGTCCCGGTGAGGCGTTGCGCATCAGCGTCCAGGGCATCAGCGGACGCCGCACGCCGGGCGAGTCCGCCACCCTGTATCTGGAAACCGAGGCAGGCGAACGGTCGCCCACCATCTCATTCGACGATCACTGGACTGACGCCGTCATCGAGTGGAGCCCGTCCACGACGGAGGCCGGCCGAACGGCGGTATACCAGGTCCGCACCGGGGAGCTCTACAATCCCGCGCGCGACCGCATCCGCGGTTTTCCCTCCGATCTTGGCGTACTGCTGCACCGCATGGACATTGAACTCATTTCTGCGCATACTCCGCCGATTATCCATGAATGAAGCCGTCGTCATCATTCCGGCCTACAACGAAGAGGCGTCACTCGGTTCCCTCCTGCGCGAACTGAAGGAAGCCCAACCTGCGCTGCCCGTCGTCGTCATCAGTGATGGCTCAACCGACCGGACCGTCGACGTGGCCCGTGCGGAAGGCGCGATCGTGCTCGACCTGCCCTGCAATCTCGGTGTCGGCGGCGCGGTGCAGGCCGGTTTCCAGTACGCCCTTGCGGAAGGCTATTCCCTGGTTGTTCGCATCGACGCGGACGGGCAGCACCCGCCGTCCGAAATCGTGCATCTCATGGAGGCCGCGCGGCGTTCGGATGCGGATCTCTTCATCGGTACGCGCTTTTCCTCCAGCGGCCTGCACACCAGTTCCATCTTCCGATTTCTCGGCATTAAACTGCTCGCGCTTTTCCTCTCCGTCATTTGCCGGAAACGCGTCACCGATCCGACCTCCGGTTTCTGGGCCGTTAAGCGCCCGCTCCTGCACTATTTCGCCAGCGATTACCCGGTGGACTACCCGGAGCCGGAGGCGCTCGCCCTCTTGCGGCGGCAGGGGTACGACTTCGCCGAGGTTTCGGTGCGGTTCCGCCCGCGCACGGCCGGCCAGTCGAGCATCCACGGCTGGGGCACGATTTATTACGCCGTAAAGGTCGGTCTCGCCCTGCTCGTCGACCGCGTGCGCGTCTTGAACCGCGGCCTGGCGCGCGGTTATACGGTGCGATGGACATGAATGCGGTGGATGTCATGCAGGGTTGGGTGGATGCGGTGGTTGCTCCGCTGGGACCGTCTGTCGCGCGCCTCTTGTTCGGCGTCGTCGCGTTCGCGCTGCTCGTCGCGATGATCGGCGGGGCGCGGACCGGCCGCATAGGTGTATTCCGCGGCACGATGTTGCTGCTGCTGGCGGCATTCTTCGCCGCGCTCTCCGTGGATCTTTCCCTGCTGCTTCGTCTGAACCGCGTCACCTTCCTCGGCCGCATCCGCCTGCTCATGGGCGGGTTGAGCTTCGTCGTTCTCCTCGTCACCTTCGAAGCCGTGCGCCGCTCCCACCTGTTGGAACGGTACGCGATCCTCTGGGTCTCCACCGGCATCATGCTGATGCTCTGCGCAATATTTACGGATGTCCTTGATTTCTTCTGCGCGCTGCTCGGCATGCAGTATGTGACGTTCGTCGTCACCGTGATCTTCTCGTTCCTGCTGCTCGTCGCGTTCCATTTTTCCATCGCGCTCTCGAGCCTCGCGAATGACCGCTCCCGGCTCGCCCAGCGCTGCGCGCAACTGGAGGCGCGGCTCGACCGGCAGGCGCGCGAAGCGGCGAACGGGTCGGGAGGATCGCCATGAGCGCGCATGTCCCCGATGCCCTGGGCATGATTGCCGGGAAGGGCGTCTATCCACTCGAATTCGCGCGCGCCGCGCGTGCGCAGGGCGTCAGACGCCTTTTCGCCGTCGCGTTCAAAGGCGAAACGGAGCGCGAAATCGAAAAACTTGTCGACGAGGTCCGCTGGCTCTACGTCGGCCAGCTTGAGGCCATGCTGGACGCCTTCCGTGCCAGCGGCGTGGCCCAGGCTGTCATGGTCGGCCAGATCACGCCGACGCACCTCTTCCGCGTCCGGCCCGACCGTGCCATGCTGAACCTGCTCGGCCGCCTTAAGCAACGCAACGCGGAAACCATCTTCGGCGCCGTTGGCGAGGAAATGGAAAAGGTTGGCGTGAAACTGGCGCCCGCGAGCCTGTTCATGGAATCCGCGATGCCGAAGCCCGGTCTCATCGGAACCCGCCCGCCCACGACGGAGGAGCAGGCGGACATCCAGCTCGGTCTCGATGTCGCGAAAGCCACCAGCGGACTCGACATCGGGCAGACGGTCGTCCTCAAACACGGCACCATCCTCGCCGTTGAGGCCTTTGAGGGCACCGATGCGGCGATCCTGCGTGCCGGCGAGCTGGGCGGCGAAGGCGCCGTCGTCGTCAAGGTCGCCAAGCGCGGCCACGACATGCGGTTCGACATCCCGGTCGTCGGCCTGCACACCTTCAAGACCTTGAAAAAAGCCGGCATCTCCGCCCTCGCGGTCGAGGCCGGGCGCACCATCCTGCTCGAACGCGAGCGATTGATTGAAGAAGCGGACCGGCGGCAAATCGCCTTTGTCGCGGTCTCCACGGAGGATTCCACGGCATGAGCGAGCAACGGAAAATTCGCGTCGGCGTCATCGGCGTCGGCAGCCTGGGTCAACACCACGCCCGCATTTATGCGCAACTCGATGAGGTTGAACTCGTCGGCCTTTACGACGCGAACCTCGCGCGCGCGCGTGAACTCGCTGCGCAGCACGGAACGAAGGCCTTTGAATCCGTCGAGGAACTCGTCGCCGGCGTCGAGGCTGCGAGCATCGTGGTCCCCACGCACCTCCACCACGCCGTCGCCTCCACGCTGATCCAGCGGGGCGTTCATTTGCTCGTCGAAAAACCCATCGCCTCCACCACGGAGGAGGCCGAGGATCTCGTGCGACAGGCCCAGCAGAAGGGCGTCATCCTGCAGGTGGGGCACGTCGAGCGATTCAACCCGGTGCTCGGCTTCCTGGAGCAGCAGGCCCCGAATCCGCGCTTTATTGAGGCGCACCGGCTCGCCCCGTTTCCCCCGCCGCGCGAAGGGCTGCATCCGCGCGGCACGGAAGTCAACGTTGTGCTGGATTTGATGATCCACGACCTCGAAATCATCCTGCACCTCGTCGCCGCCCCCGTGCGCGAAGTCCGTGCGGTTGGCGTCCCGGTCCTCAGCGGAAGCGAGGACATCGCGAACGTGCGGCTGCTGTTTGGGAACGGTTGCGTCGCCAACATCACCGCGAGCCGCATCAGTCCCGAGCGCATGCGCAAGATCCGCGTGTTCACGGAGGACGCCTATCTTTCGCTGGACTACCAGAACCAGGCGGGCGAGCTGTTCCGCAAAAGTGCGACCGGCATCGCGCGCGAGGAAGTTCCGATCGAGAAGGGCGAGCCGCTCGCGCTGGAGTTGCGCTCCTTCGCCAATTGCGTGCGGCGCCGCGACCGTCCCGTCGTCAGCGGCGAACACGCCGCGGAAGCCCTGAAACTCGCCGTGGAAATCACCCAGAAGATGCGCGCGGGGCCGTCGTGAGGATGTACGAGGTGCGGACGTTGGATTGCATTCTGCCTGCAGTGGGGTGGTGCGCGTGAGCGCCGCAACCCCATCGATACTGGTGGTGGCGGGCGAGCCGTCGGGTGATCTCCATGCCGCGCGTCTGGTCGAGGCCGTGAAGCGCGCGCGGTCCGGAGTGCAATTTTATGGCATCGGCGGCGAGCACCTGCGCGCCGCGGGGGCGGATATTCTCGTCGACGCGAAGCAGATGGCGGTGCTGGGCTTGTGGGAAGTCGCGAAACGCTACCTTTTCTTCCGACGCGTGTTCGACGACCTGAAGCAGACGGCGGCGGAGCGGCGGCCCGACCTCGCGCTGCTCGTCGACTATCCGGGATTCAACCTGCGTTTCGCAGCGGAGCTGAACCAGCTCGGCATTCCCGTCGTGTACTACATTTGCCCGCAGGTCTGGGCGTGGCACCGCTCGCGCATCGGCAAAATGGCGCGGTTGATCCGCCGTTTGCTCGTGATTTTCCCCTTTGAGGTCGATGTGTTCAAGGATACCGGCCTGCGCGTGGACTATGTGGGTCACCCACTGGTCGACGAGGCCGCCCGCGAGCAGGCCACGCCGCGCGATCCGCTCCCCTGGCCGGGCTCTCCGCGCATTGCCATGCTGCCCGGCAGCCGCCGCCAGGAAATTGAGCGCATTCTGCCGGCCATGTGGCAGGCCGCGGGCATCATTCAGCAGCGCATGCCCGATGCAGGGTTCATACTTGCCGGCACCACGCACGACAATGCGGAATACGCGCACGCTCTGGCGACGAATGTGCCCGGCGGTCCCACGCGTTACGCCGTGGTGCACGGCCGCAGCCGCCAGATCCTCGGCGAGGCAACCGCCGCCTGGGTGAAATCCGGCACCTCGACCATTGAAGCCGCCTTGATGAATTGTCCCATGCGGATCGTCTACAAGACTTCGCCCATCACCTACGCCATCGCGAAGCGGCTGATCCAGGTGCCGCATCTCGGAATGGCCAATCTCATCGCTGGTCGCGAAGCCTTTACTGAATATCTCCAGCACGACGCCACCCCTGAACGCCTCGCCGACGGCCTCATGCCGCTGCTCACCGACACCCCGGAACGCGCCGCCTCCCTTGCGGCCCTGCGCGAAGTCCAGCACGCCCTCGGCACCGGCGGCGCCGCTGCCCGCGCCGCGCAGGCCCTGCTGGAAGAACTCGACCGCGGGTGACCGGTGGTCGGTGAACCATCCCCGTCGTCATCCCTGGCCTCGTCCCCGTGCACGAATACGTGAGCGTACACGGTCCATGGGGTTTCGTGAACGTGGACGCGAACGAGAACGTGAACGAAAAGAGGGTTGTCATCTCGTCCATCCCGTTAATCCCGTCCCTCTTCATTCCGTGACCATCCGTGGGCCGAAAGGAAGGAGTCCACGAAAAGACACGGAAGGGCACGGAATATTAGAGCGGTTCTCGAAAATTCTGTCTTGGTCGCTATTCCTCGGCGCCGACGGC
>DAOLDD010000049.1:0-25393 GCA_035327585.1 Kiritimatiellia bacterium | reverse complement strand
GACGCGGGCGGCTCGTCCGCCGTAGCGCTCTGGCGAAGGTGGATGACCGCGTCGGATCGGGCCTTCCGCACCCGTTCCCGTACCCGTACACGTCCACGATCTGGAAAGCTCGTGAACGTGGACGTGAACGAGAACGTGGACGGAAAGAATTCGCCGAAATCCCTCCCATCCGGTCCATCCCGTTAATCCCGTCCCTCTTCCTTCCGTGGGCCATTCTTCCCGTAGCGTCGCGGATGAGGTATACTGCCCCGATGAAATTCGATGTTCCAGCCGATGGGCGGGTGGTGGATGCGGTGCTGCTGCCGTTGGATGAAAAGGTGACTGCACTGCGCGCGCGGTTGCGCGCGATGGAGTCCGTCATCGTAGCGTTCAGCGCCGGCGTGGACAGCACGTTCATCGCAGCCCTCGCGGCGCAAGAGTTGGGCGTCCGCGCGCTCGCCGTGACCGCGACCTCGCCGTCGTTCCCCGAGCGCGAACTGGAGGAGGCCCGCGCGCTCGCCGCGCAGCTCGGCATCGCGCTCCGCGTGATCGAGTCGAACGAAATGGCGAATCCCGATTACGCGAACAATCCGTCCAGTCGCTGCTATCACTGCAAAACGGAACTCTACGGGTTGCTCCGCCAGATCGCGGATGCCGATGGCTTTGCGCACGTCGTTGACGGCACGAACGCGGATGACCTGAAGGACTACCGGCCCGGCCGCAAGGCCGCCATGGAGAAGCGCGTCGAGAGTCCGCTCCAGGAACTCGGTTTCACCAAGGCCGACATCCGCGAGGCGTCCCGCGCGCTCGGTCTGAACACCGCCGATAAACCCGCGTTTTCCTGCCTCGCCTCGCGGTTCCCCTACGGCGAGAAAATCACCGTCGAGGCGCTCAAGCGCGTCGAGCGCGCCGAGAATGGATTGAAGGACATGGGCTTCGCCAACCTGCGCCTGCGCGTACACGGCGAGGTCGCCCGGCTCGAGCTTGACCCCGACCAGATCGCGCGCGCCGCGGCCGACCCCCTCCGCGAGCAGATCGTCGCGCTCCTCAAGGACTGCGGTTTCCGCTACGTCGCCCTCGACCTGCAAGGCTACCGGCGGGGGAGTTTGAATGAGGTGTTCAGTCGGATCCGGTGAAGCAAATTCAATTGCCAATTGCCAATTTTGAATTGCCAATTGATCGGCCTCTTCAGCTTCAATTGGCAATTCGCAATTGGAAATTGGCAATCTACAACGCCTCCACCACGACCCGCGCCAGCACCTCATCGGACAGCGCCACGGGATTCCCCTTCATGCTGCTGGCGGCCTGCGCTTTGCGGGCGATGTCTGCGGCGTGCTCCTCGCGGATGCCGTATGCCGCGAGGCCGGGAATGCCGAGTTGCGTGCGCAATTCGCGCAACCAGCGCACCGCATCCTCCGGCGTCGCGTCCGACCGCCCGGTGAGCAATCGCGCGACCTCCGCGAATTTTACAGCACCTGTAGCAACTAACTCAAAACCCTGTCGCCGCCCCCCGCGACCTTGCGTCGCGGGAGCGTAAGTTCCTTGGCTACGCGGTAGCGAAGCAAACTTCGGCTCCGGCGGGGCAAGCCCGCCGGGGGCCAGGAGGGTTTGAGGATGGTCTTTATAATCATTTTTCCCGGCTTCCAACGTCTGTAAAAAGTTTTCCTCGAACACCCCCGGCAGCAGTGCCGCGCAGACCGCCCCGTGCGGGGCGTTGAAGAGGCCGCCGATGGGACCGGCGAGGCCGTGTACGGCGCCGAGCCCGGCGTTGGCGAGGGCGATGCCGCTGTAGAGGGCCGCGAGCGACAGTTCGGTGCGCGCGGCGAGGTTGCCGCCGTCGGCAAACGCGCGAGGCAGCGCGCGGGCGGCGCGGGAGATGCCGTCGTGGCACAGGGCGTCGGTCATCGGATTCGCGCGTCGTGAGAGGAAGGGTTCGATGAGCTGTGCGAGGGCATCCATGCCGCTGGCGGCGGTTTGCGCGGGCGGCAGGGCGAGGGCGAGTTCCGGATCGACCAGCGCGATCCGCGGGAGCATGTGCGCGCTGCGCAGGCTTACCTTGAGTTGGTGTTCGGCCGAGAAGAGCACCGCGTTGCGCGTCGCCTCGGAGCCCGTGCCCGCGGTGGTCGGTACGGCAATGAAAGGCATCGACGGTCGCGTGATGGGTTTGCCCGCGCCGATGAGTTCCGCGTAGTCGAGCGGGTCGCCGCCGTTCGCGAGTAGCATGGCGATGGCCTTGCCCGCGTCGAGCACGCTGCCGCCGCCGATGGCGACGACGGTATCCGCGCGCGCGGCGCGGGCGGCGTCGACACCCGCGCGGATCGCGTCGAACGACGGCTCGCCCGCGATCGGGATCACGCACACGTGTTCCACGCGGTCCTCGAAGCGGCGCGACGCGCCGGTGACCAGCGCGATGCGCGTGCCGAATTCGGCCGCCAGTGCGGGCAGTTCCGCCGCGCGGCCGGTTCCGAGGACAATGCGAGTGGCGGTGGCGAATTCGAAGTTCATTCCACGGTCACATACTTCACGCTCCGCCGATCCTCCGCCATCATCGGGGCGACGACGTCGCGCCAGGCGGCGTAGTGGGCGGTGGTTTTGTGCGCGGCGACGGCGTCGGCGGAGCGATATTCCTCGATGAGGATGAAGCGGGCCGGGTCGTCCGCCTGCTGGAGCACGTCGAATCGGATCACGCCCGGCTCCTGGCGGCTCGCCCGCGCGTTCGCCATGACGGCGGCTTTGAACGCATCAACGCTTTCCGGCTTCACGTGCACATGGACATGGACAAGGATCGAGTTCATGCGGGAAGTTTAGCGGGTTGGCGTGCGGATGACGAGTGCGGGCGACGAGGGAAAATGCGCGACAGCGGGGAATTACAACCACCAAGTGAACACGAAGGGGGAGGGAACCGCGAATTGCGCGAATTACGCGAATGAGGCGGAGGCGGGGACGGACACGAGTGGGCGCCAATCCCAATTTCCCCAATTGCCAACCCCCCGCCAACCTGCCACCATCCGGCCCAATGACCCGCCGGACGGGAGGATAGCTGGAAACCGACCATCCTGCCGTTTGGGAGGATAGTCAGAAGCATTTTGGCGTAACTCGTTGCAAATCAACGCGGCGTTTTGGATTTGGCAGGATGGTAGGAAACCGACCAATCACTTGTTCGCTATAGATATGATCAGATCAGATATATTGATCCACTGGACCGGGCATGACATCGAGCCAATCCCCAGCGCCACGGGACGTGTCTCTGAGTATGTCGACCGACTACGCAGCATATGCATCAATGGTCTACGCTACTCGCGGCGAGGGCCTTCAACATTGATATTGGGCGGCGCCGGGCACTCGCTGATTCAGAGCATACCGATGATATGTTTTACCGAACTAAAGATATCTGAGGTCAGCGACCATACTAAGCGTTATGGAAAACTCGGTATTGGATTCAAAAGAGAGTTCTTGATGAAGCGTGGCGCGAATCCCGTATTCTACTGTCCCAATGCGCTTTACGGAGTTCCAAACACAAATCTTCCAGCAATTGCCGCAAAAGCCGACGAGGTTGATGGACTGAATGTATTGCTTTCGTTCATCAAGGAAATGTCAGAACAGGGAAAGGATGACATGCTCTACTACAACGAGAAAGAGTGGAGACTGCTGCTCACAAAATATGGAGGAACATATTTCGATTGGATTCAAGAGCGTGATGGGCACCACTACTGCACATTTTCTGCATCTGACATTCAGGTGCTTGTATTTCCTGATGCCGAAACCCGGAAGAGAGCGCTCGGTAATGCCGCATTGACCGAGTATTTTGAATCGTTTGGTCCGAGCACGATTGATTTGAATACCGCGAGAATACTTTGAGCGAACAAGGCGCTTGAGGGTACGGCTCACCCGGGGCGGGCTCGCCGTCCCCTCAGCGCTGACGTTAGGCAAATATACAGAAAGGCCACACAATGACATTTGAAGAATACTGGATGGGAAAAGGCATAGATCTCGACGCGCTGTGGGACAACTATGAGAGCGGACAGGGATACGTACACAAAGTCTCAGAATCTGAACTTCATTTACTGCGGCTCACCTTCTCTTCGCCACCGTCGAATATCCCGCTATTCGATCATGAGTTGATCTACAAAACCGTTAAGGGAACCTTTCACGACGTAAAAAAAGAATGCTTTAGTAAGGAGCGATACAACCACGCCGCTCCAATTTTCCTGCGCAAGGTGGATCGCGGTTCGGGTATTTTTGAATTTCTTGGGCAGTTCGATCCAGTTCTTACTTGGGTCGCGGCAATATCTGGAGGAATGTTGCTATACCGAAAGCTTCTCTCAGCAGATCAGGACTATGACGATAAGCGGTTGGGGTTTCTACTAAAACATTTTCCTCAAACATCACAAGAGGAGATCGGTGCTTACATGAAAGCGTGGACTACGTTCGGCCGTCGCAAGGTCATGCAACGGCTTATTGCACACGGACTTCAAAAGGTGGAAGTGAGCACATCGCCCGTAACGCAAGAAATCGAAATTGAAGTCCCCTCAATGCTCGATATTGAAGTGGTTCTGACTGACGACGGAGGAGAAGAGGAACAACACCTAACAATCGATGCCTAACATGCGCCTCCAGCACACCCGAAGTGGGGTGCTGGAGGCTTGGCGTTGGGCAACAATGCAAGATATGAAGACGCGACTGCTCTACAAGTTCACGAAGACTGAGCACGCGCTATCGTTCCTGAAGGATGGCCTCATCAAGATTGCCACACTCAAGGACCTCAACGATCCATATGACCTTGTCCCGTGCATAGTCGATGCCCCTCCAGGCTTCAGCATCGGCGCGGAGAAGTACCGCGCCCTGTCACTCGACTGGCTTTCTGAAAGACACGGCCTGATGTGCATGTCCGCGACATGCTCTGACCCCGTGCTGTGGGCTCACTATGCTGACTGCCATCGGGGAGTCGCCCTCGAACTGAACCCCGAGGATGATCCGAACGTTTTTGACGTTGAGTATGCCGATGAGAGAGTTGCCATCCCTTTCGCGAAAATCGCTGACCCATCAAGGTTCCTCCCCGAAGATATGACTGCCCTGCTACGAAGAAAGTGCCGAAGCTGGCAGTACGAGAAGGAGGTCCGCTTCATCATGCCCCTCACGTACTGCACCCGGCGAGGCGATATCTTCATGCTCCCATTGCCAGACGGCTTCCTTCACGGCATCATCCTCGGCTATGGCTGTCCACTTGACGAACAAACCGTGCGACAGAAGCTTGATGGCGGAAGATTCAGTTCTGCGGTCATAAAGCGTGCGCGACTAGACGACAGGACTTTTGAGATTCATGCCGTACATAATCCCGATTGCAAGTAAGGCGCGCGGAGCGCGCACCTCACATGCAACGGGTGAGGAACGCATTGGGCAGGAGGAATATGAAAGCAACAGTTCGCAAGATACTCTTCCCCGTCGGCGTGATTTGGTTCCTCGCCCTGTTCATTGCGGGCTTCATGGCGTACTTCGTCTCGTCCGCAGGGCCAAGCGGACCATGTGACGGGCTTGGCCGCCCTCTGTCGCAAGCACCAATTCTGATGCGCATCTTCTTCGGTCAGGAGCGCATGTGGGCCGGATGGCTTTGGTTTGTGGGCGAAATGGTGCTGTTTTGGGGAAGCATCGCCGTGGCCATCAACATCGGCAAGTGGCTCGAAGACTAACGGAGACTCTATGACCGTTTTGAGATGGATTCTGTTTCTCCCCGCCTCCTTCGTCGGCGGGGTTCTGGCTTCTTCTCTGCTCCGCATGGGCGCATTCATATTCCCGGAGATTATCAGGTTGCTGGTCTGCGGCGCCGGCGGTGCCGCAGGCATGGTTTGCTGCGGACTGTATGTCGCTCCGCGGAAGACCCAAGCCGTCAAGTGGATTCTGATTGTCCTTGCTGCACTGCTCGGCCTTCTGTCCGGACTCGGGTCTCTTCTCGCCGGAGAGGACAAACTCGAAGCCGCTATCGGCATCTCGATGTTGCTGACGGCACTCGCCTTTTCAGGAGTCAAACCAGAGGAAATCACAAGGACTGCCCAACCAGAGAATTGACACGTACCCCGTACAGCCGCGCGGACGCGGCTGTACTGGTCCGGTCATTCTGGTCGTTCGCCTGAAAGATAGAACATGAAAGAACTCCTCTATCGTGCGTATTCCATCCGTTGACGATTTGATCCGGAATAAACGAGCGTCCGGGCGAATAAAGGATCTGGCCGACGCAGAGGCGCTGGAGGCACTTGATCGCTCTGGACCGGATGCCCCGCGGCCTTGACTTCGCGGCGGGGGCTGCGCACTGTTCGCGGATTTCCGAGGAGAACCATGCATCATCAGGCCCCCGCACCGAGTCCCGCTCACGCGCCCGTACCGCCGTTTGACCAGTTGCTGCCGGAGTTGCAGCGCACATTGGCGGAGGAGCTGTATCACACGCCGACGCCGATCCAGGCGCAGGCGATTCCGCATTTGCTGGCGGGCCGCGATTTGATCGGCTGCGCGCAGACGGGGACGGGCAAGACGGCGGCGTTCACGCTGCCGCTGCTGCAATACCTGTTGAAGAACCCCCGCACGCCGCAACCGGGGCATCCCCGCGCGCTGGTCCTCGCGCCGACGCGCGAACTGGCGGCGCAGATCGGCGACAGCGTGGCGACGTATGGGCGCGGATTGCGCGTGCGGCATGCGGTCATTTTCGGCGGGGTGGGGCAGAACCCGCAAATCCAGGCGGCGCGCCGCGGGCTCGACATCCTCGTCGCGACGCCGGGCCGGCTCATCGACCTGATGAACCAGGGCCACATCAACTTGAAGCAGGTCGAGGTGGTCATCCTCGATGAGGCGGACCGGATGCTCGACATGGGGTTCATCCCGGACATCCGCCGCATCATCAGCCGTATCCCCCCCGCGCGCCAGTCGCTGTTGTTTTCCGCGACGATGGCGCCGGAAATCCGCGAGCTCGCGCAGTCGTTCGTGCGCGACCCGGTCACCGTGACCATTGCGCCGGAAAAACCGGCAGTGGAGCGCATCGTGCAAAAGATCATGTTCGTGGACAAGGGGAACAAGCCGACGCTGCTCGCGAAGCTGCTCACCGACGCGAATCTCGACAAGGTGATCGTATTCACGCGCACCAAGCACGGCGCGGACAAGGTCGCGAAAAAGCTGCAGCAATCCGGCATCACCGTCGCCGCGATCCACGGGAACAAGGGGCAGGGCGCGCGCACGTCGGCGCTGGCCGGATTCCGTGACGGGCGCGTGCGCGTGCTGGTCGCGACCGACATCGCGGCGCGCGGCCTCGACGTGGACGGCATCACGCACGTCATTAATTTCGACCTGCCGAACGAACCCGAGACCTACGTCCACCGCATCGGCCGCACCGCGCGCGCGGGCGAGGACGGCGACGCGGTTTCGTTTTGCAGCGCGGAGGAGCGCGATGATTTGCGCGCGATTGAGAAGCTGCTACGCCACCCGATCCCGGTCGACACCGGACACGGCTACCACGATTCCAACGCGCAGCACGCCACGGGCGACGCGGCGCGGCGTCCCCCGCAGGGCAACCGCGGTGGAAATCGCGGCGGGCAGCGCGGTGGCGGCGGTCATCGTCCCGCGCAAGGCGGCGGCAAGCCCGCGGGCAAGGTTGGCTTCTCGTTCCGCAGCCGCCATCGCAATTGATGCGCGGGGGAGCGGAGTGGCGATTAACCACGAAAAACACGAACCACACGAAAGGCGGTTTGTTGGCGGCGCTGTAGCTCCGGCGCTCTGTCGCCGGAGATCACTCGCCACAGACTTCCGCCGACTGAGCGGCGGAACTACAGCAACGTTCGGACTCCCTCCGGATGGCGGCTACAGCCAGTTGCGGGTGACGAAGAGCCAGAAGGCGAGGCCGGCGAAGGGGCCGTGGGGGCGGAAGCGTTTTTGGATCGCGGCGTCGGACACGGCCCGGCGTCCGACGAGGCGCGCGTAGGTGGGGCGCGTCCACGAATCGAGCACGAGGCGCGAATAGCGGCCGCGCATCATCAGGATGTGCGCGGCGGCGTAGGGGCCGACGCCGGGCAGCGCGAGCAACCGTTCTTCCGCCTCGTCGTCCGGCCAGCGCGCGGGATGCCCCGCATCGATTGGCGCCAGGTCGAGTTTTCCTTCGGCGACATCCCGCGCGATGGCCTTGATGTACGGCCCGCGATAGCCCGCGCGAATCGTGTCGCGGTAGAACGCATCGGGCACATCGGCCAGCGTCTCGGGAGTCGGGAACGCGCGGCCTTGCGTGGTGTTCGCGGGCGCGCCGGGCGCGTGGCGGCCGAGGTGGCGCACGAGGCCGTCGACCATCCGCACCGTTGCGGACCAGGCGCAGTTCGTCGTGCAAATCGTTTTGATGACGTCCTCGAAAACCGTCTGGCAGCGAATGAGGCGTCCCGCGCCGGACGCGGCCCACGCGAGCGCCGGGTCGCGCGCGATGACGGCGAAAAATCTGGAAAGATCCTCGTCGAGCCGGAGGATGTTCCGCACTTCACGGCGGATCGCCGCCTGCATCGACGGGGAGGGTGCGGGCCCGCGAACACGGATGGCGAGGCGTTGGTTGCCGGCCTCCGTGATCTCCACGGTGCGTACGCTTCGGCCCAGCGAGAGGGTTACCGTCAGCGCGCGGTGGTCGCGGTCGATGAAGAACGGCGGCAGGTCCGCGACGCCGTGCGAGAGCAGGCTGCGCATGAAATCGACGGGTTCGCCCGCGGGCCCCGCGAGCGGGAGCGCGAGGCGCGCGCTCATTCCGGCCGCCAGTCCTCGGCGCGGACACGCTGGCGGTGGCGCGCGTGCGTGAACAGGTGCGCGCCGCAACCCGTCAGCCAGATGAGCGCCGTCGCGACGTGCACGATGATCCACGCGTTGCGCCAGCCGTCGTGCACGGAAATTTGCAGCAGGTAGCCGGAGACGATCATCGGCAGCGCGAGCGCGAGCATCGTCAGCCCGCTGCGCTTTCCGGTCCGGACCTGCGCTTTCCACGACAGCAGCGCGTGGTGGTAGAAAAAGTGGCCGATGACGATCGCCAGCAGCGGCGCGGCGAGGACGTGCGCGGTGTGCGCGGCGGGCTGCCACGGGTGCACGAGCGAAAATTCATCCACCGGCCCGGTGAAATAGCGGAACCAGCCATAGATCACGCCCGTCCCGCCCGCCAGCAGGTTCGCGACGATCAACAGCCATCGGTCGAAGGGCGTCATGGGATGGGAGGGAGCCGGGGAGAAGGATGGGGAGAAAGAAGTGGGGAGAAAGAAATGGAGTCGGGAGAAAGTATTTACAGAGTATGGAAGCGTAAAACAAAGTTTTTACAGAGCTTGGAATTTTTTCTCCCCGCGCGGTTCCCGTCCTTCTCCACGCTCCTTCTCCCGTGCTATCTCCCCTCCTGCAGCACCGCGTGGATGGCGAGGACGCGGCGGACGGACTTGGTGGTGGCGCGCGCGGTGAGGGTGGCGCCGGAGATGCCCTGGATGTCCTGGCGCAGTTGCAGGCTGTCGTCCAGCGCGCGGCCGGGGAATTGTTCGAGCCAGGCCGCGGGCGCCATGAACTTGGGCGGCTCCTTGAAGGCGAGCACGTCGAGGGAGCGGAGGCGGCCGTCGCGGCTCACGACGAGCATGAGCGTTTGGGGCAGCGAGTGGACGCGCTGGACGTCGAAGTAGGCGGTGCCGACCACCGCGCCGTCGCGCGCGGCTTCGTAGACGAACACGAGGGCGCTGGGAATTTTGGAGCCCGCCAGCTTGCCGGCGGTTTTCAACTGATCGTCGGTCAGCGTGACCGTCCGGCGGGTGACCTCGGCGCCGGGGAATGCTTTTTCCAGCGCCTCCTGCTGGGTGAGAAACGTGGTGGCCTGCGCGGGGAAAAGGATCAATGTCCAAATCCCAATGACCAAGGCACACCGGGCGCCGCACTTGGTCATTGGGTAATTGGTCATTTCAGCATTCCTAGAAGATGTAGCCGAGCGCCAGGTTCCACTGGTCCTTCAGCGTGTTGGCGGAATTATCATACATCTGATATTCCGCTTTCAACACCACTTCCTCGATGGGCTTGAAGTTGAGGCCGACGACGGTGAGTTCGACGTCGTTCTTGCCGGACGCGGTGAAGCCGGAGGGGACCTTGTCCTGGGTGTTGTACTGCTCAATGCGCACGAAGGGCGTGAGCGAGGCTTCACCCGGGCGCAGGACGCTGAAGAGGTCGAAGCCGGCCTCGACGTACCAGCCGGTCATGCGCTCGCCGACGGGGTCGACATCCGCCAGTTCCTTCTCGTCCCGTTCCGCGATGTAGGCGGTCAGGTTTTCCGCGCCGTCGAGTTCGGCGATGACGCCGAGCGCGCGGAGGGAGAAGCCCTTGTACTTCCAGTCGAGGTGCACGTCCGCGATGGTCGTGTTGAGCGAGAACGGCAGGTCCTGGCCGGAGTCGCCGTGGTAGATGGAGGCGCCGATCAGCAGGTCGTTGATCGCGGTGTAGTCCACGCGCAGCACGCCGGCGAGGTCCTCGGCCAGCGCCTCGGAGCCCTTCTGGCGGCCGCTGCGTACGCCCGCCGCGGTGAAGTTTTCGCCTTTAAAGCCGTTCAGCAGGTAGGCCTTGTAGCTGAAGCCGGCGATGTCGCCAAACACGCCGACGCCGTTTTCGCGCCAGGTGCTGGGGATGATGCGCGACTCGGTGTCCGGGCGGCGCGCGCCGAAGAAGGTGGTCGGTTCGTGGAATTCGCTCAGGAGGCCGGACGGCACGAGCACCATACCGCCGCGCAGGTTGAACTCGGGCATCCAGAGGTAGTCGATGTAGGCGAACTCGACGGAGACGTAGCCCTCCTTGTCGGTGGACGCGTGTTCGACTTCCAGCTCGGTGTTGAGGACGATGCGCTCGTTGTACTTGTAGCCCGCGTAGAGGACGAAGCGCAGGAAGTCCCACTGGTCGGCCTTGGCGTCGTCTTCAAAGTTCTGGTACAGCATCTCGCCGTAGCCGCCGAGCGACACGCCGGATTCCTTGAAGTAGACTTTCGACGCGGACGGGCTCAACCCGTGCGCGCGTTCGCCGGGCTCGATGGCGACGTCCTGTAGTTTGATTTTTTCGATTTCGGAGGCGAGCGCCTCCACCTGGCGCTCGAGTTCCGCCATGCGGTCCGCGCTCGCGGGCTGTGCGGCCCAAAGTGCACCCGCCGCGACGGCGGCCGCCAATCCCATCCGAATCGTTTGCTTCATCATCTTCTCCTGGTCGTTGTCCATCTGATGGCCGCTCCGCGCACCGCGCGCGTTATCTTGGCCAATCGAATGTTCGTGTAATAAATCAGATTGGTTGGTATGTCAATCGCCAGATTTAGTTAATTACCGGCAGCGCGCTGCGCAGGGGGGCGGGGCGATCAGGAGTGGCCCGGGCGCTTGATGGTGAATTTGCGCGAGGTGGGCGGGGGGAGGTGGAATTCGGGCGGCAGGTCGATGCGCATGGTGCTGCCCTTGTCCTCCGCCTTGGGCGCAGGCGCGACGAAGGTCGGCTTCTCCGGCGTTTCGGCTTCGGGATGGACATCGCTGGCGCCCCCGACGGCGGTGGGGACCTTGATGATGGTCGCGCAGGAGGGGCATTCGATGAACAGCCCGGCGAGGTCGGGCGGCGCGTCGAGGTTCTGCCCACATTTCGGACAATCGAAATTGATGTCGCTCATTCCCGCATCCTGTTTGCTTGATGGGGGTAGTATATGCTTGTCCGCTGGCGCCCGCCAGTTTTTATGCAGAGCCGATACGGAACCCGGTAGAGCAATCCGCGAAGTATATGCGGCGCGCCCGTCGATTTTACTGGATTTGCTCCAACTCACTGGCTGTGAGTTGGTTGTGTTAGTTGGTAAAAAATTTTACGTTAATTCTGTACGAGCGTGACGCGTTTGGTGTAACGTTTTACCAAGTCATGCGGATCGGGTGATTTGGAGGCTGATATGAAGGCAAAAGGGTTGGCGAAACTGGGTGTGTTGGCGGGTTTGGGCGTGGGTGTGTTGGCGGGTATTCCGCTCGCGAGCGCCAATCAGAATGTGTACGTCTCCCGCTTCTGGCACAATCACCAACCGCTCTACTGGCCGGATTGGAACCAGGGCGCGCAGGACCAGCGCGGGCAATATGCGTGGGATTCGATCACGCTGAAGGACTCGCAGAATTTCAACGGGCTGAGCCCGGTCAAGCATCCCGAGAACAATCTGACGGATATTTTTGGCCTCGACGACCGCCGCAGTGCGTACCAGGGGCGGCCGCGCGATTCGCTGGCGACGTTCGGGAGCGCGGGCGGCTTCGCGATAAGCTATTCCGGGTCGCTCATCGACAACGTCCGCCAGCTTGGCGGCGGAAATCACCTCGGCTACGGCGGCGGCTGGGCTGACGGCAATCGCGAGGCGCGCAACTGGTTCACCCCGTCGGGCAGCCGCCGACTTGACCTCGTCGGCTTTACCTATCACCACTCGCTCGCGCCGCTGCTGCCGAAATCCGTGTTCCGCAAGGAACTCCAGATTTTCAAGCAGGCGTATTGGAAGGCGTGGAACGGCAATTCCGATTTGAGCGACCACTCGAAGGGCTTCTTCCCGACGGAGATGGGCTTCTCGCGCCATCTCGTCGACGTACTGGTGGACGAGGGCTACGAATGGTCGATCGTCGCGAGCCATCACCTGAGCCGGACGTGCCCGACCTATATGGGATCGGACAAGACAAACCCGGACGCCAACCAGTGGAACATCTATTCCAGCCCGCCGAACAAGGCCGACCAGCTCGGGCCGTCCCCGACGACCGGCTGGTGGTATTCCGAGCCGAACCCCGGCAACGCGGCGCGCAACGTGTCGCCGTATGCCTACCAGTTGCACAAGGCGAAATACGTGAACCCGGAGACGGGCGCCGAGAAGACGATGATCATGGTGCCGTCGGACGATGTGTTGAGCTACCGCTACGGCTACGCGAACGAAGGCATCGGTCAGATCGGAGCGTCGATTTCGCCCTTCGCCACGGATCCCAACCGTCCGGTCATTGTCATGCCGTCGACCGATGGCGACAATGCGTGGGGCGGCGGATTCTCGTCCTGGTTGGAAGCCACCCCGCAGTTCTTCAACGGGAGCGCAGGCGCCAACTATCGCATTTCGACGCCGCAGGATTTTGTTAATGCGCACGGCGCGGCCGCGCCCGTCGTGCACATTGAGGACGGCGCGTGGATTTTCCCCGAGATGGACTACGGTTCACCGTATTTCCTCAAGTGGATCGAGCCGCCGCTGGTCGGCCCCGGCGCGACGAATCGCTTTGCAAACACGAATACGGATTTTGAGACGCCCGGCTTTGCCCTGAAGTTCCACAGCTACGCGCCGCTGATGGCCGGCGCAAACTGGGTGGAGACGGCGGAGCACATTTGGAACCAGCTCAATCCCGGCAGTCCCGTCCAGGCGTGGAAGATCCAGGCGCCGTACGACTGGAATGGCTCCTGGACCAGTCCGAACGTCGCCGAACTCGGCTGGCACATCTATCTGAAGGGCTTGGATTCCGGCTTCAACTACTACGGCGGCCTCGGCAACGACGACGAGGTGAAGCCCGGCCTCGCGACGAAAAACGCGATCGAGAAGGTCAAGACGTTCGTTGAGTCGAACCTGAATCTCGACCAGACGGCGCCGACGGTCCTCAAGCCCCAGCGGTTCCCGTGGAATCCCGGCGGCTGGAATTTCGGCTGGTTCAACAAGTTTGGCGCCGGCACGAACCAGAACTTCCTCAAGAAGATGCCGACCTCGGAGTTCTACGTCTGGACGCACGCCTACGACGTGAGCGGCATCACCAGCATCGTCGTGAAAATCCGCAAGGACAACGACGGCGTGAACACGATGGCGAACAACCACAACGAGACCTACGCCGGCGGCGGTGACGTCGGGTCGTGGATCACCATCCCGATGAACAAGCGGGAACTGCCGAAGACGCGCACCAATCTCAACTTCCGCGCCGACAACGGCCAGATCGACTACGTCGTGTTTGATCCCAGCTACTGGGCCAACCCGATCATCGCGGACTACTACTTCGTCCGCGTCACCGGCGCGAATGTGCCGGGTTTCCGCAACAAGCTGCTCGACTATTACATCGAGGCGTACGACGGCAAGGGCAACGTGCACAAATCCGAAATCCAGCACGTCTTCGTCGAGGACGACGGGCAGGGCGACGAGCCGGTTCCGTCCGAGGTCTCGTTCTCCGCGGACCCGCGCGACTGCGCCGACCTGACGGTGACCTACAGGGCGAACGGCGGCGTGTTGAGCAACAGCCTGCCGGTCACGTTGTATTATCGCTTCGCGACGAACGGCGGCTTCACGTCCGCGACGATGAACAACACCGGCAGCACCTCGACGTACACGATCGTGCAGGCGTCGATCCCGGATAACGCGCCGCTGATCCAGGTCTATTTCCAGAACGGCGCGCAGACGCTGACCGACAACAATGGCGGCGCCAACTATTCGACGACGATCCGCGACTGCGACGCGCCGGTCGGGCCGTCCAGCGTCGTGTTCTCCAACGCGCCCGCCTGCGATCCGGTGACGATTTCCTATTACCCGAACGCCGGGTTGCTCCAGACCTCGACCCAGGTCTTCATGCACCTCGGCTACAACAACTGGGCGCAGGTGTTTCCCGGCCAGGAAATGACGAAGATATCGAACAACCTCTGGCGCATCACCGTGCCGCCGCCCGCCGGCTCGACGAATATCATCATGGTATTCAACGATGGCACCACCTGGGACAACAACAGCGGGAACGACTGGACCTTCACCCTGAACTATTGCGCGCCGCCGGTGATTCCGGATGGCGTCGTCATCACGAATCCGCCGAACGACATCACCGTGGGCAACGAGGTCACGACCTTCAATTTGATGGGCACCGCCGGCGCGGACCTTGTCGGTCTGCTGAGCTGGAGCAACAGCCTGAACGGCGCGACGGGGCAGCTCTCCGCCCAGTCGCAGTGGTCCATCGCCGCGCTGCCGCTCGCCGTGGGCGCGAACGTGATCACGGTTGTCGGGACGAATGCGGGGGTGGCCGTGGTCACGAACGCCGCCGACAGCGGCTCGTCCGCCGCGTATGCCGACGGCTGGCAGGCCGGCGACAATGGCGGTTCCGGGTTTGGGGCGTGGGTGTTCACCAACAGCTCCACCGACGCCGGCCAGAACGGCCAGTTCATGGCGAACGGCGCCGCGGTGAATATCGGCACGCCCGCATGGGGCCTGTACGCCAACAACGGCAATCTCGCCGACGTGCGGCGCGCGCTGCCGGGTCCGCTCGCCGTGGGCCAGACGCTGGCGGTGAAGATGGACAACGGGTATCTGGACACCGGGGCGGGAACGGGCGTGGCCGTGTTCAACGCGAATAACGAAGTGCTGTGGCAATTCTTTTTCAACGGCGGCGACCAGAACTACAGCATCTCCGGCGGCTCGACCGATATCGGCTGGACGGACGGCGGGCTCGACGTCGAGTTGACCATGACCGGCCCAACGAGCTGGGTTTCGCGCATCACGCCCCTGGGCGGAAGTACGCGGACCAACTCGGGACACTTTGCGGCGCAGCTCAACATGACCGCCACGGTATTTCGCGCCTGGAACTATAACGCGGGTTCGGGTTCCGACTTCGACTTCTTCGTCAACGACCTGCGTGTCTTCACCGTCGGCGCGGGCGGCGGCGCCAGCACGGGCGACACGGTTACGATCACACGCGAGGCGGGCATCGCGGATACGGACGGCGACGGCATTCCCGATTCGTGGGAGCTGCTGCACTTTGGCAGCGTCACCGGCGCAACCGCCGGCGCCGACGCGGACAGCGACGGCGCGAGCAATTGGGAGGAGTACATCGCCGACACCGTCCCGACGAACAGCGCATCCGTGTGGAGCAACCTGATCACGCAGGTCAGCGGCGTTGGCGCGATGAACCTCTGGGTGCCCGCGCCGACGACGAACAGCCGCCTGTACGACGCGTGGTTCACCACGAACCTGCCCGGCGGCGAGTGGATCCCGATGGGCTTCGACCAGCCCGGCCCGCCGAACGGCGCGAGCTTCTTCTTCACGATCACGAACGACCAGCCGATGCGCGTGTATCGGACGGGCGTGAAGTTGCCTTGAGGAGGGGAGATGGCGGGGAGGGTGTCGGGTTTCGGGTGTCAGGGAGGACGTCTTCCCCGACACCTGACACCTGACACCCGAATTAATACAGGTGATGAATGAGATGAAACTTTCCAAACACATTCTGTCTCTGCTGGGCGCACTTGTTCCCTTGTCTTCCACCCCCGCCCAGAACCCCATCCATGTGACCTACCTCTGGCACATGCACCAGCCGATCTACTATCCGTACGAGAGCGTGCAGGCGACGGACAACGCGGGGCGCTTTTCGTTCAGTGTGGCGGGCGTGCACGGCGAGCGGGCGGGGAACTACGGCGACTGGCCGAAGAACGCGGTGCAGCAGGGCGCGGACCGCGGCCTGCCGCACGCGGGCGTGCAGGTGAGTTTCTCCGGATCGCTGATGGAAAACCTGAACGGCCTGTGGGGCACCGGCTGGCGCGAGCACTGGCGCTGGGCGCGCAACGGGCTGCGCACGTCGCACGACAATCCGCGCCTCGACCTCGTCGGTTTCGCCTACCACCACTCGCTGATGCCGCTGACGAGCTACGAGTCGATGCGGATGCAGATCCGCCTGCACCGCGAGGCATACAAGGACAACTGGAACACCGGCGGCACGTATTCCAAGGGCTTCTTCCCGCCGGAGTCGTCCTTCGCGACGCACATGATCCCCGCGCTGGTCGCGGAGGGCATTGAATGGGTGATGGTGGACAGCGGCCACTTCGACCGCACGCTGGAGGATTTTCCCTGGAACTCGGCCAGCTCGATCCGCCCGAACCGGTCTGAGTTTCGCAACGGTACCGCGGCGAACAAGGCGAGCCAGTGGGTGCAGCTCCAGAACGTCTGGGCGCCGACGCCCGTCGCCGCGCCGTTCAGCTATCAGCCGCACCGCGTCCGCTACGTCGATCCGAACAGTGACCCCGCGAACCCGACCGTCCACTCGATGATCGCCGTGCCGGCGGCCCGCTACGAGGGCAACGAGAACGGGCGCGGCGGCTACGGCGCGTTCAAGCCGGAGAACGTCTGGGGCAGCCAGATCGACAAGAACAACAACGCGCAGCGGCCGATGCTGATCCTCTGCCACAGCGACGGCGACAACTTCGGCATGAAGAACGCCGACGCGTTCCACGGCCAGCACGGCAACTTCCTGACGATGATCCAGAACAATCCGAATTTCTCGCACACCACCGTGCAGGACTACCTGGAGCTCTACCCGGTGCCGGGCAACGACTACATCCATGTCGAGTCCGGTTCGTGGGTCGGCATCGACGGCGGCACGCCGTACTACGACAAGTGGGTCGAGAACAACGCGCGCGACGGGCAGCACCCGGACTACTGGTCCTGGTCCGTCGTGATCGCCGCGCAGAACCGCGTGCTGCACGCCGACAGCCTCGAGAACAACTACTCGATGAATGACATCCGCTGGGGCATCGGGCCGGACACCGCGAAGGCGTGGCGCTATTTCCTCCAGTCGGAGACGTCCTGCCACTGGTACTGGGACTACGACACGGCGAACCCGTGGGACGGCAACGCGACGCGCGCAGCGAACCTCGCCGTCGCCGAGGCGAACAAGGTTTTGGGCCGTCACCCCGGCGTGGACAACGTTGGCCCGTCGATCTTCCACCCGCAGCGGAAAATCTGGAATCCCGGCGGCAAACACTGGAACGAGCCGGAAAACCAGCCGAGCAATTTCGACGTGTGGACCTTCGCCGATGACGTCAGCGGCATCGCGTCGGTGACGCTGAAGTGGCGCACCGCGGATTTCAATTCCTACAAGAATCTCAGCAACTACGCGCACGAGCTGTACGCGCACACGCCGGGCCAGAACAGCGCGTGGAATTCAGTGCCGATGACCGGCGACTGGTATCCGGCGCAGCGCGGCCCCAACGTGCCCGAGCCCGCGAACCGCGCGATGCGCTACACGGCGCAGGTGCAGGGCGCGACGAACACGCTCGTCAGCTACTACATCGAGGCCGTGGACAACGCGGGCAACACGAACAAGTCCATCATCCTGCACGTCTGGGTCGGCGACGCGACCGGCGGCGGCGGGAACGAGCCGCGCGTCGAGTTCGATCCGCCCGCGCCAAACGGCTGCGGCCCGGTCACGATCAAGTACCGCAAATCCACCAGCGCGATCGGCAGCGGCCCGATCCATATTCACATCGGTCGCAACGGCTGGCAGGACACGATCCTGCCGAATCCGCAGATGACGGACAGCGGCGACTTCTGGACCTATGTGTACAACACGCCGGACAACACCGAGTCGATCCAGGTTGCCTTCAACAACGGGTCCGGGTCGTGGGACAACAACGGCAGCGCGAACTGGCAGGTTACGGTGACCGGCTGTTCGACCGGCGGCGGAGACGGGCCCGTGCAGACGGCGTGGATTGATCCCGCGCTGCCCGATGGCTGCGGACCCGTCACGGTCTATTACAACCCCGCGGGTCGCCCGCTCGTCTCCGCGACGCAGGTGTTCGCCCATATCGGACGCGACGATGGCACGGGCCGCTGGAAGGATGTCGTGACGCCGACGCCGGCAATGACGCTCGCCACCGGCATCTGGAGCTACGTGTATACGCCGCCGCCGGGCACGCGTGAAATCAACGTCGTGTTCAACAACGGCGCGGGCGCGTGGGACAACAACGCGAACCTCGACTGGCATTTCGCCGTGACGAATTGCGCCGGCGCGCCGCCGCCGCCGGAGGGTTTCGCGATCACGAATCCGCCCTCCAGCATGATCGTCGGCAGCGACGAAGCCTCCATCGACCTACAGGGCCTCGCGTCCGGCGTGTCCGGTCACCTCGCGTGGACCAACGCCCTTACCGGCGCGGCGGGTGCGATTCCCGTCGCATCGTCGTGGACGATTCCCGGCGTGGCATTGGGCGTCGGGACCAACGAGCTGACCGTTCGCGGGTCAAATGTCGTCGCGGGCGGCATCGTGACGACGGCGCAGGATTCCGCCGCGAACTATGGCGGTGGCTGGAACAACGGATCCAGCCAGGGCGTCGGGTTCCTGCCGTGGCAGTTGAGCAATGAAGGAGACGCCGGGTGGTTCATCGACGCCAACGGTTTCGGTCTCTGGTCGCTACAGGGGAACCTCGCCGCCGCGGTGCGGCCCTTCGCGGCGTCGCTCGGATCGGGGAACGTCTTCCGCGTCACCCTGAAAAACGGCGATGTCCATATCGACAATCCGCAGGGCATCGGCATGTCGCTGCGCACGAGCAGCGGCGCGGATGTCATTCAATATTTCTTTAATGGCGGCGATACGCACTACCAGCTCGCCGACGCATCCGGCATTCGCAACAGCGGGATCGATTGGACGTCCGCTGCGCAGGCGCTTGAAGTCGAACTGCTCACCGCAACGTCGTATCTCTTCCGCGCGGGCGGCATCACCATCACCGGCACGTACGCCGGCGTGATCGCGCAGGTGCGGTTCTGGAGTTGGAATGGATCGAACGGATCCAATTTCGACTACTACTTCGATCATCTCCAGCTCCTTGCGTCCGCCGCCCCCTCGGTCACGCACACGAGCGCCGCCGTCACGCTGGTCCGCCCCGCGGGCAACGCCGACTCGAACGGCGACGGCATTCCCGATGCGTGGTACCAGCAGCACGGCCTCGATCACGCGGTCCCGAACATGGCGGCGTCGAACATCCCGAATCGCGACATCACGTATCGCGAGGCGTATCTCTACGATCTCAACCCGACGAATCCGCCGGGCCAGAATCCCAACCGTGTGCAGCCGCAGGGCGGGCCGGGCGTCATGCAATTGCGCATCGAGCCGACCTCGGCGAACCGCCGCTATGACGTGTTCTGGACCACGAGTCTCGTTGGCGAGGCGTGGACGCCGATGGGCTACGATGTGCCGGGACATGTGGACCAGTCCCCGGTCGATCTCGTCGTGACGAACAGCGCCGAACTCCGCTTCTACCGCACCGGCGCGAAGCTGCCCTGAAGTTGAACCGTGGAGGCAGGTTTCCATGACCTTTTGTGACACGACCCCACCGGCCTTGCGCCGGTGGTGAAGGAGTGGAGTCGGGCTAACGGGCCGAAACCAGCCGTCAGGCGCGATTCGGCGCCCGCGCGAACGCGCGGGCGAAAACGCGCGCGTTTTCGCATCCGCGACGCGGATACGCCGGATCGCGCAGGGGTATCCCGGTAGCCGGGGAACTATTGCTCCGTCGGCGCAAGGCCGACGGGGGCAAACAAAACCCGGGGAATGCCCGATCAAGCGTCCGCTTGCCGCTTACTTTGCCGACTTCAGCTTTTCCCGCAGCTTCCGCTTCGACTCGTCGGGCATCGGGATGCGCAGCGTCGGGTCGTCCGCCTGTTCGTGGTCGTGGAAATGATGGGCGGCGTCCTGCATGATCATGACCTGCCGGTGGAAACGCCCGCACACGGCGCACAGCGCGACGTGCAATTTCAGCCCGACGCGGCGCGCCCACGGCAGCTCCCAGTAATGGTGCTTCGCGAGCGCGTCCGCCACATGTTTGCAGCGCCACATCGTCAGTCGGCCTTGTTCCGGTTGATCCACTTCGTTTCGAGGCAGGATTTCAGCGCCGTCCGGGCGCGATGAATCATGACCCACAGGTGATTCGGGGTGATCCCCAGTTCCTTACAGATCGCGTCCGTATCCTCGTCCTCCAGCTCCCGCAGGGTGAATGCCGTGTGTTCGCGCGGCTTCAGGGTCATCAGGCATTCCTGAAACACCGCCCAGAACTCCTTCTGCTCGAACGCGCGGCGCGGGTTTACGTGCCACTTTTCCGGGCGCATCGTGGGTATCCCGGACCACTGGAACAGCTTGCTTTTCTCCAGTTCCAGCACCTCGGTCTGGTCGACGACGGTTTCGCGGACCGCCTTGCGGATGTGGTCCACGACCTTGTGCTTGAGGATGCCGACGAGCCAGGCCCGCTCCGACATGCCGTCCTTGAACCGCGGCGCGGATTTCATCCCGGCGAGAAACGTCTCCTGCACCATGTCCTCCGCGAGGCTGTGGTCGCGCACGCGCGTGAGCGCATAGCGGTAGAGAAAATCCGCGTGCTCGTCGATCCAGCGCTCCGGGTTGAGTCCGCTTACTTCAGACATGCCCCTGTGGTACTCGAAACGGGAGGGTGTTGGCAATGTTTGTAGGCGCACAGCGCGCGCCAGGCCCAGACCGCGAAGGCGAAGGCCGCGAGGCTGACCAGCGCGCCCTGCGCGGCATTGTTGCCCCAGCCGAACCAGAAGTCGTGGTGACGCGGTTCCTGGCTGACCAGCATGCTGCCCGTTTGCAGCGCCCACACCCAACCCGCGTGCAGGCCGGCGATGCCGTAGAAGTGACCGTGCCGCGCCAGCAGCGCGCACAACGTCAACCCCATCAGGAAAAGCGTGAGGGCGAAATCCCAGTCATACGCCGGGCGGAACAGCGTGAACATGTGCGGAAAGAGATCGAAGCCGGAGAGCCAGGTCACCGGTTCCGGCGGCGCGGCGAGACGCGGCCGCAGGAAGTGGATGCCGGAAAAAAACAGGCTGGAAACCAGCGCGGCGGTCGCGAAGGAAAACCGCGAGCGCAACACGCCGAAGATAAAGCCGCGAAACAGGTATTCCTCGAGAACGCCGACCAGCAGCGCGCCCACGAGGATCTCAAGCGGCTTCACCGCCGTGCGCCAGAATTCCGCGTAACGCGGCTGGAAAACATAATTGCCCGACCACAGGCCCGCCGCATAGACCACCACCACGGTGGCCACGCCCAGTCCAAACCAGCGCAACATCGCGCCGCCGCGCCGCCGGTCCCACCGCAGGTACGGCGCGACCCGGTCCACCGTTCCCGAATGCCGCAGGCACGGCCACACGAGGAGGAGCGCGATGACCTGCACGCAGCGCGTCGCCACGCGCTCGAACCGATCCCCCGCCACCTCCGAAAAAACCGGCAGGTGCGCCAGCTCCTGGATGCCGAGATACACCCACGGCGCGATCAGGCAGCCGAGCGCCAGCGGCACGGTCAGGAAAATGGCGAGATAGGTGAATGGATGTCGCGTCATGCGGTCGCACGGTAGCAAGGTTTGCATTAATGTGAAGCCCCGAGGAGAGGACATTCCCCGGTTTTTGCCTGCCCCCTGCGGGCTTGCCCCGCAGGAGCAAAAGTTTCATGGCTACTGGGACACGAGGCCAATCCTGCGCGCTCCGCGTCTCCGCGGTGAAGGATTCAGGTTATCCCAGCAGCGGCTTCAAGTGCGCGCGCCATTGCGCGGCGAAATCCTGGGTGAGGTAGCGCTGCAGGCGCGCGGTCTGCGCGCCGGTGATGGCTTCACGGAGGGCGGCGTCGCGCGCGAGGCGGTCAATCAGTTCCGCGGCGACATCAAACCGCTTCTCGCGCAGCAGCACGCCGGTCCCCGCCAGCGTCTCCGGAATCGCCGCCGCGCCGTACGCGACCACCGGCACGCGGTGCGCCATCGCCTCGACCAGCGGGATGCAAAACCCCTCGTGTTCGCTCATGCACAGGAAGACCGTCGCGACCGCGTAATACGCGCGCAGCGTGTCCGGCGGCACGGACCCCGCGAACACCACGTTGCGCAATTTGAGTTCCACCGCCTTCGTGCGCAGCAGCGCATGGTAGCGCTCCAGCCCCGCGTAGGAGCCGACGTGGATGAGCCGCGCGTCCGGGTCGACGTACCGCTGCACGTAGTACAACGTGAACAGTAAATCCTCGATGCGCTTGTTTGGCGCGCCGCGGCCCACGAAGAGCAGGTTCGTCTTCCCGTCGCCGAATTCCTTCAACACGCGCCGGTCCTGGGCGCCTTCCCACTGGCCGCGCTCCAGCTTCATCGGCATCACGCCGACGTCGCGGTAGCCCATCAGGCCGAGCTCCTCCGCGTTGAACCGGCTCACCGCGAGGTTGACGTCCGCTACGCCCGCGAGCGCGCGCACCTGCTCGAACCCTTTGCGCAGGTGGTGCGCGATTTCCTCCTGGAACCCGCGGAAAAATTCGGGCGGCGTGATGTTGTGATAGAGAATCACCTTCCGGCACTTCAGCCGGGCGAACACCTCGTTCGCGGGCGAGCCGATCGACAGGTGCAGCACGACGATGTCGTCCGGCCCGATCGCGCCCGCCGCGTCCGCGAGATCGCGCGCGTCCTTCCGCAGCTCCGGCAGGATTCGCTTCTGCTCGCAAAAGATGTCGGACGCCAGCCCCCACGACCGGAACAACTCCCGCAGCACGCGCGCCTCATTGCTGATCGCGTCGCCTTTCGCGTAGCCGGCGAGAAACTGGTGGAGGGCGGGCATGGGGAAGGGGGGGAGGGGGGGGAGGAGGGTGTCAGGTTTCGGGTGTCGGGGAAGCAGCGGTAAATTTGCAACGTCTGTAATTTCTTTTTTTAAAACTTTCAACGTCTGTTCCGCCAGAGGCGGATCCGCCTACGGCGAAAAAAACTATTCCTCCCTGAAACCCGACACCTGACACCTTCCTCCCCCCGCCCCCCTCCTCACCCCCCGCTCCCCCCATCCAATGCCCCCAGCATGCGGCGTTCCACGGCAGGCCAGGCGTATTGGGTTTGCACGTAGGCGCGGCCGGCGGCGGCGAGCGCGCGGCGGGTGGCGTCGTCGTCGAGCAGCTTCAGCAGCGCCTCCTCGAATTGCGGGTAGTTCTTGAACCAGAGGCCGCCGTTCGCGCGGTGGACCTGGTCTTTCAGCACGGCGCTGCAGGCGTGTACGAGGCCGGGCGTGCCGGCGAGCCACGCTTCGAGCAGGACGATGCCGAGGCTTTCGTTGACGGACGGGTGAATGAACGCGACTGCGCCCGCCATCGCATCGTGCTTTTCCCGCTCAGACACGAAGCCGAGGTCGTGGATCGCGGGGCGCAGCGCCTCCGGCGCGTCGATCTGCCCGCTGCCCGTGAACACCGCGTGCACGTCGCGGCCCGTGCGCTCGCGGAAGACCTGCAGGTATTCGCACAGCAGCGGCGTGCCCTTCAGCGGTTCGCGGCGGCCGGCGTACATCACGTAGGGCGCGGTGAGACCGAGTTTTGCCGCAGTTGCTTTCGGGTCGGAGTCAAACGGGTCCATGCCGAGGCCGACGACGGTGGCCTTCGCCGGGTCGATGCCGTACAGCCGTTCGGCGAGCGCCTGTTCCGGGTGCGTGTTGAACATGAAGCCGCGCACCTTCCGGAACATCTGTTTCATGATGCCGAGATACGCGAAAACCTCGTCGTGCAGGCAGGGCACGAGCAGCATTTTGTCCGCGTACTTCATCGCGGCGGACCAGGTGATGCCAAAGAGGTAGGGGCCTGCGACGAGGCGGTCGTAGGCATCCGCGTGCGCGGCGAGGTGGTCCATCAGCGCGCGGCTGTTCACGCTGTTTGTGATCCAGATGCGCTCCTCCTCCGCGCCGACCCGCGCGCCCTTGTCGATCGCCGCCTGTACGCCGAGAAACGCGGCCACGTCGCGGTCTTCGTTCACCGGGAAGAAATGCACCTGTACGCCGTTGATCGTTTTCTCACCGGGCGCGCGGTCGTTTTTCCAGGAGAAATGGTCGCTCGCGCAGGTGGTAAGGAAGTGCACCTCGCGCCCCGCCGCTGCGCAGCGTTCGGCCAGCGCCTTGAGCAGCGTTTCCGCGCCGCCGATGGTTCCTTTTTCGGAATAGCGCGGGGCGATGAAGGCGATGCGTTTGGCGGCGCCGGCGGTCATTCCGCGTTGCCCTTGCGCAGCCCGGCGGCCTTCTCCAACTCCTCGATGCGCGCCTCCAGCCGGGCGATGCGCTCTCGGTACTGCTCCTCCATGCACTCGATGCCGGTGACGAGCAGGCCGTTGACGGTGTTTTGCTGGGACCAGAGCCGGTAGGTGTAGAACTTGAGCAGCTTCCAGATGGTCTTCTTCAGCGCGAGCAGCAGGGGGGCAAGCGCGGACCGGCGTTCTCGGATGTCGAAGTCGTTGATGTCGACGAATGACGCCTCGCGCAGGGAGCGCAGGTAGAAGGCAAGGAATTCGTCGTCATTGCGCAGGTTCAGCAGATTCGTGCGTTCCGCGCGCGCAATGCGGGCGTCGGCGTACGCGCCGTCCGCCGCCTTGCGCGCGACCGTTTCATCGATCTCCGCCATCAGCTTTTCGACATCGACGCCCGGCGCGTTGATTTCCACGGGAATGCTCATGCGGCGCAGTATCAGGACACTCCCCCCGCACTGTCAACGCCGCGTGCGGACAGGCCCTTCCCCGGTTTTCGCTTGCCCCCTGCGGGCTTGCTTGTCTCGGCGCAGCCCGGCGGAGCCGGATCCCGCAGGAGCAAAAGTTCCCTGGCTACCGGGTCGCGCCCAACTGGGTTTGCCGCCCGGTAGGCCCAACCCACTCCTTCACC
>DAOLDD010000048.1:0-26134 GCA_035327585.1 Kiritimatiellia bacterium | reverse complement strand
TCCTCGACGACAGCCCCGTCCCGTCGAAATCGCTGATCCGCGAATTCATCGGCGGAAGCGAATACAAGTATTGATCGAGTGGAGTGCGGAGCGGCCGCGGGAATGTTTCAGACTATTTTGCGTCCAGAACCGCGCGCACTTTCTGCAGGAGCTCCGCGGGCGTAAACGGCTTGGAAAGAAATGCGAGCCCGGCCTGCAGGGTGGAAGTGATTGCCGGTTCGTCCTGGACATATCCGGAGCAGAGCACGGCCTTGATGTGGGGCCATTGCCGGCTCACCCGGGCCACCAACTCCTTGCCGCTCATCCGGGGCATGACCGCATCGGTCAGCAACAGATCGAACTGGCCCCCGCGTTCGAGCGCCAGTTTGTGCCCCGCCTCTCCATCCGAAGCTTCCAACACCTCGTAGCCATTTTTCCGCAACAGTTTCGCCGTCAAGTCCCGTACCGGCGCATTGTCCTCCACCAGCAGGATGGTTTCCGAACCCCGCGGCGCATGACTCAACGGGATTCTCCGCCGGTCAACCACGCCGACCGAAGACACGGGAAGAAAAATGCGGAAGGTGGCGCCCTCATTGAGGCGGCTTTCAACCGCGATATGGCCGCCGCTTTGTTGGACGATCCCAAAGCAGGTCGCGAGACCCAATCCGGTCCCCTTCCCCTCGGGTTTGGTGGTGAAAAAGGGTTCGTAAATATGGGCCTGCACCTCCGCGCTCATTCCCATCCCGGTATCCTGCACCGACAACATCACAAAATCCGCCGCCGCCACATGCGGAATGGAGGCCATGAGCGGATCCGTTGATTGGACATTCTGCGTGGATAGATGCAGCCGCCCGCCCTCCGGCATGGCATCGCTGGCGTTGACGGCGAGGTTCATGACGACCTGCTCCAGCTGCGAAGGATCAGCCCGCACGCGCCCGAGATCAGCAGCCAGGGTCAGCTTGAGGTCCACGTGTTCCCCCAGCAGGCGGCGCAGCATGCCCTCCATGTCGCGCAAAATGCTGTTCAGGTCGACCAACTTCACGTCCAGAATTTGCTTGCGGCTGAACGCAAGCAATTGTCGCGTCAGCGCCGCGGCGCGGCGGCCCGCCCCGCAAATTTCATCCACCATTTCCCGCCGTGAATCCTGCGCGGGCAGCGTATGCAGGAGGGATTCGCCATAGCCGTTGATCACCGTGAGGATGTTGTTGAAGTCGTGCGCGACACCGCCCGCGAGCCGGCCCACCGCCTCCATTTTCTGGGCCTGCAGCAACTGCGCCTCCAGGTCGCGCTGGTGCGTGATGTCTCGCGCCACACCGGCCACACGATGAAGCGTGCCGTCCGGGCCATGGACGGGGAATCCGCTGACGTGGATCCAGCGGATCGTCGAATCGGGTCGAATGATGCGGTAATCGAGCTCGAGGCGTCCGCCCTTTTCCCGGTTCGATTGCAGGGCCTCCTCAACCCGTTGACGGTCCTCCGGATGAATCGCTTCCGCGAAGGATCGCGGCGCGGCGTACAGGCTTTCACGGTCGCGCCCCCATATGTGTTCATAGGCCGGGCTCACGTAGAGCATCTGTCGGGTTTCGGGGTCGCTAAGCCAGAAGACATCCGGAATCGCCTCCGCCAGTTGCCGGAAACGCGTCTCGCTTTCTTGCAGCGCCTCCGCCATGGATCGTTTTTCATCCCGTACCGCCTTGAGGTGCAGCGCCGTCCGCACGGATGCGCCCAGGCGGCCCATGCGATCTTTCAGGAGATAATCCACGGCGCCTTCGCGCATCGCGGCGACGGCGGTTTCTTCCCCGATGGTTCCGGAGACGATGATCAGCGGGATGTTGCTCCCCCGCTCACGCAGCAATTCAAGGGCGCGCAGCGCGCTGAACTGCGGCATATCGTAATCCGCCAGGATGACCTCCAGTCCGTCGTGCAGATGCGCGAGGAAATCCCCTTCCGTCTGCACGCGCGGCCAATCGCCGGTGAACCCGGCGCGGCGCAGTTCGCGTATCACCAACTCGGCGTCGGTTTCCCGATCTTCCAGCAGCAGGGCCTGAAGCGGTTGGCTCATGCCGGCCCCCCGCCCGGGGAAGGTTGGTTGATGCCCAGCCAGTACAGTCCGGCCGACCGCACGGCCTCAGAAAACAGCTCAAACTGCACCGGTTTCACAATATAGCTGTTGACCCCCATCGCATAGCAGGCCTGGATATCCTTGAGCTCGCGCGAGGAGGTCAGCACCACGACGGGAAGCGTGCGCGTGCGGGCATTGCCGCGAAGCCGCTTCAACACGTCCAGCCCATCAACGCGGGGCAACTTGAGATCCAGAAACACCGCGCGGGGCAACGGCGCGTGGGAGGGCGCGCCATCCGCGCTCCCCAGCAAATAGTCAAGGGCCTCCGCGCCGTCGCGCATCACCCGGCAATGTTCGCCCAGTTTAACGCCGCGCAGCGTGCGCAGGATCAACTCGAGGTCCAGTGGGTTGTCCTCGACAATCAGCAGATCAATGGGCGCCGTGGTGGTCATGATGGCGGCGTCTCCATCAATGTAAAATAGAAGGTCGCTCCGCGATCCACCTCGGCTTCGGCCCAAACCACGCCGCCGTGGCGATGCAGGATGCGATGAACGATCGCCAGGCCCACCCCGGTGCCTTCATAGTCCTCGGCCCGATGCAGGCGCTGGAACACGCCGAACAGTTTGTCTTTGTACCGCATATCGAACCCGACCCCGTTGTCGCGCACAAAATAGGCCGCCACCTCTTTTCGGGGCGCTTCGGCGGCTTCTCGCGCGGGGCTCCAGTCGCAGGCGCGCACCGCACTGCGCTGCACATCGTCCTCGGGCAGCACCACGCGACCCACCTCGACAAGGGCGGCTTCTCGTCCGCGCGTGTATTTCAAGGCATTGGAAAGGAGATTCACCCACACCTGTTGCAGCAGGGCGGGATCACCCTTGCACGCCCCGAGTTCACCGCGGCGCAGCTCGACCTTTCGCCCGGTCCACTCCTCGCGCAGTTGATCCCAGGCGCGCTCCAGGAGGTCGGCCTGGCGGATCGATGACTTTTGCAGCGGCTGGCGGCTCAGGCGGGAAAACGTCAGGAGGTCATCAATCAGCGTCGCCATTTGCCGGACGCCTTCCCGCACGCGCTCCAGATCCTTGAGGCTCTCCGGGGGAATGCGGTCCCCGCAATCCTCCAGCACGGCCCGCGAAAATCCGTCGATGGCCCGCAGCGGCGCGCGCAAGTCGTGGGAGATGGAATAGGCGAAGGATTCGAGTTCCTCGTTCGCGCTTTGCAGGGCGCGTTCCGCGCGTTTGCGCTCCGACACGTCGCGTATCGCACTCATAACCATCGTGCCGTGTTCCGTGGTCAGCGGACTGAGACTGATTTCGACCGGGAATTCCCCGCCATCGCGCCGGCGGCCAAACAATTCCAGCCCGGCGCCCATCGCCCGCACGCGCGGTTGCGCGATATAGCGGGCGCGGTGGGCGATGTGCGAATGGCGGAACCGCTCGGGCAGCAACACCTCGATGGGCTGATTGCGCAATTCCCCGCGATCGTACCCGAACAATTGCTCGGCCTGTCCATTGACCAGCACGATTCGGCCGGTGCGATTCACCATGACGATGGCGTCCGGCGTGGAATCGAGCAGATCCCGGAACTTGGCCTCCAACAGCATGCTGTCGTTGCGCACCTTGAGGTCGGTGACGTCCCGCATGGTGGACAGCACATAGGCAGCGCCGTCCGGCGACTCGCGCACGGCGCGCGACGTGATGTTCACGACGACCAGCGTGCCGTCGCGGCGCAGGAACTCGGCCTCGCAGGAGGATTGCCCGTTCGCCAGCGCTTCCTGCACATGTCGCCGGTGTTCCCCCGTGCCTTCGGCGGGCACGAGGACCTCATCAAGCCGCCGGCGAAGCACGTCGGCGGCGGCATATCCGAAAACGGTCTCCGCGGCGCGGTTCCAGTAGAATACCACCCCATCAGGCGCTATCGCGACAAGCGCATCCGGCGTGTGCTCCGCCAGGCTTCGGAGGAAGTTTTCCTCGTAGGGCTCCGATGTACCGCTGCGCTCATTCATCATGTGTCCCTCATCCGTCCGAAGGCGCCGGTTTCACCTGGGTCAGGGTCCACGAAAAGCTCAGTTTGGGCGCAACTTCGCTCAGCGCCGCGAAGTTCACCGGCTTGACCAGATACGCGTCCGCGCCGGACTGGCGGCAGGCCAGCGCGTCCCGCTCCCGCGCGGAGGCGGTCAGCACGACGACCGGGATGGCGGCCGTGCGCTCGTCACGCTTGACGCGGCGCAGGACCTCGAGACCATCCACCTTGGGCAGGTTGAGGTCCAACAAAAGCACGCCGGGCAGGGGTTCGCCCGCACGCCACGCATAGGCCCCGGTGCAGAACAAATAATCCAGCGCCTCGGCGCCGTCCTGCACGACGCTCACCGGATTGGCGAGGCGCGCTCGTTCAAAGGCGCGCAAGGTCAACGCGACATCGCGGGGATTGTCCTCCACGAGCAAGATGTCGAGACAGGCGGACGCCGACTCAACCGGCCCATCGGTCGATTCATGCTGCGGGGGCGGAAGCTGTGTAAACAACATCGCCAGCGGCACCCCGAGCGCCTTCGCGATCTTGTCGATGCTTTCCAACGACGGATTGCGGGCGCCTCGTTCAATGTCGGAAAGATAGGTCCGGTGCAGGCCGGCCCGTCCGGCGAGTTCCTCCTGGGAGATGCCCCGCAAGCCGCGCCGCGTACGCACCAGCTCACCAAAGTACGCTCTAAGCCGTACGCTCATCATGAACCCGCCGTTCCATAGGCAGTTCCTACCACGCCCGTTACACGCCGCACTACAGACGATAAGTGACGAGACGCCTTGCGCCCCAAGCCTCCGCATGCATCGTACCCCCCGGACGGATACGCGGCGAGCACATTCAACCCGCGCCCCACGATTGCCATGCATGCGCCCACCGATTATCGTAAGCGCACTTCACTGGAAGCGGCCCTCATCGGCGGAAGCTCACGTACAAGACGACCGCGCATGAAAAAACCTGATCCCATCATCCGCACGATCCGCGGCCTCAAGGTCATCCTGGACCTCGACCTCGCGGCGGTATATGTCACGAGCACCAAGCGGCTGAACGAACAGGTGCGTCGGAGTCGCCTACTCGCCGAAATCGCAACGACGTCGCAACCAGCTAAATATGAGATCGATGCACACGACCGGTCGCAAAATGCGACCGGTTCCCAAAAGCACCGCAGTCGCGCAGCCCTCCCCTACGCCTTCACCGAACACGGCGCCCTGATGGCGGCGCAGTCGGATATTCTGAAGGCCCCCGGCGGGCTAGCCCCGCCGGAGCCCAAGTTTCATTCGCTACCGCGTAGCTTCCGAACTTTCGCTCCCTCGACATCCGCCTTCGCCCGGCTTCCGCCGTCGCGCCTCGCGCTATGGCGGACAAGTCGGCGAGACAAGCAAGGTCGCGGGGGGCGACTAACGCTCCGACGTAAATTGCAGCCGCCGCCCGACCCGCCGAAAAAAGAGATTGGATTTCACGTGCGCGAACGAAGCGCGCGGTATTCAATAAAGCGAACCCAGACTCGGAGGACACTTTCATGACGGAACAACAGCACTCGCTGGTCGACCTCGCGCGGGCCAGCGCCCGGACCTACGGCGATTTGCCCGCGATCGTGTTCAACGGACGGACCACCACGCACGCGGCGTTCGACCAGATCAGCGACCGCGTCGCGGCGGGGCTGGCGGAACGCGGGATCGGACCGGGCGACCGGGTCGGACTTTATTGCGTGAACAGCGACGCGTTCGCGTTCGCGTATTTCGGTATCCTGAAGGCCGGCGCAACGGTGGTGCCGGTGAACCTGCTGCTGAACCCGAAGGAAGTCGCCTACATCCTCAAGGACGCGGGGGTGAAGGGACTGATCTATTTCGAGCTGTTTGCGGAAGCCGTGAAGAGCCTTCGGGATCAGGTGCCAGGTGTCGGGTGTCGGGTATGCATCGGCGCGAACAATCCGCTGGGCGACGTGTCATTCACGGAGCTCCTCTCCTGCACCACTCCACCGCTCCAACACTCCATCGACCCCTCCTCCCTCGCCGCGATCCTCTACACCTCCGGCACGACGGGGCATCCGAAGGGCGCGATGCTGTCGCACCGGAATCTCGCGTCGAACGTGGACAGCATCCGCGAGGCGCTGCAACTGACGCCGGGCAAGGATGTGCTGCTCTGCGTGTTGCCGATGTTCCACGCGTTCGCGGCGACGGTGTGCATGATCTTCCCGCTGACGAACGGCTGCACGGTGGTCCCCGTGCCGAAATTTGACCCGCAGCAGGTGGCCGACCTGGTCGCGACGCACCACGTGACCGTGCTGCCGATGGTGCCGAGCATGTTCAGCGTCCTGCTGCGCCTGCCGGACAGCGAGATCAACAAATTCGCATCACTGCACTACGCCGTATCCGGCGGCGCGGCGATGCCGGTGGAGGTGATGCGCCAGTTCGAGGCGAAGTTCGGCAAATTCGTCTACGAAGGCGACGGCCCGACGGAGTGCTCGCCGGTGACGTGCGTGAACCCGATCGGCGGCGTGCGCAAACCCGCGTCCGTCGGCCTGCCCGTGCCACGTGTCGAAATGAAAATCGTGGACGAGCGCGGCCACGAAGTCCCTCACGGGACCATCGGCGAAATCGTCGTGCGCGGGCCGAATGTGATGAAGGGCTACTGGAACCACCCGGAGGAGACGAAGGAGGCGTTCTTCGGCGAATGGTTCCGCACCGGCGACCTCGGCACGGAGGACGACGACGGCTATTTTTATATCGTGGACCGCAAGAAGGACATGATCATCGTCAACGGCATGAACGTCTATCCGCGCGTGATCGAGGAGGTGCTCTACAAGCATCCCGCGGTGCGCGAGGCCGCGGTGGTCGGCGATCCCGACGAGTTGCACGGCGAAATTCCCGTCGCCTACGTTTCGCTCAAGGAAGGCGCGGAGGCGACGCCGCAGGCGCTGCGCCAGTATTGCCGCGACAACCTGGGCCGCCACGAGGTCCCGCGCAAATTCACGATCATTCCGCAGTTGCCGAAAAACGCGGCGGGCAAAATTTTGAAGCGGGAACTGCGAAAAACCGGCGAACACGAGCGCGGCGTCGACGCGAAGAAACTGTAAGGCGTTCCCCGTTCTCGCGACTCACGTTTGAGCAGTCGAACCAGCGGTGCGGTCCAACCGATTATGAATAAATTCCACTCGTCCTTTTTTCCCGCCTTTTTCGTCGCCTGCACCCTGCTCTGGTCGAGCACCGCCGGGGCGGAGCCGGTGCGCGACAAACATGTCGAGGCGGAACTGATCGCCGAACCGGTGTCGATCCAGCCCGGTCAGCCGTTTCAAGTCGGACTACGGCTGTCGATGGACGAGCATTGGCACACGTACTGGCTCAATCCGGGCGACTCCGGCCTCGGAACGAGCATCACGTGGGATCTGCCCGAAGGCTTCAAAGCCGGTGAGATCATCTGGCCGCATCCGCAGCTCATTTCGACGCCGCCGCTGATGACGTACGGCTACGAGGGTGAAACGCTGCTGCGCGTCGAGATCACGCCGCCTGCGGAACTGGCCGGGGAGTCGGTGACCCTGCGCGCGCGCGTCGACTGGCTGATGTGCAAGGAAATCTGCCTGCCCGGCGGCGCGAAACTTGAACTCACGATGCGCGTCGGTAACGACCCGACCCCGGACCCTCGCTGGGCGGATCGTTTCGCCGCCGCGCGCGCCGCGACGCCCGCGCCTTCGGATCGCTGGACCGTCACCGGGCATCACACCGCCGATGCGCTGGTGCTCCGCTTCATGGGCCCGGGCCCGCTGGATTCGGTGTATTTCTTCCCCGAGTCCGACGCGCTGATCGACCATCCGGCGCCGCAGGTGCTCGCGCGCGACGGCGAGGCGTGGACGCTGACGATTCCCAGACAGCCGACGCTGACCGAATGGCCCTCGCGCGTCGTCGGCGTCGCCGTTACGGAAAACGGCTGGGGCGCCGATGGCGCGCAGCCGGCCCTCGCGGTTGACGTCGATCTCGGTGCGAGCGCGGCGGGAACGAACGTGGCCGCCGCGGGCGGAGGTTCAGCGCCGCTCACCCTGCCCGTCGCATTGCTGCTGGCGTTCGTAGGCGGCCTGATCCTGAATCTGATGCCCTGCGTGTTTCCGGTGATCTCAATCAAGCTGCTGGGCTTCGTCGAGCAGGCCGGCGAGTCGCGCGGGCGATTGCTCGCGCACGGATTGGTATTCGCGTCCGGCGTACTGATCTGCTTCTGGCTGCTCGCCGGCACATTGCTCGCGCTGCGGGCGGGCGGCGCGGAAATCGGCTGGGGATTCCAACTGCAATCCCCGCGCATCGTGATGGGACTGGCCGCGTTGTTCTTTGTACTCGGGTTGAGTCTGTTCGGGCTGATCGAGTTCGGCATGTCCCTGACCGGCGCCGGCCAGAAACTCCAATCCAAGGGCGGCTACGCGGGCTCGTTCTTCAGCGGCCTGCTCGCCACGATCGTCGCGACGCCCTGCACCGCGCCGTTCATGGGCGCCGCGCTCGGGTACGCGCTCGCCTTGCCCACGCTCGCGGCGATGGCCATTTTCACCGCGCTCGGACTGGGCATGGCGACGCCCTACGTCGTCCTTTCCTCCATGCCGGGTTTGATCCGGCGCGTCCCGAGGCCCGGTCCGTGGATGGAATCGCTGAAACAGGCGATGGGTTTCTTAATGATGGCCACCGTCGTCTGGCTGCTCTGGGTCTTGAGTTTGCAAACGGCGGGCGAGACCCTCATCCGCATGGCGGTACTGTTTTTGGCGCTGGGCCTCGCCCTGTGGATCGCGGGTCGCTGGGGGGCGATCCATCGCCCGCTGCGCACCCGCGTACGCGCGCGCATCATCGCCATCGCCATGGCCCTGCTGGCGTTGGGCGGAACGCTGGCGGAACCACCCGCGCGCGCGGGGTCCACCGAGCCCGCCACGACCGCGGGCGGCGTCATTTGGGAAAATTTTTCGCCAGAACGCGTTGCCGAGCTGCGCGCCAGCGGCACCCCGGTATTCATCGATTTCACCGCCGCATGGTGCCTGACCTGCCAGGTCAACAAACGCGTCGCGCTCTACCATCGCGACGTGGAGGCGAAATTCCGCGAGCTCGGCGTCGTCACGCTGCGCGCGGATTGGACCGATCACAATGAAGTGATCACCCGCGCGCTGGCCGATTTCGGCCGCAGCGGCGTGCCACTCTACGTGCTGTACGGCCGCGATCCGGCGGCCGCCCCCACCCTGCTGCCCGAATTGCTGACTCCGGGCCTCGTCATCAACGCGCTCACTGGAATTTAGTGAACGCTGGTGTAGGGTTGCGGGTCAAATGTCCGTGTTCAGGCAAAACCAAACCCCGAAGGAGTGCAGAGTCGATGAAACTTAGAATACTCGCCGCCCTGGCGGCCCTGGCGGCCACGCTGCCGTTCGCGCAAGCCCAGGTGAACACCGGAGCGGAAGCGCCGGACTTCACCCTCACCGACATCAACGGGACCAGCCACAAGCTGTCCGATTTCCGCGGCAAGACCGTGGTACTCGAATGGATCAACCACGGCTGCCCGTTCGTCGTGAAGCACTACAAGGAAGGCCACATGCAGGCCCTCCAGCGCGAGACCACGGGCGAGGGCGTCGTGTGGCTCTCGATCTGCTCCTCCGCGCCCGGCAAGCAGGGGCACTACAGCGCCGCCGACTGGAAGAAGGTCAACGCCGAGAAAAACGGCGCGGCCACGGCGATCCTGATGGATGAAGACGGAAAGGTCGGCATGCAATACGGCGCGAAGACCACGCCGCACATGTACGTCATCGACGCCGAAGGCAAGCTCGTCTACCAGGGCGCGATCGACAGTAAAAAGTCGGCCAACACGGCGGACATCGCGGATTCAGAAAACTATGTCCGCTCCGCTCTCGCCGACCTCGCGGCGGGCCGCCCGGTCGCCACGGCGCAAACGACGCCCTACGGCTGCAGCGTCAAATATCCCTGAAGCCCGGCATCAGATTGAAAAAAAGAGCGGGCTCCGGCCCGCTCTTTTTTTTGCGTTTCAGGAAGCAAACGCCCACCCTATCCACTCCACTCCCTCCTCCCACTCGTAATCGTACTCGCACACATCCTCGCACTCGACCGCCCCTCCTTCACCGAATAACTTTCCGTTCATGAAGGCTCAATTCGATCATGAAAAGCTGCATGTGTATCAGGAGGCCATTGGCTTTGTGGCCTGGGTTGATGAATTGCTCGAAGGAATTCCCAAAAACCTTGCGGTCCATAGTCAGATGGACAGAGCATCAACCTCCATACCGCTTAACATCGCGGAGGGAAACGGGAAGTACACACCGGCGGACCGGTGCCGATTCCTCGATATCGCTCGCGGCTCCGCACTGGAATGCGCCGCCTGTCTCGACGTACTGGTCGCGAAAAAGCGCATCGAATCAGCCGATTCCGGCAAAGCGATCCTACAGCGTATTGTCTCGATGCTCGTGGGGCTGATTCGTAGCACCTCCGCCAGTCGCGTCCATGAGCATTCCGCCGAATACGGCGCGGCGCCGTCAGGATGATTATGATTACGAGTAGGAGTACGAGTAGGAGTAGGAGTAGGATTGCGAATTACTGGTGAGCAGGGTGTTCGATTGATGAACGTGGCACGCTAAATCCGGTCCGGGGCTTCGATGCCGAGCAGGTCGAGGCCCTGCTTGAGGACGCGGGCGGTGAGATCGCACAGGCGCACCCGGCTTTCGCGCACGCCGTCCTCCGCCTTCAGGAACGGCACGGTTTGGTAGAACGTGCTGTAGACCTGCGCGAGGTCGAAGAGGTATTCGCAGACGATGTTCGGCTTGTAGGCGTCCGCCGCGCGCGCGACGACGTCGCCAAACCGAACGAGCCGGCGCGCGAGTTTGCGCTCGATGGGCTCACCGAGCGCAATCGGCGTGGCGTCGAGCCGCCGCCCTGGGAACTGTTCGCCATACTTGTCGCGCACGCTGGCGATGCGGGCGTGGGCGTATTGCAGGTACGGCGCGGAGTTGCCGTCGAGCGCGAGCGCCTTGTCCCACGTGAACGTGACGAGGCTCTGCGGGTTCTGGCTCAAGTCGGCATATTTCACCGCGCCAAGTCCGACGGCCCGCGCGACCTCGCGGTGCGTGGCGTCATCCATCTGCGGGCTGCTTTCCTTCACGATCGCGAGCGCGCGCGACTCGGCTTCGTCGAGCAGCCGCTCCAGCTTGATGACGTTGCCCTGCCGCGTGGAGAACGTACCTTCCGGCAGGCGCATCAGGCCGAACCAGACATGGACGAGCCGCGTCGTCACGCCCATGCGGCGGACGACGCTGAAGAACTGTTTAAAATGGAGCTGCTGCCGTTCGTCGGTGACGTAGATTACCGTGTCAGGCGCGAATTCCTCCGCGCGGCTCAACACGGTGGCGATGTCGGTCGTGGCGTAGTTCGACGCGCCGTCGCTCTTGCGGACGATGCAAAGCGGCAATTTCTCGTCGTCGAGTTTCACGACCAGCGCGCCTTCGCTTTCCTCCGCGAGGCCGAGCGTTTGCAGGCGTTCAATCACGCCGGGCAGGCGGTCGTTGTAGTAGCTCTCGCCGCGGTGCAGGTCGAAACGGACGCCGAGGCGGCGGTAGATTTTCTCGAACTCACCGAGGCTCAACTCGACGAAGCGCTGCCAGAGGGCGCGGTTTTCCGCGTCGCCCTGCTGGAGCTTCACCAGCTCGGCGCGCGCCTGGGCCAGCCACGCGTCGTCTTCCTTGGTCCGCTCGTAACTCTTCACGTAGAGGCGTTCCAGTTCCGCGATCGGGTCGGCATCAAGCGCCGCCGCGTCGAGAAAGTTCCGATAGCCGAGGATCAGGATGCCGAACTGCGTGCCCCAATCGCCGAGATGATTGTCCGCGATGACACGGTAGCCGAGGAACCGGTGCAGCCGGTCCAGCGCGTTGCCGATGACCGTCGAGCGGATGTGGCCGATGTGCATCGGCTTCGCGATGTTCGGGCTGGAATAGTCGAGGATGACCGTCCGGCCCGCGCCCACGTCCGGCACGCCAAGCCGCAGGTCCGCCTGCATCGCCTCCAGCCGGCGCGCAAGCGCGGTGTCGTCGAGGTGGAAATTGATGAAGCCCGGCCCGGCGATCTCCGCGCGGGCCACGCCCTCCGGCAAAGCCGCGCCGTCCAGCAACTTTGCCGCCACGTCGCGGGGAGACATCCGCACCCGTTTCGAGGCCGCCATCGCCGCGTTGCACTGGTAGTCGCCAAACCGCTCGTCCGCAGTGGGGACCACCTCCAGGTTCACTCCCGCGAAATCCACCCCCGGGAAGACCACGGCGAATCGCGCGCGTGCCCAGCTCGAAAATTCATATTCCAACGTGTTCATTATGAATTGGTTGCCAATAAACTTTCCGGATTCACCACAGGCGGCTCACCAGCGGCGAATTCGGATCGGGATAGTGGGTGGTAAGCACGCGGGAATCAAAGAAAAAACTAATGCTAAAACGGTTGCATTTGCGCTTCGGGCCTCTATATGTTCGACCTTTACGAATTCGAGCCGCGTCTCGAACGAATGGAGGGAAAATCTCATGGCCAAAGCAAAAACGACAACGACGGGTGCGAAGAAGAGCCCCGCCAAATCTGCAAAAGTTCCGTCCGCCAAAGCGGTAGCCGCGGCGGCTGCCGTGGCGGAGACCAAGGGCCAGCCGGCCCCGGCCGCCGTCAAAGCGGCGGTGACGCCCCCGGCGGTCGCCAAGCCCGCCGCTCCGGCCAAACCAGTGGCCCCGGTCGCCCCGAAGCCCGTCATGATCAGCAAAGAAGAGCGCATGCGCATGATTGAGCAGGCGGCGTACTTCCGCGCGGAGAAACACGGCTTCCAGGGCGATTCGTCGCAGCACTGGTCGGCGGCGGAAACCGAGATCGACGCGGACCTCAAGCGCCGCGGCGTCACGGTTGTCTGACGTTTCGGTCGTCCGGATTCGTGTGTCAGGAATAATTCCTCCCTGACACCCGAAACCCGACCCCTGCTTCCACGCAAGCGCGGTCAGCGACCGCGCCTACAGGTACGCGTCCCGCTCCACAGCGCGACGCCCCACACCCCGGCGTACACCAGTGCGCCGACGGGTGAGGTCTGTACGGCTGTTTTCCACGCCCCGTGCCCGGCGGCGAGGAAGGCGCGCGACGTGCCGCAAAACGGACAGGGTAGCTCAAACAGCGCGACGGAAACGCACCTCACCCCGGGGTCGGCGTCCATCGGCAGCAAACGCGCCGCCGCGAGGGCGGCAAGCGAAGCGATGCAGAGCGCGGCATAAACCAAGCGCACGAGCGTTGCGCGCTATTCCGACTTGGGCGACGTGCTGGTCCCGGCGAGTTTCGCGGTGTTTTCCGCGATGCGGAACACCACGATCACCAGCTCGAGCACAACGCGGCCATAGACCGCGATCAGCAGCGTCGCGATGGGCGCGAAGACGAGGCCGCCCAGGAAACCGAAGAAACTGCGGGAGGCGAAGCCGTTGAACAGGATGCTGATCCCGATCACCACGGCGGCCGCGAGCCACAGGATGTAGAGCACCTTGATGATTTTCGTGGTGACGAACTCGCTGAATGAAAAATCAAGCAGACCACCGAGCGTTTTCTTGTCCATGATGAAACCCTCCGAGTGCCGAACTATGGCAGCAGGTTCGCCGGACAGGCAACCGAAAAGCAGGGGGATCAAAACCCGAAAAGCAAAACGAATTAGCAGCCCCCCTGCGGCCTTGCGCCGCAGGAGGCCCAGTTCGCCTCGCTACACAGAAGCTCCATCGAATTCCGCCAGCCTTCCCGCAAGGGAAGCCAGCGCGCAACGCGGGCTGGGCTCGCCTCCGGCGAGCGCTGGCGGCGGGTTGGGCTTTGCGACGTTACTAGCCAAAGAACTTTCGCTCCTGCGGCGCAAGGCCGCAGGGGGCGACAGTCGCTACACCCCGCCGGCACGGCGGGTGGCGTCCATCGCGAGGCGGACCTGGCGGGTCGAAATCTGGTGGTCGGCCAGCAGCGCCTCGTGCAAGGCCGAGCCGCGCTGGACATAATCGCGCGTGGAGGCGGGCAGCCGGCGGACATCGAAACCGCACTGGCGCACGCGTTCCGGGCCCGCGTTGTAGCAGGCGAGCAGGAGCGAACGTTCGTCCGCCTTCCACAGCGCGCGGTGGCGGGTGAGGAATGCTTGCAGATCGTTGAGGTAGGCGGCGCCGACCTGGCGGTTGAGCTGGGCATCGAATGCGCGGTCAAACCCGATGCGCTGGCCGAAATGGCGGCGCGTCACGTCGGACCAGGTCGCCGCCATGATTTGCATCAGGCCGCGTTCGCCTTTGGAGCCGACCATACGGGGGTTCCCGAGCGATTCAATTTGGATGATCGACTCGACCAGCAGGTTGGCGATCAATCGCTGGTCCAGCGGCTCCTGAACAGGCTCGATCGCGCGCGGTACAACCGCGGGCACCGGCAAATCCAGCCGCGACGCGACATCGTATCGCGAGGCCGAACCGGCCTGCGCTGACGGCGCGATAAGCAGCGCTGCCGCCGCCAATCCAATCCACTGCAACATTCCCTGCTTCATGAAGGTGTCTCCCTGACGCCCTAGTTCTTCATGACGGCCAGACCCCCCGGCCGTTCCTTGACAATCCGGTCGAGGCTACCAGCTAAATCGTTTAAGTCAAGTGAGCGGCTACTCATAAATTCGCATCACGCCCGGAATGCCCCATCAAAATCGGTGCAATCAAATGAAGGAAAACACGTTACGGAGCTTCCGCAACCGCACGGAACAGGGCGATTTTTTCGCTTTGCACCGTGGTCCAGCGCTGGCTTGACCAGGGCAACTGGTGGACGGCGGAGGTCTGCACCGGCTGCCACGCACCCTCCACCGCGTTGCTCGTCGTCTCCAACCGATACCGAAACCCCGACAGCGTCCGGTGCACCACCCCCGTCGCCCCCTCCCACTCCAAGCGGGGCGGATACTCGGTTTTGGAGAGTCGGTTGGGTTCGTCCCAGAGATCGAGCAGGAAACGCAAGGCCACTGGCGTACGGGCTGCCCACGCCGCCTCGTTATGAATCTGTCCGCACCCCAGGAAGGTGAGGAGATCACCCCGTTCCACATAACCGTCCTGCATCAAGTACCCGCGCACCGGCCAGAAATGATCCCACAGCGACGCCTCCTCATCGGTGCCGCCATCGAGATACAGGCGTACGCCTTTCGTGTCGTTGGAGAAGATCCAGCCCCGAAAATTCGGTGCCGTCCAAAAGGAGGGCGACATCACGCCGGCTGCGCCATACACGTTCGTACGCAAGGCCAGCCAGGAGGAAACCAACCCACCCATCGAGGACCCCATCGTCATCGTATTGGCCCGGTCGTTCAGCGTTCGAAATGCACCGTCGATTGCCGGACGCACATTGTGGACAAGAAAGCCGGCGTAGGCATCAGCGATGCCCGCATTGCCCGCAGCGCTGTCGCCAGGGGGACAATATTCAGCGAGGCGGTTTGCGTTGTTGTTCACGCCCACCACAATCACCTCGCGCATCCGGCCCTGGCTGATCTCGCGGGTCAGGCTGTGTTCCGCTCCCCACGTCCCATAAGGCCCTCCGGGATCAAAAATGTTCTGCCCGTCGTGCATGTAGAGCACCGGATAGCGCTTCCACGCGTTGTTCGTGTAACCGCGCGGCAGATAGATCCGCACATCGCGGCCGGGAATGCCGCCGATTGAGGAACTAACAAACTGCGTGATTATCGTCGGTGCGGACGGCGCGGCGGGTGGCCAATAGTTGCAGACGTGACCATCCTGTAGGAAAAACACGTCGAGCGGCGTGTAGTAATCGCCCGAACCGTAACCGGCATACGGCGCATTGTCCCAATACTGCGTCCCGTTTAGGAAACCCGCGCAGACGAACTGGATCGGCTGGCCCTCCTCCGCGAACCCGGCCGCGCGGAAAAGGTACTCCCCACCGTTCCGGCCGTTGCCCACGCGATCGAAATTCGTGTCGAAAAAATTGGTCCCATTCACCGACCAGCGGACGAACGCGCTGGTCCACGAGGAGTGGTAATACATCGTTTTCCCCGCGTACGGCGCGGCGGGCCGGGCGACGACGGAAGTCGCCAGGTTGTCGCCCCCCATCCAGACGACATTCGTATTCTCACAATGCTGGCCGCTGGAATCGACGCGACTGATGAATTTGTATTCGACGGCCGCGCCCGAGCGCAGCGCCACGCGGCCCGACCAATTCGAACCGCCCGCAACGGCAAGCCGCACGGAACCCGTCGGTTGCCAGTTGCCCAGTTCCGGCTGGTTCCCCACCACGTACAGGCTGCGTCCGATCCCGGTATTGGAAACCGTGGAAAAGGAAACGGGCTCCCGCCACGCCACCTCGCCATGCACCACACCGCACAGCAGCACGGCGCAGAAAAAGGTTTTACCGCCAAAGGCGGATCCGCCTCTGGCGGAACAGACGTTGAAAATGCGCCACTTCATTTTTACAGACGTTGAAATTTCGCCACGCCCCCATGATGCGGACCACACGCCCCCACCCGGCTCCCTCGGAGAGGTCGCCCTACCGCACCGCTTCCTTTGAAGGTAGGGCGAGGTGTCCCACCGAGCCGAACGATCCTCACAACTCCCCCAACACAGTTCGCACCACCTCGGCGAAGTCAGTGTGGGCAGTATACCCCAAGGCCCGGATTTTGTCGTCGTTGAGCTGGCTGTTGAAGGGGCGTCGCGCCTTGCGGGGAACGACCTCTTTGGACGGCGCGATGTGGGCGTGCGGAAGGCCGAGCACCTGCGCGGTCTCCACGGTCCAAGCGTAGCGGGTGCCGCCGCGCGCGCCGCTGTAGTGGAACACGCCGTCAGCCCCGCGCTCGACGAGAAACCGGATCGCGCCCGCGACGTCGCGCGTCCAGGTGGGGAATCGCATGAGTACGTCGTCCGCCACCTGTGGCACGCCCGCGCGGATCGACTCCACCATCTGGCCGATAAACCCGCAGTCGGCCAGCGCGGCGCCGCCGCCGATGAGCAGCGGCACGCGCAGGATCGCCGTGCGGGCACGGCCCGCGAGCGCGTCCTCGGCCTCGCACTTGGTCGCGCCGTAGACGCTGGTGGGCGAGCGCGGCGCGGCCTCCGTGTAGGGCGGGTTCTCGCCGTCGAAGACGTAGTCTGTGCTGACGAACAGCAGGCGGGTCGATGCGGGCAGACACGCGCGGAGCACGCGCGCGGGTTCGACGTTGAGCCGCCGCGCCTCGTCCGGCTGCGCCTCGCACACGTCGGGCTCGCGCCAGGCGGCCAGCAGCAGGACGGCGTCGGGCTTCGTCTCCGCGACCAGCGCGCGCAGTGCATCGGCATCGCGAATATCCGCCGCCCGCGAGCCCGCGCCGCCACGCCGGCTGACCGGCGTGAGGGCGTGATCCGAAAACGCGCGAACCACTTCGCGCCCGAGAAAGCCGGAGGAACCAAGGAGGAGGATGTTCATGTGCGGGAGGTAACCAGTGACCGGTGACCGGTGTCCAGTGAAGAATCGGCGGGGGATTTGGAATTGAGGAATAAAGGGGTGAGTCGCTCAATATTTGAGCACGCGGTCGAGGAACCGTTTCACGACGGGGTCTTTCGGCGCGGCGAACAGCGCGTCGCCGGGGGCGTGTTCGAGGATGCGCCCGTCGGCGAGGAATACCGCATGGTCGGCGACAGTGCGGGCGAAGGCGAGGTGATGCGTGACGAGCACGAGGTCGCGGCCCTCAGCGCGCAGCTCGCCGATCATGTCGAGCACCTCCGCTGTCATCTCCGGGTCAAGCGCGCTGGTGGGTTCGTCGAACAGGAGCAACCGGGGCTTGATGGCGACGGCGCGCACAATGGCGACGCGCTGACGCTGGCCGCCGGACAACTGCGCGGGCTTCTTGTGCGCGTGGTCGGCGAGCTGGAATCGGCGCAAGTGGTCCAGCGCGACGTCTCGCGCCTGCGCGGGGGATTGGCCGTGGACCCGGATCAAAGGCAAGGTGATGTTTTCCAGCGCGGTGAGATGCGGGAACAGGTTCATCGCCTGAAAAACGACGCCGACCCGGCGGCGATGCGCGCGCAGGGCCTCCTCCGCGAACAGGAGCGTCTCGCCGGAGAATCGCACCTCCCCCGTATCGGGATGCTCCAACCCCGCGAGGATGCGCAACAGGGTCGATTTCCCGCCGCCGGAGGGCCCAATCAGCACCAACGCATGGCCGGAGTCGACGCGGAGCGCAAGGTCGCGCAGCACGGGCTGGCCGTCGAAGGATTTGCTGAGGTTGTGGAGTTGGAGATCCATTTTTTTGGGGGGAAGCGGGTGTCGGGTTTCAGGTGTCGGGGCTTTGCACTTTGTGCCTACTCCTCATAAGCAAACCGGTGCTCCAAATAGCGGCTGAACCACGACAGCGGCAGGGTGACGAGCAGGTAGCCGACGGCGAGCGGCAGGTAGCTTTCGAGCGTGCTGTAGGTGTAGCTGTTGACCTGCTGCGCGTTCAGCGTGAACTCGCTGATGGAGATGATGCTGAGGAGGGACGAGTCTTTCACGAGCGAGACAAACTGGCCGGACAGCGGTGGCAACATCTGCCGGATGGCCTGCGGGAAGATGACGAACCGATACGTCTGCGCCGGGGTGAGGCCAATGGCGCGCGCGGATTCCAACTGGCTCGCGCCGACGCTTTCGATGCCCGCACGGATGATCTCGCTGATGTACGCGCCCGCGAACAGCGACAGGATCAGCACGCCGGCGAAAAACCGGTCATGCACGCCGAACGCGTTGGCGACGACGTAGAAAAAGATCAAAATTTGCACGAGCAGCGGCGTGCCGCGGATCAACTCGACATACACCACGGCGGCCTGGCGGAACGGCAGGAACCGGGCGCGTCGTCCCAGTGCGGCCAGCAGGCCGATCAGCACGCTTAACCCGAGCGCGGCGGCGGAGAGGGCGATCGTCGTCAACCAGCCGTCGACGAAGCGCGCGCGGTAAATCCAAATGCCGCCCCAATTCCAGTGGTAGGCGATCTGCGCGAAGGCATACGACAACCCGGCCGCCAGGACGGCGAGAATCAGCGCCGTATGCAGCGCGCGCACCCACCAGGGGGCAGCTCCGACACGCGGTGCCCAGAGAAACGTCGGCGACTTCATGAAACAACCACGAATGGACACGAATATCCACGAATGTACATCAGCGGGTGCGTTCTCCGTATACGTGCCAATTCGTGTCCATTCGTGGTTAATCTCAAAAAACGAAGTCGTAGCCCATCTCGTCGAACGCCTGCTTCATTTCGGCAAGATGTTTGTGGGCGAGTTCGTCGAATCCGCCGCGGGCGCGGAAGTCGGCGAGAAACGCATTCACCTGTTCGCGCAGGTCGTCGTTTCCTTTTCGGAGGCCGATGGCCCACGCCTCGCGCTGGAAAGCGTCGAGCAACCCTCGTGTCGTGTCGCGGTTGCGGGACCAGTGGCGGAAGATAGACATCTGGTCATAAATAAAGGCATCGGCCTTGCCCTGGAGGACCTCCAGCACGCAGGCGGCCTCCTCCTTGAGGACGTTGACGGTTGCCGCGCCTAGGGCGCTCCGCGCAAAAAGTTCGCCCGTGGTGCCCAGCTTCACGGCGACGCGGCGACCGGGGCGGTTGAGATCCTGCACGCCCGCTATATCGGCGTCGTGCGGGACCAGCAGCGCGAGGCCGGTCGTCAGATAGGGCTCTGAAAAGTCGATGGAGACGGCGCGTTCCGGGGTGGCGGTCATGGAGGAGAGGATCAAGTCGATGCGGCCGGTTTTGAGCGCGGGGATCAAGCCATCGAACGGGATGTTTTCGAGGCGGAGCGGGCGGCCGAGGGATTCGGCCAGTGCGCGCGCGAGGTCCACGCTGACCCCGGCGGGCCGCCCCTGCGGGTCGGTCATTTCGAAGGGCGGGTAGGCCAGCTCCATGCCGACCACGAGCGGGGGCGGTCCGGGGCTCCGGGCGCAGCCCAGCAGGGCCATAACCACGCAGAAACCGACTAAATTGCGGATGCCACTCGCCGCCACGGTACCTCCTCGTCCTCCTCGTCGTCGTCCTCGTCCTCGGTCTTCCGATTCACGAGGACGACGACGAGGACGCGTACGAGTGCGCAAGCATACCCCAATGCCGAAAGCTTGCAATGCCGGGGGCGGGTGGGTACGGTTTCCGCCTTTTCCCGGCATGGAGGCGATGCGAGCATGAACATTACCGTAGTGGGCACCGGATACGTGGGGTTGGTCACGGGCGCTTGTTTTTCCGATTGGGGACACAATGTACTCTGCGTGGACAACGACCCGAACAAGGTCAAGATGCTCAAGCAGCTCCAGATGCCGATCTATGAAGACGGTCTCGAGGAGCTGGTGAAGAAGAACGTCGCGGCGGGTCGGCTGCACTTCACGGAATCGATCGCCGAGGGCACGAAATTCGCCGAAGTGATCTTCATTGCCGTCGGCACACCGCCCGGCTACCGCGGCGCGGCGAACCTCTCCTACGTCGAGCAGGTCGGCCGCCAGGTGGCGGAGCACATGACGGACTACAAGCTGCTGGTCGAGAAGAGCACCGTTCCGGTGAACACGCACGAGCAGCTCAAGCGGACGGTCTCCAAATACCTGCGCTCGGACATCCCGTTCGATGTCGCGTCGAACCCGGAATTTCTCAAGGAAGGCACGGCGATTGAGGATGCGTACAGCCCGGACCGCATCGTCATCGGCGTGGAGAGCACGCGCGCGGAGAAGCTGTTGCAGGACATTTACGCGCCAATTGTGAAGAAGACAAATTGCCCGCTGCTCGTGATGAACCCGGCGAGCGCGGAGCTGACGAAGCACGCGTCGAACTCCTTCCTCGCGATGAAGATTTCGTTTATCAACGCCGTAAGCCGGGTGTGCGAACTCGCCGGCGCGGATGTCGAGCAGGTCGCGCAGGGCATGGGCCTCGACAAGCGCATCGGCCCGCAATTCCTGAAGGCGGGCGTCGGCTATGGCGGCTCGTGCTTCCCGAAGGATGTGGACGCCTTCGTCCAGATCGCGGACCACCTCGGTTACAACTTCGAACTGCTGAAGGAAGTGCAGCGCGTGAACAAAACGCAGCGCGAGCACGTGATGCAGAAGATCCAACGCGAGCTGTGGGTCATCCAGGACAAGGTCGTCGCCGTGCTCGGGCTCGCGTTCAAGCCGGGCACCGACGATGTCCGCGAGTCGCCGTCGCTCTACTTTGTCCCCCAGCTCATCGAGGCTGGCGCGAAGCTGCGCTTGTGGGACCCGGTCGGCGAGGAGCGTTTTGCGCAGCTCTACCCCGGCGAACAGTACTTCAAGGACCCGATCGAATGTGCGACTGGCGCCGACGTGGTGCTGATCCTGACCGACTGGCCGCAGGTCAAGAAGCTGGACCTCGACAAGCTCAAGGCGGTGATGAACTGCCCGGTCATCATTGATGGCCGCAATGTTTTCAAGCCGGAATCCGTTCGCGCCAAAGGCTTTACCTATCATTCTGTGGGGCGCGGATAGAGGACCTGTCAGGGAAGGTCCAATGACCAATTGAAGAAATGACCAACGAAGACGAGGCCTCCATTGGTCATTTCTTCAATTCGGCATTGGTCATTTTTCGGCATTTCTTCCCATTGACTCCCCCGCGTCCCCTGTTACCCTCGTGGCCCGCTTGAGAAATGCAACCCAGGAATCGAGAAGGGAGTGACAGAACCCCGTGGCTGAAGTGAAAGTTCGAAAAGGCGAGTCCGTGGACAAAGCGCTGCGCCGCCTGAAGAAGAAACTCGACAAGGAAGGCATCATGCGTGAGATCCGGTCTCACCGGTATTACGAGAAGCCGAGCGAGCGGAAACGCCGCAAGGAAGCTCGTGCGCGTCTGCGTACCAACATCTGAGTAGCGCTCCCTTGAGTTGCATGCAAACTCCCCGCCGTCGGGGAGTTTTGCTTTAACCCGTAATTTGCATCACCGCAGAGGCGCAGAGGGCGCCGAGAAGAGCAAGGTCAGGGGCGACACGACTGCTGATAGCCACAATACGTTCCGAACAGATTGCACTCGTTTGCATGAGTGCCCATTTATCGACATTCGCCCGTCCTTTCCTGGATTCCTCCGCGCTCTCTGCGTCTCTGCGGTGAAATATTCAGGTTAATTGCACCACGGCGGTCATGGGGTCACCGAGCCAAGGCACCTGAATCAGCGATAGTCTTTGCTCCGCGTCTCCGTGCCCTCCGTGATATAAATCCCCGCTTATGGAATTTGCCCTTTCAACGCATTGGAATGCCGCGCGCCACGCGAGCGGCGAGAAGCTGGTCGAGGAAATCCTCGCGCTGGGCTTCAAGCGCCTGGAGCTGGGGTACGACCTCCGCATGGAACTCGTACCCGGCGTGCAGGCGATGGTCCGAAGCGGCGCGGTGAAGGTCGACAGTCTCCACAATTTCTGCCCGGTCCCGATCGGCGCGGCGCGCGGGCATCCGGAAATCTGGACGTTGGCCGCGCGGGACGACCGCGAGCGGGAAAGCGCGATCCACCATACGACGGCCACCTTGCGCTTCGCGGCGGAAATCGGGGCCCGTGTCGTGGTCACCCACGCGGGCAACGTCGAAATCCCGATGATCAGCCCGCGCCTCTTCGATCTCTGCATCGCGGGCCAGCAGTTCACCCCGGCCTACGAAAAGCTGCGCACGAAGTTGCAGGACCAGCGTGACCGCAAGGCGCCGCGCCAGTTCGAACTGCTGTTGCGCAGCCTCGAACGCCTGATGCCGGCGCTCGACGAAACCGGCGTTACGCTCGCCATCGAGAACCTGCCGACCTGGGAGGCGTTCCCCACGGAAATCGAATTTGAAGAAATCAAACGCCGCTTCCCCTCCCCCCGCCTGCGCTACTGGCACGACCTCGGCCACGGGCAGATTCGCCAGAACCTCGGGTTCATCAACCATGAACGATGGCTGGAACGCCTGGCGCCGCACCTCGCGGGCATGCATGTGCACGATGTACTGCCGCCGGCGACGGACCACGTCATGCCGCCGCGCGGGCAGATCGATTTTAGCCGTTTCCAACGCTTCGCGGTTTCCGATATGGTGCGGGTGGTCGAACCTTCATCGCGCACCCCGGCGGCGGAGGTGACGGAGGCGCTGGCATTCCTGAAGCAAACCTGGGGCGACCCGGACCGAAAACGATAAGAGGACATGAAGATGAAAGCATTAATCACGGGTATCACCGGCCAGGACGGCTCCTATCTGGCTGAACTGTTGTTGAGCAAGGGCTACGAAGTGTACGGCGTTGTTCGCCGTTCCAGCACCGAAACCAGCGAGCGGATTGAACACTTGAAGAGCAGTGTGCACCTGGTCCAGGGCGACCTGCTCGACGAGATTTCGCTGGTCCACATGATGGAGCAGATCCAACCGGACGAGGTCTACAACCTGGCCGCGCAGTCTTTCGTGCATACGTCGTGGAGCCAGCCGCTGTTGACGGGCGAGTTCACCGCGCTCGGCGTCACCCGCATGCTCGACGCCCTGCGTTTCGCCTGCCCGAATGCAAAATTCTACCAGGCCTCCAGCAGCGAGATGTTCGGCGCGGCCAAACCGCCGCAGAACGAGGACACCGTCTTCCATCCGCGCAGTCCCTACGCGGTGGCCAAGGTCTATGGGCACTACATCACGCTGAACTACCGCGAGAGCTACAAGATGTTCGCCGTGTCGGGCATCCTCTTCAACCACGAGAGCCCGCGCCGCGGCAAGGAGTTCGTGACGCGCAAGGTCACCGACGCCGTGGCCCGCATCAAGCTGGGCGTTCAGAAGGAACTGCGCATGGGCAACCTCGATGCCAAGCGCGACTGGGGCTTCGCCGGCGACTACGTAAAGGCGATGTGGCTCATGCTGCAGCAGCCGGAGCCGGACGACTACGTGATCGCCACGGGCGAGTCGCACTCGGTCCGCGAACTCCTCGAAGTGGCCTTCGCCCATGTCGGCCTGAACTGGAAAGACTATGTCGTGATCGACCCGAAATTCCTCCGCCCGGCGGAAGTGGATTTCCTGATGGGCGACCCCGCCAAGGCCATGAAGAAGCTCGGCTGGAAGCCCGAGGTCACGTTTGAGGGCCTGATCAAAATGATGGTCGACTCGGACATGGCCAAGGTGAAGCGCAGCCTCGGTTGACCGCATGCGTGTTTTGGTCACGGGCTCGCGGGGTTTTGTGGGTCGCCATGTCATGGCGGAACTCGAGGCGAACGGCCACGAACCGATCGGCCTCTCCCGCCTGCAGGATTGCCCGGACCCCGCGGCGAACGAAGTTCTGGCGGATCTGTGCGATACCGCCTCACTCGCCCGCGCCATTCTGGAGACGAAGCCGGACGGCTGCATCCACCTCGCAGGCATCGCCTTCGTGCCGGTCGGCTGGACCCAGCCGCGGCTCGTGTTCGACGTCAATGTCGGCGGCTCGCTGAATCTGCTGGAGATGCTGCGCATGCATGCGCCGGCCTGCCGTCTGGTGCTCGTTTCCAGCGCGCTGGTCTACGGCGCGGCGCGGCCGGACGAGCCGCGCGATGAAACCGCCCAACTCGACCCGGAAAGCCTCTACGCGATTTCCAAGGTGGCCGCCGACCTGAACGCCCTGCTCTATGCGCGGCACCACGGCCTGGCCATCATGACCGCGCGCCCGTGCAACCACATCGGGCCGGGCCAGTCATACGAATTCATGGCGGCCTCCTTCGCGAAACAACTGGCGGACATCGCCGCGGGCCGGCACGCGCCGTGCATGCGGGTGGGCAACCTCGACAGCGTTCGCGAATTCATGGATGTGCGCGATGTCGCCCGGGCGTACCGGCTGCTGCTGGAACGCGGACGCGCTGCCGAGGCGTACAACATATCGGCGGGCATGTCCGTTTCGGTCCGGCGCGTATTGTCGGAGTTGTGCCGGATCGCCGGGGTGCAACCGGAGCTGGCGATGGATCCAACCCGTTTCCGCCCGACAGACCGGCAGCCGATGCTCCGCGCGGACAAGCTTCGCCACGACACCGGCTGGGCGCCGCGCTTCACGCTCGAGCAGACGCTCGCCGACGTCTATGCGTGGGTGCGTTCGCAGCCGGCGTAACGCCGCCGCGCCGCAGCGCAGGTCAGCCCGCGAAGCGTGAGGCGAGCGCGGCCCACGCAAGAATCATCTCGTTGGAAATCACCGCGCCCGCGCGCCAGATGAAGGCGCCGACCGGCGTTGTCCAAACCGCGAGCAGCAGCAGCCACGACCACGACTGCACACGCACCGGGTCCACCCGCTGCATCGGCGGGACAAACGCGGAGAGGACCGTCCACCCGTCGAACATCGGGATCGGAAGCAGGTTGAACACGCACAGCACGGCGTTGGCCATCGCCGCCAGCCGGAAGAATGCCAGTGGAACCGCCTGCGAGTCCGAGGGCAGGAACGCGCTCGCCACCATCAGGGCTGAAAACACGACCGCCAGGAGCAAATTCGCGATGGGTCCAGCCGCCGCCACCCACGCGGCGCGACCGGCGGTGCGCAAGCGGCGCGGGTCCACCGGCACCGCGCCCCAAGCCAGACCAAACAGCGCCAGCAACAGCAGCGACATCCACCCCATCTGCACCATTGGATTCAGCGAGAGGTGGCCGTTTTCCGCCGCCGTGTCGTCACCCAGCTTCAGCGCGGCCCACGCGTGGGCGCACTCGTGTACGCAGATCGAAAAAATGATCACGACGATCCACGAGACAACGTAGAACGGATCCTCGGCGGCGCGGCTGATAAAGAATTGCATGGCGTGAAATCTTGTGTCCGTGTGTAGTATCCCCCATCCGCAAAGGCAAGCATGAGCTGGTGGACTTCAACGGAAAATGGACTGCGGTTGCGCATTCGCGTCGCGCCCCGCGCTTCGCGCACTGAGGTCGCGGGACTGCACGGCGATGCACTGAAGATCCGGCTGCACGCGCCGCCGGTCGACGGCGCGGCGAACACTGCGCTCATCGCCTTCCTGGCCAAAACCGCCGACCTTCCCAAATCCGCGTTCACCATCACCCGCGGCCACGCGAGCCGCGACAAGGAGGTTGCTGTCCGCTGCGCGGAACCGGCGACGGCCGCCGCCCGGCTGTGGCCCGTTTGACATGCACGACATTCCCCGGTTTTCGGTTTGAATATTGCGTAAGTCGTTCACAGATCGAG
>DAOLDD010000047.1:0-26358 GCA_035327585.1 Kiritimatiellia bacterium | reverse complement strand
GAGCAGGGCGCTGTTAACGCCAAGGTTGTAGGTTCGAGCCCTACCGCCGGAGCCATTTGTTTCTCCTATTCCTCCTGCATGCGCGGACTGCGCTGATGGCAAAACGTAAAACGAGCACGAACACGGACGGGGGGTCGCTCGACGAGGTCGTGGATCGGCTGTTGTCGCTCTATGCGGACTGCAACGAGGACCGGCCGGACAGCGTGCTCGGTTGCTACCCGAACAGCCTGAAGATCATCGAGGCGCTCCGCACGCTGATTGACGTGCTGTTTCCCGGCAAATTGTCCCACGAGCCCGTGCACCGGCGCACGCTGCCCGCCTACCTGCGACGTCAGGCCGCGCATGCGCTCAAATTGCTGCGTCCCGAAATCGAACGCGCCCTGCCCTTCCGCTGGATTGGCGAGGCGGCACGGCACGACGGCGCGCATAACCCGTGCGCTGTCAAGTCCGAGGCAAAACGTATTTTGGACCGCTTCGCGGAGCGACTGCCCGACGTGCGCGCGCTGCTGATCGAGGATGTCCGCGCCGCGTATGAAGGCGACCCGGCCGCCCTGACCTACGCGGAGGTCCAACTCGCCTATCCCGGCGTGCTGGCCATCACCTCACATCGCCTCGCGCACGAGTTGTACCGGCTCGATGTCCCGATCGTCCCTCGCGTGATGAGCGAATGGACGCATGCGCAAACCGGGGTCGACATACATCCCGGGGCGAAGATTGGACACGGTTTCTTCATCGACCATGCCACCGGCGTGGTGATCGGCGAAACAACGGAAATCGGCAACAACGTAAAACTCTACCAGGGCGTCACCCTCGGGGCGCGCAGTTTCCCGCTGGATGCGAACGGGTTTCCGATCAAGCACATCAAACGCCATCCCACGGTGGAGGACGGCGTGGTGATCTACGCCAATGCCACGATTCTCGGAGGCACGACGGTGATCGGCGCCGGGTCGACCATCGGCGGCAACGTGTTCCTGATGGAAAGCGTCCCGCCGAACAGCGTCGTCTCCGCCAACCACGCGGAGCTGCGCATCAAAAGCGCGGCGGATGCGCGTCCTTCCGATTGGGTAATCTAGCGCGGACTGCTCCGGCGTCAGGCCCAGAGTGGATCCGGATAGACGCCCGCGTCGATCAGCGCCTGGATGCCCGCGCGCACGAGCGGCTTGTCCTCGGGATACGTCATGCCCAGCCAGCGCGCCGATGCCGGCACCACGCGAACCGTCGCGGCCCCCTCGGCGATGAGCTGGTCGACAATCGTCGGGATCGCCAGCTCGGACTTGGCTTCAGCTCCACGCTGCTTGAGGAACTCCACGAACGCGCGCTCCAAGTGCGGAAAGAGCGCGGGCGTGAAACCCCAGAAGTTCATGGAAACCGTGGTATCCGGCTCAATCGGCAGGAGTTGGCCGTCCTCCTTCGCGACGATCCGTCCGCCCTGTTTCTCGATGTGGAGGCGCTCCACCACGCGCTGCAGCAGGTCGTTGACGCCGACCTCGCAGACGCCGCGCGAAACCGCGCCGTGATCCGAAAGGGTGTCGGAGACCTTGTAGCCGGCCAGATAAAACTCCGTCCCGCCAACCGGCGCCGCGCTCAACACGCGCGCCAGGCCCTGGTAGGCGGCGCGTCCATAAAAGTCGTCCGCATTGATGACGGCGAAAGGCTCGTTGACCACGGCGCGCGCGGACAGGATGGCGTGCCCCGTGCCCCAGGGCTTGGTCCGTCCCTCAGGCGGCGAAAATCCCGAGGGGAGGTCGTCCAGCGCCTGGAACGCATAACTCACCGGAATCGCGCGCGCGATGTTGCGGTCGATGACCTCGCGAAACGGAGCTTCGATGTCGCGCCGGATGATGAACACCACGCGGCCAAAGCCCGCCTGCAACGCGTCATAAACGGAATAATCGAGCATGATTTCGCCGGAGGGGCCGACGGGATCGATTTGTTTGAGGCCGCCGTAGCGGCTGCCCATGCCGGCGGCCATGATCACGAGGGTGGGTTTCATCGCGTGGTTCCTTTCCATAATTCCGCCAGTCCGGCGGCAAGTGAATATGCAGGGGTAAATCCAAAGGCCCGCTGGGCCGCATCGATCGATGCGAGGGAATGGCGCACATCGCCGCCGCGGGCCGGCTCGAAGCGCGGCGCGGGCGCGACGCCGGAAACACGCCCCAATCCGTCGAGGAGCTGGAGCAGGCTTGTCGCCGCGCCGGTCGCCACGTTATAGGCGGAGCCGTCGCCGGACGACTCCCGTCGCATCGCACCGAGCAGCGCGGACGCCACATCGGCGACAAACACGAAATCGCGGGTCTGCTCGCCGTCACCAAACAAGACCGGCTGCGCACCCGCGCGCAGGGCATCCACAAAACGGGAAATCACGCCGGAATAGGGTGAACTCGGATCCTGGCGCGGTCCATACACGTTGAAAAATCGGCACGACACGGCTTCCAGCCCGTACAGGCGATGGAAAATTTTCAGGTAGTGTTCACCCATCAATTTGGCCGCACCGTACGGCGAAACGGGCGCGGGCGGCTGATCCTCGCGCTTCGGCAATCCGGGCGCATTCCCGTAAATTGCGGCGGAGCTCGCGAAGACGACGCGGCGCGCACCGGCATTCCGCGCGGCCAGCAGGACATTGAGCGTGCCCGTTGCATTCAGCCGATGATTCTCCAGCGGTCGTTCCACGGAATCGGCGACGGATACCAGCGCGGCCAGGTGAAACACCCCGTCCACGCCCGCGCACGCGGCGCTCACGTCGGTGGGGTTCGTAATATCGCCGATCCGCAGATCGACGGCATCCGCCACGTCAGCCAGGTTTTCGCGGTGTCCGGTCGACAGGTTGTCCAGGACGCGCACGCGACAGCCGTCCCGCAGCAACGCTTCGACCAGATGCGAGCCGATGAATCCGCAGCCGCCGGTGACCAGATAAAGTGGGGTGTTCATTCCGTTTCGTCCAGGACGCGCGTCCAACTCGCTTACAACCCGACGGAGTCGCGGATGAAATAGAGCGGACGCTTCTTGGTTTCTTCGTAGATGCGGCTGACGTATTGGCCAACCAGCCCAAGGCTGATCAACTGGATTCCACTCAGGACCATCAACGCTGAAAAAAGCGATGTCCAACCCGGCACCGTCTCGCCCCATCCGAATAAACGACCCAGCACGACGCGGGCGGCGAAGAGCAGGCCGGCGAAACTGACGAGCACCCCGATGCCCGTCATCCAGCGCAAGGGCGCGCCGGAGAACGAGGTCAATGCATCCCAGGAAAGTCGGATCAATTGCCAGAGCGGATATTTGGTGCGCCCCGAGTGGCGCGCAGCCCGGTCGTAATGCACGGGACACTGGCTGAACCCCGTCCAGCAGGTCAGCCCGCGCAGGAAGCGATGCAACTCACGCACATCGCGGAGCGCGGCCACGACCTTGCGGTCGACGAGACGAAACTCACCCGCGTCCATCGGGACCTGGATGCCCGCGATCCGGTGAAATAGACGATAGAATAGTTTCGCCGTGATTTTCTTGAACCAGCTCTCGCCCGCGCGGCTGCGGCGCACGGCGTAGACGATTTCATAGCCCTCGCGCCACTTCGCGAGCAGCTCGGGAATGACCTCCGGCGGGTCCTGCAAATCCGCGTCAATAATCACCGTCGCGTCGCCCTGCGCGTGATCCAAGCCGGCGGTGATCGCCACCTGGTGCCCGAAGTCGCGCGAGAGGACGATTAATTTCACACGGGAATCTTCCGCCGCCTTTCGCCGCACCCACGGAACCGAGCCATCGGTGCTGCCGTCGTCCACGAGAATCAACTCCCAGTCCTCGGGCTGGGCATCCATGACGCGCGCCAGCCGCTCGTATAGCACCGGCAGGTTGCCCTCCTCGTCGAGGAAGGGCGAGACGATGGTGATGCGCTTTTTCATCAGGCGGCGACACGCTAGCAAGTCACGTCCGGCGCGCCAAGTCTCGATGCGGGATGAGGGCAAATCGCATCGCGCGTCGACCTAGCTCGCGAGCGGTTCGAGACGCGCGGTAAACTCGTCCGCAAGTACGTCCGCGCGAGCGGGGGAAGGCGCTTCCACGGTGATCCGCACCACCGGCTCCGTGTTCGAGCGGCGCACGTGCACCCAGGCGTCCTCAAACTGGACATACAACCCATCGAGGAAGTTCAGCGGATGGACGGCATACAGCCGGCGCAATTCACGCAGGGCCTCCGGCACGCGCTCCGGCCGGCTCGGCACTTTGCGGCGGACGACATGATACCGGGGAATCTCCGCGCGCAGCGACGAGACGCTCCGCCCGGTGCGCGCGAGCAATTCCAGGATGACCGCCATTGCGGCGAAACTGTCGCGGCAGGGGTGAATGCGCGGGATGATGACGCCGCCATTGTGTTCACCGCCCACCACCGCGCCCGACTCCAGCATCGCGCGCGCCACGTGGGTTTCCCCGATCCGCGTGCGAATGACGTCGCAACCGCGCGCGCGCACCACATCCTCGACCGCCTTGCTCGCGGAGAGATTGATCGCCACGGGCCCCTTCTCGTGCGCGTCGAGCACCTGCCAGGCGGCGAGGGCCAGCGTAAGATCCTCGCCAATCGCCTCACCCGACTCGTCGACTATCGCCAGGCGGTCGCCGTCCGGGTCCTGCGCGAAGCCGATCGCGCAACCGTGTCGTACGACCGCCTCGCGCAGCGCGCCGAGGTGTTGTGGAAGCGGTTCCGGATCGCGCTCGAATACGCCCGATGGCGTGTCGTGGATCGGCACGATTTCACAGCCGAGCAACTGGCTCAACAGGAATGGCGAAAACAAGGCGCCCACGCCGTTCACGCAGTCCACGGCCACCCGGAAGCGGCGCGCGCGGATGGCGGCATGGTCGACGTATTCCATGATTCGCTTGAAGTGATGTTCGACCGGATAGGGCTGGCTCGCGACCGCCGGAATCTCCGCTTCGGGCACGAGCGGGAAGTTCTGCTGGTGATAAATATCGAACAATTCCTGCGCGCGGTGTTCCTCCAGGAACAGGCCGCGCCGGTCCACGAATTTCAGCGCGTTCCATTGTTCCGGGTTGTGGCTGGCGGTGATCGCGATGCCGCCGCGCGCCGCGAGGTATTGCGTCAGGATCAGCACCGTGGGCGTGGGCACGACGCCAAGCAGGATTGGATTGCAGCCGACGCTCTGCAAACCGGCGACCACGGCTTGTTCGATCATCCGTCCGCTGGGCCGCGTATCGCGCCCGACGAGCACCGGCCCCTGTCCGACGAACGAGCCGAAGGCCTGCGCAAACGCGGCCGCGATCTGGGGCGTAAACGAATCGCCGACGATCCCGCGCACACCCGACACGCCGACTTTCAGTGATTCCTTCATCGGTTAGAGCCCCTGCCCAATCAGCCGCATCGCCTCGGCGGCGCGCCGCTCGGCCTTCTCACGCGTACGCGATTCCGAGAGCACTCGCAGCAACTGCTCGGTGTGCGAGGCACGCACATGCAGCCATCCGTCCTCCCAATCAACGCGAACGCCGTCGGTCATGTCGATTCCCACGGCGCCGGTGCGGTCCGCCTGCGCGGCGAATTCCTCCAGCGCGCGGTAGGCCACGCGCGAATTGCAGGCCATGCTCTTTTTGACCATCTGGTAGCGCGGCAGCGAGCGAACCAGCGCCGACAGCGGCTCCCCGCTCACCGCCATCAGTTCCAAAGCCAGCGCCATCATGAGGAAGCCGTCGAAGGCGCGGCTGAATTCCGGTACGGCGGCGCTGCCGCTGCCCTCGCCGCCGACGCGCGCCTGCTCGTCTGTCATGCGCGCCACCACGAAGGCCTGGCCGACCGGCGTCTTGAGGAGCGGGACGGACGCCTGCGCGGCGACGTCGTCGACCATGCGGCTGGTGCAGCAATTCGTCACCACGGGGCCCGGTCGCTGTTGCAACAAATGACGCACCAGCAGCGGCAGCGTGAATTCCTCACTCAACGGCTCGCCCGATTCCGTGACCAGCGAAAGCCGGCCCATGTCGCTGCTGAAGACGAATCCCGCGTTCCCTCTGACGTGGCGGATAAACGATGCCATCTGCAGCGCGCTGCGCGGACGCGGCTCCGGTTCGCGCGCCAGGTAGCCCGACGGTTCCCCGTTGATCGCCACCAGCTTCAGATTGAACTCACGGGAAAAATCCTCGAGGTAGGGACAGCCGGCACCGCCCACCGGGTCAATCAACACCGTGAACGCCGCCCTGCGGATCGCCTCGCGGTTCACCAGCGCCGCCAATGCATGCAAATAGGGGCCGAAAAAATCAGCGCGCGGGATAACGGAGCCCATATGCGTCGCATCCCGGGAAATAAAGTCGTTGGCGTGAAAGGCGTCCAGCACCGCCTCCCCGGCGGAGGCATCGAGGACGGCGCCGTCGTGCCCGACCAGCGTGATGGCGTTCCAGCCCATCTGGTTGTGGCCCCCGGAAATCGACAGTGCGCCGGCCGCGCCGCAAGGCTTGACGCTGAACTGGAGCACGGGCGTCGGGCACACACCGAAATCGAGCACCTCGCAGCCGCAGCTAAGCAAACTCGCCGTGACGGCTGAATGCAACATCGGGCTCGAATAGCGCGTATCCCGGGCGAGCAACACGCGCCCGCCCTCGACGAAGGTGCCGAAGGCCGCGGCATAATCCATCGCCACCCGGGGCGTCAGCGATTGGCCGACGAATCCGCGTACACCGAAGCTGGCCAGCCGCAGGGTCATGCGCCGTCCTCCTCGCGCGCCCGCTGCGCCGCACGCTCCCAGCTCCAGATGATCCACACGCACGCCTCGTATAGCGCCGCGAGCGGAATCGCCATCAGGAGTTGCGAAAAGACGTCCGGCGGCGTGAGGACCGTCGCCAGCAGAAGAATCACGATGATCGCGTGCCGCCGGTAGGTGCGCAGCCAGGTTGAACTGATGATGCCCAGGCGGCCCAGCACGAGAATTACGACCGGAAGCTCGAACGCGAGGCCGAACGCCACCAGCAACTGCGTCGCAAACAAGACGTAGCTCGTCAGCGTCCACTCCGCCACGACGCCCAGCCAGCCGTGCATCAGGAACATGGCCCGCAACGCAAACGGCAGGGTGAAGAAGTACCCCATCGCGACGCCGGCGACGAACAGGATGACGCTCAACACGCCCACGCCGCTGACCGCGCGACGTTCCGAAGCGGTGAGCGCCGGAACCAGATACGCGCCGATGAAGATCACCAGGAACGGAGCGGCGAGCACCACCCCGCTCCAGAAGGCGATCCGCAGCGTGGCAGTGAAGGCCCCGGCCACTTCGATGGAGCGGAGGAACGTGTCCGGATCCGTCACGACGCCATGCAGCGGCGCCTTGAGCAAGCCAAGAATCTCGGGTGTGTAGACGAGCGCGATTCCCATCGCCACGAGCAGGGCCGCGGCGGAACGCAGGAGGACGACGCGCAGGTCTTCCAGGTGCGCGAGAAAGGGTTTCCGATCCTCGGATGCTTCAGCGAGCAACCCGTTCATCCGATGACTCCCCGGGTGGTTTGGGCTGCGGCAACTGCGCCGGCTGCTGGGTAGCCCGCGGCTCATCAGTACCCAAATCCGGCTCGGCGCGCATCACTTCGTCGCGCACCTCATTCGCCGCGCGGCGAATCTGCTCCAACGTGCGCCCGATGGTGCGCGCCACCTGCGGCAGGCTTTTCGAGCCGAACAAAAGCAGCGCCACCAGCAGGACGAGAACAATTTCACCCCCGCCGGTGCCTCCACCAAAAAATGCCAGCATCGCCATCGCCCCGATGTCAGCATGTTCCGGGACATGGAGCAAGGAGAGATCGGTTCGCAAATCCGCCGCGTTTGAGCGGTGGCACGGGCGCTCCGCGCCCGGAGGTCGCGTTGCACCATCCAAAACAAAACCGCCGTGGCGGGGTGCGCCACGGCGGTTTGGATTCAAACAGGAAACGCGGTTACTTGAACAACTGGAATTCCGCGCGGCGGTTCTGTTGCCAGGACGATTCGTCGTGGCCGAGGGCAACCGGGCGTTCCTCGCCATAGCTCTTCGTCTGGATGCGACCCGCGTCGATGCCGAGGTTGACGAGGTAGGCCCGCACCGCGAGCGCGCGACGCTCGCCCAGCGCGAGGTTGTACTCGTTGCTGCCGCGCTCATCGCAGTGACCTTCCACAATCACGCCCACGCCGGCATTGCTGCGCAAATACTCCGCGACGGCTTCGACTTTGGTTCGCTCGCCCGGACCGACCTGCGCGCTGTCGAAGTCGAAGTACACGACGCCGAACTGGCTGGCGATCATCGTGAGATCATCCGGTCGCGAGCCCAAACCGAGTGCGTCGCCGTAAAGATCCGTCCCCATCACGCCGCCCACGCCATCGATGCCACCCGCACCCGCCTTGGGTTTCTTTTTGCAACCCGTCAAGGCCACCGCCGAAACCATCAACACGAGCATTCCCATCTTCAACGCGCTTTTCACGTCAACCTCCGAGCGCAGGTACACTGCGCAATGATAAACCGACTATTTACCCGGGGCCCACGCGGGCGCAGTCCAATCACCCGGATAATCCGTCAAAACTACGGGGGGATCGCCCATGGTGTCAAGCAGGACCACCCGGGATGCGTAACGAATGGAGCGGGCTGCCGCGAGGTGGCGTCCGTTCGGCGCCCAGGAGGGATCTTCATAGTCGGCGTCCCCGGGCGTGATCTGCCGCGGCTCCAGCCCGGCCGGGTCGATGATCGACACGTTCCAGCGGCCGCCGAAAAGGCTCGAATACGCGATGATGTTGTTCGCGCCCCACTCCGGCGCGACGTTCTGCGAACCCCGACTCGTCAGGCGACGCGGATTCCCGCCGTCCCGCCCCACGATGTACAACTGGGGCGATCCCGCCTGGTCGGAGACATATACGATCTGCCGGCCGTCCGGCGACCAGGATGGGCTCGCCTCCGCGGCGCGCAACGTGCGTGTCAGGCGGATCAATTCGCCGCCGTCCAGATTGCGGATGTAAAGTTCCGGGTTCCCGTCCCGCGACAGGATCATCGCGATCTCACGCCCGTTTGGCGAAATCGCGCCGCCCGTGTTCAACCCCGAATAGTGCGCGATGCGCCGGCGCGCCCCCGTCGCGAGTTCGATCAGGAAGATGTCCGGGAATCCCTTGAGATAGGACGTGTAAACAAGCTGCCGACCGCCCGGTCCCCAGTTTGGCGTGATGCTGACCGCGTTGTCGCGCGTCAGTTGCTGGAGCCCCTGCCCGTCCGCGTCCATCAGGTAAATTTCCTTCTTCCCCGTGCGGGTGCCGACCAGCGCGAGTCGGCCCGCGGCCATGCCCTTCTTCCCCGTCACCGCTTCGACGATCTCATCCGCCACCACGTGCGCGAGCCGCCGCACCTCCTGCGGATTCATCGGATAGCGTTTGCCGTACACCTGCCGCCCCGCGCCGCGGTTGAAGACGATCGCCTGCACGCCGCCCGCGCCCGCCTGCCCCGTCAGCGCCAGCTCCGCCTGCCCCGGCGTCCCGCGCGAAAACCAGCCCGAGCGCAGCAAATCGTCGGACAGGACCTTGATGAAAAGCTGTCCCACGCCGTCCTGCGCCTGGTACGCCGACCAGTCGATCGACGACTTCTGCCCCGCCCCCTTCACCACCGTCACCTGCGCCGACCCCGCCGTCGCCGCCAGCAGCACCAAACCAATAATCCAGCATTTCATGAGCACATCCCCGTGTAAAAAGTTACAACGTCTGTAATTTCTTTTTTCGCGACTTTCAACGTCTGTAATTTCGATCTCTCATTGAGCGCACGGCGCATATTGATTCAACAGTCGCATGCGGCGCGGCTCCACGCCAGTTCTCAAGCGCAAACGTCCGCGCCAACGAATTGAAAAGGAACTGCGCTTTTTCACCCGCGTATAAAGGAATTTCTGCGCGCATCTGTCGAGCCTGTTGAATCATGGCCTTCATGCATCAAGTCTTTGTCTGCATGAAAACGGGCCAACACATCAGCGAAACGGAGGCGCCCCCCCGCGGCCTTGCGCCGCGGGAGGCCAAGTTCGCTTCGCTAGACCGGAACCGCCAATCATCTTTCCGCCGACCTTCCCAATGGGAAGCCAGCCCGCTGCGCGGGCTGGGCTCGCCTCTGGCGAGCGTCGGCGGGAACTCAGGTATCCGAGAGCGTGGCGAGAAAAACTTTCGTTCCCGCGGCGCAAGGCCGCGGGGGACGGTGATATTCACCCGTCCAGCCGGTTTTGTGCAATCATTCGCCCACGACAAATTCAATGGTGATGTCGAGGTGGGCGTCGCGGACGTCGGCGGGGAGCGGGCGCAGGCGGGCGACGGCGTTGACGGCGGCCAGGACGGAGTCGTCCATCAACTTGCTGCCGGACGAACGCGAGAGTCGGCGCTGCGTCACCGTGCCATTGCGCTGTACGCGGATCGACGCCTCGGCGCGCAACCCGCGGGCCGCCGCGCTGGGCTGCGTCCACGCGCCGTACATCGCGTCGCGCACGGTCGCATAGTAGAGCGACAAATCGCTGAAGTTGGCGCTGGGCGTGCCGGACGACGAGAACTTGATGTTCGCCTCCAACAGCTTGCGAATCTGCTCTTGCGTCAACTGCGGCTGCTGCGGCGCGGGCTTCGGCTGGTCCTCCACCTTCCGCACAACCCGGTTGGTGTTGACCTTGATCTTGGGCGGCTCGGGGGGCTTGGGCTTGTCCGGCGGTTTTTCTGGAATCGGCGAGGGCTTGGGCTCCTCGATCTTCGGTTCCGGGCGCGGTTGCGGCGGTTCGGGCCGGGGTTGCGGAGGAGGCGGTGCGGGCGGCATCGCCTGCAAATCGATGAACGTGATCATCTCCGGCTTCTTCGGCGGACGCAGCAGCCGCGTGAGCAGCGGGAAGATGATCAAGACCAACACGACCGCGAAATGGACCGCGGTGGTGATCAGCAGCGTCTTCTTGAAACGCGGGTCGTTCATCGTGCGCGCGCCATGGGTTCGGACGGCCGCCCCTTATTTCCCCGGCGCGGCGTCCGGCGTCGTGACGAGCCCGAGCCGCGTCACCTGCGCGTCGCTCAGCGTGCGCATGACTTCGATCACCTTGCCGTAGGCCAGTTTCTCGTCCGCCCGCACCATTACGGTCAATTCGGGTTCGCCCTGCGCGAGGGACTTCATTTCCTCGCCGAGTTGCGGGAGGGATATCGAGACGCGGTCGAGATAGACGCGGCCCTCGGCGTCCAGGGTGATGACGCGCGACTTGGTCTGGTCCATGTCGCGGGCCTTGCCCTTCGGCAGCGAGATCGGAATGCCCTGTTCCAGCAGCGGCATCGTGATGATGAAGGTGATGAGCAACAGGAACGTGAGGTCGATCAACGGGGTCATGTTGATCTCGTTGATCTCGCGGAGCGGTTTGATGGAGGTGCGTCGCGCCATGGCCCCACCCTATTCGCGCACGTAGTGGCGCTGGAGTTCGGTGACGAACTCGTCGGCGAAATTGTCCATCTGCACGGTCAACTGCCTGATCTTGCTGGCGAGCATGTTGTAGCCGATGGAGGACGGGATCGCGACGAGCAGGCCGACGACGGTCGTCAGCAGCGCGCTGGCGATGCCGGGCGCGACGGCGGACAGGTTCGCGGAACCCTGCACGGCCATCTGTGAAAAGGAGTCGAGCACGCCCCAGACGGTGCCGAGCAGCCCCATCAGCGGGCTCGCGCTGACGGCGGTGGAGAGGAACCCCATCTTGGACTCGAGCACGAGCACCTGGTCGTTGCACTGGCGTTCGGCGGCGTTGCGCACGGTGCCCACCTGCATGGCCGTGAGCTGGATGCGATTCTCGCCGCCGCGCCGGAAGAGATCCTCGTCGACGCCGCGCGCCTCGAATTCGACGCCCACCGTCATGCAGGCGCTTTCGTACACCTTCGCCGGCGGGCTGTACGCGATCCGCTGTTTTCGCAGGAACAACCCCAGCGGGTGCTGCTCGCGCCGGTAGTGGTCGAGAAACTGGCGCGCGGCCAGGTGGGCCCGCTTTAACTCCATGATTTTCGAGACCATCACGGTCCAGGCGACGATGGAGAAGCTGAACAGGATGATGATGATCAATTTGCCCGACAGGAAATTGCTCTCGCGAAACGCGTAGAGGAAATCGGCCAGCGGCAGCAGCGGAACCCAGGACGCAGTCAAGGCACACCTCGTTTTGGTTGATTGGGCCGCAGCGTAGAACACCCCCCGCACAGGGTCAATGCGCGGCGTGAACAACTGAAGTCGCGCGGCCCGGCGATATCGGCGCTGGAATCGGCGGCGCGTTGTTGTAGGATCACCGAAGCAATAACCCCGGCTTATCCGTTCGTGCTCGGTCATCACCATACGACGCATCACGCCTTCGACTTCCTCGTCATCGGGAGCGGACTGGCCGGGCTCTACGCCGCCGCGGCGGCCGCGGAGCACGGGCGCGTGGCGCTGCTGACGAAGTCCGTCGTGCGCCAGAGCAGTTCCTTCTGGGCACAGGGCGGCATCGCGGCGGCGATTGATCCCGAGGATTCCGCGTTCCTTCATTTCGACGACACGATCACGGCGGGGCGCGGGTTGTGCCGTCGCGCGGCGGTGGAAATCCTCGTCGGCGAGGGCGTTGAACGCGTGCGCGAATTGATCCGCCAGGGCATGAAGTTTGACGAAGGCCACATGGGCCTCGCGCTCGGCCTGGAGGGCGGGCACAGCAAGCGCCGCATCCTGCACGCCTCGGGCAACGCGACCGGGCAGGCGGTGACGCAGTTCCTGCTGGAGCGCGTCGCCGCGCACCCGAACATCACCCTCTTCGAGCACACCACCGTCGCGGAACTGGTCGTGGTGGACAACCGCTGCCTCGGCTGCATGGCTTTCCATCAGGAGCGGTTCGAGCCCTGGCTGTTCACCGCGCGCGCCACGATCCTGGCGACGGGCGGCGCGGCGGGCAACTTCGAGCGCACGACGAACCCGCCCACCTCGTCCGGCGACGGCATCGCGCTGGCGTACCGCGCGGGCGCCGAGGTTTGCGACATGGAGTTCGTGCAATTTCATCCCACGGCGCTCTACACCGAAAGCGGCGCGACGTTCCTGATCAGCGAGGCGCTGCGCGGCGAGGGCGGCCAGCTCTTCAACCACGCGGGCGAGCGCTTCATGGGTCGCTATCACGCGCAGGGCGAACTGGCGCCGCGCGACGTCGTGGCGGGCGCAATTTTCCGCGAGATGCACAACGAGCAGAAACCGTGCGTCTGGCTCTCCATGCGGCACCTGAAGGCCGACGCCGTCCGGACGCGTTTCGCCAACGTGCATGAAGCGTGCCGGCTGCACGGCGTGGACATCACGACGGACTTGATCCCGGTCGCGCCGGCCGCGCATTACACCATCGGCGGCATCGTGACCGGGCGGATGGCGGGCACCAGCATCTGGGGACTCTTCGCGTGCGGCGAGTGCGCCTGCACCGGAGTGCACGGCGCGAACCGGCTGGCCAGCAATTCGCTGCTGGAGTGCCTGGTCTTCGCGCGGCGCGCGGTCGAAGGTGCGTTGACGCTCGAAGCGGACGTCGCGCCGCCGGCGTTGATTGGCGAGGACCTGCCGGTCCGCGATCCCACGCCCGCGGACCCCGAATTGCTCCTGCGCCTGCGCAAACACGTTTCCCATTTGATGACGGAGCACGCGGGCATCGTGCGAAACGGGCACGAATTGAAGCGTACGCTCGACGCGCTGTATGCGCTTCGCGACGAACACGGCGCGCTGCTGACCCGTTGGGCGGGTCGCCCGCTGCGCACGATGATGCGCGCGTGCACGCTGACCGTGCGCGGCGCGCTGCTGCGCGAGGAATCACGCGGTGCGCACCAGCGCGAGGATTGCCCGGCGGAGAATCCCGACTTTGAAGGACACATCACCCAAAAACGCGGCACACGCGCGCGACTTGCGAAGTGGAATTAAGGAAACGGACATGGACCTGAATTGGGCGGACATCGAGCGGATCATCGACAACTCGCTGCGGGAGGACGCGCCCGGCGGGGATGTCACCACGAATTGTCTCTTCGCGCCGGAGGAAACGGCGACCGGGATTTTCCGCCTGAAATCACCCGGGGTCATTGCCGGGCTGGCCGTCGCGGAGCGCGTATTCCGCAAGCTTGATCCCCTCTCCCGTTTCAGCGCGCAGGCGGAGGACGGGGCGCATCTGCCCGGGAATACGATCCTGGCCGAGGCGCAATGCAAGGTCCGCGCGCTGCTGACCGGCGAGCGCGTCGCGCTCAATCTCATCCAACGCATGTCCGGCATCGCCACACTTACGGCGCAGTATGTGGACGCCGTGCGCGGGCTTCCCGTCAAGATTCTCGATACCCGCAAAACCGCGCCGGGCCTGCGCGTGCTCGACAAATACGCGGTGCGCGTGGGCGGCGCGACGAATCATCGCCAGACCCTCTCCGACCTGGCGCTGATCAAGGACAACCACATCCGCCTGGCCGGCGGCGTCTGGGCGGCTGTGAAACGCCTGCGCACGCAGGCGCCCGCTGGTACGCGCATCGAAGTCGAGTGCGCCAATCTTAACCAGGTCCGGGAGGCGATCGACGCCGGGGCCGACATCATCATGTTGGACAACATGATGCCGAGCCTGATGCGCGAGGCGGTGCGCGCAATCAACGGGCGCGCGCAGGTCGAGGCCTCCGGCAACATCGGACTCGACACCGTACGCGCCGTCGCCGAAACCGGCGTCGACTTCATCTCCATCGGCCGCCTCACGCACTCGGCGCCGGCCCTCGACATTTCGATGAAGGTGGCCTGAGCCGCGCCGGGTCGACGCGCGCCGATCACCGCCCGCGCGGTGGAATCAGGTAGCTCACGCTTCCGCCCAAATGCATGACGGCGGTCGCGGGCCGCGGCGAAACGGCGTCCGGCCCGGTCGCCATCGGAACCACGCTGATGGAGCCCGGATTTTTTACGATCGCGCCGAAATTGAACTCACGCGCCTCGCCGGCCGATGACCACGCCACCCAGCGCTCCTGGCCGGCGGCGTTCGCGAACGCGTAGACATGAATGCCGTCCTTTTCATGGACGATGCGCTTGAAGCGGTGGTCACCGAGCTGGTCCTGCAACTGGCTCACCGCCCAGAGCGCGGGCTTCGGCTGGAACTTGCGGGTCAGGCCGGAGGCGGCGTGGACGGACGGCTCGTCGTTGTCATCGTAATAGAAAATGTACGCGCGCTCCACGTCACGCGCCGCCAGCAGGAGAAACGCGCGCACGAGATACTGCGCTTGTTGAAGATCGCTCACGACCGTCCAACCGAGTTTCTCGAACCACCCCTCCCGGCACGCCATCGCAGCTTCCGTACAGGCGTCCCACCCGAATTCCGTCACCCAGACCTGCTTGCCCGGCGCGTGGCGATCCCGCCAGGCGATTACATCGTCCACATTTTTCAGGAAGGGCGAACGCGAATCCTCCGGAAACGTTCGATCCCACGGATGTTTCCGGATTTTCTCCGGCAGTTCCGCGTAGGTGTGGACATTGATGACGTCGTACAGGGGCAGCAACGATTTGTCGCCGAACGTCTCATCCAGATTCTTGTGGTATTTGTCCGCCGGCCCGGTGTGCACCGTGCAGGTTACGATACGGATGGCGGGGTCGGCCGCGCGGATGCCGGACGCCATCTCGCGGAAGATGCGCTGGTAGAGGGCGTCGTCGAACCCGTTGCCGGGCTCGTTGTCGATTTCAATGGAGGAGATCAGCCCCGCCCCCTTCGTGGGGCCGAGCACGCGCGCCATTTCACCGCCGTAGGTGCGAGCCCACTTCTCACGGCCCGCCCACAATTCGCGGTGATTCGGATTGGCCGCGCCGAAATCACGAAACTGCGCGCAGGCGCTGATCTCGAACCCGGCCTTGCGCCAGGGACCGTAGACCGCGCTCCAATCCACGCCGTTGACGCAGCGGGGAAACGTGGGCGGATCGCCCGGCTTCGCCACGTCCCACTGCAGGTCGTGGTAGTTCCGCACGAGGCGAACCGCGGGCCGGTACAGGTCCGGTTTGAAATGATAGTGCCCATTCAGCCCCATGAAATCCCGCATCAGGGGCCGCGCGGCGGCGTATGACGCCGGCTCCACACAGGCGAGGGCGAACAGGACACTCAAAGCCAGACGCATCGCGGCAGGCTACCGGTTCGCCGGGACCGGAGGAAGCCGGAACAACGGGTTCCGCCTATCGAACGGATGTCATTTGACAGGGCGCGATGTTAGATATATCAATCACCTATTCGTTGAACCAAGCATGAGCACCCCCCTTCCATTTGTCGCGGCGCCCGTGGAACCGATGGCGCTGGATGTGCTGCCGGTTGGCATTTGCGCGGTGGTCCACCACGTCGAGGCGGCGGACGACGACATGCGCCGGCTCATGACGCTGGGCATTTGCGCGGGACGACGCCTGGAGTTGATCCAGCGGGGCGACCCGATGATTCTCCGCGTGTTCGGCTCGCGCCTCGGCGTTTCACGCCGGCTCGCCGCGCGGGTCCTGGTGCAGCCGTGCGACCACTTCGCCTGCCCGCGTTGACGCCATGCCCACCGACGTCCTTCCAGAACCCGCGACGAACCGACGCACCTACAGGGTGGTGCTGCTCGGCAACCCGAATGCCGGCAAGACGACGCTGTTTAATGCGTTGACCGGCCTGCGCGCGAAAACCGCGAATTTTCCCGGCACCACGGTCAGCCATCGCATCGGCGCGCTGGAGCGGAGCGGGCGGAACATCCAGTTGGTGGACCTGCCGGGCATGTACAGCCTGCAAGCAACGACGCCGGAGGAAAAGATCGCCGCCGATGCCGTGCTCGGCTCGGCCGGCAGCGCGCCCCGCCCCGATGCGGCGATCCTGGTCGCGGACGCCACGAACCTCGAACGCAATCTCTTTCTTGCCAGCCAGGTCCTCGAACAGGACATCCCGGTTGTACTCGCGCTCAACATGATGGATGTCGCGAAGAAGGAGGGTCTGCACGTCGACGTCGACGGGCTTTCCCGCGAACTCGGGTGTCCCGTCGTGCCGGTCAGCGCGCGCACGGGCGAGGGCCTCGACGCGCTTGCCCAAACCACGGATGACACCCTCTCCAAAGCGGTCAAACGCATCCCGATCATCCAGCAGGCGATCACCTGCCACGCCTGCTCCTCCTGCCCCTTCCAGAATCGCTACACGTGGACAGAAAGCGTGGCGGCCCGGCACCTGAAATCCCACCACGCCACGCAGGGTCGGCGGACGGAGGCGATGGACCGGATCCTGACGCATCCCGTCGGGGGGCTGGTCGCGTTTTTCTCCGTGATGGCGCTTATGTTCTACCTGATTTTCCAGCTCGCCACGGTGCCGATGGATCTCATCGACCACCTCTTTGTGACGATCGGCAACCTTGTCGCGAACTGGATTCCCGAGGGCGACCTGCAAAGCCTCATCGTCAACGGCGTCATTGGCGGCGTCGGCGGCATCCTCGTCTTCCTGCCGCAAATCTGCATCCTCTTCTTCTTTCTCGCGCTGCTGGAGGACACCGGCTATCTCGCGCGCGCCGCGTTCGTGATGGACCGGCTGATGCGGCGGATCGGGCTGCCGGGCAAGGCGTTCGTGCCCTTGCTCTCCGCGCACGCCTGTGCGATTCCCGCGATCATGGCCACGCGCGTAATCGAGGACCGGCGCGACCGGCTCATCACGATTCTCATCGCCCCGCTGATGACCTGTTCCGCGCGCATCCCGGTGTACACCATGGTCATCGCCCTGCTCTTCCCGGACCAGCCCGGCTACGCAGCCATGACCTTCCTCGGCGCCTACGGCGTCGGCATCGGCGCGGGCCTGCTCGCGGCGTTCCTGATGAAGCGCACGATTTTGCCGGGCGAGACACGCCCGCTTGTGCTGGAACTGCCCAACTACCGCCTGCCGGTGATCCGCACCGCGTTCATGCACATGTTTGACCAGGCCCGGATGTTCGTAAAACAGGCCGGCACGTTGATCCTGCTCATTTCCGTGCTGCTCTGGGCGCTCGCGACCTATCCGAAAACGGAAGCGCCGCCCGAAGTCGAAGCGATGCGCGCGCAGGCGACCGCGCTGGCGGACGCCGGGGACGCGGAGGGCGCGGCGGCGATCGAAACCGAGGCGACGTATCGAGAGGACCAACACGCGCTTTCGCGCTCCATCGCGGGCCGCCTGGGCCACCTCATCGAACCTATCATCGCGCCGCTCGGCTTCAACTGGCAGATCGGCATCGGCGTCATCACGTCATTCGCCGCGCGCGAAGTGATTGTATCCACGCTGGCCGTCGTTTACGGCGTCGGCGCGGACCGGGCGGAGGAGGAACCGCGTTCACTGCTCGACAGCCTGCGCTCCTCGCGCCGCGCGGACGGCACGCCGGTCTTCACGACCGCCACCGGGTTCAGCCTGTTGATGTTCTACATTCTCGCCGCCCAGTGCCTGCCCACGCAGGCCGTCACCCGCAAGGAAACGGGCAGTTGGAAATGGGCCGCGTTCCAGTTGGTCTACATGTCCGTGCTCGCCTACGCTGCGGCCTTCGCCGTCTACCAACTTCTCCGCGCGTTCGGCGTCTCGTAGCCGGTGGTTCGGCGCCGGAATAACTCCGCGAATTTGCGCGAATAGGCGCAATCCGCGGTTCCACCTCCTCGCCATGTCCCGATTTCGCGCGCTGAGAGCGCGGCTACAGCAGGAAGAAATTCTTTACCACCCGCTTCGCTTGAGTACACGGAGTTCACGGAGGAGGTTTCTTCTTTGGGGGGCGAAAAATAAGATTATCCTCTCCGTGGCTCCGTGCGCTCCGTGGTTAAATCCGGATCAAGGACGGCGACGAGGACGAGAACGAAGGGTTCAGCCGTTGAAGACGAAATATTTGCGGCAGACGAAGTTGATCATCAGCGAGGCGAACATTTTCCCGATGTAGGAAAAGCTCGTGCTGAGGTGCATGTAGCGAATCATCGCCCAGCCCAGCGTGGTGCCGATGAATATGCTGATACCGGACACCGCATAGAACAGCGCCAGTTCGACATACCAGGCGTGGCGGCCCGGCTGGAACACCCAGTGGATGTTGATGAGATAGGCCGTCAGGTTCGAGAACATGAACGCGATCAGCGTGCAAAGGATGAAGCGGCGGGACCGGTCATCCTCCTCGACATGGCGCACCTTGAGATGCAGGCGCGTCGCAAGCGGGTCATTCTCCCGTAATGCGGGCAATACCCGCCACGCGAAGAAAAAGAAGACCAGCATGTCCACGCCCGTCGCGAAGCCGCCCGCGATCGCGTATTTGAAGAACTGCACCAGCGGCGTCGCGTCCCGCTGCAGGAATTGCTGGAGTATTTCCTGCATGAAGCCGGATTAGTCTTCCTTGCTGACCCAGGCGAGGATTTCCGCGGAAAGCGGCTGCACCGACTCCAAGGTCGCGGCGACTTCGCCGTGTTCCGAAGGAACCATCAACTGCTCCCCCGCCGTGTGACCGATCAAGACTTCCGCCATCCGGGAGGTCGACGAGATAATGCTGCGGCCGGTGTCGCCGTCCCATGCGCCGAGGATATGGTACGTCTCGCGGCGGCCGTCGGGATAGGCCACCGTGACCGTCGTCGCGATGCCGGCCTTGTCGGACGGGAAATCGCGAAAATCGCTCGGGGTAATGCGGCGCAACTCCTGCATGAGCTCGTCGCGGCGCCGGAAGAGAATCGTCTGGTTTTCCTTGGCCGCCTTGTATTCGTGGTTTTCCCGCAAATCGCCGTAGCTGCGCGCGAGCGCGATGTCCTTGGCCACCTTCGGGATTTCCACCGACACGATGCGGTCGAGCTGTTGCTGCCGCTCGCGAAAACTGCGCTTGGAGGTCACGGGACCGCGGGCGGCGGTCACGCCCTCGTCGCGCGCCACGAGCAGCGGGGCGAGCTCAGGATTGATCTTCACCATCTGGCCGAGGACCGACGCGCGGTCCAGCGCCGGCCAGCCGGTCGATTCCTTGATACGCAGCAGCATCGCCTCGATGTCCGCGCGCTCCAACTGACCCATGACCGCCTTGAGCCAGTCGGGCTTCGCGAAGCGTTCGCGCAACTGGTTCTGCGCCTTCAGGCGCTCGCCGCTCGCGTCCTGTTCCAACGCCTCCACCATGAACGAAACCATGAGGCCGGGCGCGCAGAGGCTCCACGCGGAGCACTTCTCCGGGAAGCGACCCAGCCAGCTCAGCATTTCCAGACTCGGCTGGCGCGCATCGAACGCCTGCTTGAATCGCACCGCGGCGTCCTGCTCCAGACCGGTTTCCAGAAGATACAGCATCGCCTCGTTCAGCACGCCGATCTCGAAGCGATTGAGCCGGTCGAGCAACATCGCGTGCAGCGCTTCCGCGTTGCGCGTCTGGAGGAAACGCAGGAAACCGCGCAGGGGACGGGACGGCAACTGCTTCAGCGTCTCGTCAAAAATTCGACCCTGGAAGAAATCGGGCACGCGCGCGGGATCCAGTTTATCCACGAACCCCAGCGTCTCCGCGGCCATGAGCAGGCGCGCGGGCGTCGTCAGATCCTGGCTGGTCGCGCCCTTCAGCGCGAACGCGAGGCGGTCCGCCAGCACGCCGCGTTGCGTTTCCGCGAGCTTGGGCGGCGACTTGCGCCCGGCCAGTTCCTCCAACGTGGAAATGATCCGGCCGATGTCCCGTTCGCGCGCGAGGGAATCAAAAACCTGGTCAGACTGCGCGGCCGCGCCTTCGAGGATGCGCAGCGGCTCCGTGCGCGTCGTCGCGAGGTGAACATTCGGGTCGGCCTTCAGCTTTTTCCGGGCCTGGTCCCAGAAGCGCTTCCAATCCGGTTCGGCGACAATCCCGCTCGTCAGCGTCGACTGGAGTTGCGTGACCGTCAGCGGGCCGAAGCTGCGCAGCGCCATCCGGACCACCTCGGCGGGATCATCCTGCACGAGCTTGCGCAGGTCGTCGCCGCGTTTGCGTTTCCACATCAGGATATGGTCGTGGCCAACGATGTGCAGGCTTTCCGCCGCATAGCTGAACGACATCTGGTGGCCGGAGCGGCGCTCAAAATCGATTTCGATCTTCTTGTTGAACGTATCGACGCGGGTGACCACGCCGAGCCCCCAGGTGCGGTCGTGGACCAGCACTTCTTCGCGCAGGCTCATCAGCAGGCGCAACCGGCGGAGCGCCTCCACCGGCGGGATCGGACGCGCAAAGCCGGACTCATCGACCAGCGCCTTTTGCTCCCATTCGCCGCCCAGAACGTCCGAGGCCTCCTCGGCCCAGTTGATGCCCGTCCGCCCGTCGATCGCGGCCCAGCGCGCGCGCAGCATCAGCGCATCAATTGCCTCCAGCGGTTTCTTGCGCTCACCGAGGGTATCCTGCAGCAGCTCCGCGCGCTGTTCCGCCTCCGTCGCTTTTCCGGCCTCTCGCAGCGCACGCAGCGCATCCAGGAGAACGGTCGTTTCGATGTGCGGCTTGGCGATCTGCGCCAGGAACCACGCCTCGGTTTGCTCATCAGTGGAAGGGATATCGGTGCGGGACGCTTCAGACATGCTGCGGTTTCCTCCAAAGAGCGCCTAGCATAGGCGGGGAATTCCACGAAACAAGCCCGGATAAATGAAAACCTTGTGAGGCCGAGCTGGGCAAATCCGGGAACCCCGGTTATGCTCCGCCGATGCCCACCAGCCAGCAACTCGTTGTCCGCCAGCCCGAACGGGGGCTTGCCCTCGACCGATTCCTCACCATGCGCCTCGGCGTTTCGCGCAAGCAGGCCAAACGCATGCTGGACGAACGGCTCGTATTCGTGAACCGCCGCCGCGTCTGGATCGCCCACCACGAATTGAAGAACGGCGACACCGTGGAAGTGCCCGCGACGCGTGAACCCGAAAAAATCAGCCCCGCCGCGTTGCGCGTCATCCACGAGGATGCCGCCTGCATCGTCGTCGACAAGCCCGCCGGGCTGCCCACGAACGGGCCGGTCAGTGCGGAAACCCAGTTGCGCGCGCGCTTCCCGGAAATCCTGCCCGTGCACCGGCTCGACCGCGACACCAGCGGTTGCCTGCTCTTCGCGCGCTCATCGGAAGCGCAGGCGAATCTCGAAAAACAATTTGAAGACCGCACCGTCGACAAGCTGTACCAGGCGATTGCGATCGGGCTCTTCCCGCTCACGCTGACGCGGATGGAACGGCCCGTGGGCGGCCTCACCGCCCTCACGGAATTCAAGCTGTTGCGGCGAAACCCCGTCGCCTCCCACATCGAGGCGCACCCGCGCACGGGGCGTACGCACCAGATCCGGGTCCATCTGCAAGCCGCCGGCTTTCCCCTCGCGGGCGACCGCGCCTACGCGACGCGCGCGGTCAAGGAGGATATCCTGCGTGAAATGCCCCGCCAGATGCTGCACGCCTGGCGGCTGGTCTGGCGCGATCCCCTCACGGGGGACATGCGACGGGCGCAGGCGACGCCGCCGAATGATTTCCGCGACGCGCTCGTCGCGCTAAAACTGGTTTCTGCCCGCGCTACACGCGGTGGCGGAAAGTGATCCGGCCCTTGGTCAGGTCGTAGGGAGACATCTCCACCTTCACCCGGTCACCGTTGGTGATCTTGATGAAGTGCTTCCGCATCTTTCCGGAGATGTGCGCGAGGATTTCGTGTCCACTCGCGAGCTTCACGCGATACATCGTGGCCGGCAGCACTTTCGTGACCGTTCCGTCCACTTCAATAATGTCTTCTTTTCCGCCGGCCATACGTTCCTTTGTTGGGTTATCCAATCGAGCCGGAGAAGATAGCGACCCGCGCGGGAGAGCGCAAGACCCGTCGAATATCCGCCACCCCCAGCCCGTCCCGGATCGGCATCCGCGTCAGCGCGAAATCGAACCGCACCGGGTCGTCGGGGTCCACCATCCGGAACCGCGCCGTCAGCTCGCGCGCCGTCTTCAGGTCCGCGGCGCTGCGTCGCGTGAACCCCAGCGCGCGGCCCATCCGGTGCATGTGAACGTCGAGCGGGAACAGCAGCCGCGCCGGCCGATCCGCCCAGCCGCCGGGATCGATCACATCGCAGCGGATCATCCAGCGCAGGAACAGATGCAGCCGTTTGCAGGCCGACTGGCGGTCGGGCCGCGGAATCAACGCGTTGTCGGCGGCGAGCCCATGCGTGTCCAGCGCCGCCACCCAGCGGGCCAGCGTATCGTGCGCATCCACGTCCTCCGGACGGATCGCCCTCGCCCACGCCGCGCCCATCGACCCCTCGGCGCGGATCATTCCGCGCGCGGCCACCAGCAGATTCGCCAGTTCCTCCTCCGTCACCCAGCGATGCCGGCACCCGGCGCACGCCCGCGCGATCAACGCCGGCCGCTCCGCCGCCAGCCAGGCGCCGGGCTCCGGTCCCATCCGCGCCAGCACGCGCTCGACGCTCTGGATGATGTGGCTCACGCGCCCGAACGCGAGCGTCGCGGCCAGCAGCGCCACCACTTCGCGATCGGCGACACGGGCATGGCGTCGCACGCATTGCAGCGGATCGGGCGCGATGTATTCGGGCCGGTGATAATGTGCGGCGATTTCCGCGAGGCGGGCGGCGACGTTCGGATGTACCGGGCGGGGCGCGCGCCCGCTCACAGCGCCCCGTGCGAACGCAGGCGGTGCCGGATGAACGCGGGCCGGTTCGTCATCATCGATTTCAGCCCCGCGCGCGCCAGGCGCAACGCGAGATGCTCGTCGTCCGCGACCCAGCCAATCAACTCGATGCCCGCGGCGTGAATATGGCCGATAAACGTTTCATCCACCGCGTCCGACAGCCCCACGCTCAAGCCGTTGAGCCCGTAGCGTTGAACCTGCTCGATCATCTTTTCCGCCAGCCACGGCGACGGCGCACCGTGTTTTCCGCGCGCCTCGACGTTCAGGAACGCGCGGTGGTGCGGAAACGCCTGCTTTACCTGCCCCATCAGGTGCGCGCTGAACCCGAGGAAAACGAGCGATTGCGCCGGCAGCCGTTGGACATCCAGGTCGCGCTGCAACGCGGGAATGATCTCCGCCCCGGACTTGAGTTCCACCCACAGTTCGCGCCCGCCCGGCAGCATCTTGAGCACATCGCGAAACAACGGGATCGTCGTCATCCGGAAACGCGGGCTCTTCCACTGGCCCGCGTCGAGATTGCGAATCGCGTCCCACATCTGCCCCGCCACGTCGAACGACTTGCCCGTGGTGCGCAGCGTATTCTCGTCGTGCATCAGGATGACCTTGCCGTCGGACGTCATCCGCACGTCGATTTCCACCCCATCCGCCTTCTCCTGCCACGCCAGGTGAATCGCGGGGATCGTATTCTCGGGCGCCTCCTGAGAAGCCCCCCGATGGGCGATTAATTTCATGGGCGACGAGGTTACCCAAATCCCCCGCCCGCGTCCATCCCGACCGGCGGGCGGCGGAAAAAGGAATTACAGACGTTGAAAGTCCCGGAAACCATTTTTACAGACGTTGAAAATTCTGGCAGCATCGCGCGCATGCAGGAATCGGAATCCAGCGTCTTCCCGGAAACGGCCGACATTGAGACGTCCTCGGACGGCTACGCATCGCGCTTCGCCGGGCCGGTCGGCGCGTGGATGCTGGCGCGGCAGGAGCGCATTGTGCGCGACTTCCTGCACGCGGCGCAGACGCGCACGATCCTTGATGTCGGCGGCGGCCACGGGCAACTCGCGCGCCCGCTTGCATCGACGGGGTACGATGTGACGGTGCTGGGCAGCGCGGAATCGTGCCGGGCGCGCATCGCGGACCTGGCCGATGCCGGGCACTGCCGGTTCGTGGTGGGCAACGTGGTCGCCCTGCCGTTTCCAGACCGGGCGTTCGACGCGGTGGTGAGCGTACGCCTGCTGCCGCACTGCGGACGCTGGCCCGAACTGATCCGCGAACTTTGCCGCGTCGCGCGAAATGTGGTCGTCGTTGACTATCCCGTCGCGTCCGGCCTGAACGCGATGGCGCCCTGGCTGTTCGCGGCGAAACAGCGGATGGAGAAGAACACGCGGACCTGGCGCAACTTTTCGCACGACGAGGTGGCGCACGCGTTTGGTGAAGCCCACTATGCACCCATCGCGCGGCGCGGCCAGTTCCTCTGGCCGATGGTCGTCCACCGCACGGCGAAATGTCCGGCGCTTTCCGCCACGCTCGAATGGCTGCCCGACAGCCTCGGCCTCACGCGTCGCTTCGGCACCCCCGTCCTCGCCGCGTTCCGGCGCGAGACCTAATCGCTTTTGCGATGGTGGTCCGGGCGCTCCGCGCACGGAATACACCGCGACGGAGCGCGGCGTCCACCCTTCGCAACATAACATGCCCACCCCTACAACACCGGCAGCGGAACGAAACGCCAGGCATCGGCTTCCGTGAACTCGCGGGCGGTGAAGCACCAGATGATGAGTTTCTTGTTCTTGAGGTAGGCCGGGTCCGATTTCATCCGCCGCAGCAGGCTGATCCGCGAGGTGGTCGCGCCGGAGCCGCGCACGCCGAGCACATCAATATTCCCACCGGTGAGCGCGGCGAGGTGATCGGGCAGGCCCGCGCCGGTTCCATGCAGGTCCGCGCCGGCGCTGTAAACGAGGACATGGCTGTCGCCCAACAGCAGGATCGGACGCGTCATGTCGGCCGGCGGCGGCAGTCCCGCCGCATCACGAACTTCATGTACCGGTACGGCTTCACTTCCCGTCGTGCCGCGCATCCGATCGAGATCGCCGGAAATCGCGCGCTCACCGGGCGTCACCGTCCACGTCGCCGAACCCGACACGTTCGAGGCGAACTCCTGCATCTGGATCCACTCGTGGATGCGACGCGCCGCGCGCTGGACGCCGAGGCCGGTCCAATGTGTGTCGGTCTGGCAATAGAGGCGGCCTTCCGCGAGGGCCTCCGGGGTGAGATAGTCCTCCGTTAAATCGAGGACCTGCACGCCGCGCTCGCGCAGCAGCGCGTAGAATGTACGCAACCGATCCAGCGCGACGCGGGACGCCTCGCGGGTGCAGGCGAGCGGGGCCGGATAGACCAGCGCCTTCGGCGGGACGGGCACGAGGAGCAAGTTCACGTCGAGGTCGGCGAGTTGCCGGTTGAAGTCATCGATCGGACCGAGCGGGTCGCGATGCGTCAGGTTCATCGCTTTTCCCGTGTCCAGCGCGGCCTCGCCCCAGAATTCGCCGACGGAAAGGAAACGCAATTCGGACGGCAGATAGAGCCACCCGCCTTCGCCCGCCACGACGGGCGCCCCCGCGGCGCGGTCCAACGCGTCGGCAAAACAATCGGCCTCCGCGCGCAGCGGCGCGACGCCCGCCATCCAGCCGGCCAGCAGCAGGCCACACGAAAGACTCTTCCAAAACCCTGCTGTCGCCCCCCGCGACCTCGCGTCGCGGGAGCGAAAGTTCCGTGGCAACACAGTAGCGAGGCGAACTTCGGCTTCCACCTTCGCGCGTTGCGCTTCGGCGGACAGGCCGGCGGGATCCGGCTTC
>DAOLDD010000046.1:0-26669 GCA_035327585.1 Kiritimatiellia bacterium | reverse complement strand
TCACGCCGTACGGCTCACCCGCAGCGGGTTCGCCGCCGGGTGAAGCCTGACGTTGGATGCGCAAAGAGGAGAATAAGACATGAAAGATAGGCAGATTTTTGTAACGGCGAATGACCTCAGAAGGCTTAAAGAGCTGCTGTCGGTGGCCGGGGCATTCAACTATCGTGACCGAAACGATCTGAAATCGTTGGAGTCTGAACTTGGCAGGGCCAAGGTCGTCGAGTCGCGAGACGTACCGCCAACTGTGGTGACGATGAACACGCGACTCCGATTCGTTGACCTCGATGATGAAACAAAGATGGAAGTCACGTTGGTTTTCCCGTCAGACGCCAACATCAATGACGGCAAGATGTCCGTGCTCTCTCCTATTGGCACCGCACTTCTGGGCTATGGGAAGGGAGACAAGATAGAATGGGCGGTCCCCGCTGGGACACGGCGGATTCAGATTGAAGACATCCTGTACCAACCGGAATCGGCGGGAGACCTTCATCTATAGGAGCTGCCATCGCATTCGGATGGATGAATTCTACAACAGACATAACGGCAAAGCAGATACAGAAGCATCCAACCAACTCATCGAGCCTATTCAGGTCGTTGGACTAATGAACAAGATGAATATGGCGATCGTTATTGGAGCAATTAGTGCCGTGCTAAGTGGCTGCGTGGTTCCAGTTCCGGTTCCATATGCCGCCAAGGGCATCTTGTCTCCTCAAGTAACTCACGCATACAAAAAAGACTCGCGAATACTGCTTCTAAAATCGCACGACGATCGGTGGGCGATTGTACAACTTGCAGACGTGCCTCCACAGGATGGCTACGTACTTGACGAACATGACTTTAAAGCTGAATCATTCACAAACCAGCCCGTGGATACTTACCCAGAATTGGCTATTCTTCCCCTAAGTACTCTCAACACAAAGTCTGACACCTATGAGCCGGCTCTTTTTAAAGAGGGTGTCATTGGTGGCGAGAAGTTCGTTTACCGAAATGATACCCATTCCGATCGACTACTACATGTTCTGTTCGTCAAACAGAAGCACAAGAAAAACATGACCGTGGGAGTGCCCGTTATATATCCAAACGTTACGGAAGGCGGTACCGATGTTGACATGGCACCGCTATTCTAGTCCAACATGTGCCTCCAGGGCACACCGAAGACGGTGGCCCTGAGGCTTGTCGTTGCCTGATTGAAGAATTGACAAAAGTGCGGGCGGGCGTACGCTAATCCGTACGCAAGGAGACAACCGTGACAACCATTACCGCAACACGCGCCCGGACAAAGCTTTATACCCTGATGGATGAACTGGCCGACTCTCACCAGCCCATTCAGATCACCGGAAAACGCTCCAATGCCGTGCTCATTTCCGAGGATGACTGGCGAAGTATCCAAGAAACGCTGTATCTGACCGCCATCCCCGGGATGAAGGAATCCATCGTCAAGGGTCTAAAAACACCAGCGGATAAATGCGCGAAGGAACTCCGCTGGTGAAATACCAGCTCGTCTACACGAAACAGGCACAAGGGGATGCGAAGAAGCTGTCTGCCTCGGGACTGGCTGACAAAGCAAAGCGCCTGTTATCGATCATTGAAGCCAATCCATACCAGACTCCACCACCCTACGAAAAGCTGGTCGGGGACCTAAAGGGCGCGATATCCAGACGGATCAACATTCAACACCGACTTGTCTACGAAGTGCTGGATGATTCAAAGACAATCAAGGTTCTTCGACTCTGGACACACTATGAATGAGCGTGGGCGGACAAGCGCTTCCACGCCGTACGGCTCACCCGCGGCGGGTTCGCCGTCCGGTCAAGATGTCCCGGGCCGGGGCACAATCGCGAGCAATGACGGGGCGATCAACCCTTGCGTTCGCGGTAGAGACTGGGGTCGACCTTCGCGGTCATCTGGGCGGTGTCCAGCGGCCAGCCGAGGAACTCCTTGATTCGCGTCGCCTCGCGCAGCGGCTCGGCGAGCACGTCGGTGTAGTTCACATACAGCACCTGGAAGTTCGGCTGCGCGTCGAGCCACGCGCGGATGTCCGCGACGTGTTGCGTGTATACCGCCTGGATTTTCTCAGGCGGGATGGAGGCGCCGGTCCGACCCAACCGCCCCAGCATGGAGGACTGGGAGGCGACGACTTCCGCGGGCGAGCGCACCATGAAGACGACCCGGTACTCGTGTCCCGGCGGCAGCTCCTGCAGGAGGTGCGAGATGATTTTGACGACCTTGGCCTCGGCCTCCGGGACCCACGTCTTGTCCGTCCTGAGCTGTTTGACCTTCTCAAACTCCAGATAGCCCTTGGGGTTGTTGGCGTCCGCCTCGCGCAAATTGTCGCTCAACACCGGGGCGCCGCCCGCGTGCAACATCTGCATCATCAACGAGGTACCCGAGCGGGGAAGTCCGGAAACAATGGCGATCATGGATAAACGTGCTCCTCTTGAAACCGGGTGACTGTAGCAGGGCGCGGGCCGATTTCCACCGCTTTGTGGATTTTGCAGGGCGGGAAGCCTTTGTAAGCCCATTATTAAGTCGGACCCGCCCTTCGCTCTATGCTTGACGGGGCCTACCGGGCGTCGATTATGGGGCTTTGGGAGAGGTACTGGGAAGGAAACGGAGGATTTCGCCGCGTTGCGCGAAGTCGGGTTGTCCCGTGCACCGGCCCCGCGCGTCGTTTTCTGGCGTGCGCAAGTTGTTGTCTTGAACGAAAATATGTGCGGGTGAGCAATGGCTTCTGATTCGACTAAAAAGGGCGCGCGTCCCGTTAAAAAAACGGCGAAACAGCAGGGCGCGGTTCGATCCGGAGCCGAACCGGTGGCCGTGGTCGGCATGAGCTGCCTGTTTCCCAAGGCGGGCGACCTCAAAGCCTACTGGGAGAACATCCTTAACAAGGTCGACGCCATCACCGAGGTCCCGTCGGAACGCTGGGACGCCGATTTCTATTTCGACAGGGACAAGAAGGGGCGCGACAAGATCTACTCGCGCTGGGGCGGCTTCATCGACCCGGTCGTGTTCGACCCCATCAAGTTCAGCCTGCCGCCCAACACCCTCAAGTCGATCGACCCCGCGCAACTGCTCTCGCTGGAGGCCGTCGACCGCGCGCTGCGCGACACGGGCTATCCGCAAAAGCCGTTCGACCGCGAACACACCTCCTGCATCTTCGGCATGGCGGGCGGCATGGGCGACCTCGGCATGCAGTACGGCGTCCGCTCCTCGCTGCCCATGTATCTCAAGGACATGCCGGAGGAGCTGCTGCGCCAGTTCCCGGAATGGACGGAGGATTCGTTCCCCGGCATCCTGCCGAACGTCATCGCAGGCCGCATCGCGAACTGCTTCGACCTCGGCGGCTCGAATTTTACGGTGGACGCCGCGTGCGCCTCGGGCCTGACGGCGCTTTATCTCGGCGTGCGCGAACTGGTTTCCCACACCGCCAACGTCGCCATCGTCGGCGCGTGCGACGTGATGCAGACGCCGTTCGGCTTCCTGTGCTTCTCCAAGACGCAGGCGCTGACGCCGTCGGGGAAGCCGAAGCCGTTCGACCACACCGGCGACGGCATCGTCATCAGCGAGGGCCTTGGCGTGGTCGTCTTGAAACGCCTGTCCGACGCCGAACGCGACGGGGACCGCATTTACGCCGTGATCCGCGGCGTCGGCAGTTCGAGCGACGGGCGCGGCAAGAGCCTCACCGCGCCGCAGGCCAAGGGGCAGATGCGCGCGATGCACGCGGCCTACAACATGGCCGGAAGCGACATCGGCCCGCTGGAACTCGTCGAGGCGCACGGCACCGGCACGGTGCTCGGCGACGGCACGGAAGCGGAAACCATTCTCACCGCGATGCGCGAGAAAAGCGCGCCGGCGAAATCCTGCGCCGTCGGTTCGGTGAAATCGCAAATCGGCCACACGAAGGGCTGCGCCGGCATGGCGGGCCTCATCAAGACCGCGCTCGCCCTGCACCACAAGGTGCTGCCGCCGACGATCAACGTCACGCAGCCCGCCGCGCAGGCCTTCAAGGACCCCGCGAGCCCGGTGTACGTGAACACCGAGCCGCGCCCGTGGATCGCGGGTGAAACGCCGCGCCGCGCGGGCGTAAATTCCTTCGGGTTCGGCGGCACGAATTTCCACGCGCTGATGGAGGAATACCAGGGCGCGGCGAACGCGGCGCCCCGCTTCGCGCTGGAAACGTGGCCGGTGGAACTGTTCGTCTGGACCGGCGATTCGCACGCGGCGCTCTCCGAACGCCTCGGCAAAACGGAAGTCGCGCTTGCGGGCAAACAGCCGCGCCTGCGCGACCTCGCCAGCGCGGTCTGGCGCGCGAGGGGCGGCGGCGCAATGCGCCTCGCGATCGTCGCGGACTCCACGAAGGATCTGGCCGAGAAAATCGCGGCGGCGCGCAAACACCTCGCGGGCAAGCCCGACGGCGTGCGCGATCCGCGCGGCATCTATTTCGCGTCCGCCCCGCTGCGCCACGAGGGCAAAATCGCGTTCCTCTTCCCCGGCCAGGGCTCGCAGCGCCCCGACATGCTGCGCGACCTGACGGTGTTGTTCCCGGAACTCGCCGACCGCTTCGCGCTCGCGGACCGCGTCCTCGCGAAACGCTTGGACCGCCCGCTCAGCCGCTACGTCTTCCCGCCGCCGCGCTTCACGCCGGAACAGGAACAGCAGGCGATGACGGAGATCACCGTTACGAACATCGCGCAGCCCGCGCTCGGTGCGGCGGAGATGGGGATGTTCCATGTCCTCGCGCGTCTCGGCATCGCCCCCGAAATGAAAGCCGGCCACAGCTCAGGCGAATACGCCGCGCTGTGCAGCGCCGGGGTCTTCTCCGAAGAGGCGCTCTACGAAATCCTTGAAGACCGCGGCTCCAGCATCCTTGAGACCAGCGACGGGCGCGACCTCGGCACGATGATGGCCGTCAAGGGCAGCGCCGCGCAGGTCAGGGAACTCATCGCGTCGACGCCGGGCGTGTACGTCGCCAACTTCAACTCGCCTTCGCAAACGATCATCTCCGGGCTCAAGCCGGACCTCGAAACCGCCGCGAAGACGCTGGAGGCCGCGGGCCTCAAGACCCGGTTCATCCCGGTGAGTTGCGCGTTCCACTCGCCCATCATCGAGCCCGCGCGCAAACGGCTCGCGCGCAAGTTGGAAACGGTTTCCTACAAAGCGCCGCGCGTGCCGGTCTATTCCAACGTCGCCGCGGAGCCGTATCCGTCCGACAGCAAAAAGGTCCTCTCGCTGCTGGCCGAACACCTGATCGCCTCGGTGCGTTTCACCGAGGAAATCGAGGCGATGTACCGCGACGGCGCGCGCATTTTCATCGAATGCGGCCCCGGCAACGTCCTCACCGGCCTGACCGGCCAGATTCTGGAAGGCCGCCGCCATCTCGCCGTCGCCACCGACGCCAAGTCAACGCGCCACGACCTCGCGCAATTGCATCAGGCCCTCGCGCAGTTGTTTGCGGATGGCGTTGAATTTTCGCTCGATGCGTTCTTCGCGGGCCGCGAGATCAATGAACTCGACCCGGCGACGCTCGCCCCCGTTTCCGCGCCGCCCAAGCAGAGCGCCGCCGCGTGGATCGTCGCCGCCGACCGCTCGTGGCCCGTCGCGCAGACGCGGCCCGTGCGCACGCGGATTTCGATGGCCCCGGTCGTCGCGCCCGCACAGCCTGCAGCAACGCCCGCCGCTGCGGCCGTCAACCCGGCTGCCGCCGATGTGCTCGTAAAATACCAGCGCGTCATGGCGACGTTCCTTGAACAGCAAAAGGAAATCATGATGGCGTATCTCGGCGGACGCGCGCCGGGCGCCGCACTGCCCGATTTCCCCACCCTGCCCTCTCTGTCCATGCCTGCGCCCGCCGTCGCACCCGCCGCGCCTGCACCGGCCCGCGCCGCCGCACCGATTCCGGCCCCCGCGGCGCCCGCAAAACCCGCGGGCGTGGACTGGAACGCCAAGCTCGTCGCGATGATCGCCGAGCGCACCGGCTATCCGGCGGAAATGCTCGAGCCCGACCTGAACATCGAATCGGACCTCGGCATCGACTCCATCAAGCGGCTCGAAATCCTCATCGCCTTCGCGCAGGAAATTCCCGGCGCGCCGGAGGACCTGCCCGAGAAACTCGCCGCCGCGCGCACGCTCCGCGAAGTCCTCGCGAAGATCGAGCCCTACGCACCGAATGCCGCCGCCGCGAAGCCTGCTTCCGCTCCGGGCGCAAGTGCGCCTGCACCGGCAGTCGCCGCGCCCGCGGGCGACCTGACCGCGACGCTGGTTGCGATGGTTTCCGAGCGCACGGGCTACCCGGTTGAAATGCTGGACCTCAACCTCGACGTCGAATCGGACCTCGGCATCGACTCGATCAAGCGACTCGAAATCCTCATCGCCTTCGCGCAGGGCATCCCGGGCGCGGCCGAGGACCTCCCCGAAAAACTTTCCACCGCGCGCACGCTCGGCAAGATCATCGAACTCGCCCAGGCCACGGGCGGAACCGCCGCCGCGCCCGCCGCCTCGACGACCGCGCAAGCGCCAACCGCAATCGCCAGCAACGGCACCGGCCGCGTACACCGCACGCTGATCGGCCTGCAGAAGACCCCGCTCTCGAATGTACCAAAGCTGGCCATCCCCGCCGGCGCAATCCTCATCACGAACGACGGGCAGGGCGCCGCGGACGAACTTCGCAAGGCCCTCGAAGCGCAGGGCGCGAAGGTCGCCCTCGCGGATGCCGCCCAATTCGACACCCCGAAACGGGCGGAAACACTGATCGCGAACCTGCGTAAAACGCACGGCACGCTGGGCGGCGTCATTCACCTGCTGCCCCTGCGCGATGTCGCCGAGCTCACGAGTTTCTCCCGTTCGGCGTGGACGCAGGTGGTGCGCGAGGAAATCAAGGGCCTCTACCATCTACTGCGCGCCGGTGCGCCGGACTTGAAGAACAACGCCGACGCGTGGGTGCTCGCCTGTGCCTCGCTCGGGCGCCGCGCGAATAACGGCAGCCTGCCGCCCCCGGCCTTCCCGTGGCGCGGCGGCCTGATGGGCTTCCTCAAGAGCATCGCCGACGAATGGCCGAAGGCATTGAGCAAAGTCATCGACACCGACGAAACGGCGCCCGGAATCATCGTCCCGCGCCTGTTGCAGGAACTCGCCACGCGCGGCGCGGGCTGCGAAATCTACTACCGCGCGCAAAATCGCTGGGTGCCGCGCACGTTCGAACAGCCGCTCGACCGCCAGGTCCGCCGCGTTGAACTCGGCCCCGACGATGTCGTCATGATCATCGGCGGCGCGCGCGGCATCACCGCCGAGGTCGCCCGCGAAATCGCGCAGGCGCACCGCCCCACCCTGCTGCTCGTCGGCCGCTCGGCGTGGCCGCTGGAGGAATCCGCGCTCACCGCCAGCCTCACCGCGCCCGCCGACATCAAGAAGGCGCTGTTCACCGACCGCCAGCAGCGCGGCGAATCGGTCAAGCCGCTCGACCTCGAACGCGCCTGCCAGCGCATCCTCAACGACCGCGAAATGCGGGCGACGCGCGCGGACCTCGAACGCGCCGGATCGAAGGTGTTCTACTACCAGGCCGACGTGCAGGACGAATCCGCCGTCGCCGCGATGCTGGGCCGCGTCTATGCCGAACACGGTCGGCTCGACGGCGTCATCAACGGCGCGGGCATCATCGAAGACAAGCTCATCGAGGACAAGACGCCAGAATCGTTCGACCGCGTCTTCGACAACAAGGTCGAGTCGGTCTTCCTGTTGAGCCGTCTGCTCAAAACCGAATCCCTGAAATTCCTCGTCCTTTTCTCCTCCATCGCCGGCTGGCGCGGCAACCGCGGCCAGATCGACTACGCCGCGGCGAACGAAGTGTTGAACCGCATGGCGATGTACCTCGGCGAACAATGGAAAAAGCGCGTGGTCGCGATCGACTGGGGCCCGTGGCGCACCGTCGGCATGGCGTCCGAGGGCGTGCAGCGCCAGTTCAAGGAACGCGGCGTCGGCCTGATCGCGCCGGATGCCGGACGCCGCTTCCTGCTGGACGAAATTTGCTACGGCGAGAGCGCGACGGCGATCGTGGTGGCCGAAGGCCCGCTCGACGATTGACCGCGCGCGAGCTGCAGCGCCGCCCATTTTACAGGCTCTGGAATTTACAGACGTTGGAACTTTTGACATGCGTATGGAATCGGATTGGGCCGGAAATTGCCCCTTGGTCGATCCCCGCGGGCTTGCTTGTCGCGCCGAAGCCTCGCGAAGGCGGACCCCGCGGGTGAAGAAATTCTCCCGCTACACGGCTGGTTTAGCCATAAGCTATCCCAAAACCGTTTTGGCCCCCGGCGGGCTTGCCCCGCCGGAGCCAAAGTTCGCTTCGCTGCTGCGTGGCCACGGAACTTTCGCTCCCGCGACATCCGCCTCCGCCTGGCTGCGGCGAGACAAGCGAGGTCACGGGGGGCGACAACAGGATTTGGGGATAGCCTCCAGAAAACTCTCCGCTCCCGCGGGGCAAGCCCGCGGGGGGCGGTATGTGCACCACCGGGCGTCGCCGGCCATGCCACTACAGCGCGATGCAATCCCATGAAGGCGCTGCAGGACGATGTTGCGATCATCGGGATGGCCGGGTTGTTCCCCGGCGCGCCGGACGTGTCCGCGTTCTGGGAGAACATCCTCGCGGCGCGCTGTTGCATTTCGGAACACCCCGCGCCGGAGGCGAAGCGCGTCCTGGACCCCGCGCCGAAGGAATTTTCGCGCGTCTACACGATCCGCGGCGGCTTTCTCGGCCCGCTCGCGACGTTTGATCCGCTGGCGTACGGCGTGATGCCGGACTCGGTGACGGGCGGCGACCCGGACCACTTCCTCGCGCTGCGCGTGGCGGCGGAGGCGCTGGCGGATTCCGGCCTGAAGGACGAGGAGATTCCGCGCGAGCGCACGGACGTGATCGTCGGGCACGGTACGTACATCAATCCCGGCAACGTGAACTGGGTGCAACACGGCGTCGTGCTGGACCAGACGATGGACCTGCTGCGGCAGTGGTCGCCGGGCCTGCCGGAGGCGGAATATGCGCGGCTGCGCGAAGCGCTGCGCGCCGGGCTGCCGCCGCTCGCGCCGCAAACGCTGCCATCGCTGATCCCGAACATCCTCGCGGGGCGCATCGCGAACCGGCTCGACCTGATGGGCGCGAACTACATCATCGACGCGGCGTGCGCGTCGTCGCTGCTCGCGGTGGACCAGTCGATCAAGAACCTGCTGCTGGACCGGGCGGACCTCGCGCTGGTCGGCGGCGTACAGGCCTGCGTGCCGCTGCCGGCGCTGATGGTATTTACGCAGTTGAAGGCGCTGACGCGGGGCGAGGCGCCGCGCCCGTTCTCCGCGGACGCGGACGGCACGCTGCTCGGCGAGGGCGTCGGCTTCGTGGTGTTGAAGCGGCTGCGCGACGCGCAGCGGGATGGGAATCGCATTTATGCGGTGATCCGCGGGACCGGCGTCGCCAGCGACGGACGGGCGCAGGGCCTGCTCGCGCCGCGGCTCGACGGCGAGACGCTGGCGATCCGGCGCGCGTACGAAGCGGCACAGGTCGAGCCGCGCTCGGTGGAATTGATCGAGGCGCACGGCACGGGCATCGCGCTCGGCGACGCGACGGAAATCCGCGCGCTGCGCGCGATTTTCGGCGGGCGCAACGGGAGCGGCGCGACGTGCGCGGTCGGTTCCGTGAAGTCGATGATCGGGCACTGCATCCCGGCCGCGGGCATGGCGAGCCTGATCAAGTCGACGCTCGCGCTGCACCACCGCATCCTGCCCCCGACGCTGGGCTGCGAGACGCCGCACCCGGATCTCGGCCTCGCGGACACGCCGTTCTACCTGAACACGGAAACGCGCCCGTGGATTCACAGCGGCGCGACGCCGCGCCGCGCGGGCGTCAGCTCGATGGGCTTCGGCGGCATCAATACGCACTGCGTGCTGGAGGAGGCCCCGGCGTGAGCGCGAAGGATTTCCAGGAGGGCCTGCGCAGCGAGCTGTTCCTGTTCAGCGCGCCGGACCGCGACGCACTGCGGGCGAAGCTCGGCGCCTGGGCGGACCTTGCCGCGCGGCCACCGGCGGGTGCGCGCCTCATGGACCTCGCCTTCACTGTGTCCCGCGACTACGCGCGCGAACAAAGCACGCTGGCCCTGCTGGCGACCTCGTTCGAGGATCTTGCGAAGAAACTCGCGCATGCGCGCGACCGGCTGGAGAAGCCGGCGACGAAGCGCATCCAGGACAAGGGCGGCATTTTTTATACGGAGGAACGCATGGCGCTCGACGGGCGCGTCGCGTTCGTATTCCCGGGCGAGGGCGCGCAGTATCCGCGCATGCTCCGCGGGCTGTGCATGCGGTACCCGGCCGCGCGCGAAGCGTTTGATGAGTTCGACGAAGCGTGCGCGGATACGGAGGACGGCTATCGTCCGAGCGAGGTGATTTTCCCGCCGCCCGGCGGCAGCGAGGCGGACGACGAGGACGCGATTTTCGCGATGAAGGGCGCGGTACACGCCGTCACCAGCGCGAACACCGCCCTGTACCGCCTGTTCGCGAAACTTGGCCTGGAACCCGACGCGGTGATTGGCCACAGCAGCGGTGAATTCATGGCACTCGAGGTCGCGGGCGTAATGCGATTCGCCACGCGCGCGGACCGGATTCGCTTCATCCGCGACGGGTACGACGTGATGAACGCGCTGGCCGCGATGAACGATATTCCCGAGGGCGTCCTGCTGACCGTGGGCGGGATTGAACGCGCGGAGGTGGACGAGGTGCTCGCGCGGCATCCGGGCCGGCTGCTGATGGCAATGGACAACTGCCCGCACCAATTCGTGTTGTGCGGGCCACGCGCGCTGATCGACGAGGTGCTCGCGCAATTCGGCGACCAGGGCGCGATCTGCACGGTCCTGCCGTTCAGCCGGCCCTACCACACCGCATGGTTCGAGCCGGCGCTGGCCGAATTGCGGCGTTTCCTGCGCGCGCACGGATTGCACGCGCCGCGACGCGCCATTTATTCCTGCCTGTCGGCGGACCGGTTCCCGGACGACCCGGCGGTCATCGAACAACTCGCGGTGCAGCAGTGGGCGGCAACGGTGCGCTTCAAGGAGGCGATCGAAAAAATGTACGCGGACGGCATCCGCGTATTTGTCGATTCGGGCCCGCGCGGCAACATGACGGCCTTCATCGATGACATCCTGCGCGATGTCCCGCACCTCACGATCACGGCGAACCGGGCGCACCGCTCGGATATCGGGCAGTTCAACATGGCGGTTGGCCAGCTCGTCGCGCACGGCGCGAAGCTGGACCCGTCCTATCTCTTTGCGTCGCGTGGCGCCCGCGTCATTGAAACCGCCGCGGGGGCGGCCAAACGTCCGCCGCAGCCGCTGGTGACGGATCTGCCGGTGCTTGCGAAAGCACCGAGCCTGCCCGCGATGATCCGCCCGGCGGCAGCCGGCGCCGCGCCCCTGCCCGAGCTGGTGATTCCCGGCCCGCACGATCCCGGTTCGATGGACGCGGTGATGGCGTCGTACCTGACGACGATGGAGACGTTCCTCACGGCGCAACGCGAGATCATCCACAGCTTCTTTGGCGGCACGGGCGAACCCGGAATGGAAACGACGTCCGCGGATGCACCGCCGCCGGCGATTCCGCCGTTCCTGATGCTGGGCGAGCTGCTTGAGTACGCGCCGGGTCAGCGTCTTGCATCGCGACGCACGCTGCGGCTGGATGAAGACCTGTACTTGCTCGACCACACGCTGGGCGTGCAAATCTCGAAGCTGGACCCGGACCTGCCGGGTCTGTCCGTGCAGCCGCTGACGATGAGCCTGCAAACATCGGCGGAGGCGGCGAACGCGCTCTTCCCGGATTTGCGGGTGATTGCGCTGAAGGACATCCAGGCGAATCGCTGGGTCAGTTTGGAGAACGGCCACATCGCGATCCGCATCACCGCCACCCGCATCGAGCACGCGACGCCCGGCGAATGCGCGGTGCGCGTCGAGATTCGCGAGGCGGACGACGCGGACCCGCGCGCGGCCTACCGCCCGCCGATGGTGCAGGCAACGGCGCTGCTCGCGGCGGCGTATCCCGCGCCCGTGCAGGCCCCGCCGAGCGTGCTCAAGCGATTCCGGCCCTGCACGTGGCGCGGCAAGGATATTTACAACGACCGCCTGTTCCACCTTGGCCGGTTCCAGGGCGTCCAGTCCGTGGACAAGTGGGCGGAGGAAGGCGCGGAGGCGACGATCGTCGTGCAGCCGCGCGACCGCTGGTTCAAATCCACGCGCGAGCCGCATCTCGCGATCGACGGCATCCTGCTCGACAACGTCGGGTCCGTGGTTGGGTTGTGGGGCAATTACGAAATGTGGGACGGGTCGGTGTACCTGCCGTTCCGCGTCAAGCGGATCGATTTCATGGCGCCGCCGCCGCCGCCCGGCACGCAACTGCACCTGCAGTGCGTCGTACACAGCCTCCAGAACGGAATCGTCGCATGCGACAATTTCGCCTCGGACGCAGATGGCCACATCGTCATCCGCATCGAGCGCTGGGAGGACCGGATTTGGGACATCACGCCGGGGCTGCACCGGTTCCTGCTGGCGGGTTTCAGCCAGTTCATGAGCGACGCGATGGCGACGGATTGGGCCAAGCCAGCGTTCGGCGAACGGCCGTTCTCGATTCGCCTCACACACGGCGTGTCGCACGAACTGCTCGAGGGCAGCCACCGGGTCTGGCAAAAGGCGCTCGCCTACCTGATTCTGGACCGGGAGGAACGCAAGCACTACCACGCGATGCGCGGAAATGAAAGGCGTCGCAACCATTGGCTTTTCGGCCGGGTCGCGGCGGAAGACGCGGTTCGAATCCTGTTGAACGAGCAGCACGCCCTCGACGTCGGCACGGCGGACATCGCCATCCTGCCCGATGATCGGGGCCGTCCGCTGGTCGGCGGCCTGTGGCGGGGCACACGACCAGCCCTGCCAATGCACGTGAGCATCGCGCACACCGACGGGCTGGCGGTGGGCATTGCGTGCGAGGGGAAGGACATCCAGGGCATCGGGATCGATGTCGAGCGCCTGCGCGAGCCGTCCGCTGAATTTATCGAAGGCGCGTTTTCGGACCGGGACCGGGCGCTGGCGGCCGGGAATCCCGAGCGGGCCTGGCGCTGGTGGTGCGCGAAGGAAGCCGTCGGCAAGGCGCTGGGTGTGGGCCTTTTCCACGGGGCGCGCGAACTGGCGGTCGCCGGGGAAGATGCCGCAACCGGACGGGTGGACCTCCGCCTGGAGGGCGCGTGGCTGGAGGCGTTCCCCGCTTACAAAGAAAAAATCATTTCGGCCTACACCTCCGCGCAAGAAAATGGCATTTTCGCGGTTTGTGTTTTGTGAGGACAATGGTATGAGCGCTACACCCAAAACGCGCGAGCAGGTGCTCGCGGACATGCTGGACCTGGTGAAGGACATGACGCAGGATTTCGACCTCGACCTCGAGGGCGGCATCCAGCCGGGCTCCTTCTTCGTCGCGGACCTCGATTTCCAGTCGACCGATGTCGTCGAGCTGATCGTCCAGATCGAAAAACTCTACCAGCGCCGAAAGCTGCCGTTCCAGAAACTCGTTCTGAAAAACGGCAAGTACGCGGATTTCACCGTGGGTGAACTCGCCGACTTCATGCACGCCCAGCTTTCCACCCCCGCCGCCTGACGAAGGAACCCCCATGGCCACGACCCTGCTGATAGCGCTGGATGGCGCGACGTACACGATCATGGAGCCGATGATGAAGAAGGGCACGATGCCGTTCTTCAGCAAACTGGTGACGGAGGGCGCTCACGGCATCCTGATGTCCACCGAGCACCCGCTGACGCCGCCCGCGTTCACGACGATGATCACGGGCCGCGGCCCCGGCCGGCACGGCCTGCTCGACTTCATCAAGGGCGAGGACGACGGCAGCGGCGTGTTCTTTACGCTGTACGACGCGCGCGACAACCGCTGTGAAACGCTCTGGTCGATGGCGAACCGCCAGAACCGCAAGGTGATGGCGCTGAATTTCGTGATGTCCACGCCGGTCACCCCGGTCTGCGGCTACATCGTGCCCGGCATGACGCACTGGAAGCACCTGCGCCGCCATATGCACCCGACGGAGTTTTACGAGAAGCTCAAGGCGCAATCGTGGTTCGACCCGAAGGTGATGTGCTGGGATTTCGACCACATGGAAAAGGCGATCACGAGCAAACCTGAAATGTCGTCCGCCGAATGGGTGCGCGACCACATCGGGCGCGAGCGCCAGTGGTTCCAGGTGATGCGGTTCCTGATGAAGAAGGATCCGGCGGACCTGATGGCGATCGTGTTTGACGGCGTGGACAAGGTGCAGCACGTGTGCTGGGACCTGATGGACCCCGCGACGCGGCCCGCGAACCCCACGCCCGAACAGGCGGAAACGCTGAAGCTGATCGACCAGTATTTCAGCGAACTCGACGGCTTCATCAAGGAACTCGTCGACCTCGCGGGTTCGCGCGCGCGCACGTTCATCACGTCCGACCACGGTTTTGGTCCGTTCTACCTGACAGTGCGCCTGAACCAGTTCCTGCACGAGCAGGGCCTGCTTTTCTGGAACGAAGGCGAAGGCAGCGAGGCGGACGCCGAGGGGTTGAACCTCGACTGGTCGCGCACGGTGGCGTATTGCCCGACGCAGAGCAGCAACGGCATTTTCATCCGCGTCGCGGACCAGCCCGGGAAGCCCGGCATTGATCCGGCGAAGTACGACGAGGTGCGCAACGGGCTCATCGCGAAGGTGCGCGAGTTGCGCGACCCCGTCACCAACGAGCCGGTGGTGAAGGACGTCCTGCTGCGCGAGAAATCGTTCGCGGGTCCCGGCATGAAGCGCGCGCCGGACATCACGCTGGTGCTGGTGGACCACGGGTTCGTCAACACCTCGCCCGGCGCCCGCGTCGTGGACCGCAAGCCCGAGGTGAAGGGCACGCACTATCCCGAGGGCGTTTTCATCGCCTACGGCGACGGCATTCAGAAAGGCGCGAAATTGCCCCGCCTCGCGATGGTCGACGTGGCTCCGGCGCTCCTGCACAGCCTCGGCCTCCCGATCCCGTCCAACCTCGAAGGCCACGTGCCCGTCGAGGCCTTCGACGCGGAGTGGATGCAGGAGAACCCGATTGAAGCCGGAGCGCCAGCCAGGGAAGCAGAGGAAGCGCCCGAGGCGCCCAAGTCGGCCGAGCCTTCCAGCGAAGACGCGAAAAAAGAAGTCTACGAACAGCTCCGGGCGCTCGGTTATATCGAGTAGGTCCGATCCGACGGATCGGATCGATCCCTCATGATGGAATCCGCGCCAGCACATCCCCCCGGCCTGCGGGCGCTGCAATTTCATCGCATCGCGGAGGCGGGGTTTAATGATCCATGCAACGCGTATCCGCACTCGATGTGCTGGTTCCGCGACCACCTCTACGTCGGCACGACGCGGTGCGTGCTGCATCTGCTCTACAACCGCTTCGAGGCGCTGAAGTCGTGGCCGGTCTTCCCGATTAAACCGGCGAAGAACGTCTACAAGGACCTCGATATCCGCGCGCAGATCTGGCGCTACTCGCCGCGCACCGGCGAGTGGAAGATGGTGTACGTGTCGCCGATGATGAAGACGCCGGAAGGCGTGGACATCCCCCATTTCCAGGGCGTGCGCAACATGATGGTCTACCGGTCCGCCTCGGACGACGCGCCGCAGCTCTACGCGATGACGTGGTCCCCGCAAAAGGGCCCGGGCCCGATGCTGCTGCGAAGCACGGATGGCGAACATTTCGAGCCCATCCCCATGGCGGGCGCGCTGGCGAGCCAGTTTTCCACATTCCGCCCCATGGTGGTGATGGAGGATGGACGGTTGATCACCGCGCCGACCGGCCGCACGGGTTCGGCGAATTCCGCGGGCGTCGCGCTGGTGATGGAAACGAACGACCCGCGCGGCCAGACGTGGACGCAGGTCAACGAGAACAACTTCGGGGACGACCATAACGAGACGATCTTCGAGATGGCGGCGTTCAATGGCCACGTTTACGCCGGCACGCTGAACCCCGAAGGGTTCCAGCTCTGGAAAACGGACGCGCTGGGCAAACCGCCCTACACGTGGAAGCGCGTGCTGAAGCGCGGCGGCGACCGGGGTCCGGTGAACGAGGGCGTGGGCAGCCTGTGCGTGTTTAACAACGCGCTGTACGTCGGCTCCGTGATCAACAACGGCGGCTACGACCGCAAGTACGGCATCGGCCCCGCCCCGGTCGAAATCATCCGCGTGCACCCGGACGATTCGTGGGACCTCGTGATGGGCGACGGCCGGCTGACGGACGACGGCATGAAGATGCCGTTGAGCGGGCTCGGCGGCGGGTTCGACAAATTCTTCAACAGCTACCTGTGGCGCATGTGCGTGCACGATGGCTGGCTCTATGCGGGCACCTTCGCGTGGAGCGCGCTGCTGCACTACATCCCGCGCGACAAATGGCCCGACGCGGCGAAATCGCTGTTCGACAAGGATCGGACGAAGATGATCGTGGATCGCGTGGGCGGCTTCGACCTCTGGCGTACGCGCAACGGGGCGACGTGGCTGCCGGTCACGCAGAACGGATTCGGCAACACGTACAACTGGGGCGTCCGTACGATGGCCTCCTCGCCGTACGGTCTCTTCGTCGGCATCGCAAATCCCTTCGGCCCGGAAGTCGCCGTGCCGCGCAATGAGGGCTGGCAGTACGAGGCCAACCCGCGCGGCGGGTGTGAAATCTGGCTCGGTTCAACCACGCCGCCGCCGCCCTCCAACATCGTGCCGAAAGCGGTGGACCTTTCGACCCCGCCTCTTCGCCTCACGGCGCCCGAGGATCGCGAGGCGTTCATCGACGCGACGATTGACGCGTTTTACGGGCACAGCGGCCATCGCGCGATCGGCTGTTGGACGGAGCGGACGCGCACCGCGGCGGAGGCGTGCGACAACCTCGTGGATGAGGCGCTCGCCCTCCTGCCGCAAAAAACCGGCCGCATCGTGGATTTCGGGTGCGGCGCCGGGGCGACCACGCGACGCCTGCTGAAGTGGTTTCCCGCAAAAGAGATTTCCGGACTTTGCCTCGACAAAAAAATACCGCCGCATTTATCGGAGGACGCGAGTGGGATCACGTGGACGAAACGCGCCCAGCCGGCCTCCGCGGATATCGTCGTCACGCTGGAAACGTTGAGCCGGGAATCGAACGGGCAGGCGCTGCTGCGCGACGCCGTGAAGGCGCTTAAGCCGGGCGGCTGGATTGTCGGCGCGCAGGCGCTGTCCGCGCATCCCGGCACACCGTGGCGCACCCAGCCGGGCTGGCGCAAAAAACCCGTCACCACGGCGGACGGATTTGCCGGACTGCTCACCGCTCTGGGGCTTGCGGATGTGAAGGTGCTGGATCGCACGGCGGTGTGCTGGACGCTGTTCCACGCGAAGTTCGGCGTTTACCTTTGGGAGAAGCGCCTGGAAAACGAGCTCGACGAGGAGTTGCAGGAGGCCGTCCGCGAGGCGCTGCACGGCGCGTTTGAACCCTTCCAGGCCTACATCCTGTTCGCGGCGAGGAAACCATGATGCGCGGACGCATTTTGCAGCGGCTGGCCGGGCGCTGGCAGGTGGGCGAGTCGGAAACGACGGGCGGCGGCGCCGGGGACGCGGAGTTCACCCTGCCGTTCGGCGGGCGCGAACGCTGGTATTCCGTGCATCGTCCCCCGTCCGCCGATCCGCGCGAACCGCTGCCGCTCCTGTTGAATTTCCACGGCGGATTCGGAAACCCGGATCAGCAGCGGCACGACACGGGGATGGACGCGCTCGCCGACGCGCACGGGTTCATGGTGGTGTATCCCGCGGGCTGCGGCCGCCTGCCCCGGCGCTGGCTCACGTTTAACGGCGGCATCTGCTGCGGCTATGCGCGGATGGAGAACATCGACGACGTCGGCTTCACGGACGCGGTGCTCGCCGATGTCGCGACCCGCTATGCGTTCGATCGCACGCGCATTTACGCGACGGGGTTTTCCAACGGCGCGTTCATGTGCTACCGGCTCGCGTTTGAGCGTCCGGGCTTGCTCGCGGCGATCGCCCCCGTAAGCGGCGTGCTCGGGGTGGACCCGGTGCCCGGTGTGGACTATCCGCCGCTGCCGGTCATTCATTTCCACGGGTTGCAGGACCAGAACGTGGCGTTTGCCGGCGGCATTGGAGCAAAGGCGCGCGACCCGCTGCCGCGCCGGAGCGTCGAGGAGACCCTCTCGATCATGCGGAAGCGCAACCGGTGTCCCGATACGGCTTCGAGCGAGCGGCGCATCGGCGCGGCACGTTGCCGGACCTACGCCCCGGCGGAGGGCGGCGCGCCCGTGGAACTGTGGACCCTGGACGACGGCGGGCACACGTGGCCGGGCGGAAATTCCTCCCTACCGCTGGACATCGTGGGCCCCATCAACATGGACATCCGCGCATCCGACCTGATCTGGAATTTCATCAAGCCCCATCGACTTCGTGAAATTTCCGGCAACATCGTGTAGACTGCCCCTTGTTTGAGGAGACTCCCATGCATATTCCCTTTTCGCATTCACGCCGGGCGTCCGGTGTTTTCGTCGTCCTGCTTTCCGCGGCGCTGACCGGCACGATCGCGGAAGAAGCCTCCGCGTTCCTCTTCCGGGGCCGCATCCGCGAGCGCATCGCCGAACGGCGCGCGGACCGCGAAGCCGCGGAAACGACGGAGGCCGTCACCGCCACGGCGGGCGTGCCTGGTGATCATCGGTATACCATTCAGCACGGCGGGCGCGAACGCTGGTTCACCGTGCATGTTCCCGCCTCCTATTCCCCGGATAAGGCGGTGCCGCTGGTCATGAACCTGCATGGCGGCGCGGGCAATCCGAACCAGCAGCGCGATGACTCGCGGCTGGATGCCGTGGCGGACGCAAATGGCTTCATCGTCGTTTATCCCGCGGGAACCGGACGCATGTCGCGCGAACGCCTGCTGACGTGGAACATCGGCGAAGGCGACACGTACGCGACGAAGGAAAATGTCGACGACATCGGGTTCCTGCGCGCCGTCCTTGACCATGTCGCCGCGAATTTTGCGGTCGACGAGAAACGCATTTATGTTACCGGATTTTCGCAGGGCGCGTTCATGTGCTACCGGCTCGCCTGCGAAATGTCCGACCGGATCGCGGCGATTGCCCCGGTGGGCGGCGTGATGCTGGGCCCGGAATCCCGCTGCAAACCGGAGCGTCCGGTCTCCATCATCCATTTCCACGGCGTGAAGGATCCGAACGTGGCGTACGCGGGCGGCATTGGGGAGCGGGCGCACGACCGGATTGCGCGCCGCAGCGTGGAGCAGACGATCGCGTTCTGGCTGAAGCAGAACAAACTGCCGGAGGAGCCGACCACGGAGCGGCGCATCGGCAACGCCCGCCTCAAACGCTATGGCCCCGGCCCGGATGGCGTCGAAGTCGCGGTATGGTCGCTGGAGAATGGCGGCCACACGTGGCCCGGCGGCGACTCGTCGCTACCCGAACGCATGGTCGGCGCGGTCAACCGCGACATCGACGCCTCGGCGCTCGCGTGGGAGTTCCTGAAAAAACACGCGCGGCCCTGAAGCGACGCCCCCCATGGACGAGTGGATTCCCAGCGCCGAAAAAATCGGAAACAGCGTCGACGCGCGCCTGCATTTCGCGCAGACGCAGTACAAGTCCGGGCTCTATGACCAGGCCCGCGCGGAAATCGGGACGATTCTCTCGATGGACCCGCGCAATGCCGAGGCGCGCCTGCTGCTGGCGAAAATCCATTTTGACCGGGCCGAATATGCGGATGCCGAGCGGATCGCCCGGGAGGCGCTGGACCTCGACCCCCGTTTAGCGAAAGCCTGGCTGCTGCTCGCCGCCACCGCGTACGAATTGGACCGGGTGCCGGATGCGGTCGCCGCCGCGCAAAAAGCGGTCGAGTCGGACCCGGAAATTCCCGCGACGCACATGATGTATGGCAACATGAGTTGCGAAGCCGGGGATCTCGACACCGCGCGCATCGCGTTTGAAAAAGCAATCGCCATCAATCCGCGCACGCCGATGGCCTACCGCCAGCTCGGGCGCATCCACGCCGAGCAGGGCCGGCCCGACGCGGCGCTCGCCGCGCTGGTCAAATCTCTGCAGATGGAACCGACGAGCACCCACGCGCACATGCGGCTCGGTGAACTATACCGCAGCTTGGGACGGTTGGAGGAGGCGCTCAAAGAATACCGCGAAATCCAACGACTGAATCCAAATGCGGACGACGCCTGCTTCAAGGCGGGCGAGGTCTATCGCGCGTTGAATCGTCCGCTGGAGGCGGAATTTGAATACAAGCGCGCCCTGCAACTCCGCGCGAACAACGCACGCGCGATGAGCGGGCTGGGCCTGCTTCACCTGGCGCAGGGCCACCCGGCCCCGGCGGCGGAATATTTTCGCAGCGCGCTCAAGATCGAGCCGGCCCTCAAGGAAGCCCAGGACGGCCTGGCCCGGGCGGAAGCGATGTCCGCCGCTTCGCCATGAGCCGGCTGCCGGAACGGCCCGCCTTGCGGCAGGGCCTCGACCTCCTTGCACAAGCGGCGCCGGGCATGCCGGGACGGCACCTCTTGCGCAATCCACAAACGGGCACCGTCCTGGAATTCGATGCCCGCGACGCCTTCATCGTCAAACAATGCGACGGCACGACAACGCTGCCGGAAATCCAGGCGCGCTTTCAGGCGGCCTTCAACCTGGCGTTGCCGCTGCCCCAACTCGAAGCGTTCATCCGCTATCTCGACCACCAGGGCTTGCTGACGACGTCGCCGGGCGCCGAGCCGGACAATCTCTGGGCCACGATGAAGCCGCTCCGATTTCCGGGTGAGCGCACCCTCAACCGCCTCGCGCGGCTCACCGGCTGGTTTTTCTCCAAGTGGGCGGTGGGCGCGATGGGCCTGCTGGCCATGGCCACCCTCGGCGTGCTGTCCGCGCACTGGGCGGTGATCTGGTTCCACCTCGAGCAGCTCTTCGACCTGATCGCCTTCGCGGGCTACATGGGCGAGACCTCGTTCCAGGGCATCTTCCGCATCGTGCTGGTTGCGGTGTTGGTGCCCTTCGCGCGCGAATTGGCGAAGGCGGTCGCGGCGCGGCGGATGGGCCTCCGTGTGCCGGGGTTGCGCTACACCTGGTTCATGCGGATCATTCCGCGCTGCGCCGCGGACCTTTCCGGGTTGGTCCGGCTGCCCGAACGCGGGCGGCGGCTCTCGCTTGCCGCGGCAGGGATGTATGTCGAACTATCCCTGTTCTGCCTGGCCCTGCTCGCGTGGGAAAACCTGTCGTCGACGAACCCGCTCCACGATTTCGCGTTCAGCATCGCGCTGGGGACGACCATCAGTTTCATCCTGAATGCCGCGCCCGCGGGCCGGCAGGACGGCGGCTTCTTCGTGATGATCGCGCTGGAGGAGCCCGACTTCCGAAACCGCGCGATCCGCGTGTTTCGCGCCTGGTTGTGCTTCCAACCCGCGCCGGAACCCCTGTCCCCCGCTGCGCGCAGCCGATTTATCCTGTACGGCGCGCTGGCGGACGTATACACCGTGGTGCTGAACGTCGCGTTGCTGACGCTCGCGGGCTTCCTGCTGACCAGTTGGCTGGAGGGGCTCGGCGCGGTGATTTTCCTGGTGATCGTGGTCCTGAGGTTCGAGTCGGAAATCCGGAGATTCGTCATGTCCGTTGTGAGTTATCGCCCGTCGCGCGCCAAATGGCGGAACTGGATCATCGCCCTGGTGGTCCTCGTGCTGCTCACGATCGTGTTTTTCATCCCCTACCCCTACGAGGTCGGCGGGGAATTCCGCGTGCAGCCGGGCCAGAAGGCCGAGGTCCGCGCCGGGGTCAAAGCGCAAATCGAGGCCATACCCGTGGCGGAGGGCATGTGGGTGACCAACGGCCAGCCGCTGGTCATCCTGTCCAAGCGGATGATCCAGCGCGATCTCGATATGGTCCGTGCGTCGCTGGAGCGCGAACGCAACGAATTGCGCGCCATGGAGGCCGGGGCCAAACCGGAGGAACTCGCCCGCGCAGAGCAGGACGTGAAGTTGCGCGAAACCGCGTACGAACACGCCGTGCGGCGCCATGAACGGCAGCTCGAAATGTTCGAGAAGAAGCATATTTCGCCGGGCGACTATGAGGAAATCCGCAACATGATGAACATGGCCCGCGAGGAACTTGAACTCTCGCGGCGCCAGCTCGAAATGGTCCAGGCCGGCGTCCGCCCCGAGCAGATTGAAGCCCAGCGCTCCGAGGTCCAGCGCCTGCAGGTCAACGTGGACCACCTGGAGGAGGACCTGACGCTCACCCTCATCGCGAGCCCGATCGAAGGCCGCATCACCACCCTCTTCCTGCAGGGACGCGTCGGCGAAGTGGTTGACGTCGGCGCCATCGTCGCGATGGTGGAGGACAGCAGCCGCACCGCGGTGCGCATCGCCGTGCCCGAACAGTTCTCCGGATACCTGCGCACCGGGGCGCCGGTCCGCGCACGGCCGTGGGCGTACCACAATCGATTCTTCACAGGCGAGGTGGCGTCGATTGCACCGATCGTGATTGAGCGCACGGACGACATCCGCCAGCAGGCCGCGGTGGAGCAGGAACGCGGCATGATGCGCAATCTCAATATGCCCGCCGAAAACGTCGTCCCGGTGATTGCGATAATGGAGAACGACGACGGCCACCTGAAAACGGAAATGACCGGCTTCGCGAAGATCGAGGCGGGCTACAAGCCGCTGGGCATCGCGCTGCTCAGTCCGGTGATTCGTTTTGTGGCGGTTCGGGTGTGGTCGTGGATTCCTTAGTGGAATCCTCGAACACGACATCCAGGTACGACTCCGTCCGGCCAATCGCGCTCCAAAACATCACCGCGGCCAGGTTGAAATTGTAGAGCGTTTCCTGTTCTTTCAATTGCGCCTTCGCCAGTTCGGCCTCGGCCGAGTTGACGTCCATCGGGCCCGCGACCCCGGCATCAAACTGATCCTGCTTCAACCGCAGGTTTTCCGACGCCAGGTGCACGGCGCCCAGGCCGAGTTCCAGCGCTTCTTCCGTGAGTTCCAGCGCGTCAAGGGTCCCCTTGACTTCAAAGGCGATGGATTGCCGCATGGCTTCCGTGCGATTGGCGGTCTGCGCGAGCATGCTCGCGCGTTGCTCCAACCGACCCTTCCGGCCGTAAAAATCCCAGATCGGCACGCTCATCATCGCGCCGATCATCCACGTATCCACCGTATCATCGAAGCGGTCACCTTCGTAGCCGTAGGTTCCGAATGCCTTGATGGTCGGATAATAATCGGCGCGCGCCGCGTCCTGCTGGAGACGCGCCGCCTTTTCACGTTCCAGTTGGGCGAGAAAATCGGCGCGGCGCTCGTAGGCAAGCTCCAATGCCGCCTCGCGCGCGGGCATGGTCCACGAAAGAAACATGAGCCGGCCGTCCAGTTCCAAGGCATCCCCGTCCTCCCACCCGATCAAATCCGCGAGCTCGCGCAGGCTTTGCCGGCGAGCGTTCAATGTGGACTTCAGCTCGGTTTTGAGGCTGACCAGCGCCTGCTGTTCCTTCATGATTTCGAGGTCGATGGCCAGCCCGCTCACCTCCTGGTCCTTCATGTAGGCCACCCGTTGCTCCTGGAGACCAATGCGAACACGCAGCGCCTCGAGGCTCGCATCGGCGAACAATATACGCAGGAACGTCGTCGCGGCGACGTTCATCGCTTTTTCCTCCGCCCGGATGACCTCCATTTGAATCCGCCGCTCATTGGACGTCGTGGCCTGATATTCCCGGACGTTCCGCACATTCAGGATCGGCACGCTCAACCGAAGTTTGGCATTGAACCAGTTGTAGGTGCGGGTCGTGTCGGAATAGGCGATATCCAGGTCGATCGGATCGGGAAATTCCACCGTGGTCTCGGTCGGCAGGTTCAAGCGGCGGATCACGGAGTCCGGGGCGTTGTAGTTAATGGTGCCGTTGATGGGATCGGGGGCCGTCACCTCGGCGGATTCGGGCAGGCCATAGGCCCCGGTGGCGCGGTCCTGGCGGGTTTGCATGACGGAGCCGCTCAAATCCGGCAACAGATCGGAGCGCGAAACCTTGAGGGCTCCCGCCGCCTCCAGCAGGCGTTCGCGCGCCAGGCGCACGTCGAGATTCGACTCGCGGGCAAGGGCCAGAACCTCGGCCAGCGTCAGCCGCTCGACCTTCTCCTCCCCGGCGATTGCGATAAACGCCGGGCCGACATTGAAAAAAATCGCGCAGGCGGTCAGTCGGAGAAACCTCATAGCGGGCGCATGGTGCGGAAGCCCCCCGGGGTCGGCAAGCGAAATTACGCCCGCGCAAGACCTACGGCGTATACCCGTCTTTCCACGCCTGGACGATGCGACTGAGGATCAGGTTCGTCAACAATTGCTCCTCTTCGCTCAGGGACGGCGGGGCGAATTGGATGCGCGCGAGGGGCGGCTCGACGAAACCCGGACGCAGGAGCGCGCGACCCGGCTCGTACGACGCGGGACCCCCGGTCACATTGGGTTGCGCCGGTTCCGCATCCGGTGCGTCGGTTTTGCGTTCAACAACGGAATCCGGTCCCGCTTCGTCCTCCGCGGCGAGCAAGCCGTCAATGACGTCCTGGTTGAATTTCCGCATGCGCGCGACCAGTTCCGGCATGTTGGCCAGCGACCAGCGCGGGACCCACGGCTCAACCGCGGGCGACAGCAGGCTCCAGCGCGGCTCGACGTGCAACTTCAGCCACACGGCATCTTCCGCGCGCCGCGGGCGTACGCCGGTCATCGCGAAATTCACGATTTCCCGCCCGTCCAGCTGCTTCTCCGAAAAGGTGGCCTTCGCGACACGCAACTGCTCGCCGGCAACCGAGAAATAGGCGTCGTTTTGCCGCCCGTAGTTCAGCGTGAGAAAGGAATCCGGGAACCGCTCCAGCCCGAGGAAGGTCATGCTGACCGTCACGCCATTTTCACTTTCCACCGCCGTACACGTCGCGAGCGGCAGCACCATCATCGCGTGCGGACGGATGACGGGACGCGCGCTGTGCATCGACAGCTTGCGCGACTGCAGGCCTTCCACCAGCTCGCTGCGAACCACGCGCCCGCTGCGGTGCCGCGCGGTGTAGAGGCAAAGTCCCGGCAGTTCGCGTCCATCCGTCTTTACCATCTGGCCGGGGAACAGGTTGATGAAGCTGATTTCGACAACGGGATCATCCACACCTTCCAGCTCCTCCACCTTCAGGCGCCCGGCCACGAGCGGAATGCGGCGACCCAGCTCCTCCAGCGTGAGCGGCGGGATTCCGGATTTTTCAGCAACTTCGCCGCCCGGCACCGCGGATGAAGGCACGCCGGAATCCGTCAAATCGACGCCAACCTCCTTCATGAATTGTTTGAGGAAGTCCGGCGTCGCGCGCGGGGGCAGTCCGCGCCGCGCTTCCCCGCCCCGGCGTGCGGTTTCCAGCAGGGCAAATCGCGCCGGACCCCACGGTGCGTCCGGGGTGAAGGCGAGGATGCGGCCCGTCGAGTCCTCGGTCACGTAGAGGCGACCCGTACGCTCGTCGAACACCACGGATTCGATCGTCCCGAGCCCTGATGCAATCACCACGCTGCGCCCGCTGGCCGGGTCCAGGCGGACCAGCCGCCCGCCGGCGGGACCCGCGCCGGTGGCCGCGACCGATTCCTGCGCAATCGCGAGTGATCCGTCCGGCAGCATCGTAAGGCCTTCGATCGACTTGAGGTCGTGGGTGAAGGTCTGGATCTCGCGCTGGCGCGCGACATCCCACCACGTCACGCCGTTGACCGATTCATCGCCAACGACAAGCACATCAGAGCCGCCCGACACCGCGACCGCGCTGAACGAGGCGAGCGGGCTGTAGTCCGCCATCCACCAGGCGCCGTCGGTCTCGCGGATCATCACGCAACTCGCGCCCCATCCCAGCGCGCCCTCGTGCGAGGAGCCTGCCAGATACAGGCGGCCTTGCGCGTCGGCGCTGATGCTCTCCCACGCATAGGCATCGCCCAGGTTGGGGATGGGCACGACCGTGGCCGCGCCGAAGCGCCCGTCGGCATCCGGCTCGAAGGCGAGCACGCGTCCGCCCGGCGTATCTTCGACCACCAGCAACGCACCCTCGGGACTAAAGCAAATACCCTCCGGGCTGCGCAGTCGCGGCGTGCGCCAGTATGATTCCGGACGGGTTTCCGATAGCAGCCAGACCGGCACCGCGCCGGCCACGCGAATCTCCGGACCGATCACCGGAACGGCCCGGCCACCCCGGATGACGGAAATCCGGCCGGCGCCCTCTTCCGAAACGTACAACTCACCCGACGCCGGATGAATCGCGAGTCCGTCCGGGTCCTGCAAGCCTTGCGCAACCACCGACATGGAGAAGGCGGGAAACTCCGCCCGCGCCGCCTCGATGTCGGACTGCAACGCCGCAAGAGCCGGATGGATCGAAATCACAGCCGCCCCAATCCCTGCGATGATTCGCCGCATAACCCGCCTTTCGATGACGCCAAGGAAACCATTTGCGACGGATGGCGTCGCTTTGGCCCTGCTCCCGATTGTTAACGTACCGTGAAGAAAACAGCGCGTATACAGATGATTTTGGGGGCGATTGGGCACGACATTCCCCGATTTTCGGTTTGAATATTGCGTAAGTCGTTCACAGATCGAGAAGGACGGGATACGA
>DAOLDD010000045.1:0-26912 GCA_035327585.1 Kiritimatiellia bacterium | reverse complement strand
TTTGCTCCACCGGCGCAAGGCCGGTGGGGGCAGGCGAAAACCGGGGTAAGTCCTCTTTGACATGGTCATGTAACATGACTATGTTGGTCATATGAAGGTAAAAGTTGCTGATCTGAAGGCAAATTTGTCGGGCTATCTGCGCACCCTGCGAAAGACCGGAACACCCATCGAGGTCTGTTTGCGCGAGGAGCGGATTGCCTACCTGACGGCGGCGCCGCCGGACACCATGGGCACAACGGATGCCGGAGCCTTGAACCTACAGTTCCGGCTCCGGGAAGCCGGACTGCGCTGGACCCCCCCACCCGGGCCGCCCGCACCCCATGCGACTCCCGCACCCCGGATGGCGGGCGACGGACGAACCGACATCTCCACGATTCAGCAGATGCGCCGGGAGAAGACCTGGTGAGCGCCCTTTTTTTGGACAGCAGCGGACTCGTCCCGTTGCTTCTCGCCGAGCCTCATAGCGCACACGCGCTGAAGGCGTGGAACGGCTCGAAAGGCTGCTGGGCCTGGCGATGGGCTCAAGTTGAAACCGAGGCGGCGCTGATTCGGCGTCGTGCCGGCGAGGCGATCTGGAGGCACTGGCGGGAAATCAAAATGGAGATCGGCTGGCTGGACCTGCAGGAGGAGAACCTGGAGGGCCTCTGTGCGTTCAACCAGGCCATCGGCCTCCGCGCAGCGGACGCCGGTCATTTGTACGTGTTCGACCGGGCGCTGGCCGCCATACCCACCCTGCAACTGCTTTGCTTCGATCGGGAAGTGTTCAAGGCGGCAAAGACCCTGAAGCTTCCCGTCTGGACGCATTAGCGCGCGCTGTTCAGCGCGCGCTATTCAATCAGCGCCAGCGTGGCGCAGCCGATGACGCCGGCGTCGCCGCCGAGTTCGGCGGGCTTGATTTCGACCTGTCGCGCGAAGTGCGGGCTGAGCCGCTTATCGAGATTCTTCCGCAGCAACTGGAACAACAGGTTCGCCTCCTGCGCGACGCCGCCGCCGACGATAAAGGCCTGGGGTTGGAGCGTGTAGGTGATGGAGGCGAAGGACGTGGCCAGGCAGTCGGTCACGAAGTCCAGCAACTCCAGCGCGACCGCGTCCCCCTTGTCCGCGCCCGCCTTCAACACCTTGGGCGACAACTGGGAGCGGTCGCCGTTGACGAGGTCCAGCAGGATCGTGGGCCGCCCGGAATCAATCTCCTTTTCCATGCGCTCAACGATGCGCCGGTTGCCGACGTACTGCTCGACGCCGCCAAAACCCGTGGGCGACTGGATGCCGTTCATGTCGATGGAAATATGGCCGATTTCGCCCGCCATCGAATGGGCGCCGCGGTACAACTTGTTGTTGATCAGGAGTCCGCCGCCCACGCCGGTGCCCAGCGTGACAAATACGGCGTGCTGGTAGGTGCGACCCGCGCCGAAGGTGCACTCACCGAGCGCCATCGCATTCACATCGTTGTCCACGCGCGCACGCAGACCGAGCCGCTCTTCGATCAACGTACCCAGCGGCACGCCGGTCCACCCCGGAACATTCGTCAGGTCGTGGATGAAGCCGCGCTCGAAATCGACGAAGCCGGGGACGCCGACGCCAATGCCGGTGGCCGCACGGCCCCCGCCCTCTTTCGCGACAAGGTCGCCGACGTCCTGTTTCACCCGCTGGATCCAGCCGTCGAGGCCGGGCGCGTCCCTGGTTTCAAAACGACGCCGGCCGAGGATCACGCCGCGTTCATTCACCAGCGCCAGCTTGACCGAAGTGCCGCCAAAATCGATGCCGACGGCGGTACGCATGCCTGCATCACTCATGATTCACCCCTGATATACTTGCCACGCGAACAATCGTTGCGCGTTGTCCCACACCTGTTGCGCCAACGGTTGTAGCGAAACAGCGCGCTCGCTGGCAAGCGCCTCGGCGACATGCACCACCCAGGCGGGTTCGTTTCGCTTTCCCCGAAACGGAATCGGCGCAAGATAGGGCGCATCCGTTTCCACGAGCAGCCGGTCCGCCGGCACCATGCGCGCGACCTCCCGCAAATTGGCGGCATTTTTGAAGGTGAGAATGCCGCTGAAGCTGATGAAGAAGCCGAGATCGAGCAGGCGACGCGCGAACGGCGCCGAGCCGGTGAAGCAATGCAGCACGCCCGGCCGCGCGGCATCGACGCCGGGCCTCGCCAGGTATTCGCGCAGCAGTTGCACCGTATCGTCATCCGCCTCCCGGCTGTGGATGACGACGGGGCGGCGCACCTCCGCGGCGAGGTGGAGCATCGCGTCAAACAAATCGCATTGTTCGGCGCGCGTGTCGGCGCCGTAGTGGTAGTCGAGGCCGATTTCGCCCACGGCCGCACAGAGCGGGTCGGCGGCCTGGTCGAGCAGCAGGCGGGTATCCATCGGCCGCCCGATCTCGTCGCGGTCCAGGCCGATCGTCGCGCGCACCAGCGCGGCATGCCGCCGGGCGAGGGTCAGGGCCAGCGCGTTCGCCGCGGCGCTCCCGCCGATGGCCACGATGCGCTCGACCTGCGCCGCGCGGGCGCGCGCAAACACATCGTCCACGCTGCCCTCCGCGGCGAAAACGTCGGCGTGCATGTGCGTATCGATGAATGGCATGTGGCGGACTCCGGCAACGGATCAGGGTGCGGACGGGGGTTGGGCGGGTTGGAGCAGCGCGAGATACGGACTGTCGTTCCAGCGCTCGCGCAGGCGGGCCTCGACCTCCTGCGCCTTCTCCGCCCGTCCCATCGCGCGCAACAGGCGCAGGTAGCGCAGGCCGACACGCACCGCGGTGTCGGGCCCCGCCGCCAGTTCGACGGCGCGGTCGAAGTGCGGCAGCGCATCCTCCGCGAGGTCGTTGAGCGCCAGCAATTCGCCCATTTTTTCCCGCACCACGCCGCTGTCGCGCACGCGCAGGCGATCCCGGCCATAGGCGAGGGCGCCATGCAGGCGCCCATCGCGCACCAGCAGGTTCATCCGCCGCAACCAGGCCCACTCCACCTCCGGTCGTCCGGCCTCCTCGAGTTTACTGATCTGTTCATCCAGGGAGAGTGCGAACGGCCGGTACAGCGGATCGCCCACCACCGTGATTTGCCAGGACAACGCGGGCAGCGCGAGATACGTGCTCTCCGCGAACGAAAGCCCGCGGCAGAGCCGGTCCGCCAGGATATGCAGGTGCGGCGTCGTGCCAAGGAAGGGCTCCCCAACCGCGCCCCACGACGCGGCGGCGCCGGCGCCGAGCAGCGGACCGGTCCAATACTCCGCGCGCGTCCGCAACACCTTCGCATTGGCTGAGTGGTTGTGATAGGCCAGCGCGCCGGGCCGGAATGCAAACCCGGTCCGGGTAAACGGTCCGGTGACCTGCTCGGTGTACCAGCCCCAATAGAGCGCGGCGGAATCCATCGGGAACTGCGTGCCATACAAACTGTCCGAGCGCTCGACGATGCAATCGTAGCCCTCGCGATCGAACCGCGAGACAGCCTCGCCGAGCCAGTAGTCGCCAACCTGATACTCGTCCTGGTGCGGTGCGCGCAGGTCGAAAAACATGCGCCCGAGCAGACCGTACGTTTCCGCCTCCAACGCGCCGTCCATCATGCGCCGCACGGCGTCCGGATCAGGGCCGTCCAATCGTGTCGCAAGCACGAGGAACAGGTTCTGTGACCCGCTCGTTTCCCAGCGCAACTGGCCGTAATAGGGATTCGCGAAGCGACCGCGGATGTCGTAGGCGCCGTGCAGCAGCAGCGTCAGTTCAGAATCCACCGCGGCCTCGTCGCGCTGCGGGGAGTGGTTGAGCCGGTTCTGGATTTTTTCGACCACCCACGGGCGCGTGTCCTCGATCCGCACGGGCACGCCATAAAAGGAACACAGCACGCGCAGCCGCGAGGAGACCGTCGTCCATTCGGATTCGTGGTCGCGCACGCGGCGCGGGTTGCGCCGGACCTGTTCCACCCAGCGGTTGGCGCGAAGCCAGGCGAGCAGCGGATCGCGCAGGCGTTTGTCGAAGTCGCCGCGACTGATTGATTCGCCCTCCGGCAGGTCCAGCGCGCAAATACGGTCCTCCGGCAGGTCGCGGAGCATGCAATAGTGCCGCGCCAGCTCCATCGACTCCGGCACGTTCCGATTGACGATCAACACAAGTCCTTCGCGCAATTCCGCCCACGCGGAACTCGCGGCCAGGCTCAGGCACAGGATGACATGGCGCAGCATCATCGTGGCTGTTTTTTCCGGGCGTCTGAAAACGGAACCAGCAAAAAGGTCACGGTCGTGCCGGGAGGCGGGACGAGGGCTCGGTTTACGGCGAGCAGTTCGTCGTCCGGGCCGACCTCGTTGTTCATGATGTTCAGGATCGCCCACGGGTCCCAGAACGTCACAAGGTAACTTTCCTCGGCCAGCGCCTTGAATTGCCCGTCGATCATCACGGACCCGGTGAAGGCCCAACCGGTGTGCGGCAGGACACGGCCCGTTTCGATGTTGTAGGCGAACAGTTCGGCGGGATGCGCCCGGACGGCGCCATCCGCGTCCGTCCACGTGACCCAGACATCGACGCGCGGCCCGCGTGGCGGACCCTGCCCCAACTCCTCATGCGGGAGGCCGGGCTCCAGGCCCAGCAGCAACAAAGCCGTCTGCAAGTCCATCGCGTGGGCCTGCATGACGAAGACGCTTTCGTGTGTTTTGCCGCCCGGCCCGCAAGCGATCAATTCGATCGCGCCCTCGGCCTGGTTGACGAATCCCGTGACCACCACGATTCGGGCATCGGGATCGACCTGCACCGTGCCCATGCGCAGCAAGCGCGCGGGTTCCCACGCGGGCGGAGCGGGCCGGGGCGCGGTCGCGCATCCCGCGCCGGTTAACCACGCCGCGGCGGACAGGCACAGCGCTATTCGAAGATGGAATAGGCAAGAACGGCTTCGCGGCATTTGGCCACCTGTTGTTCGTATGTGATGATCTGCCGGGCGGGCGCACGCTTCTCGCGGCTTAAACGGAGCGCTTCCTCGGCGGCACGCAACGCGCGCGCAAACTGGCGGTCCGCGAAATAGGCCTCGGCCATCGTGGACCAGATGTGGAAATCGCCCCCGTCGATCACCAGCGCGCGGCGCGCCAGCTCGACCGCATCCTTGGCCCGGCGCGCGGCGGGATCGGTGGCGGTGGCATAGAGCCACGCGAGGTTGTTGAGCAACCCCGGATGCTGCGGGTGCTTTTCGAGCAATTGTTCCAACAGCGTCCGGGCCGCATCGTAGCGCTTGAGGTGGATCAGCGCCGTGGCGGCGATGAACCGGGCCTGCGCGTGGTCCGGTTCCTTCCGGATGATTTCGCGCAGGACCGCGAGTGATTCCAGCGGGCGTCCTTCCGAGAGCGCGGCGAGGGCCCGTTCCATTTCGGGATCAACCCGATTCGCCGGCGCCGGCAGTTGCGCCGCGAGGCGTCCGACCTCGTCCAGCAGTTCCGCGATGCCGGCCTCATCACCCGCATGAACCCCATCCCCGCTCATTGCGCCACCCAGCAGGAGGACAGCCAACCACTGGCGAATACTGCGCGACATGGGCTACGGCAACTCCACGCGGATGTGCGACGGTTCAAGGCTGACGATTTCCACGCCGCCCGGTACGGAGACGACCACCGGCAACTCCATGGTCTCGCCCGGCCGCAGGACCGTGCAATCGACGAAGGCGTTCAGACTTCCTGCCGCGAGGTTCTTCACCGCCTCGGCGCGTCCGCGCAGCGAAACTTTCACGGTGGTGTTCGCCCGATTCAGTTGGATCGGCGGCGTGCCCGGCGGGACCAGCAGCCGCACCGGAATATCCGCGAGATCGAGCACGGAGGAACGTTCCACGATGCGCACGTCGATGCGGGTCCGGTCCGGTTCCACACGCGCGCTCCACAACTCGCTCGGCGGCTGGATCACGCGGGTCAGCGAAAAGGATCGGAGCCGGCCTTCAAGATCGATTTGCGCGGTCTTTACCTCGGCAATGCCGGCGAGGCGGCCCTGAGGTCCCTGCAACCGGACCTCCGGCGGCGTGCACACCACCTCGGCCAGTTCGTAACCCTCCGGCGGGTTGCCGATGATTTCCGCCCGGACCTTCACCATCCGATCGCCCTCGCGGTCGAGTGACAGCGTGATTTCCGGCGGGTCGATGCTGATGGCGCGCGCGCCGCCGGGCACCTTGACGGTCTGCGGATTCAACCGGACCTCCAGCGTGCCGGGAACGGAGCGGCCCCGCAGATCGATTTCCACGCCCAACTGGTCCCGCGTAAGGTACCGGATGTCATTTTGCGAGCCGCGCACCAGCACGTCCACCTCGTCGATGGAGCGATCCAGCACGGCCCACCCGTCGTCGAGCAACACGACCACGCGCACTTCGCGAATCACGGCGGTGAAGCTCGTAATTTCGCGAACCGCGAACCAGGCGAGGATTGCCAGCACAAGCGAAAGCACCTTGAGCCCGCGATTGTTCCGGATCGCGCGCCAGATGGTGGAGGGCTCAGCCGCCATGGACCTCCCCCTTCCCCTGCGCCCCGGCCCGCGCCCATGGACGCAGCCAGCGCAAATTTTCCATCCATCGCCGCGACCGGGCGGCGCCGTCGCCGTTTTTCTTCCGCACGCGAACGAGTGTGTTAAAGAGGAAGCGCTCCAGGCGCTCGACTTCGAGGCCGCGGCGCAGGCGGCCCTTGTACGCGACGGAAATCACGCCGGTCTCCTCGGACACCACGATGACGATGGCGTCGGTTTCCTCCGACAACCCGATCGCGGCCCGATGCCGCGTGCCCAGCGCGCGGCTCAACTCCGTTTTCTGCGAGAGGGGGAACAGGCAGCCCGCGGCCACCAACCGGTCGCCCCGGATTACCGCGCCGCCGTCGTGCAGCGGACTGTTCGGGAAGAAGAGGGTCGTGATGAGTTCCGGCGACACGCGGCTGTCGAGCGGCGTGCCCGCCTCCTGGTAGGGCGCGGTGCTGATGCCGCGTTCAACGGCAATGAGCGCGCCGATTTTGTTTTCCGTGAGGCGGCGGACCGCCTCGACCAACGCATCCACGAGTTCGCGTCCCCCCGCGCCGTTGCCCGAGAAATGACGCGGCCCGAGTTCCGCCAGCGCGCGCCGGATTTCCGGCTGGAAGATGATCAGCAAGGCGACCGAGATGTACACCGTGAAGCGCTGAATCAACCAGTTGAGCGTATCGAGTTCAAAGAAATACGTGAGCGCGAGCAACGCCATGTAAAGAATCGCGAGCCCCGAGAGCACCTGCGCCCCGCGCGTGCCCTGGAAAAAGAGCAGGATATAGTAGATCGCGACCGCCAAAACGGCGATCTCCAGCAACCCGTTAAACCCGGGGAATAGAATGCGATCCTGAAACGTCATTCGGGGACACCTGACCGGTGCGCAGAATAGCGGCCACACGGGCCACCTCGCAAGATTCCTTTACATCGTGCACACGCGCGAGATGCGCGCCACGCGACACCGCGAACGCCAGCGCGCCCAGACTCGGCGCCAGGCGTTCGTTAACGGGGCGTCCGGTGAGCGCGCCGAGAAAACTTTTCCGAGAAACGCCGATCAACACCGGCCGGCCCAACGCGCAAAATTCGTCGAGTCCGTGCAGCAGCCGAATGTTGTGCTCCACGGTTTTCCCGAACCCGATGCCGGGATCGACCGCGAGCTGTTCCGGCGCGATGCCCGCGTCCATCGCCCTGCGCATTCGTTCGGCGAGAAAGGCGGCGACTTCCCTGACCACATCCGCGTACGCCGGGTGCTGCTGCATCGTACGCGGCGTGCCCCGCATGTGCATCAGGACGAGCCCCGCGCCGTGTTCGCGCACCACATCCGCCATGCGCACGTCGCCGCCCAGCGCCGTGATGTCGTTGACGATGTGGGCGCCGGCGCGGAGCGCGGCATCCGCCACCGCGGCTTTCGTCGTATCGACGGACAACAGGCAGCCGGTCCGCGCGGCGAGCGCTTTTACGACGGGTACAACGCGGCGCAATTCCTCCGCCTCCGCGACAGGTTCCGCCCCGGGCCGCGAGGACTCGCCGCCAACGTCGATGATTCGCGCGCCTTCCTCCGCCATCCGGATGCCGTGCGCAATCGCGGCGGCGGAATCGGCATGAGCGCCGCCATCAGAAAAGGAATCCGGCGTGACGTTGAGCACGCCCATGATGTGCGGAACGGACCCGCAGTCCAGCGTCTCATCGCGACAACGCCAGGCGAGGGATGGCGCGGGCATGGCGAACCGCCGGGTCAGGCGAGGGAGGGCTTTGCGTCCGGACCGATCACCGGCGGCGTCACGGGCACGGCTGGCTCTGGCGCCGCCACGGGGACCGGAGCAGCGGGAGGCGACGGCTCGCTGGAGGTGGGAGCGCGTTCCGCCTCCGTCAGGATCCGACCGTGCATGATGAGATCCACAACTTCGTTGCCGTCCAACGTCTCGCGTTCAATCAGCAGGCGGGTGATGAGATCCAGCTTGTCGCGATGCGTATTGAGGATCTCGATCGCCTGGGCATACGCCTCGCGCAGCATCCGGTTGACTTCCTGGTCAATCTTCTGCGCGGTCGCCTCGCTGTAGTCCTGGTTGCGGGAAACTTCGCGGCCCAGGAATAGCAACTCCTCGCGATCGCCGAACGATTGCGGGCCAAGTTCCGCGCTCATGCCCCACTCGCACACCATCAGGCGCGCAAGGCGGGTCGCCTGTTTCAAATCGTTTTGCGCGCCGGTCGTGATGTCGCTGCACGCGATCTCCTCGGCGGCGCGACCGCCCATCAAGCCCACGAGCATGCCGAGCAGCTTGCGGCGACCCTGCGTATAGCGATCCTTCTCGGGCAATTGCATGGTCGAGCCGAGCGACTGGCCACGCGGAATAATGGTGACCTTGTGCAGGGGCTCGCCCTCCTCGGCGAGCGCCAGCACAATGGCGTGCCCCGCCTCGTGGTAGGCGGTCAGGCGCTTCTCGTGGTCGTCGAGCAGCCGGCTGCGCCGCTCGCGGCCCCAGCGAACCTTGTCGCGCGCCTCCTCCATGTCCTTGAGTTCCACCAACTCGGCCCCGCGCCGGGCGGCGATGAGCGCCGCTTCGTTGACAAGGTTCGACAAATCCGCGCCGGAGAAACCGGGCGTGCCGCGCGCGATCCGGCGCAGTTCCGCCTCCTTCGCGATCTTGATCTTCTTGGTGTGAATTTTGAGGATCGCCTCACGGCCTTCGAGCGACGGAAGGTCCACCGCGATCTGGCGGTCGAAACGCCCCGGGCGCAGCAGCGCGTTGTCCAGCACGTCGTGCCGGTTCGTCGCGGCGATGATGATGATGCCTTCCTGCGTATCGAAGCCGTCCATCTCGACGAGCAGGGCGTTCAACGTCTGCTCGCGCTCGTCATGGCCGCCGCCGATGCCGCTGAACCGGCTCCGCCCCACCGCGTCGATTTCGTCGATAAAGATGATGCACGGCGCGTTCTTGCGCGCCTGCTCGAACATGTCGCGCACGCGGGACGCGCCCACGCCGACGAACATTTCCACGAAATCGGAGCCGCTGATGCTGAAGAACGGTACGTTCGCCTCGCCCGCAATCGCCTTGGCCAGCAGCGTCTTGCCGGTGCCGGGCGGGCCGATGAGCAGTACGCCTTTCGGGATACGGCCGCCGAGCTTCTGGTAGCGCTTCGGGTCCTTGAGGAATTCGACGATTTCCTGGACCTCCTCCTCGGCCTCCTCCACGCCCGCCACGTCGGAGAACGTGATGCGGTTCTTGCCGCGGTTCAACAGCTTCGCACGGCTTTTGCCGAAACTCATCGCGCCTTTGCCCGCGATCCGCATCTGGCGCATGAACAGGAAATACAGCAGCCCCATCACCAGCAGGAACGGAATCGCGCCGGACAGGATTTGCCAGAGGTACGGGTTTTGGAGGATGACCTCATAGGCCACGCCCTTGTCGGTCAGCTTCTTCTGTACATCGTCCGTGGAGGCGATGTTGACGCGGAACTTCTTGTGGCGGCCCGTCTTTTCGTCGAGGTCCAGCAATTCGCCGCGCACGAAGCGGAAGCCGGAAAGCTCCATCACGATCTCGGCCTTGCGAATCTTGCCCTCCTCGATCATTTGGAGGAAGTCGGGGTTGTACGGGACTTTCGTGACCCGCTCCGGCCCCTGGGAAAACATCTGGAAGACGAACAGCAGCACGGCGAGCAACAGGAACCAGACCGCCATGCCGCGGAAAGGCATGCGGTTGTTCGCGGGCGCGGATTCTGTTTCTTTATTCGGAGTGGGTTCCGTTGACATCAGGCATTCCTAAAAAATGGCATAAACAAAGACCCTCAATACTACGCCACCCGGCGGGGCAGTACAAGAACCGATGACCACGTTTGTTTCGCCGCTTGCGCGAGCGACTTATGAACGGTCTCCAAATAATGTGAACAACAGGGTGGGTGGACGCCGCGCTCCGCGCGGCGTTTTCCGTGCGCGGAGCGCCCGGGCCACCAAAATCATGTCTTTGTTAAGTCGAGACGGTCAATACAGCGGCCCGACGCGCAGGTGGACGCTGGGGGCGCGGGCCGACGGGACGGCCCAGGCGCGGGCCACGCGGTAGCCCGGCACCCAGACCACCTCTTCCCCGCAAACCACGAGCGGGACCAACGGCCTCCGGGCGCGCGGGATTTTCTGGTCCACGAACAGGTCCTGCAACTTGATGCTCCCCGCGAGGCCGAGCGGCGCCATGCGCGCGCCTGGCCAGCAGTTCCGCACCGAAAGCGACTCGCCCGCACGGGGCCTGCGGATGCTCGCCACGGCCGGGATGTCGCCGACGTGCCCGGGAGGCGGGTGCAGCACCCCGCTCGCTCGCGTCGCGGAAATTTCACAGCGCCCCACCCCCCACCCCACGCGCCCGGGCACCGGCAGGGCAAGTTGCACCGGCACAACGGGACGATCCGGCGCGACGGTGCGCAGTTCAATCCAGTCTCCAACGCGTACTGCCGCGCTGCCACCCGCTATATCCGCCCGCGTACTGCCCGCCAATAGTGCGTCCACCCGGAGCAGCGCGTCCAGGTCCACGCGCGACTCCGGCACGCCGTTCGCGCGCAACCAGTCCGCCAGCACGCGGCGCCGGACGGCGGTCGGAGCCCGTGCCAAGGGAGCCGCGCGCAACCGGCCCGCGGCGTCCGTCGCGCGCGTGAAGAGCGGCGCCGACAGCGATTCCAACGCCTCGTTCTCCTCGCGCAGGATCCCGGCGGTACGGCTCAGGACGCCGCGGATCGACGGCTGGAATTCCTTCTCCAACAATGGGAGCAGGACATGCCGGACGCGATTGCGCAGGATGTCCGTGTCGCGATTGGTCGCGTCCTCCCGCCAGCGGATGCCGTGCGCGCGAAGGAAAGCCTCAATGTCGGCGCGCGGAACGTCGAGCAGGGGCCGGACGATCCGCAAGTCGCCGAGTTGCGCAGCGGGCGCGATCCCGCCGAGCCCGCGCGTACCCGCGCCGCGCAGCAGGCGCAGCAGCAGCGTTTCCGCGGCGTCATCAGCCGTGTGCGCGAGCGCGACCGCCTGCGCGCCGGCCTCGCGGGCGACCCGCCGGAAAAATTCGTGTCGGGCCGTGCGCGCCGCCATTTCGAGACTCAAGCCCGTACGCCGGGCGAGCGCCGGGACATCCGTCTCGTCATCCACGCAGGGCGCACCGAGCTTCCAGGCCAGCTGTCGTACGAAATCGCGGTCCTCGTCCGCCGCGCGACCGCGGATGCCGTGGTGCAGGTGCGCGACGGTCAACGCCAGCGGGTGACGGCGTTGCCAGTGATGCAACGCGTGGAGCAGCGCGACGGAATCCGCGCCGCCCGACACGCCCACCACCAGGTGCGCGCCATCGGTCCATAACCGGCGCCCCCGAATCGACTGGAATACCCGCCGCAACATCCCGGGTCTTGTACCACAAAACCCGCGATGTGGCGACGCGCCCCGCGCCCGGTCAGGCGAGGTCGAACCGGTCCAGGTTCATGACCTTGGTCCAGGCCGCGACGAAATCCTTCACGAATTTCTCGCGGGCGTCCGCGCAGGCATAGACCTCCGCCAGCGCGCGCAACTGCGAATTGGACCCGAAAACCAGGTCGACCCGCGTGGCCGTCCACCTGCTCGCGCCCGTCTTGCGGTCGCGTCCTTCGTAGAGACCGGGTTCGCCGGCGACCGGCTTCCACTCCGTCGCCATGTCGAGCAGGTTCACGAAAAAGTCGTTCGTGAGCCGGCCCGGGGTCGCGGTGAACACGCCGTGGGGTACGCCGCCGGTATTCGCGTTGAGCATCCGCAGGCCGCCCACCAGCACCGTCATCTCCGGCGCGGACAGGGTCAGCAACTGCGCCTTGTCCACCAGCAGGGCTTCCGTCGGTACGGCGCACGGGGCTTTGAGGTAGTTGCGGAAGCCGTCGGCGATGGGTTCCATCACCGCGAACGACGCGATGTCGGTCTGCTCCGCGGTGGCGTCCGCGCGACCGGGCGCGAACGGCGCCTCCACCCTCACACCGGCGGCCTGCGCGGCCTGTTCAATCGCGGCGTTGCCGGCGAGCACGATCAGGTCCGCGAGCGAAACCTTTCGTCCGCCCGGCGCGGCGGCGTTAAATTCCGCCTGGATGCCTTCGAGCGCCTTGAGCACTTTCGCCAGTTGCGCGGGCTGGTTGACCGCCCAGTCCTTCTGCGGCGCGAGCCGCACGCGCGCGCCATTCGCGCCGCCGCGCTTGTCGCCGCCGCGGAAGGTCGAGGCCGAGGCCCAGGCCGTGGACACGAGTTCGGAAACGGAAAGGCCCGAGGCGAGCACTTTCGCCTTCAGCGCGGCGATGTCGCCCGCGTTGATCAACGGGTGGTTCACCGCCGGGATCGGGTCCTGCCAGATCAGGTCCTCCTTCGGCACCTCGGGTCCGAGATAGCGCGCCTTCGGGCCCATGTCGCGGTGGGTCAGTTTGAACCAGGCCCGCGCGAACGCTTCGGCAAAGGCCTGCGGATCGTGCAGGAACCGGCGCGAGATTTTCTCGAATTCCGGGTCGAAGCGCAGCGTCAGGTCGGTGGTCAGCATCGTCGGCTTGCGTTTCTTCGAGGGGTCGAACGGATCGGGGATGATCTCCGGCGCGTCCTTCGCCTCCCACTGGATCGCGCCGGCGGGGCTGCGCGTTTGCACCCATTCGTATTTAAAAAGGTTCTCGAAGAAATAATTGCTCCACTGCGTGGGCGTCTGCGTCCAGACCACTTCGAGACCCGAGGTGATGTTGTCGGCGCCAACGCCGCTGCGGAAGCTGCTCGTCCAGCCGAGGCCCATCTGTTCGATAGGCGCGGCTTCCGGTTCGGGGCCGACATGGGTGGCGGGTCCGGCGCCGTGCGTCTTGCCCAGCGTATGGCCGCCGGCGATCAAGGCGACGATTTCCTCATCATTCATCGCCATGTTGCCGAACGTCGCGCGAATCGCCGGCGCCGCGGAGAGCGGATCGCCGCTGGCGTTCGGGCCCTCGGGGTTCACGTAGATGAGACCCATTTCCGTGGCTGCGAGCGGATTCTTTGCGAGGGCCTCCGGGTCGCGGTGCGCGAGCCAGGCCTTCTCATCGCCCCAGCTCACGTCCTGGTCGGGTTCCCAGACATCCTCGCGGCCCGCCGCGAAACCGAAGGTGCGGAACCCCATGGATTCCAATGCGACGTTGCCGGCGAGAATCATCAGGTCGGCCCAGGAAATCTTCTGGCCGTATTTTTGCTTGATGGGCCAGAGCAGCCGGCGCGCCTTGTCGAGGCTGACGTTGTCCGGCCAGCTGTTGAGCGGCGCGAACCGCTGCTGTCCGCGTCCGGCGCCGCCGCGCCCATCGCCCACGCGGTAGGTGCCGGCGCTGTGCCACGCCATGCGGATGAAGAGTCCGCCGTAGTGTCCCCAGTCGGCGGGCCACCAGGGCTGGCTGTCGGTCATCAGCGCGCGGAGATCCTTCTTCAGCGCGGCGTAATCCAGCTTCTTGAATTCGGCGGCGTAGTCGAACGAACCGCCCAGCGGGTTGGACCGCTCGGAGTGCTGGTGCAGGATGTCGAGGTTAAGCTGGTTCGGCCACCAATCCCGGTTCGAGCGGGTGCCCATCGCGGCATTCGGGTGGGTTCCATGCATGACCGGGCACTTGCCCGCGCCTTCGCCTGCTTGTGTGCTCATAAACGCTCCTTGGAATCGGCGCGCCGGATGTGCGCGCTGGACTGGCGAATATAGACAGGCACCGCGCACACCGCAAGCCAGCCAGCATGGAATTCACACGGGCGGGGAGAACTTCGCGGCCCGCCCCTCCGCGCTACAGCGGCAACCGGGCAACGGCGGCCGACCTTGATGGGTCTGGGCGCTATGGTGGGGACCGGCGTCTTCATCCGCATCGGCGTGGCGGAGGGCGGCCCCACTCAAAAACAGGCCGGGCTCTTGTCAAGCCGCGGGCATTCTGCTTGTATCGGACGGATTGGGAGGGCGTATGATGAATCGGTTTTGCACTGTGTTCGTGGGGATTTCGCTTGCCGCGGTAGTTCTACTCACCGCCTGCGACGGCGGCGGGGGCGGCAAGAAATACGGAAACCATGATTTTGGCGACAACGACCCCAACAAAGTCGTCGCGCTCGGCGACAGCATCACCTCCGGGTTCGTCTGCGATGAGGAAACCCAGTCCTACCCCTCGCGCATCGCGGGCATCACCGGCCTGACCGTGCTCAACGCGGGCAAGAGCGGCGAGCGGTCCTCCGACGCGGCGGCGCGGACGGGCAACCTGCTCGACAAAAACAAGCCGGGCTTCCTGCTCGTCCTGACCGGCCACAACGACGCCATCTTCGATCGCGACGTTGACGACGTGCTCGGCAACATCCGTTCCATCATCAACTCGGCGAAAGGCCGGAAGGTCATTCCGATCGTGGGCACCCTGGTGCCGATCGGCTCGCCGCGCTCATTCGCCACCGGCCCCGCCCTCGCCTACAGCGCGGGCATCCGCGCACTCGCGGCCGAACTCGACGTGCCGTTGGTCGATATCGAAAAGGAATTCGGCAGCGACCCCGCTTCGCTCCAGTGCGATGGGCTGCATCCGAACGATCAGGGTTCCGCCATCATCGCCGCGGCGTTCGCCGACAAACTCCCATAAACCTTGCCTTTGCGCCGATTCCCCGCCTACATTCCGGCCTCTATGAGCACAGACCCGATCCCCCCCGCCGCCGCCCCCACCCCGGCTCCCGCGGCACACAATCCGCTGAAAGACAAATCGCTGGAAATCAAGGAAGTGCCGGAAGTCCTCGACTTCCTGCGTGACAACGGCATCTCGATCCTCGTCGGCGCCGGCATCGCCGCGGTCCTCTTTCTCGGGTGGTCGTTGTATCGCAACTACACCACCTCACAGCAGCAGTCGGCCATGAACACCCTGTTTAACGCCCAGGCGCCCGACCAGATACAGCAGGTCGTCAACCAGTTCCCCAAAACGCCGGCCGCCCCGCTCGCCCAGTTGATCCTGGCCGGGCAGGCCTTCGATCAGGGCCAGTTCGAAATGGCGCAGAACCTGTTTGCCCAGTTCATTGAAAAGCACCCGCGCCACGAATTGCGCGACAGCGCCGAATTCGGCGTCATCCAGTGCATGGAAGCCACGGGGCGCCACGCCGAGGCGCTCGACGCCTACATGCGTTTCGCGGAATCCCACCCCGGTCATTACCTGGAACCCGCTGCCCGCTTCGGTGTTGCCCGCTCGATGGAATTGCTGGGCCGGCTGGATGAAGCCAAATCGGCCTACGAAAGCTTCATCGCGGCGCATGACGCCGAGGATCGCTGGCGCGGCCGGGCCGAATCCGCACTCGCCTTCCTGGAAAAGGAAATCCGCGCCCGGGCGCGCGGCGAAGCCCCGATGACGCTTGAATCGCCCGCGCCGGCGTTCAGCTTCCCGGCGCTGCAGGGGGCTCCGGTGTTTCCGACTCCTGCTGCTCCCTGAGCAACAGCGCCCGCGCGCTGATGTGCGGGCCCGGGAACAGCTCCAGCAGGTCGGCCGACTTCTCCTCGCCGGAAAACGTCTCCGCGAGCGCCGTATAGGCCGCCCGCTCGTATTGCAGCATCGCTTCGAACTTCCGCGTCGCCGCGTCCTGCACCACGAAACAGAGATGCTCCGGCGTCGAATCCGTCGCGTTGAACAGCAGGATTTTTTTTGCCGGGTCCAGGCGCGCCGCGTTGCGCGAATAGAGCGTGTACTTGATGTATTCGACCAAACGCTCGTCGAGCCCGGCTTCAACGAGAAAAATACGCTCGATTAACTCGACCCGGTTGAACACCAGGTGCACGGACGGCGCATGCAGGTCGTCCGGCAGCAGCTCCGACAACTCGCCGAGGAGATCGACGAACTGCTCCTCCCCGCGCGCGTAGTCCGATTCGTCCGTGGGCACCCAGAAGACCAGCAGCTTCCGGTCCGGGTCGCTGTAGACGAGATTCTTGTCCACCCGGAATCCGAATCCGCACGCCGCGCAGGTGATGCCGTTCAGCTTGTTCGCCATCAGCTCCGCGCGCAGTTCCGGCGACTCCTTGACATTGATGGCGTCGTACAAGGAAACGGTTTGTTCGTGCCCGCATTTCGGGCAGCGGATGGGATAGGAATTCTGCTGGGACATGGGGGGCGACCGTAGCGGAGCACGTGAACCCCGTCAACCGTGCGCGGACGAGGACATTCCCCGGTTTTCGTTTGCCCCCGTCCGCCTTGCGCGGACGGAGCAAAAGTTCCCCGGCTACCGGGACACGAAGTCAACCCTGCGCGATCCGCGTAATCAACGGTTGCCTCCTCTGGATTATCGACCACCAATGCATACGAATCGACAAGGGTGCATTGCGGTCTCTGCGGTTGCCTCCTGTCTTGAGCCGCGGATTTCGCGTGTTTGGCGTGTTTCGCGGGCCACATTCCGCCCGTAATCCGCTTGCCAGAAGGGGGTTTCCTTCGCTACGTTCGCCGCTCTTTGGCTCGAACCGGGCCGGCAAGGGAGCAGTATGGGACTCTTCGACAGCATCAAATCGATATTCGGCGGCGGCGCGTCCGGCGCTGGCGCAACGGGCGGCGTGTTCGTTGTGGACGCGGAAAAACTGGCCGACTCGCGTGAAGGCCGCACCGGGCCGATGGAACGATTCCGAGCCATCCAGCAATTGAGCCGGTTCGCCGAACGCGAAAAGGTGGAAATCATCGCCGTCGCCGGCGGCCGCCCGCTGCGTGAAGTCGCCAACGGCGACAGCTACAACGGCGTGCGCGTGTTTTATGTGGAGGAAAACTCCACCATGGCCGACCAGCTTGAGAAGACCCTCGGCCAGGCACGCGGTCGCAACCCGGTCGTTGTCACCAATGACAAACAGTTGGAAACGCGCCTGCAAGGCCGCGGCATCGCCACCCTGCGCGTCTCCACCCTGCGCAAGGCCTTTGAAGGCGGCGAAGGCGGCGGCGAAAACGGACGTGGCCGCGACCGTGGTGACCGCGGGGATCGTGGCGACCGCGGCGACCGCCGCCAGCGCCGGGGCCCGCGCCAGGACCGCCCGCGCAATCCCGCGGACCAAGCCGACTCCACCGACGCAGGCGAAACCGCCAGCAGCGGCGACAACGCCCAACCCGGCGACACCGTCGACGGCCTCATCGACCGCGTGAATTAACACGGCTCCAACCGTTCCTCAGCCGGGTCCGTAGACGCCACAATGGGCGCGGTTCCGCCCGTTACCGGACCCCTCAACCACGCTTGCCCATCGCTGGTTTCGTCCGGGAAACAGGACGACGGCGCTAGTGAATATCAGGCGGCGATCCGACATCTATTACGGCGCCACCTTGTGATTTCAGGTAAGCGTCGGAAGCCTTGATGATTTCGTCGAATTCTTCCTGGGAAATTCGCCCGGCGGCATGATCGCCCCACGCGTTGAGAATCTGTTCCGGTGAATAGGGCGGTTCCGCAGCAGAGGTGTCAGCATTCGGCGCTTTTGTTGCGGAAGCCATTGCCCCTAACACAACCGCTCCGTCACGACGGCAATAGAGCCGCAAAAGTCGATAAAGCCCCGACTGCTCTGCGCGGATTAGAAGAATGTAGAATCGCGGATGTTCAGGCTTTTGATCAACGGCCGTCCCGTCCATGGGTTGCGACGACTCCGCACAATGCGCCACCCATTGCGTGTAGGAAGCGTCAACAACAACCAGTTTATCCCCCGGCTTGCACCCCTTTAGCCCTTCCTCGACATCGAACATCACATATTCCCGGTTGTCGGAAATATTGGTGTACGACGCCGCTCTCCCGCTGGCGATCGTGGATGCGAAGTTGACAATATCCACCATGGTTTCATTGGCGATAGACTCGGCGGAGGCCCTGTCCCAAACAGCGAATGAATTGATCAGCCCAAGCAGAACGCCGACAATAATCAGCCATTGAGAGTGCATGATTTATATGCCTCCATTAATTGCAGGGCGCATTTGACAGCTCCGGGCAGTAGCAGTTGCCAGACGAAACTTCCGTTCCGTCGCAGGTTACTCTGCAAATGGGTTGGTTTGCAAAATCTGGACAATGCTGTCTCTGTGCAAGAATTAAAAGTGCATAGGCAGTGCTTGCTGCAAGACAAAGCGCCGATCGAGCCCGATCACACTCTTGCGCAGAATTATACAGAGGGCCATTCGCAACTTGCCGGTTGAGCGCCTCAATGAAGGACTTGACCGCATTGCAATGAACCAGCTCATGCGCGGCTGTGCGCGCCAGCGCATCGGTGGACCTGCTTCTTGTCTGGCCTGCGTTCGGGCAATTGGGCGGAATGGTTAGTTCCGTCGAAACAAACATAGTCATGTTGCACTCCACTTGACCCTCAATCCGCCACTTCTTGTTGCCCTGACCATCACACCCCTCTTTACAGATAAATGTGTCGCAGGTAAACGGGCATGGAGTCGTTTTCCCGAATACATCATCTCCAGCCGATATAACCGACGACACATACTGCGGACCTTGGCACGAGGCAGGCATGGACGAGATTGGACCGAAGTCACTTGGTTTGAGGATGCACTTCGGCTCGCTTTGCTCGTTGGGGTATGGATGGGTCAGGTCAAAATTGGGGTTTGGTATGTGGCATGGAGGACAATCATCTCCTTGCGTCGACGAGGCATGAATACCGAGTGCGAGCAGCGCGACAAGCAACCGAATCCAGTGCTGCATTATTCTGACGCCTGTAGGTGTCATGGTTTCTGGATACTCCTCCTCCGAATATTTATTTGAGTTTCCCGGCTGGCATCGATTCTTCACGCAGACCAGCGAAGTCAGATGCGGCCCGTTTAGCGAAGGCTGGGGGGGGGCACGCGCACATTCATTTCGTTGCTGCCTATGGTGCCGGAACAGGCCGTCCATGTCTGACCCGAATGTCTCTTAGTCGGAACGATCGGAGACTTCTTCAATAGTCGGGTCACTGGCGGCAAGTTGCTTCTCCAGCAGTGGCAGCTTCTTCCACGCCAAGATATTGATCCAAGGGTTCTCTTTTGGAACGGGTTGCTTTTCATGCAATTGCCAGTGCAGACGGAAGAGGTGGATCCACTTTAGGGCGGCGGCCTCAAACGCCTCGGGGCTTCGAATGGCCGATAAAGACAAAAGGTCGACCCCGGGGAGCTTTCTGTCGGCGACACGGCCTTCCGGGCCACCGGCTGAAGCCGCGCCACGAATACGGGCGCACACCTCTTTGATCAGTCCCCTTGCCCGCTCGTCATCCGCGGGGAGTCCGCCCGCAATCAGCCTGTCCGTTAGCTCCAGCACGGCCTTCCCGGTGAGGTCCAATAAATGCGGAATCTTTTCAGGGAACTCCCACTCGATCAGGACCGGAATATAGTTCCGCGGCTCAAACCAAAACTGACCCGCCAAATCGGGTGCATACCGCGTCTTGATCCCTTCAAGGTAGGCGGCATCCCAAAGCCATCGGCAAATATTCTCCTGTCGGCAAAGCACGATATCCTCCAGATAACGGCTGGCGTAATCGGGCTCGAAGTGCTTCATGATCCCGACATAGGTCACAACCATGTTCCAAAACTCCCGGTGAGCAACGCGGCTGAAATCGGCATTCGGATTCTCGACCCGCGCCAGATCACCCGTCCAGTTGCGGATCGACTCCAACACAAGTTTGCTCCCGGTATGGACCATCTTTGAATCCACGTACTGGAACTTGCGCAGGTTGTTCGTGCCTTCGATTCCTTTTGGCAGCACGACCTTGCACATGAAGAGAAGCGTCCGGACATCGTCCGGCACGACCATTCGCATGCGTCCGTCCCGGTAGTTCTCCAGGACCGTTGCCCACACCGCCTGCGCCACGTTCGTGTTGCAATCCGATGGAATGAATCCAGCAACGGAGGCGGGATATTTATTCGTCAAAAAGAGGAGAAATGGCCTGGCCCGGCGATACTCATCCGGCACCGAAAATAAAGCGGGCGGAGGCCACCCATCGTTTCGGTACTCGCCCACAATCTGGTCCACTAGGGGCGATCCGGCATTTAGCACCTCGTTGTAATGCGGCTCGTTAAACAATTTCGCCGCGCAGGTATCGCCATAACGCTTGACGGAGTCGGGCGCGGCCAGACAATCCAGCGCAAATAGAACCGAAAGTATTAGTACGGTATTATTCACGGCTATGGAACGCAAAATGCTGAATTCTCTTCCCAATGATAGCGATCATCCTTCTCGCTGGTGCAATTGCTATCCTGCTCTGTCCAGTTGTTCACGATCGGCCGCGTACCGGCCCCATAATAAATTTCTCTGGTGTAGGAACCATTTACATCTCCACACGCCATTTTTTTGATAAGCCACCGCGAAGCACAGTGTTGCGTGCAATCTGCGGATGCACGATATATTGACCCCCTTGTTCCGCCAATTTCAATCTTCCATGTGTGACCAAGTGAGGCGCCAAACTCTATAAATTTGGCGGGTATTGCCGCCTGTATGGCAACCGTGAGATCCACAGTCAATAATGGAACCGTCTTGTTGTCTGCGAGTGGCCGTTCGCAATTACTCGAGAGTGCGTGGTGATCGCCCGCCACAAGCTGATTCCATTTCCCATATTTTTCTGTGCCACTATACGTGACATATGCGTAGTCTCCATAGCTCGGGTCAGATTCGGTCTTCGGGCCAATAGTAATGGTATGGCTGGTATAGTCGGATTGTCCAGTTGGAGGCGTACCCGTAATTCGACAAATTTCATTGGGCTTTGTTAAGCACTCCGGATCGCTTTCGTAAGGGTCGGTTGGGTCGAAGTTGGGATTGGGTATTTCCCAGCAATTAGTGCATTGCGCTCGCGCGGTATAGGACAGGGTTGACAAAATGCCAACCGCAACGAACACCAACATCAGGCGTAACCGTCTCGCCTTATATGCCGCAGGAATGATCATATTCGGTATACCTCCGTGTCATTCTGAACTATTTCATCTTGTCTGTAGAAAACGCTCTGGATTTCAGATGGGCGAAATCATATGCAGCACGCTGGGCGAAAGCGGGGGAGTCCACCCGCACATTCATTTCGTTGCTGCCCATGGTGCCGGCAACCGTTAGGTTGGATGAGCCCAGCAGGACGGTCTTGCCGTCAATGATGATCATTTTCTTGTGCATGGTCTTGCCGCCTTGGATGAACAGAACGGTGATGCCGTCCCGTGCCAGTTCTTCGGCAAAGTTGAGGGTGGCGTGCCGTACCGAGGGGCGGGTGCCGGTGCTGAATTCGCAGATCATGACTACGTCCAGCCCCGCGCGCGCCTTCTCCCGAAGCGCGTCGTAGAACTCCTTGATCGGACCAGAAATGTGTCCACTGAGATAGTAGGCCGCAATCCAAATGGACTGGGTGGCGGTCTGCACGACGGGGCCGAGCTCCTGTCCGAAGGCTTCCGTCGGCAAAATGGTCGCGGTGGCGAAGTCCGCGTCCCTGCCCAGACGCGCGGCCTGATCCAAGCCCAGAACCTGCCGGGCCTTGACGCCGTCACCGTACACCACGAACTTCACGGCGTCCTTGGGTATTTGTTGCGGTGTGGTATTGGCAGCCCCGTCGCGAAAGGCGTATTGACCGCGCAGTTCGCTCATCACCTGGCCCTCCAGTATCCGGCCATCGCGCAGGTATACGCGGTCAGACGTAGCGGTCGCCGCAGTCAGCGCAAATAACAGCACAGCGAGGGTTGGAAGCGCGTGACTCATGGCACAGCTTGGGCCTCACGCTCGCGGATAAAGGCCGCTCGCTCGCCCGACCCCATGGCCGCAACATGGCGTAATAGCGCTATTTCCTGCTCCCATGCATCCTTGTTGCGCATGTCGCTGATGGTCTGGCGGCTCAGGATGTAGTCCGCGAATCGTATATCTTGCTCCGGCAGCACCAGCAGGGCACTGGATTCGTAAACACCTTTTCCCGTGAGAGCGCCTTCCGACCAGTTGTGCGAGCCGATCAGGATTTTGGCCAGGTCAACCACCACCATCTTGGTGTGCAGATGAATGTTGGGCAGGTTCAGGCGCACATCAATGCCCTTGGCCCGCAGTTTTTCAGCCCAGTTGGAGTGGTGTTGATGGAGTCGGTCCTGCACGCTGGGGGGCGTGTGCAGGAGCACATAGACATATACGCCGCGTGCGGCCGCTTGTTCCAGCGCGCGGTGAACCTGTTCCTGGCCTTCGGCGCGTGTTTTGGTTTCCGACATAACGAACATGGAGATCAAAATGGATTGATGCGCGCCCCGGATGAGACCCAGCAGCACGGGCAGGTATTCCTCGTCCGACAGATAGGATACGGCCGCCTTGGCGGGAAATGACGGAAAGATTGGGTCGCTGACGAGATTGTTGAAGTTCGTTCGCGGGCCGGTGACAGGCAGCCCGCGCTGATAATCGGTGGTTTTGGCGCGCACCCGAGCCGGGGCTTCCGTACTCTCTCGCGCACGCGCCACCAGTGCGAAGGATTTGCACTCCTTTTGGATATCGTCGAGAAATGACGTATAGATCCGAGCCAGCTCCGGAGAGTCGAAGAACAGCATGTCCTCGACGTTCAAGTCCATGGCTCCGGTTGTCCAGTTGGCGGTTCCCGTCCACAGATAGCGACCATCGAGAATGGCGGTTTTCAGATGAAGGGCATCCCGGTCTTTCTGAAAATAGTGGATGTCCGCGCCCGCGTCCCATAGCGCTTGTGCTTGGGTCAGCAGTTTACCCGACAGCATACCCGAGTCCAAGAGTACGCGGATTTTTATGTCGCCCTTCCCGATCTTGGCGACCAGCGCTTGCACGATCTCGGGGTCGTTGAGCAAATACATCCCGATATCAATCCGCTGCGTAGCGGCCTGAACTTGGGTCAACAGCTCTCGGAGCCCGTCTCGTCCAGGGCTGAAATAGACCTCCGTTCGCTCTATTCCGACCACCCTGCGGGCGCGCGGCGCTTGAAAACTAGCGCCCCGCTTTGCGGTCTCATAGCGATTAATTTCCGGGAAGCTGATCCGCTCCGATGATTTAGCCGCCGTAGGTGCGTCGAGAGGTGCGGATTTAGCAAACAGCGAATTTAAGTGGGTCAGGTAACGCTGGCCGAGTGCCGGGGATCGGATGACCAGCGTGTCTTCAAAATTCTGCTCAAACGCGGTAGGCGACCAATTGGCGGTGCCCGCGATGACGGTATCGCCGTCTACTATAGCGCATTTCAAATGCATACGCGCTTCGCCAGGCATAGGTAGAACGAAAACCGACACGCCGTTTTGGGCGAGGCGGTCGAGGATGGGGCGGTGGGCCGGTTTATCCATCCATGCTCCGGTCAGTACGCGTACAGCCACCTTGCGGTTCTGGGCCATGAAGCAAAGGGCGTCCGTCAGTTCTTGGTGGCTCAGATAGAACATCGCCACATCAACGTTCTTTCGGGCCGTTTTGAGTTCGCGGAGGATGAGGCTCAACGATTCGCCGCGCGGCGAGAAGGCGACCGTGGCATCCAATGCCGGCGAGGAAAGCGCACAGACGAGGAAAATAGCGGGAAGCGCCAGTCTTCGGGAAATATTAACAAGCCATCGCCATCGCCATCGCAGGCGGCTGGACGGCTGGACGGCTGGACGGCTGGACGGCTAACGATCATTGCTAGGGAATTGTTAGGATTGATCCAATGATTGCAAGCCATTTTGCATCCACAGTCCAGATCGCCGACGGCGATGGAGCTATTCTGCACCGACGCACTTGATGATGCCCGCACCCAGCGTGAGCGCCCAAACGGGCGTAATCTCGATCGTCCCTGTAGACGCGGGCGTTGGCCGCGTCAGAAAGGCCGCGCTCAACGCGCGCGGCTACAGTCTACTTCTTTAACGCGTGCGGGTCGGCGTAGGCGAGGCGGCCGGGGGCGCGGTAGAGGGCTTTCTCCGTGGCGATGAAGTCGACGGGGACGTCGTGCGACTCGACGGGCACCGCGGTCATCTTCTGGCACTCGAATGCGAGGCACGCCTTGACGCCTCGCACGCCGGACAGCAGGCGGTCGAAATGCCCGCCGCCGTGGCCGAGGCGGAAGCCGTGGCGGTCAAAACCCAGCGCGGTCACGACGATAAAATCCGCCTCGCCGCCAGGCACCCACACCTTCTCGACCGGCTCCTCGATATTGTACATCCCGGCCCGCAGCGGCGCGCCGACATCCCACCGCGCGAGCCCGTAGACGTCGCGCTCCTTGATCCACGCGGGCAGCACCACGGTCTTCCCCGCGGCGCGGCACGCGGCCAGCAGCACATCCGTCGCGACCTCGCGCGGACGCGCACGATAGAGGCCGACGACCTTCGCCGCGGCAAACTCCGGCAGGTCGAGCAGGGCCTGTTGCGCCCGCTCGCTCGCCGCGGCGATCCACTCCAGCGATAGTTTGTTTCGCGCGCGCTGCGCGGCCTGGCGCGCCACGGCCTTCGGATTGATCAATTCGTTGTGCGTTTTGATTGTTCCCTCCTTAGCTCCGCCCAGCGGGCGAGCCGGTCCTTAATGCGTTTTTCGTAACCCTCTTCCGTCGGTTTGTAGTAGACCTTGCTCGTCGGCACGTATTCCTGGTCCACCACGTGCCCCTCAAAGTCGTGCGCGTATTTGTAGCCTTTGTGCCCGAAGGTTTCCGCTGCTTTTTTGTGTGATGAATCGCGCAGGTGGCGCGGCACCGGCAGCACCCGCCCCTCCTTGATGTCCGCCAGCGCGGCATCGACGCCCAGATAGCTGGCGTTGCTCTTCGGCGCGCACGCGAGATAGGTCGTCGCCTGCGCGAGGGTGATGCGCGCCTCGGGCATGCCGATGAAATCCACGGCGCTCATCGCGGCCACGGCGACCTGCAGGCCCATCGGGTCCGCGTTCCCGATGTCCTCCGAGGCGAGGATGATCAGGCGACGCGCGATGAACCGCGGGTCCTCGCCGGCATAGATCATCTTGGCCAGCCAGTACAACGCCGCGTTCGGGTCCGACCCGCGCACGCTCTTGATGAACGCGGAAATCGTGTCGTAATGCCCGTCCTCGTCGTGGTCGTACACGACGGCTTTCTTCTGGATCGATTCCTCCGTTTCGGCGCGTGTGATGCGGATGACGCCGTCGGCGCCGGGCGGCGTGGTCAGCGCGGCGATCTCCAGCGCGTTGAGCGCGCGCCGGGCATCGCCTTCGCACGAGGCGGCCAGATGCGCGAGCGCGGCGTCGTCCGCCTCCACGCGGCGGTCCCCCAACCCGTCCGGGTGCGCCAGCGCGCGCCGCAGCAGGGCGACGATGTCGGCCTCCGCGAGCGCTTCGAGTTGGAAAATCTGCGAGCGGGACGTGAGCGGGCTGTTGATGAAGAAAAACGGGTTGTGCGTCGTCGCGCCGACCAGCGTCACCGCACCCTCCTCGACGAACGGCAGCAGGATGTCCTGCTGCGCCTTGTTGAAGCGGTGGATTTCGTCGATGAACAGGATCGTGTCCTGCCCGCGCAGCCGCTTACGCTGCTGCGCCGCCTCCAACAACCCGCGCAGGATCGCCACGTTGGCGAGCACGCCGCTGGTGCGCTCGAAGAAGCGGCGCGTCACCAGCGCGATCACCTCCGCGAGCGAGGTTTTGCCGCAGCCGGGCGGCCCGTAGAGAATGATGCTGCCCAACCGATCCGCCTCAATCGCACGACGCAGCAGCTTGCCTGGACCGACAATGTGCTGTTGGCCCGCGATATCCTCCAGCGTGCGCGGCCGCATCCGCGCCGCCAGCGGCGGGCGCGTTTGGGATGCCGGCGCTTCAGTCCTGTCGAAGAGTTCGTCCATGTCGCTCGCGTTCAATCAAGCAGCGGCGTCGCGAATCCGGCCGCGCGGAAATGTTCGTCCTTCGTCAACGCCTCGCGCAGCGAATGCTGCTTCATGACGACGAAGCTAAAGCAGTCCGTAAACGACCAGGGTTGGTCCCGGTGTTTGTCGAAAAAAGCGGCCACCGCTTTGAACTGGCCGGGATCCATCCACGCAATCCGGCAGGAATTGGAGGCCAGAACATAATCGAGAAATTGCGCCACCAAATGGCCGAGTCCGCGTGCTCGGAGCAACGTCGCCGTCTCATCCAGCACATAGTCCGTTGTGACGAAACGACCCCGAGCGCCTGCCGCCGCCGCCATTCGGGCGGCCATGCGTGCGTGCGCGTCGTCGCTCTTCACCAGCAGGGCGTAGAAGGCGCTGGTGTCAATGAACACCTCAGTTTTCATACACCAGCCGGTCGATGTCGCGATTCGTCAGCGATCCGCCAGCCTCGTCCGCCAGTCCGGCAAGCCGGTAGAGCGGATCATTCTTCGTGATGCCGCCTTCCACGGGGGACAGGCGGGCCACCGGTTTACCCCGCACCGTCAGCACTACCTGCTGCCCCCTCTTCACCCGCCCCAACACGCCGCCCGCGTCGCGGCGAAACTGCACCAGTGAAACGGTATTCATGCGCTGCTCTCAATATTCAACATGAAGTTTAACATACGGGATTCCAGCGGATGGCGTCAAGGGCGGCTGGCTTAAGGACATTCCCCGGTTTTCGCTTGCCCCCTGCGGGCTTGCCCCGCAGGAGCAAA
>DAOLDD010000044.1:0-27632 GCA_035327585.1 Kiritimatiellia bacterium | reverse complement strand
ATCCCGTCGGCCCAAAACCGACGGCATGAAATGCCGTCGCTACAGCGGTTCACGAGAATATTTTTGAGAATTACTCTAAGCAGGATCAGGTGGTTCGCTGATACCTTGATGGTTCCCGCTGGCCGGAAAACGTTCCGCTCCTGCGGGGCAAGCCCGCAGGGGCGGTGTTGCCGCTTGGACACTGCGAATTTTCGGCTGAAACGGGCTCACGCGGATGGCCCGGATGTCATTGAGCCCATTCGCGCAAATTCGCGTCAATTCGCGGTGATACATCTCCAGAAGGCACCGCAGATCGCGCGGACAGCACTACACATCGAATCGCACCGGCAGGTCGATCGTGGCGGTGCGGTCGTCGGCGCGGATGGTGCGCTTGTTGACTCGCTGCACGCTGATCGCGTCCACGGGGCAGGCTTCGACGCAGGCGTTGCAGCGGATGCAGTCGGCCTGGTTGATCCAGATCAACTTCGTCGTCTCGCTGTTCTTTGCCCGGGTGTAGCCCACGATCCGGTCCTGGCTGTCGTAAATGAGGTCGCTCACCTTGACGATGCACTCGGGACGCGGCTTGGCCTTGATGCACCAATCGCAGTAAATGCACTTGTCGGGATCAATCTCGTACTTGTAGTGGCATAGGTAGCACCGCTGCGTCTCGTCCACCGCGAGCGCGGGGTCGAAACCGGTCTCCACCTCCGCGGTCAGCGAACGCTTCTCAATCGGCAGCGTCGGCATCGGCTGGCGGTTGACGTAGTCCATTTCACGGATACGACCCGTCACCTGCACGTCTTCGACCAGGGCGACGTCCTTCAATCGGACCTCCCCCATCAGGAACGTGTCTACCGCGCGCGCGGATTCCTTGCCGTGTGCAATCGCCTGGATAAGCGAACTTGCGCCGGTCGCGAAATCGCCCGCGACAAAAACCTTGTCGATCGCGGTCTTCTGGCTGCGCCCGCTCTTGAGCCATTCATCCTTCTCAACCAGTTTCTCGCGCAGCGCGCCCTCGATCCACTCGGTGCCGGGGAACTGCCCGGTCGCGAGCAGAATCGTGTCGGCGGGAATTTCAAACTCCGAGCCCGGCACCTCGACCGGCTTGCGGCGTCCCCCGGCGTCGGGATCGCCCAACTCCGTGCGCACAAAGCGCATCGCCTTCACGCGCCCATGGCCATCGTCCACGAAGGCCTTCGGGCTGACCATGAAGTGCATCGGGATGCCCTCGTGGTTCAGCTCCTCCAACTCGCCCGGCGTGATCAGCATCTCGGCCTGCGAGCGGCGGTACAGCACCTTCACCGATTCGCCCTTCGGCTTCATGATGACCGGCTCGCCCTTCTCCGTGGTCTCGAATTCCAATTCCACGGTGTCCGCCCCGAGTCGCGCCGCCGTGCGCGCGCAGTCCATTGCGGTAAACCCGCCGCCGATGACGACGATGTGCGAACCCACTTCCGATTTGCGCACCTCGTTGGCTTCGAGCAGGAACGACAACCCGTGCCGGATGCCTTTCAAGTCATGCCCCGGCAGGTTCAACAAATTGGGCCGCAGCGTGCCCGCCGCGAGCACCACCGCGTCGTTTTCCGCGACGAGTTTTTCGAGCGGCAACTCCGGCCCGACCGGCGCATTGCAGACGATCTTCACGCCTTGGCGGCGCACCTGCTCGATTTCCTGGTCAATGACGTCGCGCGGCAGGCGGAACTCGGGAATGCCCTGGTTCATCATGCCGCCGGGCTTGTTGTGCTTCTCGTACACCGTGACCGAATGGCCCATCAGCGCGAGATTGCGCGCCGCGGCGAGTCCGCCGACGCCCGCGCCCACCACGGCCACTTTTTTGCCCGTCGGCGGGAACCACGGATCGAGCACAACGAGGCCCTGCGACTTGAAATCAGCCGCGGAGCGCTTTGAGAAGCAAATCGCGACCGGCTCCCCCAGTCCCTGCCAGCCGTGGCGGCATTCGCTTTCGCACGGCCGCGAGCAGACGCGGCCCAATACGGCGGGGAACACATTGTCGTGCAGGTTGATCTTGTAGGCACGGTCGTACTCGCCGCGGTAAATCGCGCCAAGGTAGCCGGGAATATCAGTGCCCGCCGGGCACGCCTTCTGGCAGGGAATGTTCTTCTCCAGCCAGTAGTGGTCCTTCGCGTGCGTGCCGATGCCGCGCAGCGTGGAGACCGCGTTGCTGCGGTACGGCGTGGGCACGTCGAGCGGGCGCACGTCGCGCGGTCCGCCGAGCCCGTGCGGCGCGCGCTTCCAGGTCCGCACGTCACCCGTGTTCTTCCCGGCCCGCGATTCAGCCACGCTCACCGCCTCCGCGTACTCCGCGCGTTTCGGCGCGAGTTCAACCGCGCGGCGGAGGTGTGGCAGCGCCTCGTCCGCCTGGCCGTTATTCAGCAGCGCGAGACCGAGCACATGATGCGAAGCGTGCCCGGAGTGCTCCGTCACGTACTGCTTCAAATAGCGCACCGCCTCGCCGTAGCGCTCCTTCTTAAAGGCCGCGATCCCAACGATCCCCGGCAATTGGACATCGGCGCTTCCGAGTTCCAGCGCGCGCAGCGCGAAGTAGTGGCTCGAATAGACATCGCCCCGCGTGTCACCGCGCGCGTGGTACGCCTTCGCCAGCATGGTGCAGCGGCGCGCGTCGTTCGGCGCGTCCGGCGTGCGCAGCGCGTCAATCGCGTCGTCGAACTTCCCCACGCCGACCAGCCACTCGGCCTCGCGAATCTGCTTCTCAATATCGACTACCATGGGGAGGTCTCGCTCATTGCTTCGTCAAACACGCGCTGCATGCGCTGGTTGCGTTCGTTCACCGGCTCGGGCGGCGCGGCCACAACGCCGAGCAATTCGGCCATGCGGGTGCCGCCGATGCGGCGCGCGTATTCGCCGAAGGTCTCCTTCTCGCTCGCGCGTTGCTCGAGGTAAATCTCCAGCATGCGGCGCACCGTCGGCGTCACCGCCGTCGCGGGCACGTCGCACACGGGCTGGCTGATGTAGCCGGGGCCGGTCAGCCCGCCGCCGATGCAAATCGTGAACCCCTCCTCGCTGCCGGTCGGGTTCTCCTTCCGCGTCCCGCGCAGGCCGATGTCCGCGATCCAGTGCTGCGCGCACGAGTTCGGGCAGCCGTTCATGTGGATGCGCAACTGGCCGACTTTCTCCCAAAACGGCTTGTCGGACGCGAGTTCCGCGTAGAGGCGCCGGTACGTGTTCGGCGTGTCGGACACCGCGAGATTGCACTGCGTCGTGCCCACGCACGCGACCATGTCCGGCAGGCGCTCGTGGCCCTCCGTCGTGAACCCGGCCGCACGGATTTCCGCGAGCAGCGGCGCAACGTTGTCATCCGGCACCGAACGAATCTGCAAGTTCTGCCGCGCGGTGAACATGATCGAGCCGTCGCCGTACGTCCGCGCCCACTGCGCAACCTGGCGCGCCTGCGCCGATGTCAGCTCGGAGCGCAACACCATCACGCGCACCGTGTTCAGGCCCGGCTGCTTCTGCGCGATCACGTCCTGGCCGTCGGTGAACAGCTCGCCGATCTCCGGTGGCCGTGTGGAAAACTCTATCGCGTCGATCCCCGGCACGCCGCGCTCGCGCATCACCTCCAGCACCGCCTCGCCGAACCCGCGCGCGCCCATCTCATCCACCACGACCTTCAGGCGGGCCCACGCGCGGACGCGGCGGTTGCCGTTGCGCCGGTACACCTCCGTCGCGGCCTGCGTGACCTTGAGCACCAGCTCCTCCGGCACCCAGTCGAAAATCGCCTTCGCCATGTAGGGGCGCGCGCCCAGCCCGCCGCCCGCGTAGAATTTCCAGCCGATCTCCTCCCCGCCGTCCGCGCGCGTGCGCTTCACCGGGTGCCACGACTGGCAGTTCATCAGCGTCTGCCCGCAGGCGCGCCCGCAGCCGTTGATGCTCATCTTGTGCTTGCGCGGCAGGTTGCGCTGCTCGTCGCGGATCTCAGGGTCCTCCGCGATCGCGAGCATCATCGGCCGCACGTCCTTCACCTCGTGCGGGCAGACGCCCTGCAGCGGGCAGGTCACGATGTTGCGCGTCACGTCGCCGCACGCGTTCTTCGAATCAAGCCCCACCGACGACAGGTCCTCGAGCACCTTGTAGAGGTCTTCCTTGCGCAGCCAGTGGTATTGGACCGTCATGCGCGTCGTGATGCAGACCTGGTCCTGGCCGTACTTCTCGGCGACGTCCGCGATGCGGTCCATCTGCTCCGCGTTCACCAGGCCACCGGGGATGCGCAGGCGCATCATGAAAAACCCCTTCTGGAGCTGGTGATAAATCCCCGTCCACTTGAACATCCCGATCTCGTTCGTACGCAGGTCCTCAAACGGCCGCGTCGCGATGTCGTTCTTGAAATCGAAATCGGGATTGATCGTCAGTTTATCGCGCTCAACACCGGTTAAATCAGGTTTTGCGGGCATGGAATTCTTTTACCTATTATCTCTATCGGCTTTGTAGGGTATAGCATCCCCGCGCCGTGTCAAGGTCGGGTCTTGGTGCTTCTTTCGTAGCGGTCCATCCGCTGCAGCACCAGCCGGGCGACGGCATCCGCGATTTCGGGAATGGCGAGGCGGTCGGTGTTGAAGACGGCGTCATAAAGCAGCGGATCATCCACGTTCTTTCCGAAAAAGTCACGCACGAGGCGCTGGCGGTCTTCATCCTGCGCCTTCATCTTGCGCGCCGCCTCGGCGGCCCCAAGGCGCAGCAGCTTCATCATCCGCTTCAGCCGCACCGGCTCCGGCGCGACCAGGCGGATATGCACGCCCAGCGGCATGTCCGCCGTGACGCACATGCCCGCCCGCCCCACCACCACGCATTTGCCCAGCGTGCCGAGCATCCGGACAATCCCGAATACACGCTTGAAAACCTCGTACCGCTTCGCGCGCTGCGCGATCAGTTCCGTAACCACCTCGTTGACTTCCGAGCGATATTCCTCGGTCAGCAACTGGTCGAACGACACGCCGAGTTTCTCGTCCTCCGCGATCAGCGCGCACAACTGGTCGTCGAACACCTCCCAGTCCTCCGCGAACGCGCCGGGCCGCAACGCCTCCAGCTTGCGCACGATCTCCGCCGCCAGCGTGCGCCCGCCCGCCCCCGCCTCGCGCGAGATGGTGACGAAGGGGAACGCCTCCGCGACAAACTCCTCACCGCGCCGCTCGCGGAGGTACTGCTTGATGACTGCTGCGTGTTTCATGGGATTCACCTTTCCGGCGCGCATCCACGATGGCGCCGTCTGGCCTGATCATAGGGTTCGCATAAAAGGAGTAAACAAGAACACCAAACAGGGCGCGCGATTCAGGATTTCCCCGATGCGTCCGACTCCGGCGGCGGACGATGGTGCGCCACCAATTCGAGCAATTCGCGCGGCGACGTCACGCGCACCCCCGCGGCGCGGTTCTGCGCGCCGATTTCATAGGCGATGCGCCACTGGCGGAACAGGATCCGCCACGCGTCGAGCGCCGAATGCGACGGGTCGTACAGGCTCGTGGCTTCGGACGTGACGCCGTTGAGTTCGATGACCTTGAAATCGCGGCCGGCCATCAGCGCCGCCTCATCCGGGACGCGCAGGTCGTAGCGCCCGAAAAAGAACCCGCGATGCCCGCGGCTGAGCGCGTCGATCGCCGCCGTCAACTCCGGCGTGATGAGGCGTGCCCCGTTGCGGAAAATCGCGCCCCGGCAGTGGTTGCCCAGTTCGACCAGGGGGACCGTCTCCCCCGCCGCGGGCACCCAGGTCAGCCGCGCGCGCTGGTTGTGCAAATGCAACCGCGCCATGCAGACCGCGCGCGGGTCGCGCAGGATCAATTTCTCCAGGCTGTGTTTCCCATCCCCGGCCAGGCGGGGGAACTCCTTCTCCGTAATGGCATAAATCCGCCCCTGCGCCTCGCGCGGATGGCGGTAATAAAAGACGCCGTATTCGCCGCCCGGCACGAACTCCTGCACAAGCAGCGCCGGGCGGGGCCGCTCGAAATACCGCCGCACGTCCGCCGCGGATTTCGCGATGCAGACCCCCGCGCCCCGTTCGCCCGCGTCGGGTTTCAGCACGACGGGATAGTCGAGGCGCGATTCCGCCAGGAAGTCCCCCACCCGCGCCAGAGCCGCGTCGGCAGTGAGTCCCGGCTCCAGCAGCCGGTACCGCGCGAGGCGGTCGCGCACACCGGCCGCGAAACCGTCGAGGATCTCCGCCTTCGACTCGCCCACGAACCCGCCGGCCGGCATCGCCGGGTTCGCCGCCGTGAACACCGTCGCCCCGCGATGCCGGATCGCCAGCCACACGAGATATGGCCAGAGCGGCAGATACAGCGCCCACGTCGGCCAGAACTCGCAGCGCACCAGCCGCTGCCAGCGCCCGTAGAGCAGCCGCCGCCCGCGGAACGTGCACAGCGGCACAAGCAGTTCAATCACCAGCCAGAGCGCGACCAGCACCGCCACCAGCGCCCCCAGCGTGTACATCTTGTATTCGTGCAGCAGTTCGATCGCGTGCTCGCCCAGCGTCGCGGCCATCCACACGAGGAGCGGGGCCCAGAGCGCGCCCGCGATGAAGAAATACAGCAGGTAGAGCCAGAAATGCTGGCGCAGCAGGCCCGCGGTGAAATAGGTCGGCAACCGGCTGCCCGGCACGAAGCGGCTCGCGAGGATCACGATCGGCCCGCGCCGCGCGAACCATTCCGCGCTGTCCTGCAACGCCTGCTCGCGCACGAACCAGCGGAACGGCGCGCGCCGCAGCGCGGGACGTCCGATGTAGCGCCCGGCGAGATACAGCAGGATGTCGCCGCCGAAAATGCCGAGGAACGCCGCCAGCGCGGCATGCGAATAGTGCAGCAGGCCGTGCGCGACCAGCAGGCCCGCGCCGATGCACGCGAGATCCTCGCTCACCAGCGTACCCACCGCCACGAGCAACATCACGACCAGCAACGCCAGGCCCGATGCCGGCGCCCGGTGCACCGCGCCGAAGGGCTGCGCCGCGGCCTCCACGCGCTCCGGCGTCGCCGTCGCGCGCACGAGCGCCCCGCCCTGCTCCGCACGCACCACGAAATCCAGCACATGCCCGGCCACGGTCTCCGGCTCCGTGTAGGCGTGGAAATGCAGCCCCGGCAGCCACACCAACTCGCTCTGCGGGACAAGGCGGTGATGCTCCTCCGCGGCGGCGGGCGGCACCAGCGGGTCCTCCTCGCCATGCAGCACCAGCACCGGCGGCTCGAATCCGCCGAGAATCCCGCGCAGTGGACGCTGGTCGCTGTCATACAAACTGCGCGCATAGGGCACGTTGAACAACACGCGGTCCAGCAACCCGAAATGCGGGATCACATTCGCCGCCAGCCACGCCGCCGCGAGCTGCGCGCCGTGCAGCGCGCGGTTCAACGTATAGCTGCCGAGCAGCTCAAACTCCTGCACGCCGATGGACGCCAGCATCGTGAACGACGCCAGGCGGTGGGGCGCGCGCGCGTAGAGTTCCAGCGCCACGCCGCCGCCGAGGCTGAACCCCACCACATGGGCGCGCTCGATCGCCAGCGCGTCCAGCAACGCGTCGAGATAGGCGGCCTGCGCGCGGATCGAATAGTCCGGCACCACGCGCGTCGAATTCCCGAACCCCGCCAGGTCGGGCACAAGCACACGCACCGGTCCCCGCAACGCCTCCGCCAGCTCCCGCAATTCGTACGCGCCCGCGGGCGTACCGTGCAGCAGCAAAACCACCGGCGCGGCCGGATTCGTCGCCGGCAGGTCCACATACGCCAGCGACACCGCGCGCGCGCGCGTCGGCGCTTCGACAAGCCGCACCGCCTGCACCCGCTGCTCCGGCTGTGGATGCGCGGCGCGATCGCGCCAGTGCCGCACGCCATGCGAAGCCAGCAGCAGGAGCACGAACAGCAAAAGCCAGCGCAGACGCGAACGACGCCGACCAGGCTGTGCCGTTGAACTCATGAGGAAAGCGGCAATGAAACCACAATCGGCTCCGCCGCGCCACGGCTTTGATACGCATAGCGCACCGCGTCGGCGCCGACCACGACCCGGCTGAAACTCACCGTCCACGCGTCGGCCCGCTCCATCCACACCGAATACGCCCCGCCGCGCGGGATCGTGTCGCGATGAAACGCCAGCAGCGCCTCCGCCGACGGCTCCCCCGCGCCGGCCAGCGCCGCGTACCGCGCCCGCCGCTCGCGCAACACCTCGTCCGTATCCACCGACGACGTGCTCAGCGGACGATGCCGTTCCCCCGCCGCCTCCGCGCGCAACGCACGCCCATCCCAATGCAGTACAACGCCCGCCGCGCGGTCGAGCGCCAGCAGGACGAAAGCCGGATAGCGGGACAGGTCCGCCGCCTGCATCGCCGCGCGCACCGCGCCCGCATCGCGCTGCGCCATCTGGTCCAGCACGAGACGGCCCCGGCTGCACGGGTTCGGCGGCGGCGGCGCGCGCTGGCCGTCGTAATAATTCAGGATGCCCACGACCAGCCCCGCCGCGTTCGCCGCCAGCCAGGTGCCGTCCGCCACCGGGTCAATGGGCGCGACGTACGGGATCGGCGCATCCGCATGGACGCGCGGTTCGCGCGCGGGCGGGCGCGTCCGCTGCTCGTCGCGGTTGAAGAAGACCTCGAAGTCCGCCCCCGCGCGCCGCCAGCTTACTGTGCACATGCGAGTTGCGCGTGATGCCGCAGGGTGGACGGGGCCACGCCGAATTGCGCGCCCGCGTCGATGCCCTGGATTTTCAGGATGAGCCGGATCAGCGCGAAATGGTGCACCGTGTGGCTGATCAGGAACTGCAATTCGCGGCGCAGCGAGGACTCGGTCCACCACCCCGCCGGGTCCGACTGGTCGCCGCAGTCCATCTTGACGCGCAGCGGCGCATCCGCCCGCGCCGCCAGCCCGCGCAACCCCGCCATCAGCTCGTCCATCCGCGCGAGCGACGCCGCCCGGTCCGACTCGATCGCCTGCTCCCGCGCCCGCGCATCATAATCGATGCGGCCCGCCTCCACGCCCGCCAGCAAGTTGGCATAGTGGTCCAGCACATGGCGCAGGTGCGCGCCCACGCCGCTGCCGAAGACCGGATGCCCCGTGCTCGCGTAGGCGCTGCTGCTGAGGCGGGACACCAGGTCGCGGGCCTGCCGCAGGAACGCCAGGTTGTCTTCGGCCAGGATCGTGCAGGACGCCATGGAAACCTCCGGGTGGGTCAATGGGTCGGAGGATAGCGCATTTCCTTGCAGCGGCAAGTGTCCGCCCGCTATGGTTTCCGCATGCTTCCCATCCAAACCGACCGCCCCATCGCGTTCTTCGACATCGAATCCACCGGCACCAACATCCGCACCGACCGGATCGTGGATCTCGCCGTCGTCAAGGTCCACCCCGACGGCAAACGCGAGACGCATACCTTCCGCGTCAACCCCGGCATGCCGATCCCCATCGAGGCCTCCCGCGTGCACGGCATCTACGACGCGGATGTGAAGGACGCCCCGTCGTTCAAGGCCGTCGCGCGACAAATCGCCGCCGTACTCGAGGGCTGCGACCTCGGCGGCTACAACCTCCTGCGGTTCGACATCCCGATGCTGTGCGAGGAATTCAACCGCGCGGAAGTCCCCTTCTCCGCCGAGGGCCGTCGCGTGATCGACGCCCAGCGCATCTTCCACCAGCGCGAACCGCGCGACCTCTCCGCCGCGCTGATGTTCTACACCGGCAAAAAGCACGAAGGCGCGCACGGCGCGCTGGATGACGTCGTCGCCACCATCGATGTCCTTGAAGGGCAATACGAACGCTATGCCGATCTGCCGAAAGACGTGACCGTCCTCAGCGAGTACTGCAACCCGAAGAAACCCGGCTGGGCCGACTCCACCGGCAAACTCAAGTGGGTCGCCGGCGAGCTCACCATCAACTTCGGCAGCAAGCAGGGCGCGAAACTGCGCGATCTCGCCACCATGGAGCCCGGCTACCTGCGCTGGATGATCGAAAAGAATTTCCCCCGCGACACCACCGAACTCGTCAGCAACGCGCTGAAAGGCAAATACCCGGAGCCGCCGCGCGGAGAGTGATCAGTTGTCAGTGTTCAGCGTTCCGATGACCGTGCGGACGAATTGCTGAACAAAGGCCATCCCCCAAAAACCGTTTGGGCCCCCGGCAGGCTCCTCCCGTACACGTTCACGTTCACGTTCCCGTACACGTACACGTTCCGCAAATCATCGTGTACGTGGACGGGAAACGTGAACGGGAACGAAGGGGCGTCAGGGGTATTTCTGCCAGATGCGGTAGAGGACCGGGACGTTGCCGGTGACCGGCGGGTTGAAGGTCGTGATGTTCGTCCCGCTCACGTGCGTGTTCGTGAAGCTCGACACCGGAATCCAGTTCTGCGGCGTGCCCACGGAGATTCCTATGGGGCAACAAATATGAGCCGCAGAAACCAATTATCTTGAACCGGTCTATCAAACCAAACAGTGTTCGTTCCGTTTGTATAGCTAGCGCCATACGGTGCGATCGGACTCCACGACGCATTATTGGTCAGCGAGGTCGCAAAGAAGGGCGCGACACTCCACGCATTCGTGTTTCCAACAGCGGTAACCGTTATATTAGTACCCCATAACAACCTACTGATCCATGCATCCGGTGGACCGGATGGAGGCGGTGCATCGCCGAAATACTGGCCCGCATTCGCGGTGCCCGGCGTCTGGCCACCGGGGAACTCCGACCACACAAATTCGTCGTAATTCGTGCCAGCACCCGCGAGGCCAACACTACTGAATTCGTCCAGGTTATCCGAGGCCGGAACCAGATAGAAATTCGCCAACATGCCCCCGAAGCTGATCGCATGCTCGACGCCGCCCCCTTCATTCAAGAGCCGAATCCCCAGGGGCAAGGGAGGGAAGCTGGACCTGAAAAGATCTTCGCTGGTCATATTCCTGTTAGCAATCTCCTGCGTTCCAAGCACCCAGAACCCAAATGGAGACGCGTTTGTGTTGAGTGCGGACCCGAGGGGCAGAACATATTTCTCGAACACCGTATTGAGCCCGCCGTCGGGGTTCACCTCCAGAAGTTCGATCGACCAGCCAGAGAGATTGAAGAGCGCAGGCCCAGCCAGCTCGATAAAAGCAGCGTCGTCAAATAAGGCATCATACCGCACCTCATTGATCCACACCTGACCGGATTTGGAACGCGGTATGGCATAGAATGCGGGGGCGTTGCTGCCGCCCGGAGGGTAGAAGCGCGGCGAGGTGCCAGCAGCGCCGGGGCCGGTGAACTGGGCGCGGAAGTAGTACTGTATAACAGTTCCGGTCGGGTGCGGGCCGAGGAGCGAGGTCGTTTGGTAGAACACGAAATTGGTTTGAACCATCAAGAGCGGGGCGAACGCTCCGTTGGTGCCAAAACGGTAAAAGGCCGTTACGTTCGTCACCTGCGCACCAAATATGGGCGATAGCACGGCATTCAGGCGGATGGTATCATTCGTGAACGGGGTCTGCGGATCGTGGAAGCCGAATAGCGTCACGTCGGCAGGCGGCTGCGGGAAGCCGACCGAAATGTTGTCGATCAGGACCTGCCGCCCGCCGGCGGTGTGAATCAGGCGGATCGATGCCGGCACAGCGATGTTCAGCAGGCGTTCGAAGCGGATGTAGTTCGGCGATTCGTTCGCGACGGAGAGATTGGTGATCGCGATCCACGACGCGCCTGCGTTGGTCGAATATTGGACGGCCAGCGTCGGCGTCGGCGTGCCTGGCCAGCGCGCGTAGTCGAACGCGAGCAGGCCGATGCCGTCGGGGAAGTCCGGCGACTGGATGAAGCCTCCGGTGTCGGTGCTCGTGCGGAGCGATTGGCCCTGGAATGCGTTCTCCTGGTTGACGATCGAGTTCGTGATGCGCCAGCCCTGGAAAACGTGCACGCCTGTGTTGAAGAAATTCTTGCGCGGCCACGCCTCAAAGTCCTGTGTGCGGAATTCCTCGGGCAGGCCGATTAGGATGTCATCGATCAGGATGTCCTGCGGCGGCTGTCCGCCAAGGGACACGCCACGAATCACGACATCGTCAAACGAGATATTGCCCGCGACTTTGCTTTGATAAAGAAACCGTAATCGCGTGATGTTGGTCGAAAGTGCGAGCGAGTTTGTGACCTGCGAATTTGAAATGTTCGTGTACGCTTGGACAAGAACCCAACTGCCTGTGACGTAGCCCAGAACCTCGAACCTCGACGCGGCATTTATCGACTGGCCCTTGATCCAGAATTGGAGATTCGTGGGGCTAACTAGTTCCGGCGTATCCGCGTAGTCGCCCGTGGCGTCGAAACGCAGCGAAGGCGAATCCAGTCCGAAATTACCAGAGGATGAGTAGCTTGAAATGCTATTGAAGAACCATCCGTCGGGCTCGGCTGGCGCGGCGGCGAAGCCTTCGCTAATCAGCAGCGTGGAGCCGCCGCCGCTCGGGGTGCCGGTGCTGGTGTTCAGGATGCGAATATAGCGGGGCTGCGTCTGATAGAAATACAACGAATGGGAGGTCCAACCGGTCCCCGCGATGTCCGACAGGCTGCCGACGGTGGCCCACGACGTGCCGTCCGGCGATTCCTGGACCAACAACTCGGCGGGTGCGGCGCCGTTGTTGCCGCGCGCAAGTTGGAAGGTGACCGCGCCGTACCCGTTCGTCCACAGCGGCGTCTGGATGTAGTTCGAGCCGTTGGTGCCTCCGGGCAGTCGCGCGCTCGGGGCCTGGAAGGCGCCGGCATTGAAGACGAGGCCCGTGCATACCTGCCAGTTGTCCACGATATGGCAGCCGGCGTTGGTGAGCGTGGAATTGGTCCAGCGCGCGAAATCCTGGAAGCGCGCATCCGGTTCGGAGGGCAGGATTTCGATGTTGTCCACGAGGAAGCGGTTCGTGCCGTTGATGACGCGCAGTTCGAGGTATTTCTGGGCGGGATCGTCGAGGTTCAGCGCGAATTCCGTGTACGATTGCTGCACGATGCCGTTGAGGGTGGCGACGGTGGCGTATGTGTCGCCGGTCCCGACGGGGCTGGTCCGCACCTGCACCGTCAGATCGTCGGTCGGGTCTTCATCGGGATCGATGAAACTGGTTCGGTAGCGAAAGGCGACGCGCCCGATCCCCTGCTCGACGCGTGGGCTGCGGATGTGGCCGCCGTTGTGGAGCGCGAGCGAGGGCGCGGCGTAGGCGAGATCGGCGGCGGTGACCATCGAGGCGTTCGTCGCGACCCAGCCACCGCGCGCGAGGGTGCCGGTTGTGGTGAAATCCCACGAGTTGAAATACTGGTAGGGATGGGGGGTCGCGCGCAACGCGACATCGTCGAACTGGAGAGAGCCCTTCGTGCCGCCGCCGCTGACGTCGATCACGAAGCGGGCCCAGGCCGCGCCGGGCGGCGCGGGCGCGCGGAAGGAGACCCGGTTCCAGACTTCGGGGACGAAGGGGATGTTGGTGGAGGCCTCCGCGAGCGGGGCGCCGCGGGTCGGGCCGTAGAACTCGATCTTGACCCGCTGCACGGCGGCGGTCCAAGGGCCAAAGTTCGTATTGCTGTTGCCGTCCATCCAGAACCACGCGGAGGCCTCGTAGTCGAAATCGCGGCCGGCCGGCACATCCTGCCAGACGCCGCCGAAGGGCGGGCCGATATAGTGTTCGTGCGTGGGACTGAAAAAGCGCCAGTCCGTGCGGCCGGAATTGCCGTAGCGGTCGCCGTAGGTCATCGCGGGCCGGTAGTTCCAGCTGTATGCGCGTTCGGGATTGCCGAGGTCGGCCTGCTCGAAATCGCCGTTGCGGAGCAGGTTGTCGTTCGCGGGGCCGGTGTAGTGGTGCGCTAGCAGTTCGACGGAGTAGAAGAAATTCGTTTCATTGAAGCGGAACCGATAGAACCCGTCGCGGATGTTGGCATGGATGATATTCTGCGCGAAGCCGGGGTTCTGCGTGGCAGTCCCGGAAAACGGATCCGTTTGCGGCAAAGCGGTGATAAGACCCCAATCGGGCGAGAAACCGCCGTTCGCCGCGAACTTGAATTGATTCGTGCCTCGCGCACTGATGAAGAAAACCGCCTCCCACTGATGGTCGGCCACAAGATACATGTTGTTTTCGGCCGGATTGAAATTCTGCCAGTCGCCGACGACCGACATCGATGAATAGGTCGAATCGAACCCGCACGCGGAACCCGCGGCGAGCAGCAGCGCCAGAACGGCGATCTGTATCGGTTTGGCCATGGTCGTGATATTCGTTTCTTTCCGGGATTAAGCGCCCTCGCTGATACATACCCCACCCCGAAACCAGAGGAAAGCGCCCCCCTACATTTGGCTGCAATCGTAGAGGCGCAGGATACCGGTCAATGGATTGACGCCAAGCCGCCAGACCACGGGATTGGTTTTCCAGACCAAACGCACAACCTGCCCCGCAAGCCCCTCCAACGCGACGGCTTCGACCAGATAGAAATCGAAATCCACGATCGAACCGCCATTCACATCCACGGCCCAGCCCTGAGGGGTGAATCGCAGCGCATTGAGTTGCTTGGCCGGATCCGTGGCCCGGGGGAAGGGAATTCCGTTGGGAGACGCATACACGGTCTGCTGGCGAAACACGTTACGATTCGCATCAATGCATGGAGAGGGACGGCTGCTTTGCTGGCTGTTGTTCTGGTCAACGAAATAGATGCCGGATGGCAGGTAGGTCCAATCCTTGATGTATCCGCGCTGACGACTGTACACCGCATAGGATCGAATGGCCTTCACATATTCGTTCGTGGATAAGCCGGAATAGACGGCAGCGAAGTCGTCGGGCAGGACAACGAAAACATCTTCGCGGTTCGCGATTGCCCACTGGCGGGCGAGCGCAAGGGTGGATCGCAGCTCATTGATAGCGGCACGCATCTTGCCGCCGCGGCCGATGTCCACGAATTGCGGGACGGCGAGCGCAAACATGATCGCCATGATCCCGATCACAACGAGCAACTCCATCAAGGTGAAGCCATGGGCGCGGTAATCGCGACAGGCACCAGGCTCGCGACCCCGCTCTCTCTGCCGGATCATAGCCATCGGAAGAACCTCAACATCATTTTGTTCGTGGTGTTGGACGGATCGTCGAGTTCGGGATCTCGCCAGATCGTAGCCACTGCGCGGGCCTCGGCACCAGTGGAACCACCGGGCGTAATCGACTGTGAAAACAGATAAACGTTAAAAAGGTTCTGGCGGTAGCTGAACAACCCCGAGGAATTGCGGATGATTGATTCGCGAAGCGCGTCGTTCGTGAGCACCGGGGAAATAAGCTGACCATTGAGCGCGGTGAGCAGGCCGGTATCGAACTCGCCGAGCACCGAGAGAGCGCGGTTGGTCTCGAAGCGGGTGGGCGCCAGCCGGGTGATCAAGTTACTGGCGAGCGTTCGCGCTGCGGCGATGGTGACGGTGGGTCCGCCTCCGCCCGGGTAGGCTTCCACCGGCATGGAGTAGAAGGCTCCCGCCAGCGCGCTCGCGTTGGCCGAATTGATGTTCAGCAGCGCGCGACGCACAGGCGGATCAACGATGGTGAAGTGGTCAAGGACTGGGTGCAGGTTCACGCCGGGGGTATTGTAAAGAGCGATGGTCCGCCATGGCTGTCCGACGGAAAGAAACCCCAACTCGCCAACGGTCCCGATGCCGACGCCGGGCTTGGACAAATCAAGCGGGAAGTCGCGGACGTGCATCGACGATGCTCCCTCGCCGCCGACGGCGTTCTGATTCATGCGCCCAGGCGTTATCGCCGTATAGGTGGGCGCCGGCTGTTCGGCCTGTAGCGCCCATTCGGATGCAACGTGGTTCAGGCGGGGATCGACGACGGAAAAACTGCGAATCCGAATGGGGCCGGTGTTCGGCGGGATTGGGGTCTGCAAATCGATACTGCTGTTCGGAAAACGCGCGAGATCCAACCGGCTGCCCCCCTGCTCTACCCGCAACTCGCTGTTCATCTGCAAGCGGATGAGTGCGGTGTTGACCACGATTGGTGCGTTCGTGCGCTTTTCCCATACGAAGGTCGTTTGCTGGAAAGAATTGGGGGGGTGCGCCGCCACCGGTCGAGGACCGGTGGTCTGCAAATCGGCAATGGGATCAATAGCCAGTTCGGCGGGCTGCACAGTCAAAACACTAAAAATGGGAGACGATTCGGCGACGAGCGAGGAGTCCGCGAAGGTACGATCGCCAAAAGGGAACCACGTTTCGACGGTCATATACACGCGGTGAGTCGTTACGGTCACGCCGCCGCCGGAGGTGCGAGTTACTGAATTGGAGAAAATCACCTCGTTGATCATCGGCACAGCCTCGGTGGTGAAACCTTCGAGGTTGCGTGGGATCGAATCAGTGTCCACATAGTCCAGCAGGTTGGTGAAAACCATTTCTGGGTTAGGAATGTTGCAGGCGGCGAAAGCAGCGATAATTTCAGCGCGACGAGCGAGCAGCGCGACCGCGTCGCCCGCAAGCGATTTCTTCGGCTGGCCGCTTGTGGTGTAGTCCGGCCCGAATCGGGAAAAGGCCGCGAAGTTGCGGGTCGGTGCGTTCGTAAAAAGCGCACCACTTTCGCCGCCGAGGTACAACAATTCCGCATTGCTCTCGATGCGACGCCAGTTATTCGATCGCTGATCCACCAAATTTCCCAGATTCCGCACCTCGGCATGCAATGATGGGGAGATTCGTATTTCGGCACCCGACAGCCCGCGACTCCGTTGGAGCTTGCTTGCGATATTCACGTCGATGAGGCCGGACATATCGACTGCGAGATATCCAACACGACCGATGACGTTTGTGCCGACCATCACATTTTCAAGCCACACTGTGGATGGCAACAGATTGGTCAGGTCGGCCGGCACATAGAGCCTGGAGTCAAGCGTCTGGAAGGCATTCGCAACGGTTCCAGATCCTGTCGGGAGCGTGTAAATTTCGGCGGGATACAACACCTCGCGCCCCTCCATGTCGCCGTTGATCGCATTCATCGCGCGGGCCAACGCGGTGTGGATCATCTGTCGGGCGCGAACCGTCTCGGCAAACGAATTAGTGGCGAGGCGCTCGACGCGCATTGTGATCAACAAGCTGATCGCGAGAATAGATATCACGGCAACGAAACCCAGCACGATGACCAACGTCATGCCGCCGCGCGCCGTCTTCCGGTTGGCATTGATCCGCTTCATGGGTAACCCTGGTCGAAATAGCTAAATTTATGGGGAAAATAGATCCGCTGGTAGTGGCGCCGCACCACGCCCTCGACAAACTCTATCGTCCGGATGTTGTCATGCCCCAAAGTGGCGGCAAGCTGCGCCGCGCGGATCGCGTCGGCCTCACTCAAGGTCTCCAAATAGATATCCATACAAAACAGAGGTTGCGGGTCGCGCGAGTCCCATTCGTAGACACGAGTACCGTCCGCGTCCGCATAGGCGAAAATCTCGAAGGTGCGGACGTTTTCGAGCAACGGGTACATGCGAGATCGGTTGAGCGCGCCCGATTCGGGCCAGTCGAGCCCCGCCGTGCCGCCAGCATAGGGATGCGTATCGGGCGTGGAGGGATAAGCGAAATTTTGCCAGAGCGCGAAACGGTATCGGGCGTTGGACGGGGCATCGGTCAATCCCATATAGTTGCCCACAAAATAAACGCGCATCACGGCTTCTCTCGGACGGTCCGAGCGTAGGTTGTTGTTGGCGGACAGCAGCCAGATTTCATCCGCGCCTTCCAGACCAAAGTTTTCGGGCGCGGTATTGGCGCGGTAGCGCATAGTCAGCAGGGCGTTGGTGTTCAGGTTGCCGTTGTCAAACATCGCGAGGCTGATTTCGCGAGAGAGAAAGTCCATTACCGCGCGCGCGCCTGCGTCGCGTTCGGCCTGCTTCATGGTCTCCTGATAGGCCTTGGTGGCCGATGCGTAGAGTCGCCCCATGGCGAGCACGATCAGCAGCAATACGACCACAGAAGCCAGCATTTCGATCAACGTGAAGCCACTGCGCGCGCGTGCGTTCTCTATGGCGGGGTCAGAAGCCATGATTAAAGAGCTCCGTCGTAAATCGATAGGGATTGTTGGTTTGGCCGAATTCGCCGGGCCAGACCTCGAGTTCGAGCACGCGGAGCCGCGCGGATACAAGTCGGTTGGTAAGCCGATATCTCAACGCGTGATCGTATTGCTGCCAGCTCGGCGGCAGGCCAGCCGATCCCCATTTGCCCGGCGCGGAGACCGCGATGAATTTCTGGGTGCGCACCCTTGCGTCCATGAGGACGGTCATCTGCACGGAATCCTTCCAGAACACATCCTGCCCACCGGATAGCGTAACCGGCGGGATTGTCTCGTAGCCGGGCAGCCCGGCCCAGGTGACGTTCGTATCCCACAGGGCGGCGTGATAACTGTTGAAGACCGCATCAGCAAAGAAGGCGGCATAGGTCTCGTCGGAAGCCTTCTTGGCCTGATCCATCGCAGTAGGTAGCAACGCGATCACGGCAGCGAGGCCTACACCCGCCACGAGCATCGCAAGCGCGGTTTCCACCAGCGAGAAACCGGCGCGACCATCAGTGGATTTCCGAATCGTCATCAGAAGGAGTTGATGTTGTCGTTCGTTGTGTTCATGGTGCCATCCGGTCCGGCGCTAAACGCGACACCCGGCGCAAATACAGTATACGTTCCCATCGGCCCACCCACCCCGCTAACGCGTCCGTCGTAATTGTTGTCGAGCGCGATACCAAACTGCGTGCGCCAGGGATCGTTGTAGGTGCCAGGAGGAGCGTTGTTGGTCTGGCTCGGAATTTCGAGAAAGATTATTTGTCGCGGGTTGTTCGTGGTGAGGCGCACAAGAATGGCCCGGGCGTCTGCATCGCTATAGAAACGGTCCGACACACCCTGGTCGGCATCCGCTACGGGCAGCTTCGAATACTCCTGATAATAGGCGCGGATGGCGTTCTCGATACTCTTCGCGTCAGCCTGCACACGAGCCCGCTTTGCGCGATCAACCGCGGATCGAAGCGCGGGGGTGAGCACCGCGACCAAGATGCCAATGATAGCAATAACAACCAGCATCTCGATGAGCGTAAAGGCCCTGCGGGGGGACGGGTTGCAGAAGAATTCTCTCATGGATTTCCTTTCCAGTTGCCTAGCATACACCTACGAGGGTGTCCGGTTGAGGGTTTCGACAGAATTCCCCAAAGTTTAGAAGTCCCCAATGCCAGTCTCCACATCGTCGACGGGATTGACTGAATTCATACCGCGGGACCAGACGCGATAGGCGAGAGGAACGGAGTTGGAATATTCGTAGCTACGTCCCCACGGGTCGAGAAACCTCACATCTTTGACATAATTCGAAATAACAACCGTGAATCGCTCGCCCGCAACGACCAAACCCGTCACTGGGCCTGATATGGGCCCATAGTAACGCCCGCGTTCGATACGATATTCCTCGAGTCCAGTTTTGATCTGTTCAAGATCCGTGCGGGCTCGACTGGTCGCCGACTTACGGTTGGCGACTCCAGAAATCCCGAGCACGATGCCGACCAGCACTCCAATGATACCGACGACAACGAGCAATTCCATCAGGGTGAAGGCGGATTTCGAACGGGCTTTCAGGGTACGGGTCAGCCCGGTCAGCAGCGCCGCGTGTTCGGGTAAACGCATAAACAGGTCCTCCGCCGTGGTTTCGTCATAGGTGTGCGTGGTCAGGTTGCGGTCTTCCTTCATTTGCAACCAGAGCGCTTCGTCGCCAATCCAGCCCAGCCGGAACGCGGCGCGTATCGCCGAAGTCGGGGAATCACTTTGCAGTCCTTCCGCGCGCGCAAATTGCCGGATGGTTTTCCAAGCCAGCTCGAACGAATACTCGAATCGCTGGATGGCGGCGTCGCGGACAATGTCGGACTTCGGCAGGGCCAAGGCTTCGCGCAGCGTGGACACGGCTTGCTCGAACGTCGCCAACATGGACTCCAAGTCGGTTTTCACGCCGCTTGGGCCTCCAAGGGCACGGATTCCGCCAGCGCCGCAGTGCGAAAACGTTCAGAAGCGGCGGTCAGATCCACCAAATCGATGGTATGCAGGGTCGGCCACTCTTCGATGACCATGCGCATCCGGGTGCGCTCCATGGGGAACAGCGGGCGCGGGCCCAGCACGCCAATGTCCCAGTCCGAATTGGGACGGTTGTGCCCAGTGGCACGCGAACCGAACAGGACAAAACGGAACCCCTCCCCATCAAGGCACGCCACCAACGCGGACACCAGCAACGGGAGGTCCGGCACCGTCGAACGAGGCGCAACTACAGAGGTGGTCGACATTTGACGTTTAGATTACACGGGCGAACTGAAACGGGAAAGGAGGAAAAACCGAAGGGGGAATTTTGGGTGATCGGGATTCCCCTGACGGGGGCGTCGGGTGCTCCAAGCCCTACCTGGAGCCCCCACGCCCTCGTGGGGGGGCCTACCGTCCGTACAACTCGTCCAAACTGTCCGTGAAGCGAACGCCATCGAAGAAGGTGGCGTGTTGGAACAGGGGCGCGGGGATGGGCTGGTTGACGACGAGGTTGGAGAGGCGCGTGGTTTCCACGAATTCGTGCTGGCCCTGCCGCAGGCCTGCTTTCTGGAGCATGGCGAACCAGGCGCCGGGGGCGGGCTCCTGGAAGTTCTCGTATTCGTAGCGCGCGAGCAGGTTGGATTGGACCGCGTCGCCGAAGAACTCGAGGCGGGCGAGGCGTCCCTCGGGGTCGAGGTTCAACACGACGTAGCGGGATTCGAGCGCGAGTCCGACGCGGGTGGGGAAAAATTCCGTGCCGGGCAACGGTTCCTCGGCAGCGCCGCGGATGCGCAACAGATGGTCCATGGCCGTGCCGGGCACCTGGCGCAGGGAGACGAGCCAGTCGGCGTCCAGCTCCGCGATGGGCCGTGCATATCCTTTGGGATCGCCCTCGATGTAGCTGTAGAAGCGCGAGCCGTCGGCGACGATGCGGCGGCGCGGCGGCGTGACGGATTCGACGTGCAGGCGGTCGGGCCGCTGGAAATAGACCCGGCTCAGGCGCCGCGTGTTCGCGCCATGCGCCTGCGTGTCGCGCCGCACCTCGACCTGCGCCGACTGCACGGCGTCGTAGGAGGCGATGATGCGTTCCACCACCGACTCCGCGCCGGCGCACGCCGCGATGCCCCAGACCATGATCCCGCAAATCCACGTTTTCATGCCGCGTATTGAGCACGGAATCCCCCCCGCGCACAATCCCGAACCGCGCGGCAAGCCCGGTGTTATCCATCGCTGATCCAACCACCCGGCTCGCTCGGAGAGCTCGCCCGACCCCACATCCGCGCTCCCGGCATTGGTCGGTAGGGCGAGGTGTCCCACCGAGCCGTTGCGGAAATTCGGGATGCCCCCGGTTGCCGGAATTTCAGCGGGAACACGGCGATGGGGTGTGTTACGGTATCCGCATGTCGCGACGTTATGCCATCATCGGGACCGGCGCAGTGGGTGGGTTCTATGGGGCTCGCCTGCAAGCGGCCGGGTGCGAGGTGCACTTCCTGCTCCATTCGGACGCGGACCACGTGCGCGCGCACGGACTCCGCGTCGAGAGTCCGGACGGCGATTTGATTCTGAACCGCGTCCACGCCCACGCCGCGGTGGAGACGATGCCGCCGTGCGACGTGGTGATCGTCGCGCTGAAGACGACGCACAATCATCTGCTGCCGCGGCTGCTGGCGAAGCCGCTCGCGCGGGACGGCGTGGTCCTCATGCTGCAAAACGGGCTCGGCGTCGAGGCGGAGGCGGCCGCGGTGGTCGGCGCGGACCGCGTGCTCGGCGGGCTGTGCTTCATCTGCGCGAACAAAACCGGGCCGGGCCGCATCCTGCACCTCGACTACGGCGACGTGATGCTCGGGGAATACCGTGCGGACGGACGCCCCGGCGGGGTCACCCCGCGCATGGAAGTGATCGCGGACGACCTGCGCGCCGCGCGAATTCCGGTGACCTGCGCGGAGGACCTGCTGCTCGCGCGCTGGAAGAAACTCGTGTGGAACATCCCCTACAACGCGCTCTCCGTGATCCTGCGCACGACGACGGACCGGCTGATGCAACAACCGGACACCCGCGCGCTGGTGGAGGCCCTGATGCGAGAAGTGGTCGCGGGCGCGGCGGCGTGCGGGAAATGCATCGACGATGCCTTCGTCGCTAAAATGCTGGCGGACACCGACCGGATGAAACCGTATAAAACGAGCATGATGCTCGACCATGAAGCCGGACGCCCCCTCGAGATCGACGCCATCTACGCGCGCCCGCTCGCCTCCGCCCAGGCCGCCGGCGCCCCCTCCCCCCGCATCGAAACCCTCCTGCGGCAACTGCGATTTGTTGGCCTATTGCGTCATGGACTTGAGTGAATTTTTGACTTACTCTTTCGCCATGATTCTTCGTGCACCAGCCACCAAGGAACACCGGCTCGATCGAACCGCCGTGTCGACGTCAACCTTGCGGGCGCGCAGGGGCGACGCCGCTTATTGGCTGACCCGAACCGCGGAAGAGCGCCTTGAAGCGATGGAAATCAACAGACAAACGGCCTTTGGACTCCATGCAACTTCCGCCCGACTTCAAAGAGTTTTTGAGACTGCTGAACTCCACCCGCGTTGAGTACCTGCTCATTGGAGGGTACGCGGTTGGCTACTACGGTTATCCCAGAACCACGGCAGATATCGATATTTGGATTTCCGTAACCCCGGATAACGTCGACAAAATTCAGCAAGTGCTGAGGGAATTCGGATTTGAGCCCACGGAGGAAATTCGCGCCAGCTTGAGTTCCAGGGATCGAATCGTCCGCATGGGCATCCCACCTCTGCGAATAGAAATCCTGACCGGAATTGACGGATGTGATTTTGCGGAATGCCACACCCGGCGACGCAGCGCCCAAATGGATGGGGTCGAGGTCGCCCTGATCAGTCTTGAAGATTTGAAGACCAACAAAAAATCCAGCGGTCGATTCAAGGACTTGGATGACCTGGAGAACCTGCCGTGATGTGGAGATGCCATTGTTTGGGTTGGGCGGCGCTGATCATCATCTTTTCCAGCTCTCGTATTCCAGATGCTGCCGGACAGCCGGAAGTCTCCCAACCTAACCGCTTCGAGGTCTATACCCTCGGCGCGGCGGACGCGGAGTCGACGTTGGAGGCGGTGCGCGCGTTCGTGGGCGACGAGGGGCAGGTGACGCCGGACCCAGTGCACCAGCGCCTGCTGGTGGTGACGACGCCGGAGCGGCACGCGCGGATCGCGGACCTGATGAAGAAACTCGCGGTTCCGCCGCGCAATGTGCGGATCGATGTATTTTTCGATTCCACCGGCAGGGACCGCGTCTCCGAAGCCTCCCTGGGCGGATCGGGCGAAATCACGCACGGGCCCGGCGGCTTCGGCGCGAACATCAAGCTGAAGCCCAAACTGGTGGACCAGACGACAACCTTCAGCGGACGGCATCAGCAAACGCTACTGGTCAGCAGCGGGCGCGACGCCTCCCTGCGCGTCGGCGAAAACGTGCCCTACCTGCAATGGATCATGGATTTCGGCTGGCGCGGGGGCTTCGTCGCGCCGCAGCTCGCGTGGCAGGAGGTCGGCGCGTTTCTCGTCGTCCAGCCGACCGTGATCGGGGACGGCCCGATGATTCGTGTGCGCCTGACGCCGGAACTGCGCGGCCTCGTGGATGGGCGCCCCGAGCATGTGCGCTTCTCCGCCGTGCAAACGGAAGTCATGGCGACGGACGGCCAGCCCCTCGACATCGGCGGACTGGGGAGCAACAGCGAATTCTACAACCGTTTCCTCGTCGGCGTCAGCAAGGGCGGCAAAACGGAGTCGCTCAACATCCGCCTGGTCCCGACCATCCAAACGCCCGTTGCTCCGCCACGTCCATAGCGCCCGGGCTCGCCCACGACGAGGATGATCGCCAGGCCGCCGACCATGAGCGCCCCGCTGGCGAGCAGTCGCATCGAAAACGGCTCGCCGAGGAAGACCAATCCGCCCACGGCCGACAACAACGGAACCAGCAACTGCAACCACGCCGCGCGCGCACTGGAAATGCGCTTCAGCGCCCAATACCAAACCACATAACCCAGTCCCGTCGCGGCGCCGCCGGAGAACACCGCCATCAGGACGCCGCTGGAATCAAGCCGCGTGCGATTCACCGCCAGCGCGGCGACGACAAGGACCGCGGGAATCGACCGCAAAAAATTGCCCGTGGTTTCGCGCATCGGATCGCCGGACGCACGACCGCGCAGCGAGTACAGGCCCCACGCGAGGCCCGCCGCGGCCATGAGCAGCGCGCCGCGCAGGGAAGGCGCCTGCCAGCCGGGGGCAAGCAGCGAAAACAATCCCGCGAGCGCCAGGACGCCGCCCGCCAACTGGCCCGCCGAAAAACGATGCCCCTCCTCCACCGCGCCGCCCAACATCGTGACCTGCACCAAACCAAACAGGATCAACGCCCCCGCGCCGGTTGACAGTTCGACATACGCGAAGGAAAAACAAAAGGCGTACACGCACAACAGGAGCGCCGACGACCAGCGCCCGCCCAGCGCGCGCAGGCCCTGACCCGAAAGCAACGTGAGGGCCAGCAGCGTCAACGCGGCGGATAACAACCGGATGGAACCAAAGCCGGCGGGATCCATCGCACAACGACTCATCGCCCAGCGGCTCAGGAGCGAATTGGCGGCGAAGGCCGAAAGCGCGGCGCAGAGCGCGAGAATTTCACGGAAGCGACTGGAAGGCACGTGTGACATGATCAGGCCCTCCCCGGCTGCGGAGGCGGACCCGAAGGTCCGCCCCCGGCCGGGCGTGTGCGGGGTTGGAATCAGTCCTCGAACACCACATCGACCTTGATCGGCACCGGCCGTGCGAGCGTGTCGAACACGGGCGACGAGCGATGCAAGTCGCGGATCGCGTCCTTCGGACCCTTCGTCTTGATGACGAGGCGCGCGCGGATTTCCTGGAACCCCGCGCGGACGTCGGGGTCCAACCCGAACATGCCGTGCAGATCGAGATCGCCCTCGACTTCGGAGCGGATCGATTCAATGGCGATCCCCTGACCGGCGGCCTTGTACATCGTGGTCGTCGTCATGCACCCCAGCAGGGCCTGGATGACATATTCCACGGGATTCGGCGCTTGGTCGGCGCTCAACAGCACCGGCGGCTCGTCGTTGTGCACCACGAAGGGCTCCTGCCCCACGCGATGCTCCTGCAACGCGCCGCGGAACTGTGCGATCTCGGACCGGTTCAATCCGCCCGCGACGGCCTCGTTCCTCGCCCGGAACTTGAACTGCGCGATTTCGGGCTGTGCCTTGACGGCATCAATGGTCTGCCCCAAGGCCTCCACATCCACGCCGTTAATGAGGTTCTGTTCTTTCGTCTGCATGCTCTCCTGCCTTTCGCCTCTATTGAGGTGTTTTGCCCACGACCATCGCGGACGGTGGGTTAATAGGCAGGGTGCGTGCCAAGACATGATCCACGTCACATCATGTTGACCATAAGACTGATACGTGTTTGGATGGCTGAAGTTTGCGGTGACGACATTTCGCGAATGACGAAAATTCGTCAGCGAGAATGACGAAATTTCGTCAGGAGAGGCCGAGCGCCTTGAGGCGGGAGCGCAAGGTTGTTGGTTTGAGGCCGAGCAGGGCAGCGGCACCATCCGGGCCTGAAATTTTCCCGCCGGTTCTGGCGAGGGCGCGCTTCATGTTCGCCGCCTCGCGCTCCGCCAGTTCAGCGGCGCTCCACACGCGGTCATCATCCACCGCGACAACTGCTTCGGGATTCGGCGCCACGGCGGCCGGCAAGGCAACATCAAGCTGGAGGTGTTTGCCACCGCCGGTGATCAAGGCACGTTCAATCACGTTCGCCAGTTCGCGCACGTTGCCCGGCCATGCGTAGGCACGCAATCGATCCCGTTGCGCGGATGTCAGCTCCGGCGCTTTTCGTCCGTCCCGCTCGGCGAAACGCCGCAGAAACGCGTGCGCGAGCAAATCAATATCGTTCCCGCGATGGCGCAAGGCGGGCACATGGATCGGGAACACGCTGATGCGATAATACAAATCTTCGCGAAAGCGCCCGGCCTCCGACTCACCGCGCAGATCCCGGTTTGTCGCGGCAATCACGCGCACATCCACCTTCCGCGTACGCGCACTGCCTACGGGCTCAAACTCGCCCTCCTGGAGAACGCGCAACAATTTCGCCTGGAGGTCGAGCGGCAGTTCACCCAACTCATCCAGGAATATCGTCCCGCCATCCGCGAGCGCGAAACGGCCTTCCCGCCTTGAGGTCGCCCCGGTGAACGCACCCTTTTCGTGGCCAAAAAACTCGCTTTCGATGAGGTTGGCGGGAATGGCCGCGCAGTTCACCTTGATGAGCGGTTTTTCCGCGCGGCGGCTCGCGCGATGCACCGCACGGGCGACGAGTTCCTTCCCGGTGCCCGTCTCGCCGGTGATCAGCACGGATGCCTCCGTCGCAGCCACGGCGCGAATGTCCTGTAGGACCTTCTGCATCGGCGCGCTTTCGCCAACAATCTCGCCAAAGTGATGCTCAACTTCCTCCTGTAGATAGGCGCGCTGCCCGTCCAATTCGGCGAGGCGCCGCTCGGCCTCGATCCGATCCTGCACGTCGCGCAAAATCAGGGTGAAGTACATCCGGCCCGCCAGCTCAAAACGCGACAGCGTGCCCTCGGCCGCGAAACCGCGAGCATCCGCCCGACGCGCATCAAATCCGCCCGGAATCCACTGCCGGGCCTCCCCAGCGGCCGCCGCCGCGTGTAATAGAGGCTCCAGTTTTTGCGCGCCCGCGACGGAAAGAAAATGATCGACCAATTTGCCGACCAATTCGCGCGTGCCGAAGATTGATTCCGCCGCCTTGTTTGCGCGGACGATGTCATGCTCCCCGTTGAGGATCAGGATGGCGTCCATTGCGCTCTGCACCACCGCGTCGAGCTCCTCGGTCCGCGCGCGCAGCGCCCGCTCCAGATTCAACCGTCGCAGCTCCGCGCCGGCGCGATTCACAAATATGCGGAATATCTGGATGAAGGACTCCGCCTCCGGCATGGGCTTCTGGTCCAGGACGCCCACGTGGCCGAGGATGCGCGTCCCGCTTTCATCAAGCAGCGGCGCGCCGATGTAACTCACGGCCTTGAGCGAACGCAGGTCGTTCTCGCCGGGATACAGGTCGAGAATACGGTCCGGGAAAAATACCACGTCGCGTTTCTCGAGGGCGGTCCCGCACGGCGTGTCGCGCACGTCGTAGTCGTAATTTTCCACCCACTCGTCGCCGAGACGAAACGCGATGGAGCGCAGGCGGCCTCCCGGCTCCAGGTATTCCGTCACCCATGCGCCGTGCGTGCCGAGCGCTTTCGTCAACCCGTCCACCAACGCGCGAAAAAACGGGAGCCCGGTCTCGCCGCTGGTGCCCTCGAGCAGGGCGTGAATGAGCGGCAGGGGTTCGGATGCATCGCTTGGCTTCATCGTGTTCATGGTATGCATCACCGCACGGTCCGGCAATCGAATCCCTGCCAGGACATTGCCCAGTTTACCGTCACACTTTTCGTAACACTTTCGCAATTTGCGACGATAGCCGTGTGACAAGTGAAACGACCCCACCGGCCTTGCGCCGGTGGTGAAGGAGTGATGTCCGGCTACCGGGCGTAAACTGGCCGTAGACGCGGTTCGGCGCCCGCGCGCACGCGCGGGCGAAAACGCGTGCGTTTTCGCATCCGCGACGCGGATGCGCCGGATCG
>DAOLDD010000043.1:0-30751 GCA_035327585.1 Kiritimatiellia bacterium | reverse complement strand
CCGACGCGGTCATCCACCTTCGCCAGAGCGCTACGGCGGACGAGCCGCCCGCGTCTACAGGCCCCTCTTCTCCGAATCCTACTCGTACTCGTACTCATAATCCTAATCGTAATCGAAAGAGGATTACGAGTAGGAGTACGATTACGATTAGGAGGAGGACGAGGACGACGACGAGAACGAATTGTGCGGTTTTCACCGTCCAATCGACCCATGCGGAACGGAACCTGCTGCCATGAGGCGGGATGCGGCGATTTTTCATAGGGGCGGCGATCCTGGCGCTCGGCTTGGTGATTCTGCTGTTGGGGCGCGGGGGCGATTCTACCGATCTCGCGACGCGGGAACCCTCGTCCGATCCCGCCGCCCAACCCGAAATGCCAGTGGCTTCGACGCCGACACCTGACGCACCGGCGAACCAGCCGATCGCGGAGTTCGACCGCTGGCTCGCGCGCTGGGAACAGACCCCGGTGGCGCGGCGCAACGCGCTGGTCGCGGAGGGCATCGCCCTGGCCCGCGCGCGGCGGGAACCGTTCAAGGCACTGATCCGCGCCCACCCGGAAACGGCCCTGCACAACGCCATCCCCTACGCGCGGCGCGTCGGCTTGCCGGCCGCAATCCGCGTCGAACTGGAGGAACTCGTTTCCGCGGAGGCGCGCTACGAATTCGCGATCGCCTGCGCGCTCGGCAAGGAGGGCGCCACCGGCGGCGAGGAGCGCTTCGTCGAGGCGGACGGCCGACGCTGGCAGGCGTTCACCTACGGGCGGCGGCTCGACGTGAACACCAAGTCGCACCTCTCCGTGCTCGGCGTGGCGATGGATGCGTTGCTCGCGCTCGACGAGGCGCCGGTGCGCGTACTGGATGCCAACGAAGTCCACGCGCGCGGCCTCGTGTCAGGCTCCATCTGGGCGGAAAGCCTCGGCGATATTCGCGCTTTTGAGAACGCCGGGGCGCTCGACGCGTGGACGGAATCGCTGCTGGCGGCGGAGGCCGCGCTGGACCCTGAAAGCAAACCGCCGCGCGACGGCGGCGATGAGACCGCAACGCCCGTCCCGCTCTCCGCCTACACGGAGGGCAACAAGAGCATCCTCTACATCATTTGTGATTTCCCGAACCTCACCGGGTTCCCCGCGACCGTATCCACCATCTCCAACGCGATGAACAACGTGACGTCGTATTTCCACGAAGTCTCGTTCGGCAAGACCCGCTTCTCCGTCACCTACGTGCCCAGCATCGTCCGGCTGCCGCAGAACGGCCAGTCCTACACGAACAACTTCAGCCTGTTGCTCACCCATGCCAAGACCGGCGCGCACGCGCTCGGGTTCGCGCCCACGAACTACAACTTCTGGGTCGTGCTCACGCACGAAAGCACGGCGGCCACCAACTACTTCAATTTCGATTACGCCGGCAAAGCGTGGGTCGGCGCGCCCGGCTGCCACCTCGTCCACAACTACTACACGCTGCGCACCGCGGGCCACGAACTGGGCCACAACCTCGGCCTGCGCCACGCGAACTACTGGCGCACGGATTCCGACTCGCCCATCGGCCGCGATACCGAACCCGGCGGCTACGTGACGAACGGCGTCAACGCCGAGTGGGTGGAATACGGGCACCGGTTTTCGACGATGAGCGGGCAGAGCACCTCGGACATGAACGACCGCACGGCGCATTTCGGCCCGCGTGAAAAGCGGCAGATCGACTGGATCACGTCCAGCCAGGTCGCGGTGGTCACCAACAGCCAGACGGTCCGCCTGTACCGCTTCGACCACATCCAGGCGACGCAGGGCCCGTTCGCAATCCACGTAAAACGCACATCAAGCGACTACACGGGCAACCTGCGCGAATACTGGCTGGGCTATCGCATGGCGTTCAGCAGCAATGCCTGGCTGCGGCACGGCCTGCAAATCGACTGGCTGCGCACGACGTACGGCAGCGACGGCGCGATCCAGCTCGACATGACGCCGTTTTCCAACGACAGCAACACCGGCAGCGGCATCAGCAACGACAACAACGACAAGTGGGACGGCGCGCTGCTCATCGGCCGCACATACAGTGACCACCCCGCCGGCATCCACATCACCCCCACCGCGCGCGGCGGCACGAGCCCGCACGAGTGGATCGACGTGATCCTGCACATCGGCCCCGCGCCCGGCAATCAGCCGCCCACGCTCACGCTGACCGCCAGCGCCACGAATGCCGCCGTCAACGGCGACCTCGTGTTCACGGCGACGGCCGTCGATCCCAACGGCGACGCCCTGGCGTACGAGTGGGATTTCGACCTGCCCAAATCCATCTTCACGCAAACGCTGAACCGCGCCCAGGTCACGAACCGCTGGAGCACGGCGGGCGAGTACCGCGTGAGCTGCGTCGCCAGCGACATGAAGGGCGGCCGCGCCAGCACCGCCATCGTCGTGCGGATCGGCAGCACGAACACCTTCCGCATCGCGGGGCGCGTCACCTCCAACGGCGTGCCCGTCGAAGGCGTTCGCGTCTGGACCACGCACACCAACTGGACCCGCACGACCAGCGACGGGCGCTACGAAATCGTCAACCTGCGTCCCGCCTCCCGCACCGTCAGCGCGCAGCAGGGCAGCAACATCTTCGCGCGCGGGTTCGACAATCCCGTCGTCGTGGACCCCTCCAAAACCGGCATCGACTTCGGCGTGCCGGGCGCGCCCGGCCTGCGCTTCACGCCAGACAGCGCCGCGGTGCAGGAGGGCGCCGCCCTGCCCTATGTCGTACGCCTGAACAGCCGTCCCTCGAACACCGTCACCATCACATTCTCCGCCGACGCCGGCCAGCTCACCGGGTTCCCCGCCTCCGTCCAGCTCGCGCCGAACGACTGGATCACCGGCAAGACCGTTTCCGCCAGCACCGTCAACGACGCCCTGCCCGGCCCCGCCGCCCGCACTACGCTGATCACGCACGCCGCCGCGAGCATCGACACGAACTACGCGGGCAGGAACGCGTCGCTCACCGTGGTGATTGCGGAGGACGACGTGAATGAGCCGCCCGTCATCGAATGGCTCTCACCCGCCACGGACACCGCCGTCGTCGAACGCACCGTGCTCGAACTCGCATGGACCGCAACCGATGAGACCGGGGTGACGCAAACGCAGCTCCGCGTGGATGGCGCCCCCTTCGCGACATTCACTGCGATGCCGTGGGCGATCGCCTGGACCGCGGCCCCGCCCGGCGACATCGAACTCACCCTCGTCGCGTGGGACACGATGGGCCTCGCCGCGACCTCCGCGCCGCGCCTCGTCACCGTGCGCGCGGACCTGGACGGCGACGGCATTCCCGACGACGAGGATTTGGACAACGACAACGACGGCCTGCCGGACGCCTTCGAGCTCCTTCACTTCGGCGGCGCCCTCAACGCCGGCGCGCACGACGATCCCGACGAGGACGGCTTCTCCAATTTGAGCGAATACATCGCCGGCACCAATCCCACGAACGCGCTGTCCTACTTCAGCGCCACCGCCGGACTGGCGCCGGACGGGTTCGGCATCCGCGTCAACGCCGTGGCGGGCCGACTCTACACGCTCCAATACAGTGCCGATCTGATGCACAGCAATACGTGGCATGACGTGGAGGGCCAGGTGGAACTGCCTGGCACGGACGGTCCGATGGAATTCGCGCCCCCCGCCCTGCCCGCCAGCGCCGTCTTCCGCGTGCACACACGGTTGGCGGAATAAACTGGAACCGCTGTAGCGACGGCATTGTATGCCGTCGGATTCGGGCCGATGGGACTGAACGTTGGGAGCGATGCGCGAATCAACGCGCCGGAGCGCGGGACGCCTGCTGGGCGGCTTCGTAGACGAGGCGGACGGGGACGTTGTGCTCGCGGGCGAGTCGGATGCAGTCTTCCATTTCCGGCGCGCGCACGACGGTGTCGCCCTTCCACTCGCCGAGTTTCACGGAGATCTCGCCATACGGCGTTGGGACACGCTCGATGCGCCGGGCCAGCACGGTGCGCCGGACCGGATATTCGCGCACACCAAAGGTCGTGGATTCGCGGAAGATGAGGTCGAGCAGCGGCTCGCGGTCGGAAGGGCGACACAGGACGGTCAGCAACACGCCGGGCCGCTGCTTCTTCATCTGCGCGGCGACGGTAAACACATCGAGCGCGCCCGCGGCGAGCAAGCGCTGGGTCAGCGCGCCGATCAACTCGGGCGTGATGTCGTCGAGATTGGTTTCAAGCACGAGGCACGCATCCTCACTGGACGCTTCGTCCGCCTCCAACAGCACGGCGCGCAGCAGGTTTGGACGGGACCTCAACTCGCGATGCCCCACCCCGTAGCCGATGCGCCGGACGACCGCGCCCGCGGGCGCGGCGTCGTGCGTCTTCCAATCCGCCAGCAGCGCGGCGCCGGTCGGAGTCACCAGTTCGTACGGCTCGTCGGTCTGCGCGATCGCCATGCCGCGCAGCAGCTCGACGGTGGCGGGCGCGGGATTGGGGAACGTTCCATGCGCGCACTGGATCACGCCGCGTCCCTGCGGCAGCGGGCCGACGACAATGGCGTCCACGCCGAGTCGATGCAGGGCGAGGCAGCAGCCCACGATGTCGACGATTGAATCGACCGCGCCGATTTCGTGGAAGTGAATCTTGTCCACCGTCGTGCCGTGCATGCGCGCCTCGACTTCGCCGATGTTGCGAAACACGCAAAGGGCGCGCTCCTTGACCGCGGGCGGCAACGCGCTTCCGCCAATCAGCGCCTCAATCTCGGCAAGCCCGCGATGCGGGGCGTGGTGGTGGTGCGCGGGTTCATGGCCATGCTCGTGCGCGTGGTGATGGTCGTGCGGATGATCGTGGTGATGGTGATGGTGCGCGTCGTCCTCCGTGACCACGCGTACCCGCGTGCCCGCGAGGTGCGCGGTCATCGCGCGCGAGGATTCGATTTCGAACGGCCCGATCCCCAGCGTGGCGAGTTCGCGCGACAGGGCCGCGACGTCCACGCCGAGGTCGGCCAGGGCCGCGAGGATCATGTCGCCGCTCGCGCCGCCGATGCTGTCGAAGGCCAGGATCTTCACGCGGGCTCCCCGACGCGGTTGATCAAGGCCGCGGCGACGCCGGCGCCGAATCCGTTGTCGACGTTGACCACGCTGATGCCGGGCGCGCAGGAATTGAGCATGGCCAGCAGGGCCGCGACGCCGCCGAGGTTCATCCCGTAGCCAACGCTGGTGGGCACCGCGACGATGGGCCGGTGCACGAGGCCGCCGACCACGGACGGCAGTGCGCCCTCCATGCCGGCTACGACGACAAGCGCGCGCTGGGCGCGCAACGTGGGCAGGTGGCGGACGAGCCGGTGCAAGCCCGCGACGCCGACATCAAAAATACGCGTGACGTTCGCGCCCATCCACTCGGCGGTGAGCGCGGCCTCCTCGGCGACGGGCAGATCGGCGGTTCCGGCGCTGAGCACGGCGAGGGCGCCCACCGGCGCCGGGCGTTGCGCGGTCTCCAGCGTGAGCGCACGCGCGCCGGCGTGGTGCACGACTTCTGGAATGGCCTTGCATACGGCCTCCGCGAGGGCGGGCTCCGCGCGGGTGGCGAGCACATTTTGTCCGGCGTCGCGAATCGAGCGGATGATTTCAATCACATGGGTCGCGGTTTTGCCCGGGCAGAAGATGACCTCCGGCATGCCGGTCCGGCGCGGGCGGTCGGTGTCGATTCGCGCATAGCCGTGGTTGCGTTCACCCGCCTGCGCGAGCAGCCGGGCGGCTTCGTCGGGCGCGACGGCGCCGCGCGCGACACTGTGCAACAATTCGTGTAGTTCCTGTTCCAGCATTGAGGCTCCCTTATACGCCCGGAATCGAGGCGCGGCGCGGGTCGGACAACTGGCGCTGCAACTGCTGGAACTCCGGCAGGCTCCGCACGGCATCAAAATCGCTGTCGGCCAGATGCCGCTGCGCCTCCACCGGCGAGCAGCGGCTGACGCCCTGGCGCAGCCACGTCATCGCGTCCGCCGGATTGCGCTCAAGAACAAAGGTGATGGCCATGTTGAAGTAGGCCTCGGGCCGGTCGGGCTGCCGGTTGATCAGGTGTTGGAAATGGGTGCGCGACTCCTCGTAGCGGCCGAGGCGCAGCAGCGCGACGCCGAGGTTGTTGCGGACGCTGTGGTTGTCGGGCATCGTGCGCACGGCGGCGAGCAGGTGCTCGGCGGCCTGGTCGTAGCGGCCCCAGAGGATGTAAAGCAGGCCGAGGTTCGTTTGCGTGACGCCGCTTTCGGGGCGGATTTGCAGCGCCATCAGGAGCAGATCCTCCGCGCGTTCGAGTTCGCCGCGCTGCAGGTAGGCGGTCGCGAGATTGTTGAAGGCGTCGGCGCTGAACGGGTCGCTCTTGATCGCTTTTTCGAGCGTCAGGATGGCCTGGTCGAACTGGCCGCGCTGCAGGTAAATCGCGCCCTGCATGCGCAGCGCGGCGTTCATGTCGGGCCACAATTCGAGCGCGCGCCGGATCAGCTTCTCCGCCTCGTCCCACTCGCGGTTCATCATGTATTCGTTCGCCTGGCGCAGCGTCGTCATGACCTCGTTGAGCTTCTGGGGCGGCAGCGCGGGCGCGGCGGAACCCGGGGTCGTGGGGGAGAAGGACTCCAGGCCGGTATCCGTCACCGGCGAGGGCGGAAGCGAGGCCACCGGCGTCACACGCGGTGTATCACGCGATACCTGGTTCGTCCGGGGTTGCAGCAGGTCGAGCATGGGATCGGACTTCTTCTCCTGGATGAAGAAGTAGAACGCGGCCCCGCCGAGCAGCAACACCATCAGCGTCACGGACCAGATCGTCCGGCGGAGGGTGCGCCCGCGAATTTCGTCCGGCGTCGGTTCCGGCGCGGGCAACGCGGGACCGCCCTCCTGCTTCGCCGCCGGCTTCGTGTAGATGTCGCGATGGTCGTCCATGACGTTCAGCGGACCAAGGTATGCCAAAGCCGGAAGTCGCGCAAACGGGAAAGCGGCGGCGCTACAGGTCGAGGAAGTTGCGCAGGATGCGTTTGCCGTCCTGCGTCAGGATCGACTCGGGATGAAACTGCACGCCGTGGACCGGCAGGGTCCGGTGCTGCAACCCCATGATCTCGCCCTCCGCCGTCTCCGCGGTGATTTTCAACTCCGGCGGCAGGTTGGCGCGCTCGACGAGCAGCGAGTGGTAGCGGATCGCCTCGAACGGACGCGGCATGTCCTTCAACACCGATTCGCCCGTGTGCAGGATCGGCGAGGTCTTGCCGTGCATCAGCCGGTCCGCGCGCACGACGCGCCCGCCGTACACCTGCCCCATGCACTGGTGGCCGAGGCAGACGCCGAACACCGGCAGGCGCGGGCCGAAGTGGCGGATCACCTCGCACGACACGCCGGCTTCGGACGGCGAACACGGACCGGGACTCACGACGATGCGCTCGGGCTGCAGCGCCTCAATCTCCGGGATCGTCACCTGGTCGTTCCGCACAATCTTCAACTCCGCGCCCAGTTCGCCGAAATACTGGACGAGGTTGAAGGTGAACGAATCGTAGTTGTCGATGACGAGGATCATGGGCGGCCTCCCTGCGCCCGCGCGGCGGCGAAACGCCGGGACAGCGCCAGCGCGACGAGCATGCCGCGCGCCTTGTTGCACGTCTCGTCATATTCCTTGTCCGGATCGGAATCCGCGACGATGCCGGCGCCCGCCTGCACGTACGCCTTTTTGCCGTCGAGCAGCGCGGTGCGAATCGTGATGCACGAGTCGAGATTGCCGGAGAAACCGAAATAGCCGATCGCGCCGGCGTAGGGCCCGCGCCGCTCCGGCTCCAGTTCGCCGACGATTTCCATCGCGCGGATTTTCGGCGCGCCGCTCACCGTGCCCGCGGGGAACGTCGCGCGCATGAGGTCGTAGGCGTCGTGCTCCGGCGCCAGTTCGCCCACCACGTCGGACACGATGTGCATGACGTGGCTGTACCGCTCAATAACCATCAGCTCCGGCACGCTGACCGTGCCGAAGCGGCAGACGCGACCGAGGTCATTGCGGCCGAGGTCGACGAGCATGATGTGTTCGGCGCGCTCCTTCGGGTCCGCGAGCAGCTCCGTGGCGAGCGCCGCGTCCTCCACGGGGTCCTCCGAACGCGGACGCGTGCCGGCGATGGGGCGCACCTCGACGCGGCCCTCCTCGTTGCGGACATGGATTTCCGGCGACGAACCGACCACCGCGCGACCGCCAAATTCGAGGCAATAGAGGTACGGCGACGGATTCACGCAGCGGATCGCGCGGTACACATCCAACGGGTCCGCGTCGCAATCCACCTCGAACCGCTGCGAGAGCACCACCTGGATGATGTCGCCCGCGCGGATGTATTCCTTCGCCTTGCGCACGGAGGCGCCGAACTGCTCGCGCGTCAGGTTGGAGGTCGCCGGCAGCGGTGCGGGCTTGTCCTGCACGTTGAGCACCTGGTGCGGCAGCGGCGCGGTCAGCGCGGCGCACAACGCGTCGAGCTGGCGGACCGCCGCGTCGTAGGCCGCGCCCGCATCGCCGTCGATGTGCACGTTCGCCACGACTTTCAGGGTGTGGCGGGTGTGGTCGAAAATGAGGATGGTGTCCGTGACGCCCATCAGCACATCGGGCCAGTCGAGCACGGGCTTCTCCGCGAGCTTCACGCGCGGCTCGAAGCGGGCCACCGCGTCGTAGCCGACATACCCCACCGCGCCGCCGTGGAAACGCGGGAGCGCCGGGTCCGGGACGAGGTGATAGCGGGCCATGTGCTCGCGCAGGACCGCCAGCGGTTCGTCCGCCTCGCGCCGCTCGACGCGCCCGTCGGCATGCGTGAGTTCGCACGCCGCGCCGCGGCTCGTGAACACCGCGCGCGGGCCGCCGCCGAGGAACGAGTAGCGCGCGATATGCTCGCCGCCCTCGACGCTCTCCAAAAGGAACGTCAACGCGGGCCCGCCCCGGCCGGCCAGGAAGCCCCGCAGCTTTTCGTAGGCCGAAACCGGCGTAACCTGGTCCGCCAGCAACTCACGCCACACCGGCACCAGGTTGCCCAGTGTCGCCTTGTGCAGGAACGTCGCTTTGTCGGGGGTGCAGTTCATTTCAGTAACCAGTGACCAGCAAGCAGTGACCGGTAACCAGTAAGCGGTGACCGGTTACGGGTCACTGGTCACCGGTCACCTCTTCATTAAGGGTCCAGATTCTCCAACTTCTGCGTCTCGAAATCGATGCGGCGATAGTAGCAGTTCCGCGGCTGGCCGGACTGGTTTTTGGTGTGGCAGATATTGCCGCGGCGCGGCCGTACGATGTAGAGCAGCGAGTTCTGCTCGCAGTTCACGCGCGCCTCCACCAGGTCGAACGTCTCGCCGGACGACTTGCCCTTCTCCCACAGCTCCTTGCGCGACGTGCTCCACAAGACCAGCGACCGCGTCTCCAGCGATTTGCGGAACGCGAGTTCGTTGGTGTAGGCCACGAGGATTACCTCGTGCGTGTCGGCATGCTGCACCGCCACCGGGATGATGCCCTTCGACTGGGCGACAGCCTTCTCCAGTTTGTCGAAATCCAACTTCAGCTCGCCGCCTTCTTCCAATTCTTTGCTCATCGTTATCGTCCTCGTTGTCGTCGTCGTCCTCGTCCTCGTCAATCCCCGCGGCGCGCTCGGCGAGCGCGCCCTACCTGACACAACATTATTCCCGCACCGTCACGCCCTTCGCCTTCATGAACTGCTTCGCCTGCCCGATCGTAAACTCGCCGAAGTGGAAGATCGACGCCGCGAGCACGGCGTCCGCCTTCCCCTCCGTCACCGCCTCGACGAGGTGCTGGAGCGTGCCTGCGCCGCCCGAGGCGATCACCGGCACATTGACGGCCTCCGAGACGGCCCGGGTCAATCCCAGATCGTAGCCGTTTTTCGTGCCGTCCGCGTCCATGCTCGTCAGCAAAATCTCGCCCGCCCCGCGCCGTACGCCATCCACCGCCCATTGCACGGCGTCCAAGCCGGTCGGTTTGCGACCGCCGTGCGTGAAGACCTCCCAGCCGGAACCATCCGCGCGCCGCCGCGCGTCGATCGCGAGCACGATGCACTGGCTGCCGAACTGCGTCGCGCCTTCGCGGATCAGGTCCGGGTCGTTCACCGCCGCGGTATTCACCGACACCTTGTCGGCCCCCGCCAGCAGCATGCGCCGGATATCCGCCGCGACGCGAATGCCGCCGCCGACCGTCAGCGGCATGAACACCTGCGCCGCCACCGCGCGCACCACGTCCTCAATCGTCGCCCGCGCCTCGTGCGACGCCGTGATGTCGAGGAACGTCAGCTCGTCCGCGCCCTGCGCCTCGTACGCGCGCGCCGCCTCCACCGGGTCGCCCGCGTCGCGCAGTTCCACGAACTTCACGCCCTTCACGACGCGCCCGCCCGCGATGTCCAGACACGGTATGATTCGTTTCGCCAGCATCTTCGTATATCTTCCGCTACCTTCCGCCCCCGGCGGCACAAACAAAAAAACCCCGGTTTTTCAAAAAACCGGGGCCGCAACCGACAACACCACACCATCAGGTTCGGTTGGAACCCCTTTCCGTGTGATGATGCCACCAGCTAAATTTCATGCGAGGAGATTTAGGCGGCGGCCCGGCTCCTGACAAGACTTTTTACAGACGTTGAAACTTTGGTGTGGCCATTTTTACAGACGTTGGAACACTGTGCGGCATGGAACTTCCCCTGGTTGAACGCGCAATGGCCGCCATGCCGGGCGGCGTGAACAGTCCCGTCCGTGCCTTCCGCTCCGTCGGACGCGAGCCGCTCTACGCGCGTCGCGCGCACGGCCCGTATCTCGAAACGGAGGACGGCGAGATCCTGATCGACTTCTGCATGTCCTTCGGCCCCCTGATTCTCGGCCACGCGCCGGAGGTCGTGGTGGAGGCCGTCGCGCGGGCGACCCGGCTCGGCACGAGTTTCGCCGTGACGACGAAGGCGGAAATCGAGATGGCGGAACTTATCAAGCTGGCGATCCCGAGCATCGAGCGCGTCCGCCTTGTCAGTTCCGGCACGGAGGCGTGCATGACCGCGGTGCGCGTGGCGCGCGGGTTCACGGGCCGCAACAAGATCCTCAAGTTCAGCGGCTGCTATCACGGCCACGCCGACTGCCTGCTGGTGAAGGCGGGCAGCGGCGTCGCTGGCGTCGCCTCCGCGTCGTCCGCCGGTGTACCCGCCGCGTGCGCGGCGGATACCCTCGTCGCGCGGTTCAACCACCGCGAGGACGTGGAGGCGCTGGTGCGCGAACACGGGAACGACCTCGCGGCGATCATCGTCGAACCCGTCGCGGCGAATGTCGGCCTGATCCCGCCCGAGCCCGGCTTCCTTGAGTTTTTGCGCGAACAGGCGACCGCGTGCGGCGCGCTGCTCGTGTTCGACGAGGTCATCAGCGGGTTCCGCTTCTGCTTCGGCGGCTACCAGAATCTCTGCGGCGTCACGCCGGACCTGACCTGCCTCGGCAAACTGATCGGCGGCGGCCTGCCGGTCGGCGCGCTCGGCGGGCGCGCGGACGTGATGGAACGGCTCGCGCCAATGGGCGATGTCTACCAGGCCGGCACGTTGAGCGGCAACCCGGTCTCCGTCGCCGCGGGACTCGCGATTCTGCGCCACCTGCACCGGCATCCGCCCTACGACCTGATCGAGTTGCGGACCCGTCACCTCGTCGCCGCCATTGAAGCCGCCGCCCGCGCCGCGGGCCGCAGTGTGCGGGTTCCGACGATGGGCAGCGTGTTCTCCATCTTCTTCACCGACCGCGCGCCGCGCGATTTCGACGACGTGCTCGCCACGGACAAAGACGCCTACGTCCGCATGTTCCACGCGCTCCTCGAACGCGGCGTCTACCTGCCCCCCTCCGCCTTCGAAGTCAGCTTCCTTTCCACCGCCCATGATGACGAAGCGCTCGCCAAGGCCGAACGCGCCTTCGCCGCGTCCATCGCCTGACCGGCTCACCCGCGCGGCGGCCGGCAGTATCGGATTGCACGCCGGCTTCCGACCGCGTATTGAACTCGTGTGGGCCGGAGACGTGGTGTATCCATCCCCACATGACAGCATAAAGGTCGCGGCATGAAATGGACATCTGGAATCCGACTTCGGTATGCAACCAAGCTGTTCATCAGCCACCTCGCCGCCGTATTCCTCGTTTCCGGCAGCATTGGCACTTTCTTCTACGTCCGGGCGATTGACAACCTGATGCGCAGCCTGCAGTCGCGCCTGCAGAACAGCGCGGCAATGCTGAGTCAGAGCATCGAGGCCCCCGCGCTCGACGCGGTCGTCTCCGAACGGGACACCGACAATCCGCATTACACCGCGGCCCTTGAAAAGCTGCGCCGCGTGCGCCGCTCGAACCCCGACATCGCCTATCTCTACATCATGCGCAAGACGGATGCCGGCGTGGTGTTCGTCATCGACTCCGACGAAACGGAGGCGCAGGCCAAACCGGGCCAGGTCTACGACGAAGTCACATCGCTTCTTGAACTCGGCTTCATCGAAGCCGCGGTGGAGAACGAATTGACGGAGGATGAGTGGGGCGTCTTTCTTTCCGGCTACGCCCCGCTGCTCCACGGCGACGGCCGCTATCTCGTCGGAATCGACATGCGCGCGGACGAGGTAAAGAACAAGCTCAAGGAGTTGCGCCTCACCGGCATGATCTCATTTCTCGCCTCCGTGCTGCTCGCCCTGCTCTTCGCGCTCTACCTGTCGCGCAGCCTGACGCGCCGTATCGCCGCCCTGTCGGTCCATTGCCGGGACATCGCCCTGGGACGGTTCGATTCCCGGATCGAGGGCCGTTCGTTCGACGAGTTTGACGACCTCTCCGACGCGTTTAACGTGATGAGCGAAACGCTCGGCAAGACGCGGGGCGATCTGGACCGCGTGATCCACGAACTGCGCGACGCGCAGGGCACCCTCGAAACCCGCGTCACCGAGCGCACCCGCGAGTTGGAGGATTCAATCGCCCGGATGAATGTCATGCGCGGCCTGCTGCCCATCTGCAGCTCCTGCAAAAAAATCCGCGACGACCAGGGGTACTGGCAGCAGGTCGAAAAATTCGTCGGTGAACGCACCGAAGCCCGCTTCACCCACGGCGTCTGTCCCGACTGCCTGGTCAAGCTCTACGGCCACCTCGTTAACACCGCCACCCCGCCCTCCAAAGACAGCGCCGCGCGCTAGCGCGCAAACGCAGCGTCCCCGGCCTCAACGGGCGGCAAGGGCCTGCCGCCCCCTCCATTCCGGGATTTCGCGACGCGCCGTATTTTCCCGCTGTACAAATCCCCGCGGGCGTGTATTCATACGTATGAGTAAGGGGGAGGATTATCCATGCTACGCTACCTGTTCTGCGCCATGCTGTCGTCGTGTGCCGTGCTCGCGTCCCGCGCCGCGACGTATACCGTCATCAACACCAACGACACGGGCGCGGGCTCGTTGCGCTGGGCGATAGAAAGCGCCGCGACCAGCGCGCCCCCCAACGAGATTCATTTCAACATTCCCGGTCCGGGCCCGCACACCATCAAGGTGGGCGCCATCCTGCCCACGGTTTCGAACACGACCGCCGTCCTGGGCAACACCCAACCGGGATACGCGGGCACGCCGGTGATCACCATCCTGGGCCCGACAACGAGCGGCGGCGATGTGGGGCTCAATGTTAACGGGGCGGGCACCTTGGTCCGGGCCGTACGGTGCACCGGATTCACCCAGTTGGATTACGGCGCGGGCATTGGCGTGGGCGCTAATGCGCGTGTAGCCGCCTGCGTCGTGGACGGCAACTTCAACGGCATCATGGCCCTTGGCGGCACCGTGGGCGGCACGACCACCAACGACCGCAACATCATCATCAACAACGTCAATGGCATTTGGATGATCACCAACAGCTCGGCCACGATTCGCGGCAATTTTATCGGTGTGCAGGCCGATGGCGTGACGCCGGCGGGAAACGAATTCGGCATTCGCACATTTTACACCAGCGGTCGCACCATTGAGGGCCACCCCGACTACCCCCAGGTGATCTCCGGGAATACCAGCGCGGGCATCCTGCTCGGGCCGCACGGCGGTTATGTCTGGATGTCCTCGGGCAACACCATCAAGGGCAACTACATCGGAACGGACATCACCGGCATGATCGCCGTGCCGAACAACATCGGCATCTGGAGTTGGGGCGGCGAAGCGAACGCCATCGGGGGCGTCGGAGCCAACGACCGCAACGTCATTTCCGGCAACAATGGGACGGGCGTATTGATCGAGGGAATGCTCGCTCCGGGCGGCCAGAACAACACCGTCTATGGAAACTACATCGGCCTGGCCGCCGACGGCGTGACGCCGCTGAAAAACAGCATTGGCGTCCACATTCTCAACGGGCGGACGAACCGGATCGGCGGCACATCGGCCGGGCAGGGCAACTGGTTTGGGGTGGCGGATTATTACAATGTGTACATCAGCGCAACGCCCATTCTGTCCGGCACAAACCAGTTATGGATCTGTTACAGCAATATCGTCCAGGGCAACCGGTTCGGCCTCACCACGGGCGCGGTGGCCACGGTGCTCTATGGCAGCCAGGCGGGCGTGCGCATTTTGTCCGCATCGAACAATGTGGTCGGCGGCACCACCATCGCGGCGCGCAATTTCATCAGCGGCGCGAGCTCCGGGGTGGCCATTGAGGGAACGCTCGCCCGGAACAATCTCATCATCGGCAACAACATCGGCGTGGGCCCCACAGGCGAGCTGTATCCCAACAACAGCTACGGCGTTCACGTGTTCAACGCGCCGCACAATCAAATCGGCGGCGTGTTCACCAACGAAGGCAACGCGATATCCGGCAATCAATACTACGGCGTCTTCATCGAGCGCACGGGCTCGTACGCCAACGTGGTGCAGGGAAACCGGATCGGCACCGACCGGAGCGGGACCTTTTCGGTAAGCAACCGCTACAGCGGCGTGGACATCGCCGGGGGCGCGTTCAGCAACCTCATCGGCGGCGCCGACTACAGCCGGGCCAACGTCATCGCCGGCAACGGCGGCGCCGGCGTGAGCATCCGCGATGCGGCCACACGTGCGAATGAGGTCAGAAACAATTATATCGGCATGACCACGGGCTTCGCAGCCATCGGAAATTCGGGCAGTGGCGTCCATATTTTTCATGCCGCCACGAACCTCATCGGCCCGAACAATTACATCGGCAACAGTGCAAACGGCAGCTCCGCGGGCATTTTCGTGAGTGGGACGAACGCCTCTGGAAACATCCTATTCTCCAACGTGATCGGCATGGACGTCGCGGCGAATCGGCACCCGAATTACTATGGAATCGATATTCTGGACGCTTCGACAACCCAGATTGGATTGCCCGTCTTTCTTGGCGGCAATTTCATCAGCGGAAACCTGAGCGACGGCGTGCGTATTCGGGGGCTGGCCCAAAACACGCGGGTGCAGGTGAACTACATCGGCACGGATTTCAGCCGCACGGTCGCCGTCACGAACGGCGGGAGCGGCATCACCGTGGATGCCTACGACACGATTATCGGCGGGCCTGATGGCTTCAACCAGATTTCGGGGAACGGGCTTAACGGCATCCACGTCAACGGGGGCGCGGGCACGGTGATTCAAGGCAACTACGTGGGTCTAAACTTCAATGGCACCACGGCCCTTTCCAACCGGCAGTATGGCATTTCCATCAACAACGCCACGAATGTCACCGTCGGAGGCACGGGCGTCTTCCGCAATGTGATCGCCGCCAGCCGGCTGACCGGGATGGTCATCGGCGGATCGTCGTCCAATATCGTGGTCCAGAACAACTACATCGGCCTTAACGCGAGCGGCGACGCGGCCATTCCCAATGGAACAACCGGCGTGGGCGTCGATGCATCGGACGTGACCATCGGCGGCACCGGAACCCTCGGAAATGTGATATCCGGAAATGGCTCGTTTGGCATCGAGATCAACACCGGGCGCAATGTGCGCGTACTCGGCAACACGATCGGACTCGCCGCCGACGGCGCCACTCCGATCCCCAACAGCTCCGGCGGCGTGCGCCTGCGCGGCGGCGCCCTCGGCGCCGTGGTCGGCGGTTCCGGCTCGCTGGAAGCCAATGTGATTGCCCGCAACGGCGGCGCCTCGGAGTTCGTTGTCGACGGCCCTTCCGCCGGACACCAGATCCTCGGCAACTTCATCGGCGTGCAACGGTTCGCGGTGACCTTTACGAACCACGACGCCGGACGCGGGTTGTTCATCAACAATTCCCCCAGCAACCGGGTCGCCGGCAACGTGCTCGGCCAGCTCGGCGAGCCCCTCTACATCGGCGGCACCGGCAGCTTCGCCAATGCCGTCCAGGGCAATTTCATTGGCGAGTACCAGCTGGAGCCCATCACCAATTCCTCCTGGGGCGTGATCATCACCAATGCCCGAAACACCGTATTGGGCGGCTTTACCGCCGATGAACGCAACCTGATCACCGGCAACAACGGGGGCGTCCTGGTCACCGGCACCAACGCCATCAACAACGACGTGGCGCGGAACCTGATCTTCGGCAACAGCGCGCGGCTGAACATCGAACTCGGCCCGCTCGGGTTCAACGCCAACGATGTCAACGACGTGGACGAAGGCGCAAACCGCCTGCAAAACCGTCCCCACGTGGCCGGTGGATTCGTCGTGTCGCCTGTGGGCTTCCTATATGCCCAGGGCGTCCTGACCAGCGCGCCCTCCACGACCTACGCGATTGATGTGTTCCGGTCGCAGGGCACGAACGCCAGCGCGTTCCGCTATATCGGCCGCACGTTCACCACGACCGACGGCAGCGGCGTGGGGACGTTCCTCGGCGGCTTCCCTTTCAACCTCGCCATTGGCGAGCACCTGTCCGCCACGGCGACCGACCCGGACGGCAACACGTCCGAGCTCGGCGCCAGCCCGTCCGGTGTGACCGCCGCGACGACCCTCGACAGCGACAACGACGGCATCCCGGACTACTGGGAAATCCTCTATGGCCTGAACCCGGCCGTCTCCAACGCGCCGAACGCCGACTTCGATCTCGATGGATTCAGCGATATCGAGGAATACATCGCCGACACGGCGGCCAACGACGGCACGATCTTCCCGGTCATCACCTGGTTCGGCGGCGGCACGAACCGCGCCATCACCTTCCCCTCCTCGCCCGTGCGCGTGTATGCGTTGCAGGGAACCGAGGCCCTGGGGACGGGCGCGTGGAGCGCGGTGGGCGGCAGCGTCACCGGCCAGTTCGGGTCCACCACGATGGTCGATACGAACGCACTGGACGAACGCAGCTACCGGTTCACCGTCCGACTGCCCTGACGCGGCCGGGCAGCCCCTCCCTGCGCCGCCCGGCTCCCCCCGGGCTCGCGCACGTTTATGTGCGATCGCGGAATCGCATAAGCATCATCACGGTGGACGCCGCGCTCCGCGCGGCGTTTCCGTGCGCGGAGCGCCCGGACCACCCACGGAGGGACTGCACCGGGACCAAACGGTTAATATTTCATTTACCACTTGCCCGCGGGATGGACACGGCTATATTCCAATCCGTGAATAGTTCAAAACGTGAAACGTTGATGGACCTCGACGTGTTCGTGACGCGCGTCACGGAATTGTCGCCGCACCTGTGCCGGGCGATGATGCGGCAGGAATCGTCCTGCCTGCACCAGGGCGCGATTTCCGTGCCCCAGCTCTGGGCGCTGGAGCTGATCCGCGAGCGCGGCGAGTGCCCGCAGCAGGCGATACTGGACGCGCTCCAGCTGAAGGCCTCGACGGGAACGGTCTTCGTGGACCGCCTCTGCCGGCAGGGACTGGCGCGGCGGAGCCGCAATCCGGAAAACCGGCGCGAGGTCCTGCTGAAGGTCACCCGTAAGGGAAGCGATGTACTGGACGAAGCACGAAGTCAACGCAAGCGGGCGTTCGCCCTGCTGTTCAAGCCGCTGCCGGCAACGCAACGCCGGTCGTATCTGAAGCTGCTGGAGTCGATTGTGCGGGATTTTTCGGATAACCAGGGAGCGAAATCATGAATCGGTTGATGACGGTTGGGCGCGTGACGCCCGTACTGCTGGCGCTGGCGCTGGCGGGCTGCGGCGGTGGTGGAAATGGCGGGGGCGGCGGGCCGCCGCCGGGCATGAAAATGCGGGTGAAGGCTTCGCCGGCAGCCATCGAGTCCATTGAGGAGCGGTTCCCGCTGGTGGCGTCGATCGCGCCGTTTCGCGGCATCCATGTGCAAAGCGAGATTGACGGGACCGTGGCGTCGATCCACTTCACCGAGGGCCAGCGCGTCAAGAAAGACGAGCTGTTGCTCAAGCTCGACACGCGCAAGCTGGAGGCGATGCTCGCGGAGGCGGAGGCGAACTTCAAACTGGCGGAATCAAATCGCGAACGCGCGGAGACGATGTTCCGAGAGCGGACGATTTCCGCGCAGGAGCACGACCAGGTCATGGCGGCCTACTCCGCGCGCAAGGCCGGGTTGGAGCTGATGCGCCAGCAACTGAAGGACAGCGAGATCCGCGCGCCGTTCGAGGGTTTGGTCGGAGACCGTCTGGTCAGCCCCGGCCAGGTGATCACGCGTGCGACGCGCCTGACGGCGCTGGTTGACATCGACCCTGTGAAGATCGATTTCCGCGCGCCGGAGCGCCTCCTGGGCCAGCTCCGGGTCGGCCAGTCCATCTCGTTCCGGGTGCCCGCCTATCCGGGCGAGGAGTTCCACGGCGAGGTGTACTTCATCGACAACGAGGTGGACGCGGCGACGCGCACCGTCCTGGTCAAGGCGACGAACCCCAACGAGGACAACCGCCTGCGACCCGGCATGTTCGGCAACCTCGACCTCGTGCTCGCCGTGCGCGACCAGGCGGTGGTGATCCCCGAAACGGCGCTCGTGTTGCAGGGCGACCAGGTGTTCGTTTTTATCGTCGACGAGGACGGCGCGGCCCAGATGCGGCCCGTGGTCACCGGCGCGCGGATGCCGGGTCGGGTTGAAATTCGCGAGGGACTCTCCGGCGGCGAAACCGTCATCCGTGAGGGCCTGCAGAAACTGGGGCCCGGCTCGCCGGTCCAGGTGGTGCCCGACGCTGAAACCGCCCCTGAAGCGCAGGAAGGCTGAGCGCCATGGTCATCTCGGAAATCAGCATCAAGCGGCCGGTCCTGGCGATCATGATGAGCCTGGCGCTCGTCCTGTTCGGCCTTGTCGCGCTGCTGCGCCTGCCGGTGCGCGAACTGCCGGACATCGATCCGCCGGTCGTCAACGTACTCACGGTCTACCCGGGCGCGAACGCGGCCGTCGTGGAGACCGAGGTCACGGAAAAGCTGGAGGAGGCGCTGAACAGCATCGAGGGCATCAAGCGCCTGACCAGCACCAGCCGCGAGCAGGTCAGCGACATCAACATCGAGTTCGACCTCTCGCGCGACATTGAACTGGCGGCGCAGGACGTTCGGGACCGCGTATCGCGCGTGCGCGGCACACTGCCGGACGACATCCAGGAACCGGTGATCGCCAAGCAGGACGCGGACGCGAATCCCGTGATCTGGATCGCGCTCTTCAGCGATCGCTACACGCCGCTCGAACTCACGCAGATCGCCGAAAACCAGATGAAGGACCGCCTCCAGACGGTGCGCGGCGTCAGTTCGATCTTCATCGGCGGGCGCAAACGCTTCGCGATGCGGCTCCGGCTCGACGCCGACCGCATGGCGGCGCACGGCGTAACGATCCAGGACGTCGAGCAGGCGCTGCGCACGCAAAACGTCGAACTGCCGAGCGGTCGCGTCGAGGGCCCCGAGCGCGAAATGACGATCCTCACGCAGGCGGAGCTGAAGTCGGAGGATGAATTCAACCGCATGGTCATCCGGCGCGAGGGCGCGGCGTTCGTGCGCCTGAAGGACATCGGTCGCGCCGAGGTGGGCGCGGAGGATGAGCGCTCGCTCGCCCGCTTCAACTCGAAGCCGGCGGTCGGCCTGGGCATCGTCAAACAGTCCAAGGCCAATACGATCGAGGTCGCGCGCGGAATCAAGGAGGAGCTCGAGCACCTGATTCCCCTTCTGCCGCCGGGCGTGGAGACGTTCATGCCGTATGACGAGTCGATCTTCGTCGAGGCGTCGATCCGCGAAGTGTGGATCACGCTCTTCATTGCATTCGTTCTCGTGCTGCTGACGATCTTCGTCTTCCTGCGCAACGTGCGGTCGACGCTGGTCCCGGTGCTGACGATCCCGGTCGCGCTGATCGGCACCTACGTGGTGCTCGCCGTGCTGGGTTATTCCATCAACATTCTCACGATGCTCGCCCTGGTGCTGGCCATCGGCATCGTGGTGGACGATTCGATCGTCGTGTTGGAAAACATCTACCGCCACATTGAGGACGGCATGCCGCCGATGCAGGCCGCGTTCAAGGGGATGAAGGAAATCGCCTTCGCGGTCATCGCCACCACCCTCTCGCTGGCCGCGGTGTTCATCCCGCTCGCCTTCCAGACGACGGTTACCGGGCGGCTGTTCGTTGAATTCGCTATCGCGCTGACCGGCGCGGTGGCGATCTCCTCCTTCGTCGCGCTGACGCTGACGCCGGCCGTCGCCGCGCGCCTGCTGCGGCCGATGAGCGCGGTCAAGCACGGCTCGCTGTTCAACCTGTTCGAGCGCGGCTTCGTGCGATTCCAGAACCACTACCAACGCCTCCTGACGGGCGCGTTGAACCACCGGGTGGTGGTGGTGGTGTTTTCGCTGGTGCTGGTCGGCATTACGGCGCTGATCTACACACGGCTCGACTCGGAGTTCCTGCCGGACGAGGACAAGGCGCGGCTGCTGGTGTTCACCCTGACGCCCGAGGGGTCGACCACGGAGTACACCGACCGCATGCTCCAGAAGGTGGAGGGCATCGTCTCCGAGACGCCGGAAACGCTGGCGTATTTCAGCGCCGTGGGGCTGTCCCGCAGCGGGCCCGGCCAGCCGAACCAGGCGTTCATGTTCATCCGCCTCAAGGAGGAGGACCGCACGCGCGGCGTGGCGGATGTGGTGGGCGGGCCGATGGGGCTCGGCGCACGCATGATTGGCGAGGTGGAGGGCGCACTCTCCTTCCCCATCGTGCCGAAGGCGATCCAGCGCGGATTCGGCCAGCCGTTCCAACTCGTGATCCAGGAACAGAACCTTGATCGGCTCAATGAGATTTCGCAGGCGATCGCCAACCGGCTGCGCGGCGCTGGCCTGCTCGCCAACGTGCGGTCCAGCTATGAAGTCACCAAGCCGGAGCTGCGGATCGAGATCGACCGCAACCGCGCGGCGGAACTCGGCGTATCGATCGCGGACATCGCGCGCTCAATGCAAATTATGTTTGGCGGCCTCGACGTGAGCAAGTTGAAGATCGACGGCAAGGAATACGACGTGATCGCCCAGCTCGATCGCGTCGCGCGCCTCGTGCCGGGCGATCTGGACCGCCTGTACGTGCGCAACGATCGGGGAGTGCTGGTGCAGCTCGGCAACCTCGTGTCGTTCACCACCGGCGCCGGCCCGACGGCAATCAACCACTTCAACCGATTCCGCTCCTCCACGATTGAAGGCACGCCGATGGGTGTCACGCTCGGAACCGCGGTGCAGTCGGTCGAACAGATTCTCGCCGAGGAATTTCCCGGCGTCCGCTACGACTGGTCCGGCGAGACGGCGGACTTGAAGGAGGCGGGCAGCGGCTTCCTCTTCGTCGTCATCCTCGCGCTGATCGTCGTCTATATGGTGCTCGCATCGCAGTTCGACAGCCTGCTGCACCCGTTTACGATCATGCTGACGCTGCCGCTCGCCGCGTTCGGCGCGTTCGGCCTGCTCTGGGCGCTCAACGGGGTGAATACGCTCGGAACCAGCATGTTCGGGTGGGCGAACTATTCCCCCGATCCGCCGGCGATCGCGCACACCCTGTCCAATCTCATCCCCAGGATACCCGCGATGAATATCAACTTGTTTAGCCAGATCGGAATGGTATTGCTCATTGGCATGGCCACCAAGAATTCCATCCTGCTCGTCGAGTTCGCCAACCAGCAGATGAATCGCGGGCTTTCCGCCCGCGACGCGATGCTGCAAGCCGGGCTGATCCGCTTCCGCCCCATCCTGATGACGAGCTTTTCCACGATCCTCGGCATCCTGCCGATCGCCATCGGCTGGGGCGCGGGCGGGGAGAGCCGCCGCCCGATGGGCGTCGCGGCGGTCGGCGGATTGCTGACCAGCACGTTCCTGACGCTGCTCGTGGTGCCCGTGGCCTACACGCTCTTCGCCGAATGGGGCGATAAAATCCGCGGGCGCCGCCACGGCGGGAGCTCCGCGCTGACGACGGCGATCACCGGGCTTGTCCTGCTGTTCGGCCTCTGCGTGCCGTCGTTCGCGCAATCCGACCGGCCGGCCGCGGCGGATCGACGCGGCAGTTTCGATCTCGCGCGCTGCCTCGACACGGCGGTGGTGCAAAACTACGACATCCTGCTCGCCCGCGAGCGCGTTCGCCAGCAATACGGCGCCGTCGTGGAGGTGCGCAGCCGCGTGGTTCCGAACCTGCGCGTCCTCGGCCAATACATGGAACAGGAGACCGACCTGAATATGCCGGGACAAACCAGCGAGGCCTCGTGGAACCTCGGCGTCGAGGTCGTGCAGTCGCTCTACGCGGGCGGCCAGAACCGCGCCTCGCTGCAAAGCCAGCGCCTGCGCGAAGAGGCGGCGAAGCTGGATCTGCAGGCGACGATCAACCGCGTTTTGCTCGACGTGCGCGAACGTTATTTCGCCGTCCTGCTCGCCCGCTCGCAAATCCGCGTACAGGAACAGAACATCGACCTGCTCCAGGAGGAATTGCAGTCCGCGCAAAACAAACTCGACGCGGGCGCCGTCTCGCCATTCAACGTCCTGCGAGCTGACGTCGCGCTCGCGAATGGACGAACGCCGCTGATTCGCGCACGCAACCAATACCGCATCGCGCTGGAGGAGCTCGCGCGCGTGCTCGGCTTCCCGCCGCCGCCCGCGGGTGACGAGGGCACCCTGGACGTGACCGGCGAACTGGATTTCGAGTCCTACACCGCCAGCCTGCCGGACGAACGCGCCGCCGCGTTCGCCAACCGGCCGGAACTGCAAAGCCTCGAACTGGCCAAACGTGCCCAGGAACGCGCACTGCGCGCGGCGCGCGGCGGCTACCAGCCGAGCCTCAATGCCTTCGCCGGCTACAACCTCCAGAACGATCCGATCTCGGATGACACGTGGGACGAGGTGCACGGCTGGCGCGCCGGGCTGGCGTTGAACTGGAGCGCCTTCGATGGGCAGCAGACGAAAGGCCGCACGCTGCAGGCTGCATCCGCACTGGAACAGTCGCGCCTCGCCGAGGAACAGGCCCGCCTCGAAATCGACGTCGAAGTCCGCCGCGCGAATTCCTCGTTCATCGAAGCCGCGGAACTGGTGCAGGCCACCCGCAAGGTCGTCGAACAGGCCGAGGAAAGCGTCCGCCTCGCGCGCTCCCGCTTTGACGTGGGCGCGGCCACCCAGCTCGACGTGCTGCAAACGCAGCAGGCGCTGACCCAGGCGCGCGACAACGAAGTGCAGGCGCTGCACGACTACAACGTCGCCCTCGCCCGCCTCCGCAAGGCCGCCGGTTTGCTCGACCGCTTCGGCGCCCTCGCGCCGCGCGACGACCTGCCTTGACCACCCGGCGTCCGGGAGGTAATTTTCTCATCGTGAAAGAGGAAATTGTAGAGGCGATCAAAGCCGCGCTCCTGCCGGAATTGCACGAACTCCGGCGGTCCATCGTTACGATTTCCGCCGACATCAAAATCATCTACGCGCGCCTGGACGACATCGACAAACGGTTTGAGCAGGTCGACAAACGGTTTGAGCAGGTGGAGAGCCGCATCGAACGCGTGGAGCAGAGCGTCCGCGAATTGCACGAGGACCTCCGTGAGATGCGCTCCTTCATGTTCGTCAGCAAGATGTCGGATCGCCCGATGGTCCTGAAGGAAACGAAGCCGAATTCCTGAACGCGCACGGACCTCGAATCAGGGGCCGCCCGACTTCCGGCGCGTCACCTCGAATGCCACGCTGCGGGTGAAACGCAGGGCGCCGGGCTTGTCGACGGATACCGTGGCCTCATCCACCTTGGGATGTTCCAGGCACAGCGCTGCGATGCGTTCGGCGAGCGTCTCAATGAGGTTGAAGGCGCTCGTCTCCACGAGGGCGATCAGTTTCTTCTTCAACACCTTGTAGTCCACCGCGTCGGCGATGTCGTCCGACCGGCCGGCGGCGGAGAAGTCGCCGCCCAGCACAACGTTGATGATCACATCCTGCCGCTCGCGGCGTTCCTCGGGATAGATGCCGATGATGCAGCGCAACGCGAGGTCGCGAATGTAGATGTGATCCATGCTCAAACTCCTTCTCCCAACAAATGCTGCCCGCCATCGACAAACATCACCTGACCGGTGACGGAAGGACTCGTCGCGAGGTGGACCACCGCGCGCGCGACCTCCTCCGGCTTCACCGGCCGACCCAGCGGGATACGCCCCGCATGGTCCGTCAAATATGCCGCACCCCGCCCCGGCGGCGGCAATACGGGCCCCGGCGCGACGCCGTTCACCGTGATGCGCGGCGCGAGCGCCAGCGCGGCGGAACGCGTGAAATCCGCGAGCGCCTTCTTCGACAGCAGGTATGGGATGCAGGCGGGGTCGTTTCCCGCGATGCGCCGGTCGAGCAGGTTCACAACCGCCCCGCGCCGCACGACGCGCGCGAATGCCCGCGTCAACAGCACCGGCGCGAACACATTGGCGGCGAACTCCCCGTGCAGCGCCGCTGCATCCATGTCATCGAACCGGTGTTTATGGAACACCGCGGCATTGTTCACGAGGATGTCGAGCCGGCCCGCCTTCTCCCTGGCCTCCGCGATGAGGTGTTCGCAAGCTTCCGGCTCGGCCAGGTTCGCGCGCACCCGCCACGCGGACACGCCGAGCAGTTTCAATTCCAAGCAGAGCGCGGCCGCTTCCTTCGCGGAAGACCGGTAGTGGACCACGACCCCGCACCCCTGACCGGCCAGCGCCAGCGCGATCGCGCGGCCAATACGCACCGCACCGCCCGTCACCAACGCCACGCGCCCATCCAGCATGCGTTTCATGAATGCTTTACCTGTCTCGCCAATTCGATCCCGGTGGTCCGGGCGCTCCGCGCACGGATACGCCGCGCGGAGCGCGGCGTCCACCTGAACCTTCGCCGATTCACCGCAAGGATTACACTTGTTTCACGAAGTGGTATTTGAAATGCAAACCGCTATACTGTCCACCATGAATCCACGTCTGCCGATTTTCCTGCTGGCCCTCAGCCTCGTGGCGGGCCTCCCGCTCGCGCCTCGCGCGGAGGAGTTCACGGCGCCCGCGCCTACCGCGCCGGTGTACGTCATTCCCGTCAAAGGCATGATCGAACCCGCCCTGCTCTATGTCATGCGGCGCGGTGTGTTGGAAGCCGAGCGCGAAGGCGCGGCGGCGGTCATCCTGAAGATGGACACGCCGGGCGGGCGGCTCGACGCGGCGACGGACATCGTCCGGCTGATGCAGTCCGTCCGCGTACCGACCTACACCTTCGTGGAAAAGAACGCGATCTCCGCGGGCGCCATCATCTCGCTCTCCACGAAACAAATCTACATGGCGCCGGGCAGCGTCATCGGCGACGCGATGCCGATCATGATGTCGCCCACCGGCGGCGCGCAGGAAATGCCGGAGGCGATCGAGGAGAAAACCGTATCCGCCGTCGCCGCGCTCATTCGCGCCGCCGCGCAGGAAAGCGGACACGACGCCCAGCTCGCGGAGGCGATGGTGCGTCGCGAGATCGAATACAAGATTGAGGACGAAGTCATCAGCGCGGCGGGTCAGTTGCTCACGCTCACCAACGTGGAAGCCGAACGCGAGGTCGGTCCCGAGGACAACCGCCGCAAACTGCTCTCGCAAGGCACCGTCGCCGACATTCCCGCACTGCTTGAGATCATCGGACTCGGCGGCAGTCCGATCCGCGAAATGCAGATCACCTCCTCCGAACGCCTCGCGCGGGTCATCGCCGCCGCCGCGCCGCTGTTGCTGATGGCGGGCCTGCTCGGCCTCTATATCGAATTCAAAACGCCCGGCTTCGGCCTGCCCGGCCTGCTCGGCCTCGCCGCGCTCGCGCTGTTCTTTTGGGGGCACCACATCGCCGGACTTGCGGGGATGGAGGACGTTGCGATCTTCCTCGTCGGCGTATTCCTCATCGCCCTCGAGGTCTTCATCCTGCCCGGCTTCGGGATCCCCGGCATCCTCGGCATCACACTGGTTCTCTACTCGCTGCTAAGCGCGATGGCGGAACGGCTGCCCGGCGGCGGATGGATGCCCACCCTGCCCTCCCTTGAAATACCGCTCATCAAACTCTCGTCCGGCATCCTGCTCGCCGCGATCGGCGCCGCCCTCGTGGGGCGCTGGCTGCCGCGCTCGCGCGTGGGCCACTGGCTGATTCTCGACAAGGCGACCACGGCGCAGACGGGCTACACCGGCTCGACCACCGACCAGACGTTGCTCGGCCAGCGCGGCATCGCGATCACCGCGCTGCGCCCGGCCGGCGCGGCGCAGTTCGGCGAGCGGCGGATTGACGTGGTCACCGCGGGCGAATTTGAAGACGCGGGCACGCCCGTCCGCGTGGTCGATGTACGCGGCAACCGGATCGTCGTTGAGTCCGAAGCCGCGACCGGAGCAGCGTCATGACACCCGAAACCCTGTTCGCTGCATTCATCGCGATGGGCCTCATCCTCATCGTGCTCGAAATCATCGTACCCGGCGGCATCCTTGGCGTCTTCGGCGTGCTCGCCCTGCTCGGCGCGGTGGTCATCGGCTTCATCGCGTTCGGGCCGCAGGGCGGGCTGCTCGCCGCCTTCGGCGTGTTGTTCTTCAGCGCCATCTTCCTCGCGCTCTGGTTGAAATATTTCCCGCGCACGCGCATGGGCCGTGTACTGACGCTGCAAAAGGACGGCAGCGCGTTCAAAACCGATCCGGTGGCGGCCTCGCCGTTGCTCGGCAGGGAGGGCGTCGCGGCATCGAACCTGCAACTTTCCGGCATCGCGATAATCGACGGGCGGCGAACCGATGTGGTCGCCGAGTCGAACTTCATCGCCGCAGGCGCCCGCGTCAAGGTCGTGAAGGTGGAAGGCCACCGCGTCGTCGTGCGCGAGGTCGCCGCCTCGTGAGCCGACGCCGCCTGTTCGCGCTGGGCGCGGCCGCGTGGACCGCGGTCTCCGCCGCGCACGCCATCGACTTCAGCAGCGCCGCGGAATTTCACCTCCAGGAAGACGCCACGCTGGAGCACCAACTCGTCATCAACGCCGCGCAAGTCGATCTCAAGGGCCGCGTACTGGACGATGTTTTTCTGCTGGCCCAGCGCGCGACGCTTTCGGGCGAGGCGGATGGCGCGGTCTGGATGCTCGGCGGTGAGTTGCACGCACCCGGCCGTGTGAACGGGCACCTGCGCGCGATTGCCCAGAACCTGTCCATCAGCGGGCGCCTTGACCGCGACCTGTCCGCGCTCGCCTCGGTGATGCGCGTCGCGACGAACGCGTTGGTGGAGGGCCGGCTGGATGCCATCGCGGAACAGGTGAGCCTTGAAGGCCGCTTCGGCGGGCGCGTTCGAATACTCGCGCGTTCGGCCACGATCGGCGGAACCTATGCGGAGGACGTGCGCGTGATCGCCGAGGACATCGTCGTACTGCCCGGCACGCGCATCGCGGGCAACCTCGTCTATACCTCGAACAAGGAACTCTTTCTCGACCGGTCCGTCCTGCTCGGCGGGGAACTCGCCCGAAGCGCACGTGAAGCGCCGCCCGCCCGCGACCTGGCCGCGCACCTGCAGGGCGCCGCGCTGCACGGCGCGAAGGCCATGGCCGCGCTCGTTGCCGGACTCGTTTTCCTCGCACTCTTCCCGGGCTATGCCGGGCGCGCGACGCGGCATCTCCAGCGCTCCTCGTTCCGCTGCTCGCTTACCGGGCTCGCCGGCCTCATTTTCCTGCCGCTGGCCGCGATCCTGCTCATGGTGACCCTCGTCGGCCTGCCGCTCGGGTTGATCGTCGCCGCCGCGTGGGGCAGCCTGCTCTACCTCGCCAAGGTCATCGTCGCCCTTGCCGTCGGCTCCATGCTGCTGCGCCGGTCGGGCCCGCAACGCTTCCCGCACGTCGCGCTGGCGCTGCTCACGGGGCTCGCCGCGCTGTACACCGCGACCTTCATTCCTGTAATCGGCGGCGCATTGTCGCTTGTGGTTGGCATTCTCGGCCTGGGTGGATTACTGTTGGCGCTGAACCGCGGGGACGAACCGCGCGGGCCGCCCGCGCTGCCGCCCCCGGCGACGTAGTTTTGAGACAAACGCACAGCGAAAGGACCCTGCCATGCCCGGATTCCTGACCATTCTGTTGGTGATCGCCGCGATCACCGTTCTCGTGTTCGTCGGACTCTTCTTTTCCTTCCTGAGCACGTGGATACGCGCCCTCACCTCCGGCGCGCCGACCAGCTTCTTCACGCTGCTCGCGATGACGCTCCGCCGCGTCCCGCCAAAAGTCATCGTCGATGCGCGCATTCAGCTCGTAAAAGCGGGCCTCTCGCTCGACTCCGACTCGCTGGAAGCGCACTACCTCGCCGGCGGACACGTCAAGCAGGTCGTCAACGCCCTGATCGCCGCCGACAAGGCGAACATCGAACTCACCTTCCAGCGCGCCGCTGCGATTGACCTCGCCGGCCGCGATGTCTACGAAGCCGTCCGTACGAGCGTCAACCCGAAGGTCATCGACTGCCCGGACCCGACGAAAGGCACCGCGATGCTCGACGCCGTGGCCCGCGACGGCATCCGCCTGCTCGTCAAAGCCCGCGTCACCGTGCGCGCCAACCTCGACCGCCTCGTCGGCGGCGCGACCGAGGACACCATCATCGCCCGCGTCGGACAGGGCATCATCAGCGCCATCGGCTCCTCCGACACCTATAAGAACGTCCTCGAAAATCCAGACCACATCTCCCGCAAGGTGCTCAACAGCGGCCTCGACGCGCAGACCGCGTTTGAAATCGTCTCCATCGACATCGCCGACGTCAGCGTCGCCGGCGTCAGCGGCGCCCGCGAAGTCTCCAACGTGGGTGCGCTGCTCGAAACCGAGCGCGCCGAAGCCGACAAGAAACTGCGTCAGGCCGAAGCCGAAGGCCGCCGCGCCATGGCCATCGCGTTCGAACAGGAAATGCGCGCGCGCGTGCAGGAAATGCAGGCCAAGGTCATCGAGGCCCAGGCCCAGGTTCCGCTCGCCATCGCGGAAGCCTTCCGCAAGGGCAACCTCGGCGTCATGGACTTCTACCGCATGCAGAACATCATGGCCGACACCAGCATGCGCGAGTCGCTGGCGGACGGCGAAGGCAAGGACCGCAAGGACAAGGGTCAATAACCCTTAATGGGATGGCGCGGGACCTCCGGGCCCGCCGCCGGGAAAAGACCTCGGTCTGACCCGGCGCGCCCGGAGGTTGCGCCCCACCCGTTCCGCGATGACCACGCATCTGCCCATAGCCGCGGGGATCGGAATTGAGGGGATCATCTGGTTGATCATCCTCATCTTCTGGGGCATTGCGCAGACCATCCAGCAATCCCGCCGCAAGCGGCCCGGCGCACCGCCGCCGCCCGGTGGACGCCCTGCGTCGCCCATCGACGAGGATATCCGGGAGATGCTCGAACAGCTCTCGGGCCGTACGACGAGCCGCCCGGCGGAGCGCGAATTCGAGGTGGAGTTGGACGAGGACGATCTTCCCGCCCGCCCACCGCCCGTGCGGGCGCAGCCTCCGCCCCCGCCGCCGCCACCGCCCAGGCCAACCGCTCCACGCCCCGTGCAGCGGCCGCCCGTGCGCGTTTCGGAGCGAAAAGCGGCGCCGCGCCCGGCTTATCGTCCGGAACCGATCCGACCCATCGAGCCAGTCTTTACCCACGGCGCCATCGCGGACGTCAAAGCGATGATTTCCGCCGAGGATTTCGCGGCGGCTTCAGCGGCGTCCTCCGGCCTGAATTCGCCCGGTTTGTCGATGCGGATGAAAGGAATGAGCTTCCAAGGAATGGCCACCATGCCCTCCGGCCTCACCGGGCGCGCACGCGGAGTCCCCGAATTTGCCCCGGAGGAGTTGCTCGACCGGAAGGCGCTGCGCAAGGCGATCCTCACCAAGATCATCCTTGATCCGCCGCCCGCGCTCGTCCCCTACGGCCGCGACCCCGCCCGCTGACGTTCACCGGCCGCGGTAAAGACATTCCGATCCTCGTTGTCCGGGGATTTTCGCCGCCTCGCGATTAAGGCGGCGCTTAAGAAGGTTCGTCCTATCGGTCGGCCCGAATCCGACGGCATGAAATGCCGTCGCTACAGCGGTTCAGGACAAAACACTTCAGATGGCGGCTTTCAGCGCCTCGGCCTTGTCGGTCCGCTCCCACGTGAACGAATCGAGATGGTCGGTGCGGCCAAAGTGGCCGTACGCCGACGTGATCTCGTAGATCGGGCGGAGCAGGTCGAGTTGTTCGACGATCTGGGCGGGCTTGAGACCGAACACCCGGCGAACGGCCTTGCTGATGCGGGCCTCGTCCACCTTGCCGGTGCCGAAGGTATCGACAAGCACCGAGACGGGCTCCGGATAGCCGATGGCGTACGCGAGCTGCACTTCCGCGCGACGGGCGAGCCCGGCGGCGACGATGTTTTTCGCGACATAACGCGCCATATAGGCGGCGCTGCGGTCCACCTTCGACGGGTCCTTGCCCGAGAACGCGCCGCCGCCGTGGCGGCCCATGCCGCCGTAGGTGTCGACGATGATCTTGCGGCCGGT
>DAOLDD010000042.1:0-30800 GCA_035327585.1 Kiritimatiellia bacterium | reverse complement strand
TTGCTTGTCTCGGCGCAGCCCGGCGGAGCCGGATCCCGCAGGAGCAAAAGTTCCCCGGCTACCGGGACAGGAGTCCAACCCTGCGCGATCCGGCGCATCCGCGTTGCGGATGCGAAAACGCTCGCGTGTTCGCCCGCGCGAACGCGCGGGCGCCGGATCGCGCCTGACGAATGGTTTACGCCCGGTAGCCGGACTCTACTCCTTCACCACCGGCACAAGGCCGGTGGGGTCGTTTCACTTGTCGAATTCCGTGCTTCTCGATCTGCGAACGACTTACACATTCATCAAACCTAAAACCAGGGAATGTCCTGCCACGCGTTTACGGGCGCAGGATCACGCGCACCAGTTCCCAGGGGTTCAGCGCGTTGATCTGGACCTGCACGTCGGAGCCGGAGCGCTGGACGGGCGCGGGCGTGATCGAGGCGGGCGCGTGGGCGTGCTCGTTCCGCGCGCTCATGCGATGGGCCTCGATGGAGGTGAATGCAAACCCTTCGACAGCGAGTTTCATCGTGGTGGGCACGGGCAGGTCGCGCCCGCTGATGAAGATCGTCATCCGGTCCGGCTGGCGGTAGGCCGAGACCGAGCACCGGGGATGCGGAACGCTGGTTTGCACCAGGTGCCCGTCGGCTGCCGCCTCCGCGAGCCATGCCATCGCCTGGCCCGGCGGGCGCAGCGCGCCGGTGCGCACGTCCGCCAGCGCGGTGCCGACCCCGTTGAGTTGCCAGCTCATCGGCCACAATGTCGCGCCGCGAGCGCCTCCGCGCAGCAGGGCGTCAAACAGCGCCGGCAGGTGGTTGGCCAGCCGCATGCCGCGCTGACGGGCGCCCGAGGAGACGTTCCATTCGGTGACGAACAGCAAATCGTTGCTGAACACGGAGCGGCCCAATTTGAGCTGGGCCGGAATCGTCGTTTGCGTCATGCGCATGAAGGCGTTGGTGCCCGGATAGACATGGGTGAGAATCGCGCGCACGTGTCCGCGGTTGGTGCTCGCGGCGAGGTGATCCGCGATGACCTGCATGTCCGTCGAATCGGACGAACGCCGGAATTGCACGATGGGCACGATGCGCGGGTCGACCGCAACCATCGCGGCGGCCATCTGGTCCGCGAGTTCCTTGTAGGCCTGCACGCTGATGGAGTGCGTGGCGCCGCCGGCGTAGTATTCGTTGCCCAGTTCCCAGTAGCGCACAAAGCGGTTGCCGAAGGCCTTGTCGATGTTCACCGCGCGGACGAATTCCGCCGCATACCGCGCGCCCGCGGCGACGTTGGTTGCGAAGCGCTTCGTCGGCACGACGAGCATCAGCTCCGCGTCGACGGATGTGCAGAACGTTATCGCGTCGGCGAGCGAGGGGTGCGGAGCGGTCGGTTGCCGGAAATCAAATTCGCTTTCCGTGACCGTGCCGCCGGGGTAGCGCAGCATGCGCATGCCCGCTTCACGGAACGCGTTGGAATAGGCCGCGTCCAGCGGCTGCCGCGAAAACACCAGGTTGACGCCGAACATCAATGGATCGACATACGCCAGCGGCGTGTCGGCGTGGATGACGGCGTGGGCGTCCGCCGGCGTTTCGGGCAACTCGATGACCAGGTCGTCGATCAAGGCCTGCGCCCCGGTCGCGCCGCTCTGCGCGTGAACGCCGAGCATGACCCTTTGCCCGACCGCGGGACTGTTGCTTTCCACGCGGTACGTAACGTGCCAGGTCGCCCATGCGTTGCTGGGGTGGGGGAAACTCGCGACCTGGCGGACCACCCCGCTTTGTGCACCCCACGAGTGAATTGCGTCCTGCACATCAACCGCGGCCGTGGGTGCGGCATTCGTGCCAAAGAAGCCCACGTTGACGCGCCCGCGCGCAAAGGGGGGCGCGCCGCCATCGTGCCCGCACTGGAAGGTGAAGGTATACAGGCCGGGCTGGATGAGCAGCGCCCAGGGCTTGCATGCCGCCGCGTTGCGGCGGGGGGCGCTGGTGTTGAAGCGGAACATCCGTTCGCCCGCGAGTGGCGTCAGTCCGCCGGATGCGGCGACGAATTCCGGGTTGTTGTATGTCGTCCATTCCGAATCGTTCGAGAAATCCTCGCGCCACAGCGGGAACGGGGTGGGCGAAAATTCGAGGCGGAGCACTTCGTAGTTCGAATCGCGATTGATCGTCGTCTCGTACCTGGATAATGGGTTGCCGGTGCGTGTGCGGGTTTCCGTCCGGATGAAATCGTGTTTTGGCGCGCCCGCATAGCCGGTCAGGCGTGTTTCGCGGACGTATCCGCTCGCGAAACTATTAATCGCAAGCTGCACCCTGCGCGCACCGGCATGCTTTCCCATCAGGAAGACCGTGAGTCGTTCGCTGCCGTCCCGGAACGCCATCGCCTTGATCGGGTTCCCGTCGGTGTGCGAGGTTTCGACCATCGCGTTGCTCATGGCCGCCTCGATGAGCCAGTTCATCGCGAGGCCGGATGGGGTGAGACCCTGCGGGACATGCCAGAGGCGGCCGCTCGCGCTTTGATGCGCGGTCGGCCAGCTCACGACATGATCCGTGCCCGCGCGCAGCACCTGCTCGTAGGTGCTGAGGAGTCCGTTGGCCGCCCACTGGCCGCTCCACGAGGAAGGGGAGATCGCGGTGAAGAGAACCTCCTTGTCCTCAAAAATCGAACGCATGACCATCGTCATGCCGTGGATGCTGTCGCCGCCCCAGTTTGTCGGCCCCGCGTTGAGGATGTGCATCGTGAACGCATCCACGCTGTCCCACCACACGGGATTGCTTTTGAGCGTCCGGACGATGTTGGAGGCCGCCGTGAAGTTCCAGTTCTTGTGCTGCGGCGCGACATTGACGACGGTGCGCGCGCGGGGATCCGCCGCCTTGATTGCCAGCGCGATGTGACCCGCGAACCGGGCATAGTCGGACGGATCGAACTCCGGCTCGTATACCTCGTTGCCGATGTCCCAATAGCGCACGCGTGGCGCGCCGAGTGCTTCTCCGGTCGCGACGGTCATGCGCACTGCGTCGAACGCGTAGGCGGCCGCTGCGTCGAATTGATGCGCCGGATTTCCGTTGTGCCCCGCGAAAAAACGCTTGGTGGGCACGATGAAGTAGGGCTCGGCCTGGAACGCCTTGCAGAAGGCCAGGACGTCCGCGACCGTATCCAGCCGGTTCGTGCCCGGGTCGCATCCGGCGGTGGCCAGGTGCCCGGTTCCGCCCTGGTCGAAATAGTCGTATGTTTCCTCCGCGAACGTGCCGCCGGGGTAACGCAAGCCGCGCAATCCAACCGCCTCGAAGGTTTCGCGCAGGACGCCGGGTCGATGCCTGATGGCGTCCTTGGAACACGATGGATACACCGCCCGCACCGAGGAGGCATGCGAGACGTTTATGCCCGAAAAGGCCGTGGCCGGGATTTGGGTCCGCAGAACGCGTGCGGCGTTGACCGTGACGTGTTCCTCGCGGACGACCGCAGCGGTTGGGATGTCGTGCGTGCTTGCCGCGGCGTGCGTCAGGAGCAGACAGAGCCCGATGCCGGCCCAGGCGCCTGCGCTGCCGGGCCTGCCGCACGGGATGGTCATGGCGACCCGGTTTCCAGCCGCAGGGAGAAGGGCGTGGCGGGCAGACCTTCGGCGTCAAACAGGCTCGCGCGCGGGTTGTCCGTCCACGCATAGCGCACCTGTTCCGGGTTGCCGACGTCGCGCGAACGGAGGCGCAACGTCGCGCCCACGAGTCGCGCGTCGGCCGGATGAAACACGCCATCGGCCCCGGCCAGTTCGAACCCATACGGTTCCTCGCCGTGCAAGACCGGCGCTCCCCCCGTGGAGTCAAACGCCAGTTCGACGATCGCGTCGCGTGTCCGTACGGCGGTGACGCGCGGGCCCGTGTGGGGGAGCGATTCGCCGTACACCCGGGCCAGGGCCCAACGCGCGAGCCGGTCGCCGACCGGTTGCTTGATGCCCGGATGGATATTGTCGGGATCGCCCACATCGATGGTCACGGCGAGTCCGACATGCGGCAACGTCTCCGCGACCTGGCGCTGGGCCTCGCGCACGATCGCCCAACTGTCGCTGGTCTCCCTTTTGGGCGGACTGAAATTGGGAAGCTGGACCACGCCGAAGGGGAAATCGCCCTGCGCCCATTTCGCGCGCCAGTCGGTAATCAGCGCGGAGAGCAGGCCTTGATAGAACTCCGCCGTGTGCGAGTTCGATTCACCTTGATACCAGATCGCGCCGCGGATGCCGAATGGGATCAGCGGGTGAATCATGCCGTTGAACAGGTCGCCGGGGCTGCGCTCCTTGTTGCGCCACGGCCGCTCGTGCGCGCCGGATGCGCGCATCGCGTCGGGGCTCATCCAGAGTTCCGCGCGGGTGCCGCCTTTCGCGCTCTGGATCAGGCCAACCGGCACGCCGAGTTCACGGCGAAGCGCGGCCCCGAAGTGCAGGGCGACCGCGCTGAAGGTGGCGGCGCTTGCCGGCGTGAAGGGCTGCCATTTGGCCGCGAGTTCCTCCGCCGGTTCGGAACTGAATTCCGGCGCGACGCGGAAGAGGCGGATCAGCGCATCACCGCCCTGAAGCGTTTCGCGGTCCGTGGTCTTGTTCAGGGGCCACTCCATGTTGGACTGGCCGGAAGCGATCCACACCTCGCCCGCGAGAACATCCCGGATGACAATTTTGCGATCCGGTCCCTTGATCGTGATGGTGTGTGGACCGCCCGCGGGAATCGCATCGAAATCCGTCCGCCACCGGCCCGATTCGTCCGCGCGCACGCGGCGCGACTGACCCGCGAAGTCCAGTTCCAACCCGGCGCCGGGCGCCGAGCGGCCCCACAGGGGAATGCGCTGGTCGCGCTGCACGACCATGTGGTCGGAAAACAGTCCGGAGACACGCGTTTCCGCCGCCACCTCCGCGGAAAGCAGTGCGATCGCGCCGAACATTGCCAGGGCGCGGCGAACTTTTTGTTGGAGCATATCCCGGGTCCTTCTATGCGATCTGTCCCGCCAGCCGATGAATTTCGGCCGCGGCGAGCAGCAATCCGCCGACGGCGTATTCCTGCGTCTGGTCCGGCTGGGTCGGCTGTGGGCGACCGCCGATCTGCTGGACGTTGCCCAGCATGCCATCCGGACGCACCAGCCCGACGATCCCGTTCCATGCCTTGCGCAGCGGTTCCGCGAAAACCGCGGGGTCAAGCAGCCCGTTGTTGAGTCCCCACGCGAGCGCAAACGTGTGGAATACGGAGCCGCTCGCTTCCGGCACGGGGAATCCCTCCGGGTTCAGCAGGCTCGCGCGCCATACGCCGTCCGCCGGCTGCAGCGCCACGAGACGCGCCGTCATCTCGCGGAAAAGCTGGACGTAACGCGGGCGGTTCGGGAAGTCGGCGGGCATTTCGGAGAGGACGTGCGTGAGGGCGCCGATCACCCAGCCGTTGCCGCGCGACCAGAACATTTTTCGTCCGTCCGCTTCACGGATGGAGTTGAGAAAGCGGGCGTCGCGGAAGAAGAGATGATCTTCCTTGTCGTAGAGGTGTTCGGTCGTAGTCCACCACTCCTCGTCCATGAACTCGATATACTTCGCGTCGCCGGTGATCCGATGCAGGATGACCAGCGTTGGCGGCGCCATATACAGTGCGTCCGCCCACCACCAGCGTTTGTTCTCCTCCTGCGGTCCTTCATCGAGCGGGGCGGTGGCGCGATTCGCGATGATGTAATCGAGCCGATCCTTGATGCCCTGCAACATGCGCGGGTCGCCAAATTTGCGGTGGCATTCGAGGAATGCGTATCCGATGCCAAGATCGTCCGCGTGGAAGATATTGTCCTGCGGTTTCCAGTCCAGCCCTTCGCCGATCGCCCGCAATTTCTCCCAGTAGCCGCCGGTCGAATCCAGTTTCGCGAGTTCGATGAGGCCGCGGTACCAGGTGGCGTTCGTCCATTTGGCTGGATGACGCGGGCCGGGATGGGCGAGTTGCCAATCGGCTACCGTCTTCATCAGGCAATCACCGCGATCCGTGTAGACGACCGGCCTGTTGGCGCCGGCGAATCGGGCTTGTGCGAGAAAAGGGGGTTCTGACATCGCGCTCTCCTTCGTTCCCGTCCGTGCGTCAGCGCGCGAGCCAGCCGCCGTCCACGGCGAGGGTGTAGCCGTTGACGTAGTCGGACGCCGGTGCGGCGAGGAACACGAACGGCCCCTGCAGATCCTCCGGCGTGCCCCAGCGCCCGGCGGGGATTCGATCCAGGATCGCCTTGTTGCGCGCGGGGTCCGCGCGGAGTGCGGTGGTGTTGTCCGTCGCCATGTAGCCGGGCGCGACCGCGTTGACGTTGATCTTGTGCGGCGCGAGCTCGTTCGCGAGCAGGCGGGTCAGGCCCATTACGGCGCTCTTCGAGGCGGTGTAGGATGGTACGAGGATGCCGCCCTGGAAGCTCAGCATCGACGCGGTGTTGATGATCTTTCCGCCGCGGCCCTGTTCCACCATTACGCGCGCGACCGCCTGGCTCAGGAAGAAGAGAGTGCGGATGTTCAGGTTCATCACGTCGTCCCAATCCTTCTCGGAGAATTCAAGCAGCGGGGCGCGCCGGATAATGCCGGCATTATTCACAAGGATATCGATGCCGCCCAGCCCGGCGACGGCTTCCCGGACGACGCCGTCCACGGATTCCTTCTGCATCAGGTCGGCCTTGATGGCCACGCATTTCCGCCCTGTCTGTTCGATGCGCGCCCTGCCTTCGGTCATGTCGAGGACGTCCACGAGGGCGATGTCCGCCCCCGCTTCCGCGAGGCCAATGGCGATGCCGAGCCCGAGTCCGCGCGAGCCGCCGGTGACGACCGCCTTTTTGCCGTCGAGTCTGAATTGGTCGAGAATCATATCCGTGTTCCTTGGTTTAGCGCAGGACGTCCATCTTGATTCCGTCCATGTCGGCGAAGTCCTGGTTTTCGCCGCCCATGCCCCAGCAGAACGTGTAGGCGCCGGTGCCCGCGCCGCAGTGAATCGACCAGCTCGGGGAGAGCGCGGCCTGTTCATTCGCGACAACGAGGTGCCGCGTCGCGTCCGGTTTGCCCATGAAGTGGAACACGCGCGCGTTCGGCGCGAGGTTGAAATACAGATAGACCTCCGACCGGCGGTCGTGCGTGTGCGGCGGCATCGTGTTCCAGATTGAGCCCTCCGCAAGCTTCGTGAAGCCCATCACGAGCTGGCAGCTCTTTACGCCGTCCGGGTGGATGTATTTGTAGATCGTCCGCTTGTTGCATTCGGCGGGGGACCCGAGGTGGACCGGCGCGGCCTGCTCCAGCTTGATGTGCGTGGTGGGGTGCGCGGCGTGCGCGGGATAGCTCAGCAGATAGAAGCGCGCCGGGGCGTTCGGGTCCGCGCTGGCGAATTCGATCTCCTTCGCACCGCGCCCGATGTAGAGGCCGTCGAGGTTCGCCATGTCGAACGCCGTGCCGTCCACGGTGATGCGGCCGGGCGCTCCGACGTTGAGGACGCCGATTTCGCGGCGCGCGCAGAAAAACTCCGCGCGCAGTTCCGGGGCCGCGCCCAGGCGGAGCGGGGCCTTCACCGGCACTGCGGAGCCCACCAGCGTGCGGTCCACATCCCAATAGGTCCAGGCGATCGCGTCCGCCGCGAATAAATCATCCACCAGGAACGCGTCGCGCAACTCGTTTGTATCCATCCGCGCCACGCCGGCGGGGTCCGTCGAGATCCGCATCTTCATACCCTTGATCCTTTCATTTACGTTTGGAATGTCCTCACCATGAGCCATCGACGCCATAGAAGACGAGCCAGTCGTAGGTCCGTACGTCGTCGCGTTTGGTTTGGAATCGCTGGAGCGGGCCGCGGTAGGGGCAGTGGAAATATTGCTCGTCCTGCACGGCGCGCGATAGTTTTTCCGACTGCCCGGCGATGGTGGCGGCGAGGTGCAGCAGTGCCAGCGGATAATCGTCGCCGGTCCGCGCATGGACGCGGGCGGGCTGCGCGACGCCGGGAATCGCGGCGTGGCTGGGCGCGGTGCCCGGTTTGCGCGGCGTCGCGGCGGGGCGGGGGAACAGCCCGTTGGGCCGTTGCGTCGCGATCAGGTTGTCGCCAATCGCAGCGGCGAGCCGCAGGAATTGCGGCGACTTCGTCGCGCGATAGAGTTCGAGCAGGCCATACAGCGTGTTGAAATCGCGCGAATCGGTTTTGCCGGGGTTCCGGAGATCACCGACGTCGCCCAGGCCGAGTTCGCGCCCGATGGTCCGCAGGATTTCCGCGTGCGCGTTGTCCTTGGTCAGGCTATAGGCCATCGCATTGCCCCAGAACAGTTTGCCGCCCGGCGGGATCGGCAAGAGATCGTCCTCAGTATAGTAGCCGGGTTTGATGCCCGCGATATCGATGAACGTGCCGTCGGTAAGGGCCGATTTGAAGATGCCCTTTTCCCGGTCGTACAGCATCATGTAGGTCTTCAGGTCTTCCGACGCCCATTTGATCCACTGGCGGCCGGTCTCCGCCGCCTTGCCGCCCGCGGAGATCAGTACCTGCGCCGCGTGCATCTGCGCGAGCGGCAGCGAGTGGTAGCGCCCGCCCTGGTGATAGGAGGCCGCGAGCTGGGCTTCGTTGTAACCGGGATACAGATGGCCCATCGCCGAGATGAACCGATCCTTGTCGGGTGGATAATAGCTGAGCTGCCCGCCGCTCAACCCGGTTTTCGGATGGCGTGCCCGCTGCCACTGGCCGACCATGCGCTCCGCCCAGGTCAGCGCCGGCTCGAGCTTGTCGTTCGCATAGATCACGGCGGCGGAATAGATGAACGGATTGACCACCGATACGAACGACAGGCCGCCGCTGGTCTGGAAGGGAATCTCCCCCGTCGCGTCAAACGCCGCGTTCCACTGCGGGGTCGTGCGCCGGTGCATGAGGAAGTGGCGGTTGAAATCGAGCCGCTCCCAGTTGGTGATGTGGCCCGCCCAGAGACCCGTCATCACGCGGCGCGTCCGCTCGGGATTCACCCGCCACATCAGCTCCCAATACGGCTGGTTCGCCTTCAGCTCGTGCATCATCGCCGGAGATTCGCGTCCGCTTTCCGCGGCCTTGTCGGCCTGTGTGCCCACCGGCCGTCCGGTCTTCAGGTCCACCGCCGTGTGCCCGCCCCAGTAGGGCAGACCGTTCGGCGCCGCCGTCTGGTGCTCCAGCATGTGGCGCGTCGCCGCCTCGGCCGCCTCGCGGTATTTCGGCTGCCCGGTCAGCGCCGTCAGGCCGTCGAGCAGCCGCATCAGCGCCTGCTGGTTCGCGAAATTCGAGAGCACCCACTCCTCGCCATCGCGCCATTTCCAAATCGCGGGCGCCATGGATTCGCTGTGCAGGCCGTCCACGAACAGGGGCGTGGCCGGATTCCCGTAGGTGTCACGGCCATGCTCCAGCACGGTGTCCGCGAAGCGTCGCGCCGCGTCGAGATAGCGCCGGGCGTCGGGCTCCTGCGCGGAGGCCGGTCCGGCGAGCGAGCCGGCGAGCAGTGTGGCGGCGATCATCCGAAGTTGTCGTGTGCAGGTGCGCATATTCACTCCACGCCCGCCGCGGCGATCCGCCACGGGCATCCATCCCCTCCAGTCAATAACACGATATATCTCGCTGTCAATCCGGACTTCTGAAAATGCACTGTGGACATTAGGATATAACGTGCTATTTATTCGTGTGTGTCCAAGGTGGAGCGGGCGACAAGGGAGATGTTGGCCATGCGTTACGGTGTGCGGCTGCTGTTGCTGTGGGTGTTGGTGCTGGCGTCATTCGCGGCGCGTGGCGAGGTGGAGTCTGACGATGGGATGCGGACCTGGACCAGCGTTGGCGGCGCCCGCCTGGAAGCGGCGTTTATCGAGGTGAAGGAGGGGGGCGAGGTGGTCCTGGAGCGGGCGGGTGGCCGCCAGCTTTCGATCCGGCTGGATCAACTCGTCGAGGCGGACCGGGCGTACGTGGCGGACCGGGTCGCGGAGGTGGAGGCCGAGGTCGAGGCCGGCGGTGGCGCGCCCGGTGACGACAAGGCCAATCCGCTGTTGCCGGTGCGCGGCGGCTGGCTTCCGGTATTTGCCAGTGGTCCGTATGCGGGGCATTTCGCGGTATACGACAGCCCGCTGTACCAATTCATCGTCACTTCCGTGGGTGGCGGCGTGATGCGGATGAAGGATTCCGAGGGCCGTTTCGTCGGACCGCCGCTGCCGGTGCGGCCCTGGCGTTCGCATTATTTCGCGCCCGACACCCGGCCTGGCCGGACAAACGAAATGAAGTCGTTTGCCCGCGAGGTGAAGTCGCTCACCGGCCCGGCGCTGCAACCGGTGATGAATCCCTCCGTGCTGGAAATCACGGGTCTTTACAACGACGGCGTCGCCTTCACCCAGCGGTATGAATTCGCGCGAGAGGCGGTCCGGCGCACGTTTTCGATTCGCGATCCGCCGCGCGTCCAGTATGCCACGCGGGGCGGCGAGTGCGGCATGGGTCGTTACGTGGCCACGGACCAGATCACGGGGCAGACCCTGCTTGAAGATCAGAAGAAATTCTTCGCCGGTTGGTCGATGACGCTGCGTCCGGCTGCGAAGAGCGGGCGCCCCAAGGTGTTGACGTTCTGGGAGTCGCTGCCCAAACGCGTCGGACAATTTGAAACCGCGGAAATTCGCGGCCCGTGGGGCGAGCGCACGGTCAGCCTGACGTTTCGCGGGGCGCCTGCCCGGATCACCGTCTACACCGGTCGTTCGCTCTGGGAGGGCTATAACATGGGGTTCTCCTGGCTCTGGGACGATGTCCGCCGTGTGGGCATGGATCTGACGGTGCGCTGATCGCGGGCGCCGGGGGATGGGGGTTGACATAATAATATGACGTATTATTATTATGAAATTATTGCAATACAGGCTTGAGGAGGCGTGCGAATGACCAGGATGTTCAGGGTTGGATGGATGGCGTGCGGACTGGCTGCGTTGCTGTGCGCCTCCGTGTCCCGCGCGGACGTCGCGGTGATCCGTGTTTCCGGAAAGCCCCAGCAGGCGATGACGTACGGCATGGATTTTGAACGCCTCTGGCACATGAAGGACGGCGAGGCCGAGGTGGATTATGACGCGCTCGCCGCCTGGGCGGTGGATCGTTGCAAGGTGGACTACGTGCGCATCGCGATCAATCCCGGGGCCGAGTTGGAGGAGGGCAACATCCGCTGGGGCGAGTACGACATGCAGCTCAGGATGATGCGGGCCATCCAGCGCGCGCGGCCGGACATCAAGTGGTTCGCGAGTCCGCGCCCGGTGCACAACGAGCAGAAGGGCGCCCCGTTCACCCCGTTTCCGCTGTGGATCAGCGTCTGGGAAAATCCGCTCCTTGAAGACGCGGAGCAGCCCCGCGCGTTTCTTCGCTTCGAGTGGGAAAAAGCCGCCGACTATTACCTCCGCTACCTCGCGTTCATGAAGGAACAGGGGTTCAAGATCACCTATCTCGACGCCATTAACGAGGCGACGCGACATCTGGACCCGGTATCGGTCGGGCGCATGATCGGACGTATGCGCGAGGCGCTGGGTTCGGAAATGCCGCTGGTGATCGCGCCGTCCGCCCACAACTGGGGGGAGGCCGTGCGCTGGATTAACGCGGCAAAGGAGGCGGGCGTGGCTGATTTCTGGGACATCACCGCCTGCCATAACACGCGCGCGACGGGTTCGATGGAGGCGTTCGTGGCGCTCGCGCGGACCCTCAACCGGCCCATCTGGAACACGGAGCTGCACGGCTTCCAGGGGCCCGACCCGGCGGCGTCGCGCAACAGCAAGGTTTTGTTCGAGCACATCCGCGCCGGGTTCGGCGGCATCAACGACTGGCTTTCGCTCGGCAACGAGGCGAAGGAGCACAAGATGCTGCGCAACGTCGGCGGCGAAGTGGTCCCGATGCGGTCCTACTTCATATTCCAGCACCTCGTGAACACGTCGGGCGGCGGGCACTATCTTGAGGCGACCGTGCCGGAAGCGCTGGCGACGACCGCTGCCTTTTATCACCGGGGTCGGGGCCTCGTGACGGTCTGGGCGCTGAATGCATCGGAGGCGCCGGTGGACGCGGTGGTCCAAATCGCCGGCGTCCAGTGCCACCCGATTGAGGTGCGGCACTGGGGCACAACGAACGAGCGGGAAGGCGCGGTGGTGACGGAGGGGCTCGACGGCGATTCCTCCATCCGCCATACGCTCGAACCCGGCGCGCTCTACTGTTTCACCTTTGAACAACACAACTGACGGAGCAATCCCATTAACGCGATCCTGTCATTCATCTTCTTCACCGCCCTCGTGGCGGTGATCACCTGGTTTAAAGTTCGCCGCGAGGACCTGGCGCACTCCGATGGCTATTTCCTTGGTGGGCGCAGCCTGCCGTGGTTCGTCGTGGCCGGCTCGATGGTGCTCACGAACATCTCCACGGAGCAGCTCGTCGGGTTAAACGGCGGCGCCTATCTCTCGGGCATGAACGTGATGGGCTGGGAGGTGCTGGCCGCCGTCGCGCTGGTGTTGCTGGCGCTGGTCCTGCTTCCGGTCTATATGCGCGGCGGAATCACGACGCTGCCGCAATTGATCGAGTCGCGCTACGGGCGCAGCGTGCGCGTGTTGCTGGCGCTCGTGTTGGTCACCGGTTTGCTGATAACCATCCTGCCGTTCGTGCTCTACACCGGCGCCTTGAGCATGGTGGGCCTGTTTAATGTCGAGGCGATGCTCGGCGTGGACCGGCACACGGCCGTGCTGGTGCTCGCCGTTGCCCTGGGGGTCATTGGCGGGGCCTATGCGGTGTTCGGCGGACTCAAGGCGGTCGCGGTGTCCGATACGATCAACGGGGTGGGACTCGTCTTCGGCGGTCTGCTGGTGACCTGGCTGGGGTTGCTCCACCTGGGTGACGGGAGCGTCGCCGCGGCGGTGCACACGCTGCGCACCGTGCACCCGGAAAAGCTCAATGCCGTGACGGGACCGGAATCCTCCGTGCCCTTCAGCACGCTGTTCACCGGCATGTTAATGATCAACATTTCCTATTGGTGTCTGAACCAGAACATCATCCAGCGCGCGTTCGGCGCCCGTTCGCTGGCCGACGGGCAGAAGGGCGTCTTGCTCGCCGGGCTGATGAAGGTGTGCGGCGTGCTGATTCTCGTGGTGCCCGGCGTGATCGCCTACCACATCTTTGACGGTTCGCTGGCTCATGGCGACCTCGCCTATCCGCGCCTGGTCGAGCTGGTGCTGCCGACATGGATGAGGGGCTTTTTCGGCGCGGTGCTGTTCGGCGCGATTTTGAGTTCCTTCAACAGCACGCTGCACAGCCTGTCCACGCTGTTCAGCCTCGATGTGTACAAGACCATGATCCGCAAGCAGGCGAGCGAGACCGAAACGGTCTGGGTGGGCAAGGTGTTCGGCCTCCTCCTGATCGTCGTGGCCATCGCCATTGTGCCGATGCTGCAGGACACGCAGGCCGGCATTTTCGACCTGATGAAGCGTGTGGGCGGTTTCTTTTTCGCCGGTTCCCTCGGCACCATCCTGCTCGGCCTGATCTACAAACGCTCGACGCCGATCGCGCCCTTCGTCGGTTTTGTGCTCGGCGCGTTTAATTTTGGGTATTTTGTATGGGTGAGGGACGGCGTTCTTTACAGCGCCGGCGATGTGGTCGTGAAGTTGCACTGGCTTCATATCCATGCGTTGAACGGCGCGGTCGTGTTCGGCGTAATGTGGGCCATCCGGACGTGGATTCCGACGCGTGCGCCCGCGCGGGAGGCGGAGGTGATCAAGACGACCGTGGATCTCACGCCCTGGCGCGGGGTGCGCTTTGCCGGGTTTGGCCTGCTCGCGCTGGTTGTGCTGGTTTATGTCGTCTTTTCACCATTGGGGGTGGCGAAATGAGACGGGGCATCACGCAGGCGGGGCGGGACGTGGATCGGGCCGGTTTCACCCTGGTCGAGTTGCTGACGGTGATTGCCATCATCGTCCTGCTCATTGCGCTTTTGTTCCCGGGCTTTAGCTCCGCTCAGGATCGCGCGCGTGTCGTGGCGTGCATCAGCAACCAGCGCAACATCGTGGCCGGCTCGCTGCTGTATGCGGCGGATCATGAAGGCAGCGTGCCTCGGGATGATGGTCCGTCCAATCCCTGGCGTACCTACATGACCGCCCAGGGGGGGACCCGCTACGTGAACGACTTCCCGCACGGGATGGGCTCTGTATATGCCAAGCGTTATGTTAATGAGGCGCGCAGCTTCTATTGCCCCTCCCGCGATCGTGACGGCAGCGCGAACACCTACACCGAATATTGGGGGCGAATCGGCGCTGGACCCCTTGAATGGCGAACGGGTCCGGGCAACCGCGCCCGGGCGGGGTACTATCTCAACTTCTACCGCATCAGCAGCTTCGCGTATCCCGTGTTGGGGGATTCAATCACGGACCTGCCGCACCTGCGCGGTATTGTGCTGCCGCCGGATCGCCGGATACTCACCATTGATGTCTTTCGCAACTGGGGGGCCAGTCCCGGTCGCAACCTGGTGTACCACGACAACGTGGTCGTGCTGTCCAAACTGGATGGTTCGGCGGGCGGATATGACAAGACGATCGCGCAGTTGCGCTACCAGACGGACGCACGGGCCAACACCATTGACGGAAATTATCCGGTGGCGGACCTGATCGTCGCGGACTTGCTGGGAACTGCGCCATGAAGGAGCGGCCGTCATGATTGGAATCGCGCTGGGTTTGCTCGGGGCGTCGCTGCTGTTGCGCGTGGTGGGAGGGACGGGCGCGGCGCGCTGGATGCGCGTCCTGTCCGTCGTCCTTGCGCTGGCCGGCATACTGCTGGCGGGCGTGCGGATGCTGCGCGGCGCGCCCGCGCATGATGCCCGCGAGACCCTGCCGTTCCATTCCGCCGCCGGACACGAGCTCGGCCGGCAAATCGCCCGCGAAGTGCCGCCGCCGGCCTCGATTCTGCTGCTGCCCGGCCTGATTGCGAACGAGATGGACCGCGCCACGACGGAAGCCTGGCGCGAGGGCCTTCGCGTCGGGTTGGGCGCGACGGGGTACGAGATCACGATGGTGCGGGAGCCGTCACCTGACGCGGAGGCGCTGGCGGATGAAGAGGTCATGATCGCGATGGCGCGTGTGGATGCGACGCGGTTGCGGGGATACGTCCGAGAGCATCCCGAGACAAAGGCGATCGTTTCACTGGTCGGCGTACCTGCACGGCTCAACGGTTCCAATGGGCTGCCGCCGCTCTTTGTCGCCGGCGTCAGCGAAGATGCCGAACTGGACGATCTTTTGCGCCGCGGCGTCGTCCGTGCCGCGGTCATCACGCTCGACCGGCTCGATCCCACGGCCATGCCCTCGCGCAAAATGACGCCGGAAGCCGTGTTCAACCTGCGCTACCGCATGTTGACCTGCTGCGATTGAGGCCGGATTGAAAGTTCCTCTATGAAAACACGCGCCGCCACCCAACACCCCAAGGTCGTGCTCATCGGAGCCGGCAGCCTGTTCTTTGGCCGCAAGGCCATCTGGCAAATGACCCATTCGGAAGTCCTGCGCGGGGGGACGCTGGCGCTGGTGGACACGGACCCCGTGCACCTCCAGCGCATGAAATTGCTCGCCGAACGCGTGATTGCGCACACGCGCGCGCCGCTCAAGCTGGAGTGCGCGACGGACGCGCGAGAGGTGCTGGCCGGCGCGGATTTCGTGATCCTCAGTTTCGCCGACCGCACGGTTAAATTCCGCGGACTCGACTGCCAGATCGCCGCGAAATACGGCATCCGCATGTGCAGCGGCGACACGATCGGCCCCGGCGGCATCATGCGCACGCTGCGCGAGTTTCCGGTGATCCTCGCCTACACCCGCGCGATCCGCGAGCTGTGCCCGGAGGCGTGGGTCATCAACTACATCAATCCGTCCGCCGCGCACGGCATCGGTTTGCAGCGCCACGCGCCCGATCTGCGCTCCCTCGCGCTGTGCGACATCCACCACATGCCGTACATCAAGCGGCGTTTCGCGCGGCGCGCGGGCATCGTGGCGCGCGAGGAGGAGCTGACGCCGGAATTGGAAGCGAAATTCGACCTGCGCATCGCCGGCCCGAACCACTTCACGTGGATGCTGAAGGCGGAGTTCGACGGGAAGGACGTGCAGCCGGCGATCGCCGAATCGATGCGGCTCGACGGCGCGAAGGAAACCGTCGGCGGCGATACCGGTGCAAAAGCGCGGTTCAACGAAGCGATCTGCCATGCGCTCTACGAGGCGTTCGGCCACATTCCAACCGCCGTCGGCCATACGAAGGAATACGTGCGATTCTGGCAGGGGCTCGGAAAATCGCCCGAGACGATTCCGCCGCTGTCGATCTGGGAAACCGGTGCGCGCTACGAGCGGCATGCGGAAATGTGGCGGGAGGTGGACCGCTACGGCCTTGGCGTTTCGCCGATTGAGGAATTCATCGCGAAAACGGGCTCGGATCATGCGACCGACGTCGTCGAAGCGATGTGGGCGAAGGCCGGCAAGCCGTTCTTCATCAATACGCCGAACAACGGCACGGTGCCGAACATGCCGGACGACGCCTTCCTCGAAATGCTCTGCGACGTCGACATGGATGGCGTGCGCCCGCGCCCCGTGGGCCCGGCGCCGGTGGGGCTGCGCAGCCTCTGGCAGCAGGTGCTCGACACGCACGAGCTGTCCGTCGAGGCCGCCGTGACGTGCGATCGCGGCGTTTTGTTGCGCGCGTTCCTGTGCGATCCGCTCGTGTCGAGCCTCGCGGACAGCCGGGCGATGATCGACGAATTGCTCGCGGCCGAGGCGGATGCGCTGCCCGCGGCATGGAACAAAGCCGGATGATCCGGCGCGCCTCAGCCGCGCTTGGACTCGTCGCAGGCATCGCGCTGACCCTCCCGGCGCGTGCCGGGGCGTTCCCGGGGGACCTCGATCCCGGTGCGATCCGCACCGTGATGCGCGCGGCGGCGGACTGGCAACTGGCGCAGGCGGTTGAACCCGCCGGGCACTGGAAGCTCGCGGTGTTCTACATGGGCCTCGCCTCGGCGGCCGCCGTGGAGGGGAACGAGGACTATTGGGAACCGCTCCGCGTCGCGGGGCGCGCGCTGAAGTGGGCGCCCGGTCCGCGACCCCTGCATCCGGATGACCAGGCGGTCGGGCAGCTGTACCTTGCCCTTTACGAACGCGAACGCGATCCGCACATGCTCCGCCCGATGAAGGAGCTTTTCGACGGCATGCTCGCCGGCGAGCGCGGAATCCCCTGGTCGTGGTGCGATGCGTTGTTCATGGCGCCGCCCATCCTCGCGCAGTTGAGCCGGTTGACCGGGGACCCGCGTTATCTGGATTTCATGGCCGCCGATTGGCGTGTCGCCGCCGAACGGCTCTATGATGAGACGCATCACCTCTACTACCGCGACACCCGCCGCCGGGGACGCTTGGAGGAGAACGGACGATTGATGTTTTGGTCGCGCGGAAACGGATGGGTGCTCGCCGCGCTGGCGCGGGTGCTGCCGCTCATGCCCGAAACGCACCCCGACCGGGCCTGGTTCCTCGCCAAATATCGCGACATGGCCGCGCGTGTGGCCGCGCTGCAACCGGCGGATGGATTGTGGCGGCCGGGCCTTCTCGATCCGGACAGCTACCGCCATCCCGAATCAAGCGGAAGCGCCCTGTTTTTCTACGGCATCGCGCGGGGCGTGCGTGCAGGCCTGCTTGATCGCGCCGACTATGAGCCGGTCATACGTCGTGCCTGGGCCGGTCTCGTGGGCTGCGTGCAGCCGGATGGCATGGTCGGCTTTGTACAACCGCCCGGCGCCGGGCCGGGACCGCGCGTGAAGCCGGAGAACACCACGCCGTACGGCGTCGGCGCATTTTTGCTTGCCGCCGCGGAGGCCTATGGATTGGCAACGGATCAACAAACGAAACCCTGAACAAAGGAGCATGACATGAGCATGAAACGACTGACGGGCTGGATGCTGGCGGTGACCTGCGCATTGGGCGCGCCCGCGGCGTGGGCGCAGGAGGACGACAATGAAGGCGTACCGACCGACGCGCGTGTGCAAATCGAGGACGTGCCGGGGCTGCCGCGCGTGCTGATCATCGGCGATTCCATCTCGCTCGGCTACACCCTTCCGGTCCGTGAATTGTTGAAGGGCAAGGCGAATGTGCATCGCCCGCCCGCGAATTGCGGCGGCACCATCCAGGGCATCCGAAATATTGAGACGTGGCTCGGCGACGGCAACTGGGACCTGATTCATTTCAACTGGGGCCTGTGGGATATCAACCGTCGCGTGAACGGCAAACGCAATGCCGACGGTCCCATCACGACGACCGAGGAGCAGTACGCGAAACAACTCGAAAAACTTGTCATGCGCCTCAAGGAAACCGGCGCCACCCTGGTCTGGGCCTCCACGACGTACGTGCAGGGTGGCTGGGGCCGCCGGCAGGGCGACGATGTTCGCTACAATGAAATCGCGCGCGAAATCATGGAGCGCCACGGTGTGCGCATCAACGACCTGCACGCGCTATCCGCGACGTTCCCGCATTTCGGCGAAGGACCGGCCGGAGCGCCGGAGATGTTCACCAGCAAGGGGAACGTCCACTTCACCGGGATCGGCTCGCAACGGCTCGCGGAGCAGGTGGCGACCGCCATCGAGCAGGCGCTCGCCGCGCGCAAATAAGCCGGGGAACCCCGCAATCGTGAGTGAGTTGCCTCCACCGACCGCCGGGCCTGTGGCCGACACGGGTTTTGCCTATGGACGCCACGTGCCCGAGCGGAAGGATGATTTCGCGTGGGAAAACGACCGGATCGGATACCGGCTCTATGGCCCCGCGCTGGAGGTGGCGGGCGAGATCAGCAGCGGGATCGATGTGTGGGTGAAATCCGTCCGACTCCCGCTGCTGGACAAGTGGTACCGCGAGGGGAAATACCACAAAGACCGGGGCGAGGGCGGTGATTTTTACAAGGTTGGGCGCACGACCGGCTGCGGCGGTCTCGCGATCTGGCAGGATGGCGCGCTGCATTTCTCCAACAACTGGATCGCGCATCGCGTGCTCCAGAACGGGCCTGACCGGGTTGCATTTGAACTGGATTACGCGCCCTGGCGCGCGGGCGGCCGAACCGTACGCGAGACCAGGCGGATTACGCTTGAAGCGGGGTCCAATTTCAACCGGATCGAAAGCCGGTTCGAGGTTGATCCGCCCGGTCCGCTCGCCGTCGCGCTCGGCATCACGGATCGGGACGGCGCGGGTGTCGTGAGTGTGGATTTCCGTTCGGGGTTTCTTTCGTATTGGGAACCGGAGGCGCCGCCGAATGGCCACATCGCATGCGCGCTGGTGGCGGACCCCGCCCAGATTGCGGATGTGCGCCGCGAGCAGGGCCATCATTTGCTGATCATTGCCGTGTCGCCCGGAAATCCGCTGGTTTATTTTGCGGGCGCGGGTTGGTCAAAAGGCGGATTCCCCACGCGCGAGAGCTGGGAGACGTATGTGGCCGGCTTCGCCGCGGGTCGGCGATAGGCCGACGTGAATTCCGAATCCACCGCCTGCTCGTTTGGAAGCAGACGACCGGAATAATTTTTGACAAGGTTTTGTTATTCGCATATAAATATATCGTTATATCCATGTTGCGGAGCGGTTCGGAGCCGACGGTTGGGAGGTAGAGCGAATGAGAGGGACGTGCATCGTTCTGGCGGTGGTACTCGCGGGGGTGGCTGGGCTGCGGGTTGGCGCGGAGACCGTCATCCTGACTGCGAATGGGGTCGCGGGGGAAACCCTGGCGGCGAGTCCGGCGGCGGTGGTGCCGCAGCTCATTGGAAACGAGGTGCACTACGATCTCGCGGACGATTCGCTCGACATGGCGATGTTTGATCTTCTGGCCGACGGCATGTTTGCCCCCACCAGTGTCGTCATTCGCGCACTCGCGGTAACGAACACGGGCGGCGCGCTCAATTTTGACACACAGCTTGTGCAGGGGCATCGCCCGCCGCTGGCCATCACGGCGACGAATCGGATCAAGATCCATTCCTACACGAGCCGCTCGCCCGGCACCGGCTCGAACGCCGGGCAGGGTGGTCAGCTGACGCTCACCGCGCCGGATGGCATCACGGTGACGGGATTGATCGATACGCGCGGCAACAACGGCAGCGGATCGGGCGCCGTGCAGATGTTCTCGGAATCAGGCCCCATCGTGATCGAGGACACGATGTGGCTCGTGGGGCGCACGGGAAACGTCGCCCTCACCGGGAGCAGCATCACGACGGAGACCATCCGGAATGATCGTGCGCCGTCGCAGACCGTCGGGGGCAACCGGCTTGTGCTCACCAGCACAGCCGGCGGCATCAGCGCGGGCGATTTGTATAATTCGGGGAATGTCGTCGGCGGCGGTCTCGCGCTTGCGTCCACCGGCGGCGATATTGTGGCGGGCCGATTGGTGGCGCGGAGCTCGGTCATCTCGCAGACGAGTTCCCGCAGCGGCGGCACCGTGGATGTTGCATCGGCGCAAAACGCCTATGTATGGAGCGCGGATGTCGGAACTTCGCGGACGAATGAAAACAACAACCGCTGCATCGGCGGGGCCATTCGTATTTTGGCCCAGCAGGATGTCGAGGTGGAGGCGGGCCTGGCGGCGAACGTCCTCACCACGTCAACGAATGTGACGCCGAGCGCCGCCGGTCGCATCAGTGTCACGTCATCGGTGGGCAATATTTTGATCAAGGGGTTGATCGAAGCGCACGCGCCGGCGGGCGGCGCTTCGCTGGGGCCGGTGTCGCTCGTCGCGCCCGCGGGTTCCATTACGCTGGGCCGCCTCGATTTCAGCCGGTTGCGCGACTTGCGTTTGATTGCCGACGCCGCGCAGGGCACGCATGTGTTGGGCCCCGTTGGGGGCCTTCTTCCCTTCCTCGACAAGATCGATCTGACCGTCGGGGGGTTCAGCGAGGTGACGGGTGATGTCCACTACCAAACCAACGTCGCGGCCAATGCGTATCTCGAGGGGTTGACGTATGAAATCCTGAATTCGGTTGGTGGCCCCTTTTATCTGCGTCCGGCCATCGCGCCGTTCGGGCCCTTCGTGTCGGAGCCCACCCTGGTTGATACCAACATCGGGTCTTCCACCGCGACACTGGGCGGCACGGTGGAGGTGACGGGTGGCGCCCCGATCCTGGAGCGGGGAATTTATTGGAGCACCAACGCGAACTTTGTGCCTCCGGCGGACGGCGTGAAGGTGGCCGAGTTCGGGTCGTTCGATGCGGAACCCTTTGTGCTCGACGTCGCGGGACTTCCGGCGGGTGCGCTGATCCACTACCGCGCGTATGCGTCGAACAGCGCGGGGTTTGGCATGTCGATGAAGCGCTCGTTCGTCACGCGTCCGCCCGTGGACACGGGGTATTACGTTGATTTTGAAGGCGCTGACGAAACCAAGCCCGCCTTCGGTCCGGGCAGCGTGGAGCTGGGCGGGCTTTCGTGGTTCATGAACAACTCCGCGATCCGGACGGATCCCGCGGATCGCAAGCAGGGTGTCCGCGGGGCACGTCTTCGCTGGCATGTAAACACATCCAGCAATGGCGTGATGTCGATGGAGGTGGATAAAACCAACGGTCTGGGGTGGTTGACGTTCCTGTATGCGACCTACAGCACGGATACGCCCGTGGCCGCCCTGGTGGAGTACAGTTTGGATGGTGGCGGTTCCTGGGTTCAAGCGGGCAGGTTTTTTGACTCCGCGGGGCTGGATGAGCTGAAGCATCACGCGATGCCGGTCAATAAGCCGGGCAACGTTCGGATTCGATTCCGCGGCGCCACGGGATCCAACGGCTCCTCCTTGAATATCGACAATATCGAGCTGCACGACTTTGAGGGGTCCGGCGACCCCGTCATCCCAGAGCCGGCGGCTGGCGCGCTTGCCATCGCGAACGGAAGTGCGCTGTTTGTCTGGGCCGATCTTCTCGTGGGGCAGTCCTATCGGCTGGAGGCCGCGACCAATCTGCTCGACGGCATGTGGCTGTCGATCACGAACTTTGGCGCGACGAGCGCCGTGCAGGGCGTCTCCACTCCGCTGGACGCCGGACAACCCGCGCACGCCTATCGACTTATCGCGGAATGACGGAACTTAATAATTTCAGCATCAGCGCGTTGACGGGCACTTATTTTGTGGGTAGTAGGATATCGTGATATTCCCGTAAATAATACGTGATATATTCGGGCAAATGTCGTAAAAGAATGTCGGGCGCGCTTTAAGTCGCGTGGCTGGGTGAATCGTGGGGAGGGGGCGTATGATTTCAACGAAGTCGCGGTGGGCTGGGGTGGTTTGCCTTCTGGTCGTCTTGCATTCGAGCGCGATGTTCGCCATCGCGGCGGATGTCATGAAGGCGGGCAACACCGACAATCTGAATCTCGGCAGCAGTTGGTTGGGCGGCACGCCGCCGGGCGCGTCGGATGTGGGGGTGTGGAGCAATATTGTCGCCGCGAATACGACGGCGCTGGGCGCGGATGCATCCTGGCAGGGCATTCGCCTCACAACGGGCAATGGTTCTGTCACAATTAATGCGGGCAACCGCTTGACGCTCGGCGCAGCGGGCATCGACATGTCGTCCTCCGCCCGGAACCTGACGCTCAATTGCACGATTACGATCAGCGCGTCGCACGAATGGTCCCTTGCCGCCAGCCGCCAGTTGACCCTCTCGGGCGCGATTAATGCGGGCGGTTATGAGATCAGCGCCTCCGGCGGTTCATGGATGTTGCTTGGGGCCGCCCTGACGAACGCCGCCCGCTTGACGGTGAGCAACACCGAGTTCCGCGTATTCGGCAGTACCAGTTCATCGCGGGCAACGAATCTCGTCATTGCCGGCGGCGCCTCCTTCTGGTCCGGGAACAACCAGTCGGCCAGCGGGTTCACGGTGGTGGACACCACCATCGTGTCGAATGGTTTGTTGCGCGTGCATACCCGCTCGACCGTGAATATGTCGAATATCGTGGTGCAGGCGAACGGTGTGGTTCGCGTTCAATCGGATAACACCAATAATCGCGACGCGATTTTAAGAATATACGGGGTGCTGACCAACGAGCAGGACGCCGCAGGCGCCTATACGCCGGTGAGCGTCCACAACCTGTCGGGCACCAGCGATTCCGAGTCCCGCATCGAGCTGTTTGGGCACGTATACGTGAGCGCGCATGCCGCCAATGCGAATTCCGTGATTTGGTCGAATCCGGGGGTGATTACCAGCACAGCCGGCGATGGTGAGATCCGGTTGGAGGCCGGTCCGCACAACTTCGAAGTCACCGATGGCGGGGCCGACATTGACCTGGTCATTGAGCCGCGCCTCGGGGGAACTGGAAGCCTGGTAAAGCGCGGCGCCGGCACCATGGCGCTGCTTTCCCTGCGCGCGAGCACCTATTCCGGCGGCACGATCGTCTCAAATGGCACGCTGCTGGTGAACAATGGCGCGCTGGTTGGCTCTGCATTGGGGACGGGTCCCGTTGCCGTCGAAACCGGGGCCACCCTCGGCGGCGCGGGTTTGTTCACCGGCGCCGTGACCAACAAAGCGGGCAGCAAACTCGCGCCCGGCTCCCTGGGCGCGGGCACACTGGCCACGGGTCCGCTCACGCTCCAGGCGGGCGCGGAATGGCACGTTGACCTGGATGCCCCGTGGGAGTTGGCCAATGGGTTGCCCAGCCCCAATGATTTGGTTGCGGTCAGCGGGGACATCACCCTGAACGGCCAGCTCGTGGTAAACGAACAGATCGGCTTCGGGCCGGGCACATACACCATTGCCACATACACGGGCACCGCGGTAGATAACGGGATTACGGTTGCCCCGATGTCCGGATCGTTTTCCGGCGTGGTGGTGATCGATACCATCAACAAAGTGGTAAACCTGCAGGTGTCCGGTGCGGGGCCACCCGTGATTGTTTCGCCCACGCACAGTGGCGTCACGCATACCAGCGCCGTGCTGGGCGCGACGGTGGCCAGCGACGGCGGCGAAACGCTGACCTCGCGCGGAACGGTCTGGGGCCTGTCCGCGAATCCGACCGGGAATCGGTTGGCCGAGGGCGGAATCACCGTGGATGGCTTTACCCATCTGCGCACCGGCCTGACTCCCGGTACGCTGATCTATTATCGCGGCTATGCGACGAACGCCAATGGCATCGGCTATACGGACAACGCCTCCTTCTACACCTTGAGCGCTCCACCCTCGGCGCACGTCGGCGCCTTCACGGTAGTCGGCGCGACAACCAACGGCCTGGGCCTCTCCTGGACGCCGGCGGCCGGGGCGGGCGGCTATCTCGTTTTAGTTCGCTCCGGCGCGGATCCGACCGGTGTGCCCAGCAATGGCGTCGCGTACACCGAGGGTTCGCCACTGGGTGACGGGACGGTGGGGGCGGTGATCGTCGGCGGTTCTTCGAACAGCGTCACGCTCACCGGTTTGAATCCGGGCGAGACGTATTATTTACGCATCTTCGCCTACGGATACAACGGCGTGAACGCGGAGACCCATCACTACAAGACCGACGGCGTGGTGCCTTCCGCGTCAGGCACGACCTTTCCCGCCGCGCCGACCGTGGCCGCCTCGGGCATCACATTCCCGCTGGTGGGATCGTACTCCATGACAATCGATTGGACCGCCGGCAACGGGGCGCAGCGCCTCGTGTTGATGCGCGCGTCCTCGGCGGTGTATGAACTGCCCTCGGACGGCACGGATTATTCGGCGTCGGACGTCTTCGGGGCCGGCGCCCAGATCGGGTCCGGCAATTTCGTGGTGTACAAGGGGACGGGCACGTCCGTGTCCGTGTCGGGCCTTGCGGTCGACACCGTGTATCATGTGGCGGTCGTCGAGTTCAACGGCACGGGCGCCGCGACAAGTTACAAAACCGATTCGTATCCCACCGCGTCCCAAATCACCCTCGGCTCACCTGTACACTATACGCTCACCGGACACGGCGAGGTCGGTTCGGATTTCCCCGCGCACCCGGCGGACATGACGGTTTCGGGAAGCATCCCGCAGTTCGACTACGGCACGTTCGCGCAGTCCCTCAACATGGCGAGCTACAACATCACCTCGCCGGGGCCCTCGAATCGCCTGGCGATGAACATTGGCTGGCTCACCTATGCAACGAACTCATCGGGCGGTTTGCTCCTGTTCAACAGCTCAACCGGCCCGACGCCGAGGGTGAGCATCACGGCGACCGGCACCATCCGGCTGGCCGGCATCCAGGTGCAGTCGAGCGCGGGGATCGGCACGGACAATGCGCCCGTTGGTTCCGTAACCCTGACGGCGCCCGGCGGCGTCAGCGTGAACGGCACGATCGATGCCCGTCATACGATCAACCAGAGCAGCGGCGGCACGGTGACCGTGGTCGCGGTATCGGGGCCAGTGCAAATCAACGGGCACCTTCTCAATCACGGTCGCGGCGGGGCTGTGTCTGTGACCGGAACGACGATTTCCGTGAGCAATATCATCACCTACTCGGTCGGCACCTTGCGCGCCGAGCCGGTGTTGCTTACCGCGACTGCCGGCGGGGTCCAGGCGGGGCATATCACAAACTGGGCGAATGACGGGTTCGGCACCGTCACCGTGCATGCGGCCGGCGGCGCCATTACGGTCGGAAACATCGACAGCCGTGTGACGGCTCCGACCACGCGCAACCTGGACCTGCGGGGCGGGCCGGTGACGCTGCATGCGTCCGGCGCCGTTACGGTCGGCGCCATCTCCAGCACGGTTTCGCGCGCCATGACGACCCGGCTTGATTACGGCGGACCGGTCAGTATCCGTGCGGGGCAGAATGCGCGGGTGACCGGGAATCTGCACACCTTTGTAAACGGCACGTTCACCTCCGGCACCGTCGCGTCTGCTGCTGGAGACATCCTGATCGTCTCGACCAACGGCGATGTGAACGTCGAGGGGCCGATTGACGCGGCGTCGGGCACCCATTTCTTCAGCGGTCAATATTGGTCCGGTGATCTCACGCTGCAGGCGTCCAATGGTTGGATTTTCCTCCACTCGCTTGATGTGGACAGGGTCGGGGAGATTGACCTCCGTGCCTCCGCGTCCCGGGGCATCGTGATCAACGGCGCCATCGCGGGCCTGGACACGGACATCCTGGACAACGACATCGACCGCTTCGGGGCGGTGCGCGGCCATGTGTATTACGACCCCGTATCGAACGCCTATCTCGGCGCGCAGACTTATCCGATCGTCAATTCGGTCGGTGGTTCGTTCAACCTGATGCCGATTCCCTTCGCCGCGGCGCCGACCGTCGCGGCCAGCGCGCTGACCTTCTCTGGAATCGGTCTCAACCAGATGACGCTCCAGTGGGTGAACGGCAACGGCGAGGGCCGGATCGTCGTCGTCCGTGCCGACGCCGCGCCCGAACTGCCCGTCACCGGCAACGTGTATTCGCCGAACGCGGTTTTCGGCGCCGGTTCCGCAATCGGCGGGTCCAGCTACGTGGTCTACCGCGGCACCGGCACCTCCGTGACGGTGACGGGTTTGCAGCCGGATACCGCGTATTATGCGGCGGTCTTCGAGTACAACGGACTCAGTTCCTACACGTCCTACAAGACGGACACGTATCCGTCCGGTCATCGCCCGACGCTGTCGGAATCGCGCATCGCGTTGAGCGGCGCCTCCTATACGGTTTCCTTCGCGGATCTCGGTGAAAAATTGCCGCCGGGCGCGCGCGTGTATACCGGGGCCACGGCAACCGCGCTGGGCGAGCAACTCGCGTTCGACCCCGCGCCCAAGGCGTGGGACGAGACGACGGGCGCGTTCAAGAATTACGCCTCGACGAACGGCTTGACCTCGGGTTCGTCGTCCGCCGCCCAGGAGGCGTCCGCCGACCGTGCGCTGGGCATTCGACAGACCATCCCGTTCGGCGATCCGGGGGCGGCGTTCGTGTTCGCGCTGACAAATACGCTCGGCTACCAGAACATCCAGGTCGACATCAACCTGCTGACCCTTGCGGCGAATCCGCGCGCGACGACATGGCGTCTCGAATACCGGGTGGGCGAGTCGGGCGCCTTTACGCTCCTCAATACGTACGTTGATCCCGGCGCATGGGGCGGGACGAACCTCACCGGGACGCTCGGCGCGGAGGCCAACAACCAGTCGCAACCGGTTTTCATCCGCGTGGTGACGCTGTCCGCTTCGTCCGGATCCGGTCCCGCGCGAAATCCGCTGGGCATCGCCCGGCTGACGCTGGCCTACGATGTCGCAACGGCGACCGTGCCGACGGTGGTCGATCCGCTCGTTGTCGGCGTCTCCGAGTCCAGCGCGACGCTCGGCGCCAACGTGACGAGCGATGGCGCCTCGCCGATCCTGGAGCGCGGCACCGTGTGGGGGACCGCGCCGAACCCGACGGGGAATGCCCAGGATGACGGCGATCCCGATGTCGGCGGCTATGCCTTCCAGCGTTCGGGTCTGCCGCCCGGCACGCTGATCTATTTCCGCGGTTACGCCAGCAACGCGCAGGGCGTCGCCTACTCGCCGCAGGACAGCTTTGTGACGCTGAGCACGGAGCCGTCGTCGCACGCGGGCGCCTTCACCGGGACCGCTTCGTCGGTTTCCTCCATCAACCTGTCCTGGACGCCCGCCGCAGGCGCGTCGGGTTACGTGATTACGATGCGGAAAAATTCCGCGCCCATCACGCAGCCCTCCGATACCGAGACCTACACGGTCGGGCAGACGCTGGGCGACGGAATCGTGGCGGCCGTGATCAACAGCGGGTCCACGACCAACGCGGTGATTTCAGGGCTGGAGGAATCCACGCTTTATCGCTTCGCGATCTATCCGTTCAGCTATAACGGGGTGCACGCCGCCTCGCGCAACTACCGCACCGCGCCCACGATTCCGCTGACCAGCGCCACGACGCTCTCGCCGCTGTATGTCGTGCGCTGGACCTTCCCGAACCAGGGCAATTTCTCCGCCAATGCGCTCGCCGACCTGCCGCCGGGCAGCCTGGCGATGAACCAGACCAAAACGATCACGACCGCGGGCGGCACGGATGCGATGCGTTTCGATCGGTCCGGCGCCGCGACCTATTCCGCCGCGGCCGCGGGTTGGAACGCGGGCGCCAGTTCGAAGTGGTGGCAGGTGGAATTTGACACCACGGGGTATGGCGGTTTGCTGCTCTCCTCGAAACAGCGCAGCGCCGCGAGCGCGCCACGGGACTTCGCGCTGCAAGTCAGCCCGGACGGCCAGACCTGGTTCCCGGTCTCCAATGTGCCGAACGTGGCCGACAATTGGACCGGCGGCGTATTGTCCGATCTCGCGCTGCCCAATGCCCTGGCCAATCGCGGCAACATCGCGGTGCGCTGGATCATGCGGAACAATACGGCGGTGAACGGCGGCTCCGTCTCCGGGGCCGCGGAAACCATCATTGACGACATCCTCGTCAAAGGCGAAAGCGTGTCGCCCGGCGGCGCGGACCTGGTCGTCAGCGTCGTGGCCACGCCGTCCTCCACCTTCGTGAACACGGATGTCAGCCTGGCCGTCACGGTCAGCAACAAGGGCTCCGCCGCGGTCTCTGGTGCGCTGCTCGGCGCGGCGTTTTCGACCAATGCGACGGCGACCAGCGCCAGCAATTCCGGGCTGATCGATGGACTTCGCGCCGGCTGGAGTCTGCCCGCCATCGCAGCGAGCGGTGCCGTGCAGCGTGTGCTCGTGCTGCGTTCGGCGTCCATCAATGACATCGTGACCGAGCTTCGCGTCTTTGCCGCGGAGACGCCCGTGGATGCGGCGACCTGGATCGTCACCAACACGGTGGTCGTCAATTGCAACCCGGGATCGCAACCGTTCGTCGAACCGCTGCCGAACCAGACGGTGGTCGAGGGACAGAATCTCACCTTCACGGTTCGCGCGTACCGCAGCGGCTGCACGCCGAACGGCCTGGAGCTCACGCATTCGCAATTGCCCGGTGGCGCGTCGATGGGAACACAGACCACGAACGGTCTCTTCGTTGAACGGGTGTTCTCGTGGACTCCGGGCATTGGCGCCACCAACACGTATCCGATCCAGTTCAGCGCATCCGACGCCGCGGCGACGAACCATTTTGTTGTGCTGGTGTATGTCGCCGGAATTGGCGAATCCCTTTCCAACGGCGTGCCGGCCTCCCAGGTCGGCTGGTCGCCGACCATCGTCGACGTCGAGCGCCCGAGCGGCAGCGCGGCGCGCGTGCTCTGGCTCGCCTCCAGCGGCCTGACCTACACGGTGTTTTACAGCGACAGCCTGCCCGGCGCGGGCACGATGATGTGGACGCCCTACGCGAACGTCTACGCCACCAATTCAACGCTCTCCTTTGATGTGCCGTCGGTCAGCGAGGCGCGTCGCTACTTCCAGGTCATGCCGGTCGGCCAGTCGCCGAGCGAACGCAACCTCTGGTCCGTCCAGCGCCGTTCGATCGTGCCCGGCCTCCAGATGTGGTCGATTCCGCTGCCGATGTCCGACCGCTCGCTGACCGGCGAGGTGGGTCAGATCCTGTCCGGCGTTTTGAACGCGACGGGACTCTACAACAGCGCCGACAAGCTCCACATCATCGAGCCCAACCAGTCGTTCCGCACCTTCTGGCTCCGCTTGGTTTCCGGCGACAAGATCTGGTACGAAAATGCCTCGCCCGTGACGGATTTCGCGATTGGCCCGGCGCAGGGCATGTTCATCGAGCGCCTGGCGGGCACTGCCGTCACGCCGGAATTCTTCGGTGCGATCGGAAACGTGGATGCAAAGAGTGTTGAACTGGTCGAAGGGTACAACCTCATCAGTCTTTCCGAAGGCCGCGGCCTGCAAATGCTGAGCGCCTTCAACAAGCTGGCCTCCGGTTCACCGTCGTCGTATGCGAACAGTGATATGCTGCTCGCGGACCAGATCATCATGGAGGATACGCCCGGCGTCTGGGTTCTCTTCTGGCGCACGAGCACGGGCTGGGTGCGGTGGAGCGCCAGCGGCACGTCCTCCGCCAACACCTTCATCCTCGAGCCTGGCCGCGCGTACTACTACCTGCGCCGGGCCGGACAGGGAACCATGGAAATCCGCTATTAGGCAGTGGACGCGCATGCGCGAATGGGTTATGGATATATCGAAATATCTGGGGATCACATGATTTGGGGAATTTTACGCAGCGCCGTATTGTGCCTGGGCGCCGGGGGGATAATCCTCACCGCGCACGCGGCAGTTCTTCACGTGGAACAGTTCAACTCCGGTGACGAAGGCTGGAGCGGAAGCGGCTTCGACGACAGCGGCCACGACGCGGGCCAGGGCAACGGGCCGGGCGCGTTGTATGGCACGATGGACGCCCCGTCGATGTTCTTCCCGCAGGTGGGCATTTTCCACGCCGATGGCGGTTCCTCGCTGCTGGGCGGCGGATCCGCGTTTACCGGCAGCTATCCCGCGGTCTCCGCCACGGGCATCAACTTCGATTTTCTCGCGCAGGATGTGCTGCCCAGCGGGCTGGCCCTCGTGATTAACGGGGCCGGGCACACCTTTACGTATGGTCTGTCGGTGCCGCTTTATCTGGACACGTGGACGACGTATTCGATTCCCCTGTTCTACAGCGGGTCTTGGGCGCCGCTCAGCATGTCGTCCGAATTTTCACTCGCGCTACAGAGCATCCAATATGTCGAAGTCCGCGTCCTTTCGTCCGGCACCAGCCAGCAGACCTATTACCTCGACAATTTCGAGCTTTCCGGTGAGTTGGACTTGATGCCGGCGGTTCCGGAACCGGCTTCCGGCTTGCTGTTCATGGGCCTGATTGCCATCGTCATTGCGCGCCGCCAGCAGTTGCAGCGGCAGATGGCTTGATCCGGCCCGGAAGGGACGCGGACGATGGGGTCCACCTGTAACCAGTGTAGAGGCTATCCCAAAACCGTTTTGGCCCCCGGCGGGCTTGCCCCGCCGGAGCCGAAGTT
>DAOLDD010000041.1:0-30851 GCA_035327585.1 Kiritimatiellia bacterium | reverse complement strand
CGAAAAGTTACAACGTCTGTAAATTCTTTTTTTGAGACTTACAACGTCTGTAAAACCTTTTTCAGGATTTGCGGGCGAGGATGTAGTCGGCGAGCGCGTGCAGGGGGGCGGTGGGGCCGGGGAGGGGGGCGAGTTCGGCTTTGGCGGCGGTGATGAGGCGTTCGGCGCGGCGGCGGGATTCGTCGAGGCCGTGCACCGCCACCGAGGTCAGTTTTCCACGCGCGGCGTCAGTGCCTGCGTTTTTCCCCAGGGCGGCGCGGTCGGAGGTGGCGTTGAGCAGGTCGTCGGCGATCTGGAAGGCGATGCCGGTTTGTTCGCCGTAGCGACCGAGGGCGTCGACCTGGGCCGGTGCGCCGCCGGCGGCGAGGGCGCCGATGCGCACGGCGGCGCGGAGCAGGTCGGCGGTTTTGTGCAGGTGAATGTAGTCCACGAGGTCGGCGTCGGGCGCGCGGCCCTCGGCGGCGATGTCCTCGACTTGTCCGCCGATGACGCCCTGGCTGCCGGCGGCGCGGGAGAGCTCGAGGACGAGTGCGCCGGCGGCGGGGCATTCGCCGAGCCACTCGAAGGCGAGGGTGAGCAGAGCGTCGCCGGCGAGGATGGCGTTGGCTTCGCCGAATTTAATGTGGCAGGTGGGGCGGCCGCGCCGCAGCGCGTCGTCGTCCATCGCGGGCAGGTCGTCGTGCACGAGGGTGTAGGTGTGGAGCAGTTCGATGGCGCAACCCGGCAGCAGACCCGCGTCGGCCGTACCGCCCACGGCCTCGGCGGCGGCCATGCAGAGGATGGGGCGGATGCGTTTGGCGCTGCCGAACATCGCGTACCGCATCGCTTCGTGGAGAATGGCGGGCCGGGTGTCCGGCGCAGGCAGACGCTGGTCGAGCAGGCGATCCACGCGCGCGCGGCGTTCGTCGAGATAGGCGGGAAGATCAAACATGCCGCGACGCTACCGGGCGTGGGCGCAAAGTTCCAGCATGGAAGAGGGGAGGCCCGCGAAATACGCCAAATACGCGAAAAGAAGTCAACCGCAGATAACACAGATTTCACAGATGCATTCGTGAATATTTGTGTCCATTCGTGGTTTAAGGGCCGGAGGGGAACCGCGAATTTCGCCAATTGCGCTAATTTGGAATGGATACTTCACCGGGCATGGCGAAAGACCGAGCTTGGATGGTGAAGATATCACAATTCAAATTCGCGCAAATTCGCGACAATTCGCGGTTGTACTTCTGGAGGGAGGCCGCTGATTTCGCGGATCGCGCGGTGTTGTCTTTGTGTCCCGGTAGCCGGTGAACTTTTGCTCCTGCGGGGCAAGCCCGCAGGGGGCAATCGAAAACCGGGGAATGTCCTGAGTTGTCGCCGGGTTTGACAGGGGCGGGGGCGAAATCTACTCTGGCGGACTGAATTTGAGGGGTTGCCAGCGTATGCCGACGTACGAATACGAGTGTTCCAAATGCGGGTTGGAGTTTGAACAGTTCCAATCGATCAGCGCGCCGCCGCTGAAGCGTTGTCCGAAATGCAAGGGGTCGGTCCGTCGCAAGATCGGCACGGGCGCGGGTCTTCTCTTTAAGGGGAGCGGTTTCTACATCACCGATTACCGCAGCGAGGGCTACCAGAAGGCGGCGAAGGCGGAGAGCAGTACCGCCGCGGCGCCGGCTGCCCCGGCGAAGGAATCGGCGCCCGCGGCGAAACCTGCCGCCAAGGAAAAACCGAAGGGCGGGAAGAAAACCGCATGAGCGTCGGCATCAAATGCACCGCATGCGGACATGTGAGCCCGATTGGCCGCCTGTTCTGCGCGAAGTGCGGCGCGAAGCTGGATGTGACGTTGATCGTGAAGGACCGGGAGGTCAGCCCGGCCCGCCGCGTGTACCGCGCCGTGCGGGTGGTGTTCCTGCTGGCGTTGCTGCTGGCGCTGGTGCAGTTGGTGCGCCCGGCAAAGCCGGTGGGCGAGACGGGGTCGGCGGCGGACGCGGCGCAACTGGCGACGCGCTTGAACCGGCTGTACGAAGGCCACCAGGCCGGGCAGCCGGTGCAGGAAATCGCGACGGAGCGCGAGATTAATGGGTACTTTGCGTCGTTGCTCCTGTCGACGGAGGAGAACGGGGGCGCACGGGTGGTCGCGGTGGACTTGGAATCGTTCAATGTGCACGTGAACACGAATGGCGCGGTGCTGGTGTGGTCGACGCGGGTCGGGAAATTGCCGGTGACGTATGAAGTTACGGGTGTTCCCGGTCTGGCGGGCGGCGAATTCACGTTTGAGGTGCAGCGTATCCGCGCGGGGCACCTGCCGCTGCCGCGGTCCGCGTATCCGTGGGCGACGGCGCGGTTGTACCGGCTGTTCGCGAACTTGAACGCGGAGCGGAATCTGTTGAATTCGTTGAACGAAATTCGGACGGGGGACCGCCGGGTCCTGGCGCGTGTCGCCGGGGCCCGCTGAGGTCCCGGAAAGGATGGCATGAAGGATAAACAGGAATTTTTCGAGCTGCTCGGCGAAATCGACGGGCGCGATTTTTCGGAATACAACCGGATCATCGGCGACTACGACTTCGCGCGCTACATCCTCAAAGTGACGCGCATCCCGACGGAGGCGGATGATTCCGTCACGCTGTTCGTGGTGCGCGTTCCGTCCGCCGTGGCGGGCTTCCCGCCGAACCTCTATACGACGGCGATCCGCCGCACGGCGCTGGAGGATCTGCTGGTGCGCAAGGTCGCGGATGCGATCGCGCGCACCGCGGCGTTCGACGACCAGGGCATTTCGCGGCGGCGCATGTCGGTCGCGACGCCGGGCCAGAAAATCCTGCCGCGTTCCGCGCTCGTCATTTCGGAGGACTACATCGAGGCCCGCCTGACGGTGAACCTGCCGGCCCGCCGCGGACGCATCCTCGGTGAGGAGGCGCGCCACGTATTTTTCGAGACGCTGCCCGCGGTCGTCAACGCGGCGCTGGTGTTCTGCAACCTGGAGGAAACGGAGGTCGCGCAATTCGTGGATCTCATGGAGGACGCGGATGCGATTCGCCAGGCACTGCCGACGCGCGGGCTGGTGGGTTTTGTCGGCGAGGGCGCCTTCCTGATTCGCAAGGACAATTCCGACAAGCCGGACTACGACCGCGACGTGCCGTTCATCGTGCCCGACGAATTGTTGGCCGACATGGACGTCCCGAACAAGGGCCGCATTCGCGGGCTTGGCGTCCCCGCGGGCGTAACCGTCGTGCTGGGCGATGCCTATTCGGGTCGCACGGAGTTGATGAAGGCGCTGGCGTCGGGCATCTACAACCATGTGCCGGGCGACGGGCGCGAATACGTGATCAGCATGCCGGACACGGTGTACGTCGCGGCGGAGGACCGGCGCAGCGTCCAGCGCGTGGACATCAGCGCGTTCGTGCGCCAGAACCCGGCGGGCCGTGACGTACGGCAGTACACGACGACGCACGCGGACCCGTGCGCGGCGCAGGCGGCGGCGGTGGCCGAGGCGATGGAAGTCGGAGCGCGCGCGTTGATTTTCGACGAGTCGGATTCCAATTCGGGTTTCCTCTGCCAGGACTCGCGCCTGCAGGGACTGGCGACGGGCTCGGAGCCCCGCCTGATCCCGTTGTCCGTGTGCGCGCGGCAGATGGTGGACGACCTCGGCATCTCGATCGTCGTGGCGGGCGCGTCGTCCGTCTCGGAGTTTATCCCGATCGCGGACACGGTGCTGCGGGTGGATGACTACCAGGTGACGGACATCACGCGCGAAGCGAAGCAACTGACCATTCAGCCGTCCGAGCTGAAGCCGGACACGGAGGCGCTCGCCCGCCTCGTGGAACATTCCCGCTGGGTGGTGCCGAGCAGCCTCGATCCGAGTTCGGGGCGGCACGACGCGGTGGTGGGCGCGGAGTCGCTCACGAAACTGCGGTTCGGCAACCACGTCATCGACCTCACCGCCGTTTCGCAACTGGCGGATGTGAACCAGACGGAAACGATCGGGCTGATTCTTTATTACGCGAAAAACCGTTACCTCGACGAAGGCCGCCCGATCCGCGAATTGCTGGATCTGGTCGACCGCGACCTCAGCACCGAGGGGCTGGAGTGCCTGACGCGCGACCTGCGCGGCGATCTGGCGCGTCCCCGCCGGTATGAAATCGCGGCGGCGCTGAACCGTCTCGTCTCCCTGCGCATCTCGCGCGCGGCCGAATAGCCGGGGTACGCCCATGAAACTGGTCCTCCAGCGCGTGCGCCGCGCCCGGGTGCGGGTGGGCGATCGCGAGGTGGCCTCCATCGACCGCGGTTTCCTGGTGTTGTGCGGGGTGGGGCGGGGCGACACGGAGGCGGACCGCGCGTACCTCGCGCGGAAGGTGTGCAACCTGCGGGTGTTTGACGACGCCGACGGCAAGATGAACCTGGGCCCGCGCGAGGTGGACGCCCAGTTCCTCGTGGTCAGCCAGTTCACCTTGTTCGCGGATACCGCGCGGGGCAATCGGCCGAGTTACCTCGACGCCGCGCCGCCCGCGGAAGGCGAAGCCGGCTACGAGGCGTTCGTCGCGCTGCTTCGAGCGGAGGGGTTCGCCGTGCAAACCGGGGTCTTTGGCGCGAACATGCAGGTGGAACTGGAGAATGACGGCCCGGTGACGTTGATCCTGGAAAGCCAGGGCCGGGAGTCACCGTGAGCCGCGCCGCACGATTCGCGCGCTGCGTCGCGCTGCTGGCCGCACTGTCCCCGGCGTACGCGCAGGAGTTTGAACTTCCGTCACAGGAGCGCTTGCTCCAGCCGCGCACGATTTTTAGCGGTACACGCCGATTCGTGGTGACCGGATTGCCCGCGGCGCGCGCGGCGGAAGTGGCGCGATGGGCGGAGGGCGTCGCCGATCGCCTGCAGCGCCAGCTCGGCCCGATCCCCTTCGAGCGCGGGGAGTCCGTGATGATCCAGGGTCGCGAACGCGACGCGGACGGATCGGCGGTCGATGCCTCCCAAGTCTGCCGGGACGGACGCGTCGAGCAGATGCTGGCGTTGCGCGGGCTGGATGCCATCGATATCGAACAGGCCGAGGAGGCACTGGGCGGCCTGCTGCTCAGCCGTTACATCCATGCGTTGCAGCGGCCGGAGGATCGCTGTCCGCAACCCGCGCGCGCGCCGGATTGGATGACGGTCGGCCTCGTGCATCGGAGTCGGAGCGACCTGCGGCGGCGCAACCGCGAAGCGGCGCTCCAGCGCTGGAAGAGCGGCGAGATGGAATCGATGGAGAACCTGCTGGAGTCGTTCGTGATGCCCGCCGGGCGCTGGCCGCGGAAGGCGGACGCGATGGCGCTCCTCGAATGGCTGGTCGATGTACCGCGCGGCACGGCGCCGCTGTTGGAGGCGCTGCGGTTGCAGGCGGGCGGGCGTGCGCCGGACGCGGCGTGGTGGGCCGGTCAGCTCGACGGCGCGGATACGCTGGCGCGCGCGGAACGCGATTGGGACCTCTGGCTCGCCGCGCAATGGGAGCGGGCGCGCGAGGTTGGGCCCGGCGATGTCCAGGTGTTGCTGCGGCTCTCCGTTTTGTCGGGGCCGGATCTCGATGCGGCGGGCGCGCCGGGCGGATTGGCGGGCCGGACGCTGGATGCATTAATCCCGTATCGGGGGGAGGGGTGGTGCAGGTCGCTCGCCATCCGACTCGCCGTGCGCTACCGCCTTGAATCGATCGGACAGGAACCGGAGGGTATCGCGCTGGCCGAGGCCCATGCACAGTTTTTGGAGCTGCTCGCCCGAAAGGGGGGGTCCAAGCGCCAGTTGGACGCGAGTTGGAAAGCCGCCGCATCAAGCCGCGCGGCGCTGGAAACGCTGGTGTCCGCGCGCCGCCGTTTTTTGGACGACGTGGAGGCGCGTCATGCGCCCGCGCCGCGCGAGGCCGATCCCGTGCATCGGTATCTGGACGAGGTGGAGTCGCGCTTCCCGGCGAGGAATTGATTCGCAAACCCGTGCGTTTTCGATAGGTTGACGGCTAAACGGTCCTCAAAAAGGTTTCATCCTCATGGCTACACCAGACGCAAAATCCAAGCCGCGTTCAACGACGGTGGGCGCGATTGATCCGGAGGTGCTGGCGTTTACCGCCGGGCGCGACGTGGTGCTCGACCAGGCGCTGGTGGAGGTGGATTGCCTCGGCACCGCCGCGCACGTCGTCATGTTGAGCCGGATCCCGGTGAAGCCGCCGGTGATGACGAAGGCCGATGCCCGCCGCGTGCTCGTCGAATTGCGCGCCATCGTCGAACGCGCGCGGGCGGGGCGATTCGAGATTTTGATCGAGGACCAGGACGTTCACCTCGCCGTCGAGCGCACGCTGACCGCGGCGTTGGGCGCCGTGGGCAAGCGCGTGCACACGGCGCGCAGTCGTAACGACCAGGTGGCGCTCGACCTGCGCCTGCACGCGCGCGCCTCCCTGCTGGAGACGATCGGTGAAGCCGCCGCGCTGGCCGCGACGCTTCTCGCGTTCGCGCGCCGCCATGTCGCCGTGCCGATGGTGGGGCGCACCCACATGCAGCCGGGCATGCCGAGTTCCGTCGGGCTGTGGGCGTCCGCCTTCGCCGAGGAATTGGCGGACGGCATGGAACTGCTCGTCGCGCTGTATCACCTGAACAACCGTTCGCCGCTCGGGTCCGCCGCGAGTTACGGCGTGCCGCTGCCGATCGACCGCGCGCTGGTCGCGCGTCTGCTCGGGTTCGCCGCGCCCGCGCACAACGTGCTCTATGCGAACCAGGGCCGCGGCCGCCTGGAGTCGCTGGTGCTCGACGGCATGAGCCAGGTGATGCTGACGCTGTCGAAGCTGGCGCAGGACCTGATGCTTTTCACGATGCCGGAGTTCGCCTATTTCACGCTGCCCGCCGCGTATTGCACCGGCAGCAGCATCATGCCGCAGAAGAAAAATCCCGATGTGTTGGAACTCGTGCGCGCCAAATCCGCGCGCGTGCGGGCCGCGGCGTCCGGCGTCTACGACCTGCTGCGCGGCCTGCCCTCCGGCTACAACCGCGATTTGCAGGAGGCGAAGGAGCCGTATCTCGAAGGACTCGCCACGACCCGCGCCTGCCTGCGCGTGATGAACGGCTTGATGGCCGGCACGCAGGTGAATCGCGATGCGCTCGTGCGCGGCTTTACGCCCGATGTGTTCGCAACGGATCGCGCGCTCGAGCTGGTCGCGGCCGGCGTCCCGTTCCGCGATGCCTATCATCAGGTGAAGAACAACCTGGACGAACTGGCCGGCACCGATCCCCGTGCGGCCATCCGCAAGAAGACGCACCTCGGCGCGCCGCTTGGGCTGGACTTCCCCCTGATGCAGCGCCGCGTCCAGACGCCCCTCCGCTTCGCCCGGGCGGAACAGCGTCGCCTGGCGGCCTGCATGGACCGCCTGCTCTGGCATCCTTCTTGCTTATAAGTCTGGGGACGGCACACACACCGGAGGCCGGATCGGGGAGGCGCCCGACGGGATGGTGTAACTGCTTGTGAAACAGCAGATTGCGCTGCGGTGTGCGGGCTCGTCAACCAGGCCATGAAAGCTACGCAGACAGGATTTGTCCGGGCAATCGCTCAACCGGGGAGTGGACTGTTCATTTTTGCAATCGCGCTCGCACTCGTTTGCGCAGCGGCGGTATCCCGCGTATTCCCCGAAGCGCGGCTCACCTCGGTGCTGCTCGGGGGCTCCATCGGTTTCAGCTTCCTGCTGGGCGCCATCCTTTCGCAAAAACGTGGCGCCGTTGGACCGGGCAGGTCCGCGGAGGATGAATTGGCCGCGGCGCCGGTGGCCTGTGCCTTGTTGGATGGTGAGCGGCGGGTGCTATGGCTCAATCCAGTGGCCCGCCGTTTATTGCGCATTGAGGGGCCCGCCGCCGTGGGGCGTCGTTGGGATGAGGTGCTCCGGGGGCAGGTGCGATCCATGCCCGGGAAGAAAACCATTGCGGAAGGCGTGCGCCTCGGTGAGAGCGCGCCGGACGGGTCCATGCCGACCCTGCACTATCAGGTGCTGCCGGTTTCGATGGTGCTGGAGAATGGCGCCCAATCGCGATTTCTCCTGATGATGCGCGATGTTTCCCACCTGATGACGGATCTGCGCGACGCGTCGGAATGCGAGCGCCTGCGGGCGGCCGCCTGCATGGCGACGCAAATCGCGCACGAAGTACGAAACCCGGTCGCGGCCATCTCCGGTTCCGCCCAATTGCTGGGCCTGCTGAACGACAAGGCCCGGCGCGGCGACAAGCGCAGCGTCGAACTGCTGGTCCAGGAGCAGGACGTGCTCTGCCGCTCCATCGTCGAGGAATCCCAGCGCCTGGACCAGATTATCGCTCACTTTCTCTCCTTCTCCGATTTGTCCGAAGAATCCCTCCGCACCGTGTTGGAATATCCGGAACACATTGATATGGAAGTTAATAGAGAAGAAGTCGCCCCCGTTTAGGGCGGTTTTTAGCGGCTCTCCTCTCTTTTGAAATTTTGAGAATTTCGCCTTAACCATTTAATCCACCTGCGCTATATTCTTCACTGGGGCAGTAAAGAAGATCTGTGATGGTGGAGGTATTCGCGCATGGCGCGTATTCTATTGGTGGATGATGAGCCCAGCATTCTCAACGTGCTCAGCACGTTGATGAAATCCGAAGGGCACGAGTCGATTGCGGTGCGTGGCGGCGAGAAGGCGCAGGAAGTCCTTCTTTCCGAGTACTTTGATTTGATGATCAGCGACATCCGCATGTCGCCGCTGGACGGCATGCAGTTGTTGAAGGTCGCGCACCGGGAGCGGCCCCAGATGGCCGTGATCATGCTCACCGCCTACGGTTCCGTGGAAACCGCCGTGCAGGCGATGAAGGAGGGCGCGTTCGATTACGTCACCAAGCCCTTCAAGGTGGACGAACTTCTGCTGACCGTGCAACGCGCGTTGGAGTTTACGCGGGTGCGGAATGAGAATGACGATCTGCGCCGCCAGCTCGACGCCCGCTACGAATTCGAGAATATCATTGCTGAGAGCCCTGCGATGCGCCGCGTCTGCGATATCATCAGTCGCGTCGCCCGCACGGATGCAACCATCCTCATCACAGGCGAAAGCGGCACGGGCAAGGAGCTGGTCGCGCAGGCGATCCATGCGCACAGCGCGCGGCGCGGCCGCAAATTCCTGCCGATTAATTGCGCAGCCCTGCCGGAGCCGCTGCTCGAGTCGGAAATGTTCGGGCACGTGAAGGGCGCCTTCACGGGGGCGACCTCATCCAAGGAGGGCCTGTTTGAGGCGGCGAGCGGTGGCACAATTTTCCTCGATGAAATCGGCTCCATGCCCGCCGGGGTTCAGGCCAAGCTGCTGCGTGTCCTTCAAGACCGGCAGGTGCGCAAGGTCGGCAGCAACGAGTCGACCGCCGTCGACGTGCGCGTCATCGCGGCCACGAACGACAAGCTGGAGACGATGATCGCGGAGCAGCGATTCCGTGAGGATCTGTACTACCGGCTCAGCGTGATCCCGATCGAGATCGCGCCGCTGCGCGACCGGCGGGAGGACATCCTGCCGCTGGTCCGTCACTTCATCCGCTCCGAGATCCGGGACCACAAGGAGCTTCCCGCGATCACTCCCGAGGCGGAGCTCTCCTTCGAGCGCTACGACTGGCCGGGCAATGTACGCGAACTACAGAATGCGGTGCGCCACGCGCTGGCCTTCGCCTCGAACGGTATGATCAAGCGGGAGGACCTGCCCGCGAAGGTGATCGACGCGACCGTCAGCCTGGGCCCCGAACTGTCGGTCACCGGCGACTTGAAGGGCTATTCGCTGCGCCATTTCCTGCGCGCCAAGGAACGCGAATATCTCGGCCGCGTGCTGGAGAGTTTCCAGGGCGACAAGGAGAAAACCGCCAAGGCCCTGAATATCAGCCTGGCGACCCTCTACCGGAAACTGCCGGAAACGGAGTAGAGTGTTCGCAAGTCTATTTCATGATCGGCAAACAGCGGCGCCGACAGCGCGGCGCCCTCCAGTGGAATTGTATGCGATTGGAGGGCGGCAGGCCCTTGCCGCCCATTGTGCCAGGTGAAAAACATTCTGCGAGAGGCTCTGACCGCGGCGTAAGGCTGTGGTAGGGTCATCGAAGTTTCCACATGCCCGCCATCGTACAAATTCGCGACCTGACCCGGATTTACAAGCAGGGCGAAATCGACGTCACCGCGCTCGACGACATCTCGCTTGAAATCGCCGGGGGCGATTTCGTCGCACTGATGGGGCCGAGCGGTTCGGGGAAAAGCACCCTCCTGCACATCATCGCCGGGATCGACCGGCCAACCCGCGGTTCCTGCGTTGTCCGTGGCGTGGATGTCGCGAAACTCTCCGAAACCGAGCTGGCCGAATGGCGGAACCAGCACATCGGCTTCGTCTTCCAGACGTTCAATCTCATTCCCGTACTGACGGCATTCGAGAACGTGGAAATTCCGTTGCTGCTGACCGGGCTGTCTGCCAACGAGCGTCGCACGCACGTCGCGGCGGCGCTGGAATTGGTTGGCCTGGGCGATCGCATGGGGCACCTGCCGCGCCAGTTGTCCGGCGGCCAGGAACAGCGTGTCGCGATCGCCCGCGCGCTGGTGACGGACCCGACGCTGATCGTCGCGGACGAGCCGACCGGTAATCTCGACGCGAAATCCGCGGCCGAGGTGCTTCAGCTGCTCGAAACCCTGAATCGCGACGCCGGGAAAACCATCATCATGGTCACCCATGATCCGAAGGCCGCCTCGCATGCGCGCCGGACCATGCACCTCGAAAAAGGCGAGCTGTTGCGGGAGGAGGAGGTCGCCCGGCCGTGACCATCGCCGGGTTCATCGTTCGCAATGCCCTCCGGAACAAGCGGCGCCTCACGCTCACCATTTTGAGCGTCGCGCTCAGCCTGTTCCTGTTCACCACGCTGCAAACCGCCCTGCGCGAGTTGACGAACCCGCCGAGTTCCGAGGACGCCGCCCTGCGCATCATCACGCGCCACCGCGTATCCCTCGCGAATGTATTGCCGGAGCGGTACCAGAATCGCATCCGCCAGGTGCCCGGCGTTGAACATGTCAGCAAGTTCACGTGGTTCGGCGGGATTTACCAGGACGAAAAGAATTTCTTCCCGCAGTTCGCCGTCGAGCCGGACAGGATCTTCCGCATTTTCACCGAGGCGAAGGTGGACCCGCTCCAGGTTGACGCCTTCATCAAGGAGCGCACCGCCTGCATCGTCGGCATCAAGACGATGGAGCGGTTCGGTTGGAAGCTCGGCGACCGCATCACCCTGCAGGGCACGATCTGGGATTGCAGCCCGGAGTTGGTGATCCGTGGCGTCTACCGCGAGGGCGTCGACGAAACCAACCTGTTTTTCCATCACGATTATTTTGACGAGTTGATGGGCGGGCTCGGCCTTGTCGGCACCTTCTGGATCAAGGTGCGGGATGAAGCCTCGGTGCAGTCCGCGATCGAGGCGATCGACCGCTCATTCCGCAACACCGAGGCGGAGACAAAGACCGAAACCGAGCGCGCTTTCCAGCTCGGGTTCATCTCCATGTTCGGCAACATCAAGATGCTGATCGGCTCCATCAGCACGGTGATTGTCTTCACGATGATCCTGGTGACCGCCAGCACGATGAGCATGGCGATCCGCGAACGCATGCGCGAAATTGCGGTGCTGAAGGCGATCGGATTCAACGCGCGGCAGGTTTTCAGCTTGATCCTGGCCGAGTCCTTCGGCCTTGCGCTCGCGGGCGGGGTGCTCGGCTGCATGGGCGCGCGCCTGCTGTATTCGAGTGTGGACGTCTACAAGATGACGCAGGGTTTCTTCATCAAATTCGAGGTGACGCCGCACATCCTCGCGGGCGGCCTGCTGCTCGCCGGCCTGTTGGGCGCGGTCAGTTGCCTCGCCCCCGCGTGGGCGAGCATCCGCATGTCCGTGGTCACCGGCTTGAAGGAGACCGATTGATGAACGGAAGGGAGGCGATATGGAGTTGGGAGATTGGAGTAGGCAGCGGCCCCGCCTCTTTCTCCCTGCGTTCTCCATGCTTCCTCCCGGCTCCCTCCTCATAACTCCATTTTCCCATGCCCTCCATCCCAATAAACTACAACCTCCGCAACATCCGGGTGCGCTGGCGCACCACGGTCGCCACCGTGTTGGGGGTGGCGATGGTGGTCGCCGTCTTCGTCATGGTGATGGCGCTCGCGCGCGGGTTGAAATCGACCTACGTATTGACAGGCGATCCGCGCAACCTGCTCGTCTTGCGGCAGGGTTCGACCGCGGAGTCGAGCAGCCAGATCATGCGCGACGAAATGGTGCGCATGAAATACCTGCCCGGTATCGCGCGCGATGAGCGGGACCGTCCGTATTTCTCGCCGGAGATTCTGGTCCTGATCTATCTCAACCGCCTGGACTCCGACGTCGGCGCGAACGTCATCATTCGCGGCATGGGGGAGATGGGGTTGGCGGTGAGACCGAATATTGAACTCGTTGAAGGGCGGATGTTCGAGACCGGACGTCGCGAATGCGTGGTGAGCCGCCGCGTGGCGAGTCGTTTCGCCAGTTGCCAGATTGGCCAGACCTTCCGCGCCGGCAAGGCGGAATGGACCGTGGTGGGCATCTTCGAGGCGGGCAAGAGCGCCTACGAGTCGGAAATCTGGGCGGACGCGGACGAGGTGCGCGACGCGTTCAACCGGAATTTCTACGGGTCCATGCTGTTGCGCCCGGTGGACGACGCGGCGTCGGCCGCATTGGTCGCGCGCATCGAGGGCGACCGGACGCTGAGCGCGCGCGTGCTAAAGGAAACGGATTACTACAAGGACCAGACGAAAACCGCGGGACCGATCCAGTTCATGGGCGGCTTCCTCGCGACGATCATGAGCATCGGCGCGGCCTTTTCCGCGATGAACACGATGTACGCGGCGGTCGGTGCGCGGACCCGCGAGATCGGCACGCTGCGGGTGCTCGGCTTCAAACGCCGCGCGATTTATGTTTCATTCCTGCTCGAATCGATCCTGCTCGCCGGCATCGGCGGCGTGATCGGGTGCCTGATTTCCCTGCCGCTGAATGGCGTGGCGACGGGCACGTTCAGCTGGACCAGTTTTTCCGAGGTCGCGTTCGAGTTTCGCATCACCCCGGAGCTGCTCGGCAAGGGCATGGTGTTTGCGCTGGTGATGGGCATGGTCGGGGGGCTGTTGCCCGCCCGCATGGCCGCGCGCAAGCCCGTGCTGGTGGCGTTGAAGGCATAGGATGGTTGTCGCGAAGGAGCTTGTATTTATGAACACCGAAACACTCAAAAAACTGACGATTCCAGCGGAGAAGAAGATAGCCCGCAAGCGTGGGCCGGTTGTCATTATCGCCCTGGTCCTGCTTTTCTTTTTCGCGGGCGGCTTGGTCTTCCTGCAGACGCGGGACCGCCAGGACGTGGCGCTGGCCGCGACGCCGGCCACGAATGCGCCCGCCGCCTCGGCGGAGGCGGGCGATGCCGCGCTTACCGTCAGCGGCTACGTGATTCCCCGCGAACGCATCGAAATCAGCCCGCGCTTCCAAGGCACCGTGCGCTGGATCGGGGTGAAAAAGGGGGACGTGGTGCAGCAGGGCGACGTGTTGGTACGGCTGGAGGACGACGAATACCAGGCGCGGCTGAATGAAGCTGATGCGCGCGTGCTGCAGGCGGAGGCCAACCTTGAATTCGCGAAGAGCAACTTCAAGCGCGCCGAGACGCTGCGCACGAAGGATACGTCCAGCGAGCAGGAACTCGACGGCGCCCGGCAGGGGCTGCGTGCGGCGGAGGCTGAATTGAAGGCCGCGAAAGCCGCCGTCGACCTCGCGCAACTTTACCTCGACTGGTGCACCATCCGTGCGCCCATCACCGGCGTGATCATGGAAAAACTGGTGAACCCGAACGAACTGGTTACGCCCGTGAGCTTTGGTGGAGGCCGCGGCCCCAGCACGGCCTTCCTCGCCATGGCGGACCTGAACGACCTGCAGGTGGAGATCGATCTCAACGAGGTGGACACGCCCAAGGTGCGGATCGGCCAGCGCTGCCGCGTCAGCCCCGAGGCCTATCCGGACAAGGTCTACGACGGCGTCGTCGCCGAAATCGCGCCCGAGGCGAACCGCTCCAAGGGCACCCTGCAAATCAAGGTGCAGGTGCAAACCCCCGATCGCTTCCTCACTCCCGAGCTGAGCGCCCGCGTGGATTTCCTGGTGGAACCAACCGCTGCGCCTTGACAGACCCATATTTATGGGTTTAGGGTTGACGCATGAAAACCACCGTCGAGATCGATGACGCTCTTTTCATTCGAGCGAAGCGGCTGGCGGCCAAGGAGCGGCAATCCCTGCGCTGCATGATTGAGCGCGGTCTGCGCCTACAGCTGAATCCACCGGCCCGCTCCGAGGCGGTTCAAAAACCCATTCGCTGGGTTGTCGCGAAGGGCGGATTGCCGCGTGGTGTGGATCTGTCCAGTCGTGAGGCCCTGACCGCATTTGGTGGACGCACACTTTGATCGCGCTCGACACGAATCTACTGATTTATGCCCACCGGGGCGCCGCGCCGGAGCACCCCGCCGCGCGGCGTGTGATTGACGAGGCCTCGTCCCGTGACCGATGGGGCCTGTCGCTGGCGTGTGTGGGTGAATTCTACAGCGTTGTCACGCATTCTTCGACACCCCAACCGTCCACCGCGCGACAGGCATCCGATTTCATCGAAGGTTTACTGGAGGGGGGAGCGGAAATCTGGATGCCGGGGCCGGGTTTTGCCACGCGTCTGATTCGCCTTGCTGAACTGCGTAACATCCGTGGCCCCCGCATTTTCGACCTGCAAATCGCGCTGACCGCCTTTGAGGGCGGTGCGACCGAATTGTGGAGTCACGACCGCAACTTTGTCACCGTGCCAGGGCTGCCCGTCGTTGACCCGCTTGCCTAGGTCCGGGGCCCGAGCCGCGAGAGGACCTGCATGAGATGGGGGAGGAGCTGCTTCTTGCGGCTGACGACGCCTTCCATCTGGTAGAGGCCGTCCGCCTGCTCCGGGTAGTCGATCGCTTCCTTTACCCGTTTGTCGCCGCCGACGAGCAGCATGCTGAAGTGGCGGGTGATGTCGGTGACCATCAGGGCGGCGAAGTGCAGGTTGCGGTCCGCGACCAGGCGCGTGAGCGCCGTTTCGAGTCCCTGGTGGTGCTCGTCAAAGTGGGCGAGGTCAAGTTCCTCGATCTGCGCGACGGCGAAGCGCCAGCCGACTTCCTCGTATTCCTTGCAGTCCATGGCGATGGCCTGTTCAGGCGTTTTGAGCTCCAGCACCGAACCGGCGGCGAAGAGGGAGTCGGCGAATTTGTTCACGTCGATCGAACACTGGCGCGAGAGCCAGTTCAGGATGCGGTGGTCCGACTCCGTCGTCGTCGGCGATTTGAGCAGCAGCGTGTCAGAGATGATGCCCGCGGCGAGGCAGAGGCCGATGGGGCGCGGCGGCGGATATTGCCGATGGAACATGAACTTGCCGACGATGGTGCTGGTGGAGCCGACGGGTTCGTTGATGAAGCGGATCGGCTGGCGAGAGGCGAGACCTCCGCCGAGCCGGTGGTGGTCGATCACTTCGAGGATTTCCGCCTGGTCGGCGCCGGTGACGGCCTGCCCGAATTCGTTGTGATCGACGAGAATGAGTTTGGGACGTGGTGGATTAACGAGGTCCGATTTGGAGAACACGCCGACCAATGCGCCGTCGTCCATGACGGGGAAGAGATCCTGTGCCAGGCCCTGCACATCGCGGGCGACCTGTTCGACGCGCGCGGAGGCGTCGATGTGACTGAATTCCGTCTGGACGGCGGGCCGGATGGTCTTTGCGCTGCGGAGCAGCAGCGTCGTGGTCGCGGTGTCGTGCGGGCTGTAGATGACGGCGACGCCGCGTTCGCGGGCGAATTCGAGCAACTCATCCGCCATCGTGTACCCGCCGGTGATGACGAGCGCGCGGACGCCGTATTCGATGGCGGGCATCTGCACGGTCGGGCGGTCGCCGGTGACGATGATGCAGCGGTCTGCGGGAAATTGCTTCATGCGCTGGGTGAACCCGCGGGCGCTCATCGCGGCGACGATGGCGATGAAGGGCTGCGTTTCAGCGGCATTGACCTCGTGCGCGAACGTGCCTTCCAGCACGTCGGCGACGCGCTGCAGGCTGGTCTCCACCACGCGTGAATCCGCGCCGGGGCGGTGGTCCGGCAGAACGAGTTCCATCAGGCGTGCAAAGTTGACCAGTCCGTGCAACTGGCCGTCCGCGTCAAGCACGGGAATGACGCGCACGTGGTGCTGCTGCATCAATCGGTAGACCGAATAGAGCGACTGGTCGATGCCCGCGGTTACGACCTCCATGCGCGCGATCTGCCTGATCGTGGGACGCACATCCATGATGAGTCGCGGCGGGGGCAGGCCTGCTTCTTTGAGGGCGTACTGCGTGCGCGCGTTGATTTCGCCGCAGCACGCCGCCTCGGCCGGCAGCTGGCTTTGCTCGCGCAGGAACCACGCGTAACCGATGGCCGAGCAGATCGCGTCCGGGTCCGGGTTCTTGTGGCCGATGACGTAGATGGGGGCGCTCATGGCCGCGGACTATAGCAGAAGCGCGGAAAGGACGAATGACGAAATCTATATTGGTCGGTAGCGAAGTAAACTTGGCCTCCTGCGGCGCAAGGCCGCAGGGGGGCATTTCCCCTGGCCTCACGCGGCGGGGAAGTGGACCACGGTGACGGGCGTTTCGCCGGGGTGGGTTTCCGGTGATTTCTCGTAGATTTCAAACGGCGCGTGGTTTTTCACCCGCTTGAAGACTTTGGCCTGCGCGCGGCCGAACCCGGCGGCCCAGGCGTCGGCCAGATACTCGAAGGACCCGGTGAGCCGGACCGCGTAGGTGCGCAGCGGCGGGCGTTCGGCCACGCTGATGTCGTCGGGCAGTGCGGCGGGCGTTGCGGAAATCGGCACGCAGGCGCTGTAGCGGGCCTGGCCGCGCGTCAGGTCCCATTTGTGGTAGATCGAGAACCAGGGGCCGGCCGGCGCCGTGCCGCTCTGCTGGAGCCACGAACTGATGCGTCCGAAGGCGTGTTGCATGGAGGGAGCGATGTCGCTGATGGCGCATTCGGCGGAAATGCGCACATAGCGGGCGCCGGCTGTTTCCGTGGCGCCGATAAAATCCAGCGAGGCCGGAACCTTCCCCTGTTCCAATACGGCGGCGAGGCGGCGCAGGCCACGTTCAAAGTCCATGCCGAGCATCGCGGTGAGCATCGGCTTGAGCCAGAACAGAAAGAGCGGCAGCGAACCCTCGACACGCCATGTGACCTCCGTCCCGCTGCCGGACGGCGTCAGACGAAAACCGGTTTTCGACCGGCTCTTGAATGGGCGGAGGAAGGCGAGCTCGTGTTCGATGCGGACGGGTCGCTGTTCGCCAGTCACTGAGATCGACCCCGCGCCAACTACGCGTCCCTCCCAGGCGTAGCTTTTGCCGTCCGCGGAAAAGTCGACCCGCGCATCCGGCTCGCACACGAGCCACGGCGACCACTCCGGCCAGCGGCGAAAATTGCGGAGCAGGTCAAACACCAACTCCGGGGAGACGTTAATGCGTTGCGTGCGGCTGACGGTATAGGAGGGCATGCGAAGTGCTCCAAAGCGCAGGATGGAATCCAAACAATTCGTATCCTATGCGCCAGATGCGCTCCAAGCGAGCAAACTCAGGGATTCGCGCGCGCGGCTTTCAACAGTGCCTTCGTCGCGAGGCGCTTACGGTAATCGGGGTTGGTGTGCGTGAACGCGATTCGGCCGGCGCGGTCGGTCAGGAAGACGGCGGGGACGGGCAGGACTTTGGCGTCGCTGCCGGGCGGGCTGTAGAGCGGGATGCCATAGCCTTTGTAGGTTTCGATGGTTTTGGCGTCGAGCGCGAACGCGAGGCCGAGCGCCTCGATGGCGGCGAAGGTGTGGTCGCTTAGCAGGGTGTAGTCCAGCTTTGCATCCGTGAGCGTTTTCTTGAGGTCCGCGACCGGGTCGGGACTCAAGGCGACGAGACGGTAGCCGAGCGCGTGGAGTTCGGGCAGGACCGTTTGCAGGCCGGCGAGTTGCTTGGTGCAGTAGGGACACCAGCCGCCGCGGTACACGACGAACACGGTGGGCTGGCTGGCGAGCGCTTCGTCAAGTTTCACGGTGCGTCCATCCATCATTCGCACGTCGACCTTGGGCAGGTCGGCGCCCGGGGTCAGCGGAGTGACGGCTTCGGGCGAGGACATGATCTCCGCTCGGGCCGCGGCGGCGAGGATGAGGACGAGGACGACGACGATGGGTTTCATGGGGAATCTCCTGTTCATGGGTCGCGGCGAAGTGTCCAACCCTTTCACCAATAATAATACGGCTCCGCGAGAATACGGGCGGCGTCGATGCCGCGCGCGAGCAGCAGTTCGCGGGCCTCACGGATCATCGGCTGTCCACCGCAGAGATAATAGTCGGCGTGCGGCGACAGCGGCAACTCCGCGAGGGCGTCGGTGACGCGGCGGGCCGGGTGATCCGGATCGCGGCTCAAGCAGGGATGATACGCCTCGGCGCGCCCGAGAATTTCCGCCATGGCGTAGCGTTCGGTGGCGCGTTGGACGCCGTGCAGGACTACGGGCCGCAGGCGGGGATCGCTGCGTAAAAAGCTGAGGAGCGGCGCGATGCCGGTCCCGGTCGCGATGAACCAGATCGGGCGTGTCCGGTCGCGCAGGACGAAGCTCCCGGTGGGGCCGCTGTAGTCGAGCACCGCGCCAGCGGGCAGGCGCACGAGCTGCGGGCTGACCGCGCCGTCAGGAATTTCGCGGATGAGGAGTTTGAGCGTGGGATCGGACTCGCCGCTCGCAAGCGAGTAGGTGCGGTCCTGATCGGCGTGGAGGGCGTGGACAATGATTTCCTCGCCCGCGCGAAAAAGGAAGTCGCCGCGCTCGAATTCGAGTTCGTGCGTGCCGGGTGCGAGCGGGCGGTTGGCGAGCACGCGGGCGTGGCGGCGAACGATGTTCATGGGGCGGGTTTCCATTCGGCGGCTTGAAATACAACGCGGCGCGGCTGCGTGTCAAAACCCCGGTTGCTGCGATGTTGGATGCGCTCCTGCGTTTCCATCGCAATCGCGTCGTGCAGCGGACGCGCATCGCGGAATGTCTCAGGCCACGCGTCGAGGGCGGCGGGCGAGGAACTGACGAGGACCACGCGGCGTCCTGACTGCGCGAGAAAATCTGCGGCCCGCTCCGCGTCGCCGTTCCCCGCGAGCAGCGGTTCGGCACTCAGGACGGTGAACCCCTGTGCGAGCGCGAGCGGCGTGCCCCAGCGGAAATGGTCCGCGACGACGAGGTCGTCCGGATGGAGATGTAAGGCCAACGCGTCCAGCGCGGCCGCCGCGCCATCGTATTCCGTGCTGCGCCATGCGGCGCGGGCCGCGGGAAAGGCGCTGGCCAAAAGCAGCGTTGCCGCGCAGGCGACCGCGAGTACGCCACGCTTCCCGAATCGCTCATGAAGTTGGTGCAGGGCGAGTGCGCAGCCCGCGGCGATCAGGGGCGGTGAAACCGCGAGCCAGCGCTTGGTGGCCCACGGATAGAGCTCGGCGGCATGGCGCTGCAACAGGACCATCAGGGTGCAACTGACCAACCAGATGATCCATGGCGCCGCGGCGCTGCGCGCGGTGAAGGCGAGCAGGCCGATGCCGCCGGCGATGGCGAGGACAGGCGGCGCGTAGGCAAACCAGGCTTCCACATTTCGCGGGAATTCGAGCCACGCGGTCGAGCGGATGAATCCCCGGACGAGCAAGGCCGCCGGTATGATCAGGGCGCCCGCCCGTGCCCAGTGCCGGAGACGGCTAGAGCGGGTTGGCACAACCCGCCGCCGGGCCAGCGCGGCATCGGCCACCAACGCGACGACCACGCAGATTCCCGCGAGCGCATGCAGCGCGGGAACCAGATGCCGCAACTTTACGAGCGAGTCCGGCGTGACCCACGTGTACCAGGCGAGCCCGGCGGTGAGGGCGAAGGCGAGGGCGAGGTGGCGGATGGTGACGTTGGAACGGTCATCGTCCGGCGCGTCCCAGAGCGCGAGGATCGGCAATAACAGGGCGAGCAGGAAGAGGAAGCTGACGCGATTGACCGCGCCGAGGAGCAGCAGCAGGGCCAGTGCGATGGCGGCGGGGCAGCCTTTTCGGCGTAGCAACAATCCAGCGCCGCAGAGCACTGCGAGTTCCGTCATTTCGGACGCGGGCGTGGCAAGATGTGCGAGCAGGATCGGCTGTGCGGCGAGCAGCGCAATTCCGCCCCACACGACCGGCCTGGCGAGATTCCACGATGCGAGCAGGCCGCCGAAGAGGAGCAATGCGAAGATCCCTGTTGCATGATTTATACGCAGTGCCGCAGGGCGGCCCGCGACGGTGTCTGCGATGGCGATGAGGGTCGGTGTGCCGCGATAGAAATACGGTTCGAGCGCGCCGGTTTCCGGGTCCGCGGGCAGGCCCGGGAATACTTCGGTGAACCCGAAGGAGTCCCGTGCGAACGCGCCGGGCGCGGCGTGAAGCGCACCCGCGCGCAGCGGGTCGTCCGGTTGCGCGATGGAACCGGTGCGGGCGAGCAGCAGACCCTGGTTGACATTCACGCCAGGGTCCCAGCCGCCCACCAGCCATTCTCCGCGCAGCGGCAGCGCCCAAAGTGCCGCTAGCGCAAAGGGGATGACCAGCCAGCCGCGCAGACCCTCCCGCGTATGACGGCCGCGGCCGAGCAGGAATCCCGCCGCCGTCAGCGCCGCGGCGCAGCACCACAACGCCGGTGCGGAAAAGCGACCCCACTCGGCGAGCAGAACGGCCGGGAGCACGGTCAGCGGCAGGCCCACCGTCAGCGCGAGGGCGGTTGTTTCGAGTCGCGAACGAGGCGCGAGCGTCCACACCCAGGCGAGGCCCGGCCCCAGGCAGAGCGCGGTGAACACGAGCGCTCCCAGCAGCGCCTCCGGTATCGCGGCGATGAACATCGTGCTACAGTGCGCGAAAACGTATGGACCTTCCAGCGAACAGTGAAGCCATTCGCGCCGCACTCGACGCCGCGGGGGAGCTGGTGCTCCCGCTCGACGGCTCCAGCATGGGTCCGCGCTGGTCTCGTGCCGGGGCCGTGCGCGCGGTTTCCCTTTCCCGGCGACCGGCGGATTGGGGAAACGTTGTTCTAATCCCCCGGAGCGGCCGGATCTACGCGCATCGGCTGATCTTCCGCTGGCGGGGCTGGTGCTGGACCAAGGGCGATGCGCGGCTGGCGTGGGATCGGCCGGCGGTGCTGCGCGAGGACCTGCTCGGCGTGGTCGTCGCGCTTGTGCCGGAGGACGGCCGTCCGGTTTCGTCGCGCGGCCGGGCTCTCTTCCACCTGCTTCTTGCGCTCGCGGCGTGGCCCTTTCTCGGGCTCGTTCGCCGCGTCAGGAGGATTCCAGAATCCCCCGGCATGCGTTGACCGCATCCGCAGTCGGTGTGAACTCCAACAGATACGAAGGTACGCGCGCCGTGATGGTTTCCGTCCAGGCGAGCGTCCTCGCCATCGCGTCCGCGCGATAAAACGGAGCGACGGTGTTTCCCAACAGCTTCGCGGCGGAGTCGATGGGCGACAGCAACGTGCAGCGCGTCGCGGGGGCCTGCACGAGATGAAAAATCGCCCGGAGCGGAACCGTCTTATTGTTGATTTCAGGTTCCAGTCCGTGCCACGGGGTGGGAGCGAGGCATACGCCGGTTCCACCGGCCCATACAAATTGCCGGTCATCATTCAACAGCGTGGCGCCCGCGTCGCGGCATAAGCGGCTCAAGGTGGTTTTCCCCGCGCCGGACCTCCCGCAGAAGAGCAGGCCGTTGCCGTCGATTGCGACGGCGCCTGCGTGGACGATCCCGATGCCGTGCGGATTCAGCGCGTTGAGCACGGCGACCTGGTCGCACGGATAGTTGAACGCAAAGGGAGTCGGCGCGCCATGCCGGCCGGCACGGCAAAGGAGATCGCCGTGTGAGAAATCCGGGGCGAAGCGTGCCACGGCCAGTGGACGTTCATCCGGCAGGACGTGGATGGCCAGCACGTAATCGCCGTCTGGTGTGCGGCCCATGCGCCAGGTATCGGTCTGCCAGATCTGATCGACCTCGGCCGGGCTCGTCCACTGCGCGGCGTTGGCGGGATGAACGCGATAACGCGCCGTCACGGGTGCGGCGTCGATCGGGGCGCGGAAGGAATCGAAAGCGGGCGGGAGGCGGACGGACTCGGCACCGGCGGGTTCAAATGAGAACTGGTGTCCGGCGAGGGAGAGGGTGCAGGAGTCCAAAACGTATGGCGCTGACGGCGCAGCGCCCTCCATTGACGAGCAGGGGTGCGGGTCAGGAGGGTGAGAGATCGAAGGCCGGGAGGCGTTTCACTTCCTGGTTGATGTCGTCCACAATGATTTGCGCGCAGGCATCGGTGTCGATGCTGTCCTTGCAGGCGGTCTGCGCCACCACGGGCTTGTCTTCGAGCTTCACATGCGTGATGCGCGGGGCTTCGTAGGGTTTGCGATTGTCGGTACTCATGGCATCTCCTGTCGGGCGGGAACCTTTTATGAAACAGCCGCGATTGTCGAGTCGGGAATAAGTAACCGCGGGGGCGCAGAGGGCGCGGAGGTGAGTTGTAACTATGGAAGACGCGGAAAAGCGCGGAATCTCTTCCGTGTATTCCGTGGGCAACGCTTATTTCTCCGCGTACTCCGCGTCTCTGCGGTTCACCTCGGGGATGTCAAACCGGCGCAGGTCGAGCAGCCGTTCGCGGGACTGGTTGATCCGGCAATAGTAGTCGACCGGCTTGCCCGGTACGCCGCGGTTTTCCAATGCGGAGGTGGCGGCGCAGTTGTTGCAGCCGAGGTGGTGCGCGCACGAACGGCAACCGGAGTCGGCTGGAATTCGCGTTTCGCGCATCGTGTCGACATGCGCGCGCCACCCCGCCAGCGTGCCGGTTTTGAAGTCATACGGCGTCGCCCGCCACATCATGCAGGGATGCAGATGGCCGCGCGGGTCGACGTGGAAGGTCTTGATGCCGGCGCCGCAGGAAAATGCCTTCTCGCTGCGCGGCCGCATTTGCGCCTTGTCCAGCAGCTTCTGGTAGTGCGTTCGATGCGCGTCCGTCGTGCCGTCGAGCCGGACCACGTCCTCCGGGTCGAGCCGCTCGTCGAGCACCGATGCGCCGCCGTCGAGGCGCGGGTTGATGACGGCGTCGAAGCGGAACGGGACGCCGAGCCCCTCCGCCCATGCCTGCACCTGCTCAAACTCGTGCCGGTTCGTTTTCATCGCCACGGTTTTCAGCGCAAGCGGCAGCTTGCGTTCCAACAGCAGTTCCACGCCGCGGCGGAATCGTTTGAAGGAACCGCGCACGCCGGTGACTTTTTCATAGGTCTCCTCCGTGTGGCCGTAGATCGTGACCTCGATGCGGCGCGGCGGCCATTCGGCGAGGAAGTCGGCCGTATCCTCATCTATCAGCGTCGCGTTCGTGAAAAGCGTGAGCAGGAAGCCGAGCCGCTTCGCGTGCAGGTAGATTTCACGGAAGTCGCAGCGCGCGAAAATCTCGCCGCCGGTCAGCAGCAGGAACAGCACGCCCTGTTCAGCCAGCTTGTCGAGGATGGCCTTGACCTCGTCGGTGGACATTTCACCCGAGGTCGCGCCAGGGTAGAGGATGTAGCAGTGTCGGCACCGCACATTGCAGCGCAACGTCAATTCGAGCGAGCCCGCGATGGGGAAGTCGCCCGGTTTCCCGGAAAGCTGATTCACCAATTCCGCGGAGCCGATCTGGTGTTGGATGCAATCGGGGCAGGCCATGGTACGGCTCAGGCGATGCGCTGCAATGCGCCGATGTGCTCCAATTCGCGCAGGATGCGCAGTACGTCTTCGACCGCATCCGCTTCCGACACGGTGTAGCGCTCCGACAGTACGCCTGCCATCTCCACTGCGGACCGGTTGTCAGATGCCAGTTCCCAGATCGTGGCTGCCGTGCCGTTCAGCGTATAGAATCCGTCCAGTGCATCGCTCGTCCGCCGGATGGGCACCAGTAGAACCTCGCCTCGAATGACGCGCGCGACAACGCCCGGTGTGCGTACCCAACGGGCGGATACGGCTGATTCTGATGGCAGGGCTGTGTCCATTGGTGAGTGAACTGTACGTTTGAACAGGCTGTTTCGTCAATCCGCCGGGAAATTGCGACTGTAGATGGACGCCCGCAACGTCGCGTGCGCGGCCCATTTGGAGCCGATAATGGCGCAGAAATTGCTTTCTGATGCTGGCGAAATTTTTAGAAGAAATGCTCAGTAGGTGCAAAACTTGTTGATAACGATGCAATAACCTTGTAACAAGCCGGTTGCAAATAATGTTTTCACTGCTGATTCAGCGCCTGTTTGTCGCATGTGGCCAAAAATGTGCCGTGAATCGTTCGAATCCCGCCTGCTTCAAGGGGTGGGGGGTGTGTCTTGTTTGCAGGTTGCGAAGTAGCCTGGGGAGGCCCTTATGAGTAGGTTCCAACGTAGTTCATTCTGGTTTGCGTTCATCCTGATTGTGACGGCAGGGCTGGGGCGTGCGCAGAACATCGTGCAGGAATTCTTTATCCCACTGCCCGAGGAGCAGGTCAGGGGTTCGCTGCTAAAGCTGTTTACCAGTACCGGAACGACATTTGATTCCGTAATTTCAGTCGTCATCAGTTCTGATGGGACAAAGTTTGTCTATGACCACTGGGAGGACGGCTACGAAGTCGACCTCGACAATCCGGTCCAATCCACCACGCAGGTGTGGGGCGATGGCAACAACGCCAATGGCATTCCGCCCGGATTTGTCAATGACCCGGCAGGGCTGCCGGTGGGTACGGTTTTGCCGCTTCGCAATCTGGTGACGCTCCCTCGCAATCCTTCGCAAATTCGATACGACGGGCGCGACCGGATCGGCGCCACCAAGGCGGTCGTGGTTTCGCGCGCGGCATGGGCGACCTCGCCGGGCAGCGTGCTGGCCGGTGCGGTCGAGGTGAGTTCGGTGCTTGATTACGGCACCGAATTTTTTGCACCTGTCGGCGAAAATGTGTCGGCTTCCCAAATGTTTGAGGTCGTGGACCTCTTTGTCATGGCGGCGGAGAATGGCACCACGGTCAACATCGACAAGGACGCCAACGGCAGCTTCGAGACGGTGGCGAACCTGAATCGCGGCGAGTCGTATCGCGTCAACGGCGGCGTGTTGCGCGGCGCCCGTGTGGTCGCGAACAAACCGATCCAGGCGCACCTGATCACCGGCGACATCGGCGCCAACTACGAGTCGCGCTGGTACACGCTGTATCCGTTTGAGCAATGGACGGACACCTACTACACGCCGGTCGGCTCCGCGGCGAATGGGCATGAGACGTACATCTTTGCTTACAATCCCGGCACCAGCGCCCTGCCGGTCCAGGTGACCACGCAGATTGGGACGACGAACCTTTCCGTCGCCGCCAATGGGTCCGTGCAATACCTCATGCCGGTCAATTCGGGCGCGAAGTTCCAAAGCACCAACGGCGCGCCGTTTTTCGCCATTGCGACGGTTGGCGCCCGCCCGAGCGCGAACAATGTACACGACTGGGGCTTTTCGCTGGTGCCGGAAGGCAACCTGACGCCGATTGCGCAGGTCGGCTGGGGTCCCGGCAGCAGCGATCTATCGCAAAACGGCAGTCCGGTTTGGGTGACGGCGGTTGGCGCGACGACGCTTTATGTTGATTACAACGGGGACAAGCTGGGACCGTTCACCGATTCGAACGGGGACGGCTATGACATTTCCTATCCAATGGCGCTCCTGCAATCCCGCACCATCTATGACCCGGACAAGGACCAGACGGGCATGCGGATCTACACCCTCGACGGCACGCTGATCACGGCGGCCTGGGGGCAGGACCCGGCCGTTGCCGGTGCGGGGAACCCATTCCTCGACCTGGGCACCACGGTCCTGCCGTTCCCCGAGGCCGTGATTCGGAAGACGTCGACGCTGATCGTGGACAACCCGCCTGCCGGCATCAGCACCAACGACATCCTCGAATACGCAATCACCATCGACAACAACAGCCTCGTGGTGCTGGGCAATGTCATTGTGCTCGATACGCCGCCGCCCAGTTTGTTGTACATCACAAACAGCGCGTCGCGCGATTTTGTCGCGGTGCCGGACGACGTGTTGCCGGACACCCTGTTCCCGTTTGACGAGGGCGGCTATGTGATTCCGATCGTGCCGCGTGGCGGCAGTACGACGCTGCGCTACCACGCGCGCATTCTTTCCAGCGGCACCATTGCCAATGGCGCGACGCTGGGCGGCGACACGGTCGTCGTCACGAACATCGTCGAGGTGCCGCCGCCGGAAGGCGCGGCCGCGTGCAACCTGGCCTTCACCGACGGATCGGGTGCGCCGATCATCGCGTATTCCGCCGGTTCGTCGATTTATGTAACGCTGAACGATGCGGACGCGAATACCGACACCAGTGTGGTGAACACCATTGCGGTGAATGTGCAGAACCTGTCGAACGGCGACGTGGAAACCATCACGCTGTCGGAGTTGAGCGCGAATACCAATGTGTTCCGGAACCTCATCGCCCTGCCGTCCTCGACCTCGTCCGGCCTGCTGACGCAGGACGGCACGCTGAACGTTGGCCCGGGCCACACGCTGAGCGTGAGCTACACCGACCCGGTATTCAACGATTTCTGCAGCGACACCGTCCTGATTTCGACGCCGTCGGAAACCAAGGTGCTCTACTTGAGCACGGATGGTTCGGGCAGCCCGGATCAGGATCTTGATCGTATTGATCCCGTGGCGTCGGGCGACAGCACGACCGCAACCAGTGTGGTGCTTTCGGCCTCGAGCAGCGCCATTACCGTCCTCAACACGACGAGCCGGGGCACGAATGAGGGCGCCTCAGCCTTGACGACGCTGGTGATCCCGCACGTCACCAGCAACGCGGCCAACCGGTTGATGCTCGTGGGATTCTCCGCTGAAGATGACAATACGGGGTCCCTTTCCGTCACCAATGTGCGCTATGTCGCGGTCGGTGTGACGCAAACGATGACTCGTGTCTTTGCGCGCGCTTCATCGCAAGAGGCGGAAATGGAGCTCTGGTCCTTGATCGCGCCGACCATTGGATCAGGAACGGTCACTGTTTTCATGGCGGACGGCAATGCGAATGATGGGGACGCGGTATACGTGGGCGTCACCACGTTTTCAGGCGTCAACCAGACCACGCCGTTCCGAACGACCAATACCGCCGTCGGCACAACCTCGCCCGCGAGTGTCATTGTGACGTCCGCGGTGAATGATCTGGTTTTTGACCTAATGGCGCTGGACGACGCGCGTTCCGCCACGGCCATATCGGGTCAAACGGTGTTGTGGAATGAAATCGTTGGGTCCGCGGCCAATGACGGCGTCCGAGCCTCCGCCAGTGTGCGGGACGGCGCCGCGCCCAGGGTCACGAATTCGTGGACGATTTCCGCCGATTCGTGGGTGTCGGGCGGTGTATCCATCCAGCCCGCGCAGCTCGAACACATGTCATCCACCAGCGTCACCTCGCTCACGGGGAATATTTCAGTGCCGCATGTCGTGGGGTCGGGCGACAATCGCCTGATGATGGTCGGGGTTTCATGGAAGCCGGACGGCAATACCAACATCACGGTGGCCCGCGTGCGCTCGGGAAATACGACCAACGCGCTGACGCTGGTGGGCACCCGCCTCGGGAATGATCAGCAGGTGAACATCTACAGTCTTCTTGCCCCCTCGGTCGGCAGCGCGACGGTTGACGTTACGTTTGCCGCCGCGCACAAGGGCGCCGTCGTGGGCGTTTCCACCTTCGCCGGCGTTAACCAGAGCACGCCCCTGGGTGCGTTCGCATCCAATACGGGCGACTCGACCGCGCCTTCGGTGAGCGTGGTCTCCGCGGCGGATGACTTGGTTTTTGACACGGTGACGGTTGAAAAGGACGCCACCCTTTCGGTGGGTCCCGCACAGGTATCCCGATGGTTGACCGCGGGCAACGTCAACGAAGTGCGCGGCGGCGGCAGCACGGAGGTGGCGAGCAATTTGACCACGACCATGTCGTGGACGCTGAGCACATCCAAGAAGTGGGTGATCGGCGGCGTGGCGATCAAGCCGGCGCCAGCCGGCGGCGGCAATTCGCCCACGGCGACATTCACGCAAACCCCGGTTCTGTGCAGCGATTTGGAATTGCCGGCCGGTGGTGTCGTCACCGTGACGAATTTCATCGCGGTGACGAGTGGGTCCATGCCGGCGAATCCCGACATCACGGCGGTGCTGCGCTATGGCGCAACGGTTGTCGCGACCATGAATCCGCCGACCTACACCGCGGCGAACAGCAACCTGACCTGGACCGCCGTTATTCCGTCCGATGTGACGGTTCCCGCCGGCGAGGCGCTGTCGCTGGATGTGCAGAGCGCCGAAGCGGGGGTTGTGTTCCATCTGCTCTATGACAGCTCCAACAAACCCTCGAAAATCAGCCTGCCGGTAACAACCGTGATCAGCGTGGATTCGGTCGCGGTGTACGACGCGCCGTATCCGGGCGGCAGCATTGTTCCGTCCGCGAACAATGGGAACACCCTCTACATCCGCACGACGGTGAGCGATCCGTTCGGCGCGTACGACATCACTGGGCTCGACCTCGATATCGACGGCCCCGGCGTGGCGGATGATGTTTTCGTTTCGCTGAACGACGCGAATGTCGTGGCGAGCAATGCCTGCTCGAAGACCTATGAATATGTCTGGAACACCGGCGCGACGGAGGGCAACTACAGCATCGCGGCCACCGCGCACGAGGGTTCGGAGGGCATCACGGATACGCGCGCGACGTCGATCCCGTTGAGCAGCCTGGACCTCGGCACGCCGTGCTCCATTGCGTTTACCTTTGGCGACAATGGGCCCGCGACCAACCAGTTCGCGACGAACGCGACCATCTGCGTGCGCGTGACGGATCTCGACCAGAATACGAATTCCCTGACGGTGGACACGCTGTTTGCCGTGCTGACGAGCAGCAGCGGGGACGTGGAACCGCTCGTGTTGACGGAGACCGCGACGAACAGCGGCATCTTCACCGCCTGCATCCCGTCGAGCGCGTTGCCCGGCTTCGTTTCGTCCAATGGCGTGATCAGTGCGCCGGCGGGGTCGCTGCTGGCCTTGGACTACGTCGATCCAGATGATCCGACCGATCCCTGCTCGGCGGTGGCGGTGGTACCTGCGGCGCCCGGCACGCCCGGCTTGTCGTTGACCAAGACGTTGATCGCGCCCGCGGACGGCCAGGCCGTGCTTGGCGAGGGCATCCAATTCCGCCTGCGCGCGGTGAACACGGGCAGCACGGTGCTCAACCCGGTGTCCGTGACGGATACCTTCGCGAATGTCCACATGGCGTATAACTTCGCCACGCCCACGCCGAATAGCGTGGGGGCGGGCAGCCTGGTGTGGACGAACATCGGCCCGATGTCGCCAGGCGACACCGTGGATATTTTCGTGAACTTCACCGCGCTTTCCGTAGCCGACCCGTCCACCAACATCGCCATCGCCAATGCCGGTGGCGGCGTCGTGTCGACGGGCACCTCGACGGTGATCATCTCCGATCCCGCGATCACCGTGAACAAAGTGGTGTTGAGCCCGGTGCCCGGCCCGGCGCCGAAAGGCTCGGATGTGGTCTTCCAGATCACCATCACGAATGTCGGAAGTTCGGCCGTGACGGTGCTGCCGCTGGAGGATACGTACAGTGGCGCATGCTTCTCCTTTGTGTCCGCGAGTCCCTCGCCCGACGGCACCGGCTTTGGCAGCCTGCTGTGGGATGATCTGACCGGTGCGGGCAGTCTGGCCCCTGGCGGCAGCATCACCGTGTTGGTGACCCTGGCCGCGACGGGCGGCTGCAATCCCGCGGAGAACGTTTCCCCGATTTCCTACGCGGTGGACGAATACGGGGACCCGGTGCCGCCGGTTACGAGTTCTGCAACCATCACAACGGTCGCGGCCCGGATCAGCGGTTTTGTGTACAACGATATCGATCAGTCCGGCACCTTTACCGGTGGCGATGTAGGCTTGGGCGGAGTGACGGTCCGCCTGTTCACCGACCCGAACGGCGACGGCGATCCGTCGGATGGCACGCTGGTCGGCCTGCTCACGACGCTCGCGAATGGCTCCTACGAATTCCTCAATCTTGGAACCGGCACCTACGTGGTGGTCGAGACCGATCCGTTGAGCTTTGTCAGCACGGGGGACACGGCGGGTCCAAATGACAACCGCATTCCGGTCGCGGTCGTCTCGTTCATCTCCTATGACGGGAACAACTTTTTCGACGCGCAATTCCCGGCGATTGTTGTGCAGAAGACGGTGAACGGGCAGGAACTTGTACTGGGGACCAACGGGACCCCCGTGACCTACGCGTTCGTGGTGTCCAACCCCGGCAGCATCACCTTGACCAACGTGACGCTGACCGATGCCGCGCTCGGGTTCACGACGAATGTCGGCAGCCTGATCATTGGGCAAAGCAAGACCGTATCGGTGGCCGGCGTCATCAGCGCCGACCTGACCAACGTGGTCAATGCAACCGGTTTCTACTTCGGCACGGGCACGGTCAACGACACCGATACAGCCATCGTCGACCTCATCGCCCCGGCGATTGAGGTGGTGAAGACCGTCAATGGCGTGAGCCTGGTGCAGGGCACCAACAACGCGCCCGTGACGTACGCATTCGTGGTGAGCAATGCGGGCGACGTGGCGCTGACCAATGTCGTCGTGACCGACCCGCTGCTCTCGTTCACGACGAACGTCGGAACGCTGGCCGTCGGCCAGAGCGTCACCGTTTCCGTGGATTCCGTGATCTCCGGGGATTTGACGAATACCGTCGCCGTGACCGGCGAAGATCCCAACGGGGACGAATATGCGGACGAGGACACCG